>JAZTYK010000018.1:0-19005 GCA_045636925.1 Oscillospiraceae bacterium
GATATGGATGCACTGCTGACCAAGCTCCAGCGAAAGCGCCCCTCTGCCAGACAGGTGTTTATCACGCTGTTTCTTGTCTGTCTGGCCGGCATTGTGTCTCCAATGTTGTTGTGGACACTTGCTGAAATATTCCATCTGAATGTCGGCATTGGAGAATCTATCTTCCTTTTAACTTTTATGTTTTCCACGGCTTTGTCCATTCCCTGCGGCATTTTGGCCGCCATTCTCACCGGGAAAGAACGGCATCCTCCACAGTAAGCAAAAGACCAACGGAAGCACTTCCGTTGGTCTTTCTGTTTCTCTTATTCTTCTGCAGTGTCCTTAAACTTTACCAGGGCATCCATCTCTTTCCGCACCTTGGGGCGGATGGGGTCTCCCTCTGCCGGATGGCCCAACGCAATCACGATGCGGACACGGCCCTTGAGTCCAAGCAGCTTCACCAGCTTCTTTTCATCAAACCAGCCCAGAATACAAGTGCCCAGATCCAGATCGGCAGCCTGCAGGGTCATTTGCGCCACAGCGATACCAATGTCTACGCTGCGGTAATCCTGATCTTTCACCTTGCTTCCGGCGCGGGCGGTAATGTTATAATCTCCCTCGCTGACCACGAAAAAGCAGGGTGCCTTGCCAGCAAAGGCATTCATACCCATGCCCTGGGTGCATTTTGCTACCTGTGCAGCCAGTTCACCTTGGCAAACAGTGATTTCATAGGGCTGCGCGTTACAGGCACTGGGTGCCAGTCGCATGGCCTCGGCACAGGCGCGGATATCGGCCTCGGATACCGGGCGGCCATCGTCATAATTCCGGCAGCTTTGCCGTTTTAAAAGCAGTTCTTCAAATCGCATGGGGAGACCTCCTTCGGGATGATTACGTTTATTATGCCACAGGTGCGAACAAGATGCAAGGCACAGGAGAAAACTCCCGTGCCTTTGGTCTTATTGTTTCATTCTACAACTGCCACAGTGACCGCTGCAGCCGGAACAACCGGCGCAGCCGCCTTTTTTGCGGTCGTTTCGCAGAGATCGAACAGCGAAGAACACCGCCAGTCCGATGACAGCAATGACAAGAACATCTCCGAATCCGGGCATGACAGTGCCCTCCTTTCTGTTTTATTAAACGCCGACCTTGGGATCTTCAGAAGACTTTCTTTCGTTCTGCTTGGGCTGGTAGCCCTTGCGGAACACCAGATACAGCAGACCTGCCAGTACGGCAACTGCCACTACGGTCATGATGCCAAAGCTGGCTTCGCCGGTGAACAGACCACCGATCTGATAGACAATCATGGAAATCGCATAGGCAAACCCGCACATGTAAGCAATGGTGCCCGCGGTCCACTTGGCATTGCCCATTTCACGCCTGATCGCGCCCATTGCCGCAAAGCAGGGAGCGCACAGCAGCTGGAAGATCATGAAGCTGTAAGCACGGATGGCGCCGAAGTCAGCCGCCACCAGGCTCCAGATCTCATTGCCGGATTCGCTGAGCTCGCCGGCGTAGTTGTACAGCGTACCAAAGGTCATAACGACCTCTTCCTTGGCAATCAGACCGGTAAAGGTTGCCACCGTGGCCTTCCAGGCCATATCACCCATCCAGCCCAGAGGATAGAAAATCCAGGCGATGGCATTGCCAAGAGCCGCCAGCAGAGAGGCATTGCTGTCCTCAACGGCAACAAAGACGCCGCCCACAAAGCCATAGGTCTGCAGGAACCACAGAATAATAGAACTGATCAGAACGATGGTGGTGGCGCGTTTCACAAAGTCCATGCCGCGATCCATGGTGGTGCGGGCAATGTTGCGGGGAGAAGGCAGATGATAGGCAGGCAGCTCCATAACAAAGGGAGCGGGCTTGCCGGCAAAGGCCTTGAACTTCTTCAGCAGCACACCGGAGATTACCACTGCAGCCACACCAATGAAGAAGGCAGACACTGCTACCAGAGGAGAGTTGCCAAAGACAGCACCGGCAAACAGGCCGATGATGGGCATCTTGGCGCCGCAGGGAATAAAGCCGGTGGTCATAACAGTGATCTTGCGATCATTTTCCTGCTCGATGGTGCGGGACGCCAGAATGCCGGGTACACCGCAGCCGGTAGCTACCAGCATGGGGATGATACTCTTACCGGACAGGCCAAACTTGCGCAGGATGCGGTCCATGATAAAGGCCACACGGGACATATAGCCCACATCCTCCAGAATGCTCAGCAGGAAGCTGAGCACCAGGATCTGAGGCACGAAGCCCAGCACGGCGCCCACGCCGGCCACGATGCCGTCCATGACCAGACCGTACAGCCAGCCGCTGACGCCCAGACCGGTGAGGATCTTATCAAACAGATTGGGAACCCACTGGCCAAACAGCACATCGTTGGCCCAGTCGGTGCCCATGGTGCCGATGGAGAAGTGATAGCTGCCCATGGCGATGGCATACATCAAAAACATCACGCCGGCAAAGATGGGCAGGGCAAGAATGCGGTTGGTGACAACAGCATCGATCTTGTCGGACAGGCTCATGGCATGCTTGGCCGCCTTTTTCTTTACCGCCTTGTTCACCACATTGCCAATGTAGGTATAGCGCTGGTCGGCAATGATGCTTTCGGCATCGTCGTCCATTTCACGCTCACAATCCACAATGTGCCGTTCCAGATGAGCGAGCATCTCGTCATCCAGCTGCAGTTCGCCGCGCACCATCTCGTCACGCTCGAAGAGCTTGATGGCGTACCAACGCAGGTAATTGCCGGTGACCTTGCCCTCGATGGACTCTTCGATGTGTGCCAGGGCATGCTCTACACTGCCGTTGAACACATGGGGCATCTCACCATGGGTGTGATTTTTAGCCAGTGCCACTGCCTTTTCGGCAGCCTCCATGCAGCCCTCGCCCTTCAGTGCGCTGATTTCTACAACGGCGCAGCCCAAAGCCTTGCCCAGCTTTTCCAGATCTACCTGATCGCCGTTCTTGCGCACCAGATCGATCATGTTGACAGCAACGACCACGGGATGTCCCAGCTCGATGGGCTGGGTGGTCAGATACAGGTTGCGCTCGATATTGGTGCCGTCCACGATGTTCAGAATGGCATCTGGATGTTCATTGACCAGATATGTACGGGTCACCACTTCTTCGGGGGAGTAGGGGGACAGAGAATAGATGCCGGGCAGGTCCTGAATGATGACATCTTTGTGGCCCTTTAGGGCTCCCTCTTTCTTCTCTACCGTTACACCGGGCCAGTTGCCAACGTATTGGTTGGAGCCGGTGAGAATGTTAAACAATGTTGTCTTGCCGCAGTTGGGATTGCCGGCAAGGGCAATTTTAAAACTCATGCTTGTTCCCTCTTTCGCTTCTTGCTTACAGGACTTCTACCATTTCGGCGTCTGCCTTGCGCAGGCTCAGTTCATAGCCGCGCACATTGATCTCGATGGGGTCGCCCAACGGTGCGACCTTGCGGACATAGATCTCAACACCCTTGGTGATGCCCATATCCATAATGCGGCGGCGAACGGCGCCCTCACCGTGTAATTTTACAACCGTGGTGGTCTGTCCCACCTTAATTTCTCGCAGTGTTTTCATGCGGTTCCCTCTTTCTTTTACAAGTTAGCATCAGCTAACTATCTCGCTCAATTAATAGTTAGCCCTCGCTAACCACGCTTAATCATAAAGCAAATCCCGTCAATTGTCAAGAGGCTTTTCGCCAAAAAAGGGATATTTTTCTTGCGGGAAACAAAGGCAAATGAAATGCGCCTTGCAATCTTTGCTGATTTGTGGTAACTTTGATGTATGAAGACAAGCCAAAGGAGGTGCACCGATGCCCCTGCATGAGTCCGGTGAAATGTATCTGGAGACCATCTATGTTCTGACCCAGGAAAAACCCTCGGTGCGCGCCATCGATGTGGGCGAACACATGGGGTTTTCCAAGCCCAGTGTCAGTCGTGCTTTGGGTCTTTTAAAGAAAGACGGTTATGTAACGGTAGATACAAGCGGCTATCTGGCACTTACCGAAACCGGCTTGGAGGTTGCCCAAAAAATCTATCAGCGTCACACCATGCTGACGCAGTTCCTTACCGCCATCGGCGTCGATCGGGAAATCGCCGCAGAGGACGCCTGCAAGATTGAGCACGCTATCAGCGATGCCACTTTTGTTGCCATGAAACGGTATGTTGACACCTATTTATCCGGCAATACCAAGGAATAAATAAAGAATGATACAGGAATGCAGGCTCTCCCTTCATTCCTATTTTTGTTGGAGGAATAAAGAATGATGAAGAACTTTTTTTACACCAGCGATACCGTGCCCGAGGGATTGGGAATCCCCCACTACGGCATCGAGCACCTGCTTTGGCTGGCTGCAGCCGTGATTTTTATTGTCGGCGTTTCTCTATGGTACCGCAAGGCAGATGCCAAGCTGCGCCGCAAGATTCAGGTGATCATGGCCGGAGTCATTGTCTTGGAAGAAGTGACCCGAGATCTCTTTTTGATGCTGACCAATCAATTCGCAGTAAATCATCTGCCTCTTCACTTGTGCAGCGTCAATATCATTCTGATTGCCGTCCATGCTGTGAAACGCACCAAGACCGTAGATAATTTCTTGTATGGCATTTGCATTCCCGGTGCTGCTGCGGCACTTCTCTTTGCCAACTGGCTGGAGCTGCCCGTTTGGAACTATATGTCCATCCACAGCTTTACCGTTCACATTCTGTTGGTAGCTTATCCCGTGATGATGACCGTTGGCGGCGAGCTGCAACCCAACGTCAAGCAGCTGCCCAAGTGTGTGCTGCTGGTACTGGGCCTGGCTGTACCCATCTATATCTTCAATATGATCTTTGACACCAACTTTATGTTCCTGATGTACGGCGAGGAAGGCACTCCGCTGGTCTTTTGGTTCCAGGAGCACATGGGCACCCACCTGCCCGGTCTGGTGATTTTGGCAGCCATTGCCCTGACGGCCATGTACACCATCCTGTTCCTCTGCCGCAAGCTGGCAGCAGGAAAACAGAGCAACCAGGCTGTATAACCAATCTTCATATACAAAAACAGCACGCCGCAGCGTGCTGTTTTTTCTTTACTTCACTTTTCCTTCCCTGCGCAGCTTGTCCAGCAAGCCCCGGCAGCCTTCGGAAACATCCTGCCAGGTGGCATCAAAGTTTCCGGTATACCAAGGGTCTGCCACCTGACCGGGGCGATGGGTATAATCCAGCAGCAGGCTTAGCTTGTGCTGCGGATCGCCGCCAAATACCCACTGCATATTCCGCAGATTGCTGTGATCCATTCCAATGATGTAATCGTAATGGGCATAATCCGCCTTGGTGATCTGACGGGCGGTTTTTCCGGCACAGGAGATCCCCTGCTCTGCCAACTTGCGTCTTGCCGGCGGGTAAACCGGATTGCCCAGTTCTTCGGTGCTGGTTGCGGCAGAGGCAATCTCGAACTGCGTCTCCAGTCCTTCCCGGCGCACCAGATCCTTCATAGCAAACTCGGCCATGGGGCTGCGGCAAATATTTCCCAAACACACGAACAGGATTTTCACCATCTTACGATTCCTCTCTTTCAGCGGCGGGGGCCGGACTGTTTCCGCCAGGCTACGATTTCTTCAATGTCTTCCCAGATATCGTCGCGCATATCCTGCAGCATATCCTCTAACAGCTCGGACAGAGGTTTGTCGGAACGGAAGGGGCGGAAGAACTGATACTTGGTCGCCAGCTCCTGCTGGTTTTCACGGATACGAGCCTTGATGCCCTCGTACCGTACTACAACCTGATGCTCAGCGGCAAAGGCTCGCAATTTGACAACAATCTGCGCCGAATGTGCCACGTCCAAGATAAACACACCGAAGAACAATCCCACGAAGAAAGAAAACGCCAGGTTTTGGGAGAGCCACTGCAATGCTTCCAAGATGTGCGGATGGACCAAGAAATAATACAGTGCCCCCAGAATCGCCCAGTAAAAAGAAAAGGTAGGACAGACGATGCCGCGGAAATTACCCCAACAATCGGAGTAATCCCACAACCGCACCTTCAGCACGCGCAGGCAAAACTCACCGGCAATATATTCGATGAGCGTCATTGCTGCCGCCATCATCAAGAACAGAACTGCCTTGTTCCAAAAAGGATCGGAAATCAGCTGCCGCTGTTCCAGCGTGGCAATCAAATACAGCAGGCATAAGCCACAGCCATACAGCGGAACATACGGTCCTGTGCAAAAGCCGGGGTTGATAAACTTGCGGCTGGGATCCTTGAGATTGCGGTATATCAATTCCAAGATCCACCCTGCCAAACTGCCGATGAAAAACAAAAACGCAAGGGTCAAAAAGATTCCCATAAGATTCGCTCCTGTAAATAATCAATCTGGTATTATTTTACAAGACATTTTCCAAAATTTCCAGCATTCTCTGTGAACCCATTGTAAAATCCAGTGCAAAAGCACTTTTTCTCCACTTACTTCTCTGTTATACTGGAAGCAGCATTGAGAAAGGAGGCGCTGTTGTGCAAAACAATTTGTATGTACGCGGCTTAAAACTGAATGCTCCCGTACCGCAAAACAGCTATCTGCATGCGTTGCCGGTGGTGCAGCATTTACAGCGCTGCGCACAACTGGAGTTTTCTGTGCCTGTTACCTTTTTGGCGGGAGAAAACGGCGCGGGAAAATCCACTCTGCTGGAGGCCATTGCCGCAGGCATGGGCTTCAATCCCGAAGGTGGAACGATAAACTTTCACTTTGCCACTGCAAACACCCATTCAGACCTCCATCGACATCTGACTGTGATCAAAGGGCCGTATATGCGCAAGGACGGCTTTTTCCTGCGGGCTGAGAGTTTTTATAATCTGGCCACCAACATCGATGAGATCGGCGCAGAACACAATTACGGCGGCGAATCACTGCATTGCCGCTCTCATGGAGAAAGCTTGCTGGCTTTGGTAGAGAACCGGTTCTCCGGTCACGGATTATACCTGCTGGATGAGCCGGAGGCTGCTTTGTCCCCCACCGGGATTCTACGGTTGTTATGCAGCATAGACCGGTTGGTCAAGCAAGGCGCGCAGTTCATTATTTCAACTCACTCCCCCATGCTGATGGCTTTCCCCGGTGCGCAGGTGTTGTGGCTGGATCAGCGGGGAATCACGCCAATGGAATATAAACAGACCGATCATTATCGTCTGACCCGGCGTTTTTTGGAGTCACCGGAGCGAATGCTGCAAGAGCTGCTAGAGTAAAATTGTAATCATAAGCCGTCATTTCATGACGAAAAAAGGCTGTTTCCCACTGGGAAACAGCCTTTTTATGATGCGGGTTTAATTCGCCATTGCAATCTTGGCAAAGGACTGGGCAATATTCAGTCCGTGATCACCAACACGCTCGAAGTCGGTAAGCAGTTCGGAATACAGGACGCAAGCTTCTTCGGAGCACAGACCTTGGCGCATGCGTTGCAGGTGCTGCTCGCGGAAAGAATCGGTCATGTCGTCGATCTGCTGCTCCATGCCAGCGATATCACTGAGCCATTCGGTAGTGTCTGCCGGCTCTTCCAGCATTTTACGCAGCATCTTGCCGGTAATGCTCTGCATCTGGCGGATATCATCCTGCGCCTGCTGGGAAAAAGCGATCTTTTTGTCACGGATTATGTTGGTGTACTCTGCGATATTCATGGCATGGTCACCGATCCGCTCGGTGTTGCCGGTGATCAAGAAGTACTCCTCAATGGCGGCAATGTCTGCATCGCTCTTTTCAAAGGACAGAATGCGGGCGATATACTGAGAAATCTCCTTGTTCATGACATCGATAGACTCCTCAGCCGCTTCGAGGGAGGCAATATTCGCTTTGCCCTGGCTGAGGACGGCATCGAAGCCCTTGTCCACATTGTCGCTGGCCAGCACGATCATGCGGCGGATCTCATGGGATAGCACATCCATCTGGATGGCGGAAGAACCAAACAGGCTGCGGCCGCGATACAGATCGCCGGCCAGCACATCTGCCATGGTCATCTCAGCCACAGGCTTCTTGGTATCCGGCAGGATCTTGATTGCCAGAGAAGCCAGGTAGGTGCCAAAGGGGATCAGCAGCAAACTGGTGGTAACGTTGAAGGTGATGTGCATAGCGGCAATCTGGCCGGCAGGGGCACCGGGAACCAAAGTCTCGATCCACTCTGCCACAGGCAGCAGTAGCGCCAGCGCTGTAAACACGGCAGTACCGATCAGATTAAACATCAAGTGGATCAGCGTCGTCCGCTTTGCATTGCGGCTGGTGCCGAAAGATGCCAGCACGGCGGTGATGCAAGTACCGATATTCTGACCAAACAGCACAAACATGGAGCCGCGAAGGCCGATCAAGCCACTATTAGCCAGTGTCTGCAGAATACCGATGGAGGCCGAGGAGGACTGGATGATGGCAGTAAAGATCGCACCCACCAAAATGCCCAGCACCGGATTGGAGAACCGGGTCATCAGGGAAACAAAAGCTTCGGACTCACGCAGGGGATACATGGCAGCGCTCATCATATCCATACCGATGAACAGCACACCCAGACCAGCCAGGATATTGCCGATATGATGGGCTTTGGGGGACTTCAGGAATACCACCATGGCCACACCGATAAAGGCGAACAAGGGGGCCATAGCGCCCACATCCAGGGAGATGAGCAGACCGGTAACGGTAGTACCAATGTTGGCACCCATGATGATCCATACTGCCTGCTGCAGGGCCATCATACCGGAGTTAACAAAGCCAACTACCATAACAGTGGTGGCAGAGGAGGACTGGATCACCGCAGTAATGACCGCACCCACCAGAACACCCAGAATTCGATTCGAGGTCAGTTTTTCCAGAATTTCTTTCATGCGATTGCCGGCGGCAGCCTCCAGACCACCACTCATCATCTGCATGCCATACAAAAACAGCGCCAAGCCGCCAAACAGGCCAAGAATGTCTGTCATTTGCATTTACAATTACGCTCCTTTTCTTTCTCACTTCAATATATCATTTCATAATCAGTTATGTTGTATTATGCGTACCTGATATATTATATAAAGTGTTTGTTCTGCTGTCAACGGCTTTTTATTCCCACTTTTGAAACCTTTGCTTCTTCTTTACTGCAAGCAGTTCTCAATGATATTTATCGGTTTTTTCAATACTTTCGACGAGTTATAGTGTTTCCCGAAAGTTCTGGAAAACGGTGGAAATCTAAAACTCAAGATGCTATAATATCAGCGAAATTACAGTGATGGCCCCACCTTTACCCTATCACCCGTCAAAGAGAAAAGCGAGGAAGTCAGCCATGAGCAACATCAGTCTGAAGCAACTGGAAGTTTTTGTGACCGTTGCCGAATGCGGCAGTTTCACTGAGGCCGGACGCAAATTATACCTTTCTCAATCGACCATCAGCAGCCATATCAGTGCGCTGGAAGACTCCTTGTGCGTGGTACTGATCCGGCGCGAAGTTCGTCGTCGTCTTTCTTTGACCGCAGACGGCAAGCGCGTGTATCAGTATGCCAAAGATGTGATTTCCAAATGTAATGCACTGGAGCAGGCAGTGGCCGGACCAGTGCGCCGCGAATTGGTGATCGGTGCTTCTACCGCTCCCGCCAAAAGTATTTTGCCCCAATATATTTTCCGCTTTTCCAACACCTATCCGGAATGCTGCTGCATCGTAAAAAGCGGTGACAGTGAACAGATTCAGAAGATGGTTCTGGACGGTGATGTCCAGATCGGCTTTGTTGGCAGCACCGACAACCGACAGGCACTGCACTATGAGAAGATTGCGGAAGACCACCTTGTGTTGATCACGCCTAACACCCCTCGTTTTGCCGCCTTGCATGCCGCCGGCACATTAGGTCGCTCGTTACTGGGTGAGCCGATGATTTTCCGTGATTCCGGCTCCGGCACACAGAAGATGATCGACAATTACTTCAGTTCCCGTGAAGTGGATATGCGCAAACTTTCGGTTAAGTACTATGTTTCCGATCCGGAACTGTTGCAGGAACTGGTTGTCAGCGGTGCAGGTGTTTCGATTTTGTCTGCATTGAGCGTACAGGACCGCGTTTGTGACGGTAAGCTGTTGTCCTTTGAGCTTGAATCCGCACCGGTATATCGCAACATTTATATGGTGACACGGAAAAACGCAGCACTCAGCGAACTGAGCAAGGCCTTTATTGCACAGATTCATCATGAGATCGGTCGCACCAACGATCGCTGATCTTCTTTCATAACAACAAAGACTGTCCCGATTTATTCGGGACAGTCTTTGTTATACAGCGTATGTTTGAATGCGAGGTCAGGCTTCTTCGTCTTCTGCGCACATGCGATAGCCCACGCCCAACTCGTTGACGATATATTTTCTTTCGCCCGGGCGGCAGCCCAGCTTTTTGCGGATGTTGGCCATATTTACCTGCAATTTCTTGATGCCTCCCTCGTCTGCCGCGCCCCAGATTTCTCGAATGATCGCGGTATAGGTAAGCACCTTGCCGGCATGTGCCGACAGCAGGGCGACAATGTTATATTCTGTTTGTGTTAACCGGATATCATTGCCGCACACCAGTACAGAGCGGCGATCGTAATCGATTACCATATCGTGCAGCAGAAACTTCCCGGCAGATACCGCAGCCAACGCACGCTGGCCGCTGTTGCGCAAGGTTGCACGGACACGAGCCAACAGTTCTGCCGTTCCGAAGGGTTTTGTGATATAATCATTGGCACCGCGATCCAGCGCGATCACCTTGTCATTTTCGTCTGTACGTGCAGATAGAACGATGATCGGGACACCGCTGCTTTGACGAACATGCGAAATAAAATCAATACCATCCATATCCGGGAGACCCAGATCCAGCACTACCAAATCCGGAAGGTGTGAGGCAAACATCAGCTGCCCGCTGCGGCCACTATTGGCCGTCAGCACCTGGTAGCCGTTTGCTTCCATGATAGTCTGCACAAAACTGCAGATATTATATTCGTCTTCGATAACCAGTATCTTGTACTTATTGTTGCTCATAGCTTTCCTCCAGTTTCAGTGAAAAGCGGAAGATGGCGCCGCCTTGCGGCAGATTGCTTGCCTCGATTTGGCCACCATGGGCTTTTATGATTGCAGCACATACCGAAAGGCCGATCCCCATATTTCTTCGGCGGCTGTCGGCTGCCGGCTGTGTTTGATCCAAGTCGCCGCTGAACAAACGTTCCAGCTTGTTTGCGGGGATCCCACAGCCGTTATCCCATATAGAAAACACCGCTTGATCCTCTCGGATCTGCACCCCCAGATGCAATGCCGTCATGCCCTTGGCGTGATACACCGCATTTTCCAGCAGATTCAAAAGCACCTGCTGGATCAGCATGGCATCCATTGGAATGCTGACAAACTCCTCCGGCAGATCCAGCGCCACATGCTGCTCCGGATAGCTTTTGTGGAACTTCAGCAAAACCGCATCGATCAATTCTTCCAGCACGGTATTTTTCGTTGATATTTCCACTCCGTCGCTACCGATGCGGGTGACTGAAAGCAGATTCTCCACCATACGGATCAGCCATTCTGCATCGGTCTGCACCTCTCCCAGCAGCTTTAGTTGCTGGGCTTTGGTCAGCGAGTCATAGTTTTCAATGACAGCAGAGCAAGCGCCGTAAACAGAGGTCAGCGGTGTGCGCAAATCATGGGACACTGCCCGAAGCAGATTTGCCCGCAAACGCTCGCGCTCACCTTCGGTCTTCATGGCCTGACTCTGCTTGATCTGTGTGGTAAGCGCGCCGGTCATAATGGCTACCACCAGCATACCCACTGCAGAAGCCAGGCACTCTGGTGTGATCAGGTCAAACGCATAGTACGGTGCCGTAAAGGTGAAGTTTACCGCAAGCACACTGATGAGAGATGCCGTAATGCCCCAAAAGTAACCTTTTGTGCTGCGTGAAATCAGAAACACGCCCAATACAAAGTTCATGGGGACCAATGTCCGGGTATCAAAAATCTCCTGCAGGAAAATATTGATCAGAAAGACCGCTACCAAGATAACTGCTGTGCGCAGACCATCTCGCCAGGAAAGTTGTTTCAGTTTCACAGATTCCACCTTCTATCATCAAAGAAGTGTTGTTTGCGTGCATTCCCTCACAGAATGCAAGAAATCAGTTTTTGCCGCCGCGGCGCTGGAAGAACTTGACGGTTTCTACAATGGGCAGCACGCAAAAGCCCAAACCGATGGCAATCAGATATTCAACCAGGCTGATGCCGGTAAAGCCAAAGGCTTCAGCCAGGAAAGGAATCTCGCAGACGGCGGTCGTGGCCAGTACAGTGCCCACTGCTGCCAGAACCAGCACCTTGTTTTGCTTGGGCAGGCGGAAGATACTGCCGCGCTGAGATCGCATGTTAAAGCTGTGGAAAATCTCGGCCATAGACATGGTCAAGAAAGCCATGGTCATTCCCTCGGCGCTGGAGGCAATTTCCCACACACCGGATTCCAAGTAGTGACCGATGAAATAGCTGAGCAGCACCAACGCTGCTACCATGGCGCCCTGGTAGGCTACATCAAATCCCATACCGCCGGCAAAGATGCCCGCCTTGGCAGAGCGGGGTTTGCGCTGCATGATATCCGGCTCGGCCTCTTCCATGCCCAATGCCAGGGCAGGGAAACAGTCGGTGACCAGATTGATCCACAGCAGATGCGCCGGTTTCAGAATTACAAAGCCCATCAGTGTTGCCACGAAAATGCTGATGACCTCACTCATGTTGGAGCCCAGCAGGAACTGAATTGCTTTGCGGATATTGTCATAAATACGGCGGCCTTCTTCGACAGCGCCTACGATGGTGGCAAAGTTGTCATCGGTAAGCACCATATCTGCCACATTCTTGGTAACGTCAGTTCCGGTGATGCCCATGCCTACGCCGATATCGGCGGACTTAATGGAAGGTGCATCGTTGACACCGTCACCGGTCATAGCCGTAATGAAGCCTGCTTCACGCCAGGCATTGACCACGTGGGTCTTGTGCTCGGGCTGCACGCGGGCATAAACCGTAATATTCTGCAGTTCTTTTGCAAAAGTGGCATCATCCATGTCATCCAGCTGCGCACCGGTGATGGCACGGCAGCCTTCACCCAAAATGCCCAGTTCTTTGGCAATGGCAGTTGCGGTGTCGATGTGGTCACCGGTGATCATGATCGCGCGAACACCGGCGGTGCCGCACTGAACGATGGCATCCTTTACCTCGGGACGGACAGGATCGATCATGCCGCTGAGGCCAAGGAAGCAAAGATCGCATTCCAACCAAGTGGGATCATACTGCTGAGGCTCTCCGCTGTACTTGCGATAAGCGCAAGCCAGAACACGCAGCGCCTTATCTGCCATGGCTTTGTTTGCATCCAGGATCTCCCGGCGCAACCGGTCAGTCATGGGAACTTCTTCACCATCACGCAAACAGGTGGTGCAGCGATCCAGAATTACATCGGGTGCGCCCTTGGTGTATTGGACAAACCCGGTACCGGTGCCGTGGACAGTGGACATCATCTTGCGGCCTGAATCAAAAGGAGCTTCTCCCACGCGGGGAAACTGGGTTTTCAGCAGCGGTTTTGGCATTTCCAGCTTGTTTGCCCAATTGACCAGTGCCACCTCGGTGGGTTCACCGGTGGCGCCCTCTTCAGTCAATTCTGCATCGCAGCACAGTGCCATGGCGGCAGCGGTGCGCTTTTCATCGTCGCCATAATAGTCGACAACGGTCATTTTGTTCTGGGTCAGCGTGCCGGTCTTGTCGGAGCAGATGATTTGGGCGCAACCCAGGGTCTCTACCGCAGTCAAGCGACGAATAATCGCACCGCGTTTGGACATGTTGGTAACACCGATGGACAAAACAACGGTAACAACAGCTGCCAAACCCTCGGGAATGGCGGCAACTGCCAGAGAAACCGCAACCATAAAGCTATCCATCACAGTGTTGAGCGACAGTCCGCCGGCGCGGAGGATCTGCACGCCAAAGATGACAACACAGATGCCCAGTACCAGCCAGGTCAGCAGGTGCGACAGCTGGCTCAGTTTGCGCTGTAGGGGTGTTTGGCCCTCTTCTGCCTGTGCCAGTGCGTCTGCGATTTTGCCCATTTCAGTTTCCATACCGGTGGCGGTAATGACGGCACTTCCGCGGCCATATACCACAGTAGAGCCCATGTAAACCATATTTTTGCGGTCACCCAGAGGAATGTCACGGGCATTTTCGCGCAGGAAAATCTGGTCGATATACTTTAGAACCGGTACCGATTCGCCGGTCAGGGCGGCTTCTTCTGCCTTTAAGCTGGCGCTCTCCAGCAGACGGGCATCTGCGGGAACGGCATCGCCGGCTTCCAGCAAAATCACGTCACCGGGCACCAGATCTTCACTGCGAACTACCGACATTTTGCCGTCACGCAGGACTTTGGAGGTGGCAGCAGCCATCTCCTGCAATGCCTCAATAGCTTTTTCTGCCTTACTTTCCTGATAAACACCCAGAATGCTGTTTACAAGTACAACAGCCAGAATGATCACAACATCTGTCAGGCTTTCACCCTCAGCCACTGCCAAAACACCGCTGATCAACGCGGCAGCCAGCAAAATCAGGATCATGGGATCGGCCAATTGCTTGAAGAACCGAACAACCAGAGAGTCTTTTTTTGCCTCGACCAGCTTATTCTTACCGTACTGTTCCTGACGGCGCGCTACCTCCGCAGCAGTAAGGCCTTCGGGAGTGCTGTTCATCTGCTCTAAAACAGCTTGAACAGATTCACAATAATGCTTCATGCGAGTCTCCTTTATCGTCATATTTTTCACTGTATTCATGGACTAAGGTCGGTGTGCAATATGATATCGGCACTCTATTTATTATAGCAATTATCCAGTAAAGATGCGGTAAAAACCATAAATTATTGTACCATGGCAAAGAATCGATGTAAAGAAACCCCGCTGCACCCTTTTGCACACCTTTGTATTGTGTTCTCTCCACACTCGTATGAGAAAAGCGCCTGACTATCAGGCGCTTTTCTTCTGTCATCTTTCATGCACCGCGTAGCACAAGCTGTAGATCCAAGGCTGCCCCACAGACACAGATAGAACATCTGCAGAGGAATGCAGTGGGCAGAGCTCCTGGGGTTCGGTGCAAATTCCCCGCGGTGGAACGGTCCGGGGAGAATTACAAAGAAGGAGTTCAAAATGATTTGCAGAAGAACTATGCGTTCTCTGCACAGCTGGTACTGCAACCATTTTTCTATACTATACCAAAACAGTATACTTTTGTCAACAGGAATTTGCTGAGGTTTAAACATCTTCTACTCCCGGCTTTGTCAAATGCAGCGCTTCGCTGTTCGTTTCATCGCTTTCATGGTATTGTGCCCAGGAAAGGAGATGATTGGCACATGGATGAAATCCTGGCAGCCGGTATTTCCGGCGGACTGGCGCTGGTGGGCGTCATTGTCAGCAATGCCGCTGCCTATCGCCGCACAGAACAAAGCATTCGCACCGCGCAGATCGTGACGGATACCAAGTTGGAGGAACTGACCCGAGAAGTGCGGGAACACAACAATTTTGCCCGGCGCATGCCGGTAGTGGAAGAGCAGATTCGGGTGGCAAACCACCGCATTGCGGATCTGGAATCCTTCCACAAAGGAAAGGAGCAGTGATGCATGGAGCTTTGCATCAATATCAAGGATAAAATTGCCGTAGCAGATAGCACCTCTGTAGTCGTGTGCGATAACAGTGATTATGTGGTTCACTTTGTTTTTGATGCGCCTTGGAGTGCCTACGCGCTGAAAACTGCACGATTTGTATGGGTTCAAAACGGAAAGGAAACCCATGTGGACACGCCCTTCTCCGGCGACACGGTTCCCCTGCCGATTCTGCATGACACCCCTTGGGTGAAAATTGGTGTGTATGCAGGTGATTTGGAGACCACTACCCCCGCACTGGTAATGTGTGCCCATTCTATTCGCCAGGGCGCCCCTGCTCCGGCAGACCCGGAACCCGTGGTCTATGATCAGATTGTTGCCATGATCAATGAAGGGGTTCTGCAGGGACCGCAAGGTGAAAAAGGCGAGCAGGGCATCCAGGGAGAGAAAGGCGAAACCGGCGCAGTGGGTCCTGCGGGTGCGAAAGGCGAAACCGGCGAGCAGGGCGCAAAGGGCGAGGACGGTAAGACCTTTCGCACCTGGCTTGTACCTGACCTGACCGCATACGACTGCCTGTATGACTTTATCTACTTTAACAAACTGGCGGGTGCGGAAACCGCTACCGAGGATAATGTAAGCGTAGGCGACATGCTGATTTGCAACGATGGTGGTGTGGTCTACATCGGAGAGATTCGGTATATCGGCAGCACGCCCGTGATCATCAGCACTTCCGGCACCGGCGATTACGAGCCTGCAATCGTGTTGAAGGGCGAGCAGGGGATTCCGGGCGAACGAGGCATTCAAGGTGTACAGGGCGAAAAAGGTGCAGACGGAGAAACCGGTGCAAATGGCGAGGATGGTAAGACCTTTCGCATCTGGCTTGTACCTGGCCTGACCGCATACGACTGCCTGTATGACTTTATCTACTTTAACAAACTGGTCGGTGCAGAAACTCCTACCGAAGATAATGTAAGCGTAGGCGATATGCTGATCTGCCAGGACGGCGGTGTCGTCTACATCGAAGAAATTCGGTATGCCGGCAGCACGCCCGTGATCGTCAGTACTTCCGGCAACGACGATTATGAGCCCGCAATCGTGCTGAAGGGCGACACGGGTGAAAAAGGCGATACTGGCTTAACTCCCATGTTGTCTATTGGCACGGTGGAAACTTTGGATGCCGGCTCTGAAGCTACCGCAAGCATAAGCGGTAGTGCTGAAAACCCTGTGTTAAACTTGGGAATCCCCAAAGGCGCAGATGGCGCAGGCGGTGGGAATGACATTTCCGATACTGTTGTAAATGTTAGCGCTGGTGCTAATGCGTCTGAAATCCTTGCAGCAATCAACTCTTTACCTGAAAATGGTGGCACGGTGTATTTGGCTGCCGGTGATTACAACATTGATTCTACAATTACTTTTACAAAAGACTATGTGCGAATTGTAGGGGCAAATGCCAATGACCTGACGGGTACTACCAAAACTGAGGTAAACATCAAAAGCGCCGTTGGCGCATTTAAGCCTACTGGCAAAGGTTTTTGGATGCGCGGACTTAACATTGTATGCACGGAATCTTCGCCCACCGGCTCTGCATTAAACCTTGCAGGAGAATCTTGCAACATTGAAATTGCACAGTGCCGCTTTGAAAATTGGGGTGCTGGTGTGGATTACATTGGCAGATCAAGAGAAATGGATATGGATTATGCCGTTATTGGTTGTTCTTTCAAGTCTTGTAACACCGGTGTTTCTCATCCTAAAAATGTCAAGATCATTGACAATGTGTTCGTTGACTGCGGCAAGGGTATTTCTCTGCCTGACGGTTGTACCATTCACGGGAACACCATTTTAGATTGTGATATTGGTATTGGTCGGGTGACTTCCGGAAACAACACCATCACGGGCAACACCATCAAGCGTGGCAAAGGAACTGCCGCAGACTATACGGAAGACCAGCATACCATTCTGGCAGGCGACAGTATGACCCTGGGCGGCGCAACCCGTGTGTGGTACGGTACGCACAATCACATTGTTAACAACACCCTGTTTGGCAAGGATGCCACCATTGATCATCAGGATATTGCCGAAGCCTTTGCCCTTGAGGACTTGGCAACCTGTGTAATTCGTGATAATCTGGCGAGCACAGGCGGGGGTGTAAGTAGCTGGAATGACCTGACGGATAAGCCGTTTGGTGATGGGGGTGTTGTGGAAGAAATCATCGTTCCTGAAACCAGTTTTGTCACAGAGTCTACCAGCTATGGTATGACTGGTACTATAAAAATCGGTAGCATAGAAGGGATGCCGTTTGATATCAATAAGGATTATGTCGTAACTATCAACGGAACGGAATACCCTGCGTATTCTACTGGTGTTGATTTGGTGTTAGCTTCTGCCCCTGAAGGGATCACAAGGATCTTCAAGAGTTTGATTGGTTATGATATATTGAGCAATTACGCAGAACCCCGTGAGTACACAGTTGGTGTCAAGTCGAGAACGATTGCCACCACTAAGGTAGATAGTATGTATTTGCCCTTTGGTGAAGAAAAGACTGAAAAGGTCTGCATCTTAACAACTGTAAAAACCGCAAGTTTCCTCGACCCCACCACTGGTGCCTATATGTGTTCACCGTGCGGTCCAGGCTTTAGTGAAAAACTTAAAACCACAATGCCAGTATATATCACTTGGGATGGGATGACGGCTAAACATAACCCGGTAGAAGCAGAAATCCCTGGTTTTGGCAATGTCACCTTGTGGGGAAACCTTGGACTTGCGGCAGGTTTTGGTGTGCAGGGTGAAAACACGGGTGAACCCTACTTGATGCTGTGGTTAGAAAATTATGCGTGGCCGTTCATCCTGACAACTGACCAAAAAGAAACTGAACATTCAGTTATGATTTGCGTGGATACCTCCGCAAAGTTTGGTCTTGGCACGGCAGACCTGACAATGCCCGAACTTAATACATTCCAGTTTGGCTTTGGCCGTGTGGGTGTGAATGTTAAGAATGAATTGAGCATTGTAGATGTGAAATATAAATATGTGTATGACATGGTCAGGGAACAATGCCTTGCAAGCAACTTCATCAAACTGTGTGTGTCCTATGTTGATGGTAGTGGTGCTGAAAGGGAGTATGTCGGTATCGCCCCCATTGGTCGGGCACTTTATAGTAATACCGTCTATGTCACCCATGTTTTACCGTATTATGTGGATGGTGTGACTGCTGTTGCTGTGATACGCATCACACTTGCCGCCAATAAGGCAATCCTGTTAATTACCACGCATGATGCGAGTGTGGCTCAGTAACCCATTGAGGAATAACACAAAAGCACCGCTCCTTAATTGGGGCGGTGCGTATCAAAACGAAGGAGTGATTTGCTATGGCAATTAAAATCACTAAGAGTTTTTTAACGAAGAACGATGTGTACGCCAATAACCTTGGTCGCATTGATTCTCGTTA
>JAZTYK010000019.1:0-1712 GCA_045636925.1 Oscillospiraceae bacterium
GGGCTCCATGTCGGAATTGATGTAGTTGGAGAAATAAGGTGTGCCGTACTTGGCGGTCATCTCGAACAGCAGCTTGTTGTTCTCGGTCTCGCTCCAGTCAAAGTTGCGGGTGATGGAGTAAGTGGGGATGGGATACTGGAAACCGCGGCCGTTGGCATCGCCTTCGATCATGATCTCGATAAAGGCCTTGTTGACCATATCCATTTCCTTCTGGCAGTCACCGTAGGTGAAGTCCATCTCCTTGCCGCCTACGATGGCAGGCAGATCCTTCAGGTCGGGAGGACATACCCAGTCCAGCGTGATGTTGGAGAAGGGTGCCTGGGTGCCCCAACGGGAGGGGGTGTTTACGCCGTAAACGAAGGACTGGATGCACTGCTTGACTTCCTTCTGGTTCAGGTTGTCCACCTTGACAAAGGGTGCCAGATAGGTGTCAAAGGAGGAGAAAGCCTGTGCGCCAGCCCACTCGTTCTGCATGATGCCCAGGAAGTTGACCATCTGGTTGCACAGAGTGGACAGATGGCCGGAGGGTGCAGAGGTGATCTTGCCGGGAACGCCGCCCAGACCTTCCTGGATCAGCTGCTTGAGGCTCCAGCCGGCACAGTAGCCGGTGAGCATGGACAGGTCATGCAGATGCAGTGCCGCAGAGCGATGTGCCTCGGCGATCTCCTGATCGTAAATTTCGCTGAGCCAGTAGTTGGCGGTGATGGCGCCGGAGTTGGAGAGGATCAGACCACCTACGGAATAGGTAACGGTGGAGTTTTCCTTCACGCGCCAGTCGTTGATCTTCAGATAATCATCTACCAGATCCTTGTAGTTCAGCAGGGCAGAGTTGACGTTGCGCACCTTCTCGCGCTGCTTACGGTACAGGATATAAGCCTTTGCTACATCGGAATAGCCGGCTTCGGACAGCACCTTTTCCACGCTGTCCTGAATGTCTTCCACGGTAATCAGACCGTCTTTGATCTTGCTTTCAAAGTCGGCGCTGACCTGCAGAGCCAGCATATTGATGACAGTGGTGTGATACTGCTTGTTCAAAGCCTCAAAGGCCTTGATCATCGCTGCGCTGATTTTCGAAATGTCGAACTCGACGGTAGTGCCGTCTCTTTTTACTACGCGATACATCTGATTACCCCCTATATGATACAACAAAAAATAAACAAACAGGTGACTCCGCCCCGAAAAGGGCGATAGTCACCTGTATTATATAACACCGCATATGCAAAGTCAATATATTGAATTGCATTTCTCCAAAAACACTATGTACGCACTATATCTTGTGTTTATTTATACACCGCGCAATCCTGCTTCTTCGGCGCAAAGGGCGATTTTTCCCAGAAAACGGTCCAATGTTTCCCGCTCCGGCGAGGTCAGCCCGGCCACCGGCACGGTTTCCCGGTCTACAAAGGGCTGCAGGTACCATTTTTGCACCTTTTTCCCCTGCCCCAGGGTCTGAATCCAGCTGCACATGGCAGAAATGCTGTTTTCATCATGCAGCGGCTCTGCCACTGTCGTGCGGAACTCATATGCCACCTTGCCCTCCAGCAAAAAGCGGATGCTTTCCTCAATCCGCGCAAGATCCGGCTGCTCCAGACCTACCGTCATGCCGTACTGCTCCGGGCTGTTCTTAATGTCCATGGCCACATAGTCTACCAGTCCCTCTGCCACCAGTTCCTTTAACACCTGCGGCCGATAGCCGTTGGTATCCAGCTTGA
>JAZTYK010000020.1:0-63536 GCA_045636925.1 Oscillospiraceae bacterium
GAACCCACGGCCTCTTGGTCCCGAACCAAGCGCGCTACCAGCTGCGCTACACCCGGATAAAGCCTTTTAATTATATCGGGAACGGATAGAAATGTCAAGGGAAAAGTGTTGACAAACCCCGCGGATACCAATATAATATAGGAGAATTGAACAATCATGAAGAGGCGTTGAGAAGCAGGAGTATTTGCTGTTGGATGCGAAGAGAGGGTCCGGTTGGTGTAAGGACTCGTGACGGCAGGAAAGAAGGTGGGCTTTGAGCCGCGGTGCAGAACACAGTTGTCAGTAAGTGCCGCCGTGATTCCGCGTTAAGGAAAAGGCGCATTTGCGCCGGAGTGCGTGCCTTGGCACGAATATGGGTGGTACCGCGAGAATATCTCGTCCCGTAGCAAGAAATTGCTGCGGTTTTTTGTTTTTTTATGATAATTTATGATACATCAAAGGAGGAAATCATCATGGAACCTCGGAAAGAACTGCCGAAGACCTATGACCCCAAAGAGACCGAAGACCGTCTGTATGCATTTTGGAAAGACAGCGGATTCTTCAACGCCGAAGTAGACCCCAATAAGGAACCTTTCTCCATTGTGCTGCCGCCCCCCAATGTCACCGGTCAGCTGCACATGGGCCATGCCTTTGACGATACCCTGCAGGATATTCTGATCCGTACCAAGCGTATGCAGGGCTACAGCACCCTGTGGATGCCCGGCACCGACCACGCCGGCATCGCCACCCAGATCAAGGTTGAGGAGGAACTCCGTAAGGAGGGCCTGACCCGCTATGACCTGGGCCGCGAAGCATTCCTGGACCGCGTATGGGCCTGGAAGGAAAAGTACGGCAGCCGCATCATCCAGCAGCTGCAGCGCATGGGCGCTTCCTGCGACTGGCGCAGAGAGCGCTTTACCATGGACGAGGGCTGCAGCAAGGCTGTTAAGGAAGTCTTTGTTGACCTGTACCAGAAGGGTCTGATCTACAAGGGCAGCCGCATCATCAACTGGTGCCCCAACTGCACCACCGCTCTGTCCGACGCAGAGGTCGAGTATGCCGAGCAGCCCGGCCATCTGTGGCACATCAAGTATCCCATCGTGGGCAGTGACGAATATCTGATCGTCGCCACCACCCGTCCCGAGACCATGATGGGCGATACCGGTATTGCGGTCAATCCTGCCGACGAGCGCTATCAGCATCTGATCGGCAAGAAGGCTCTGCTGCCCATCATGAATCGAGAGATTCCCATTTTTGCCGACGAATATGTCGAGATGGACTTTGGTACCGGCTGTGTTAAGGTTACCCCCTGCCACGACCCCAATGACTTCGAAATGGGCAAGCGCCATGACCTGGAGTTCATCCTGGTGATGAACGACGATGCCTCCATCAACGAAAACGGCGGCAAGTATCAGGGCATGAGCCGTATGGATTGCCGCAAGGCCGTCGTGAAGGATCTGGAAGAGCAGGGTTATCTGATCAAGGTAGAGGATTACAAGCACAATGTTGGTTCCTGCTACCGCTGCCATACCACCGTCGAGCCCATCACCTCTGCCCAGTGGTTCGTTAAGATGGAGCCTCTGGCTAAGGATGCGCTGGATGTTGTGTACAAGGGTGACATTCAGTTTGTTCCCGAGCGCTTTACCAAGACTTATACCAACTGGATGGAAAACGTCCATGACTGGTGCATCTCCCGTCAGCTGTGGTGGGGTCATCAGATTCCCGCTTATTACTGCGACGAGTGCGGCCATATGGAAGTCAGCAAGGAAGACGTTACCGTATGTCCCAAGTGCGGCAGCACCAAGGTGCACCAGGACGAAGACGTGCTGGATACCTGGTTCAGCTCTGCCCTGTGGCCCTTCAGTACCATGGGCTGGCCTGAAAAGACCCCCGAGCTGGAGTATTTCTATCCTACCAACGTGCTGGTCACCGGCTATGACATCATCTTCTTCTGGGTTGCCCGCATGATCTTCTCTGGTATGGAGCAGATGAAGGAGCGTCCCTTCAAAGATGTCTTTATCCACGGTATCGTCCGTGATAGTCAGGGCCGCAAGATGAGTAAGAGTCTGGGCAACGGCATCGATCCTCTGGAGATCATCGAGCAGTTTGGCGCAGATGCCCTGCGCTTTACCCTGGTCACCGGCGTTGGTCCCGGTAACGATACCCGTTTTTACACCGAGCGTGTTGAAGCCAACCGCAACTTCTGCAACAAGATCTGGAACGCATCCCGTTTCCTGATGATGAACCTGACCTGCGAGGACTTCACCCTGCCCGCCGAGCTGGATCTGGAGGACAAGTGGATCCTCAGCAAGTATAATACGCTGGTGCGTGAAGTCACCGAGAACATCGACAAGTACGAGCTGGGCATTGCTGCCGATAAGCTGTACAGCTTTATTTGGGACAACTTCTGCGACTGGTATATCGAGCTGTGCAAGACCCGTCTGATGAACCAGGAGAATGCCGAAGCCAGCCAGCGTGCACAGAAGGTTCTGGGTTATGTTCTGTCCGGCACACTGCAGCTGCTGCATCCCTTTATGCCTTTCATCACCGAGAGCATCTGGCAGGCACTGCCTCACGAGGGTCCCTCTATCATGGTTTCTCAGTGGCCCAAGGCACAGGAAGAGCTGGACTTTGCCGCAGAAGAGCGTGAGATGGAAGAAATCATGGCTGCCATCCGTGCCGTGCGTAACCGTCGCAGCGAGATGAACGTGCCTCCCTCCAAAAAGGCCGCTCTGATCCTGGTGACCCACAAGCCCGACCTGTTTGCAAGCGCCGAGCCCTTTATGAAGCGTCTGGCATGGGCCAGCGAAGTGTCCATCGCAGACACCGCACCCGCCGATGCCGCAAAGATGGTTTCCTGCGTCACCGAGTCTGTGCAGATCTTCATGCCTATGAGTGACCTGGTGGATCTGGACAAGGAGCGTGAGCGCCTGCTGAAGGAAAAGGAGAACGCTCTGCAGCAGATCGCCCGCATCGAGGGCAAGCTGAGCAACCAGGGCTTCGTGGCCAAGGCTCCCGCTGCCGTGGTCAATGCCGAGCGCGAAAAGCTGGAAAAGTTCCGTACCGTGGTAGCCAAGCTGGACGATAGCCTGGCTGCTCTGCAGTAAGATGTGGTACGAAGAACAAGTAAATATCATCGAAAGCCTGCCCAGATTTGGGCAGGCTTCCGGTTTAAGCCGCATGCGCCGTCTGATGGCGCAGTTGGGTGATCCGCAAAAGGATCTGCGCTTTGTGCACATCGCCGGCTCCAACGGCAAGGGCAGCACTGCCGTCTTTTGCGACAGCATCCTGCGCCGGGCGGGATACCGCACCGGCTTGTTTATGTCGCCCTACATTTATGATTTTCGTGAGAGAATCCAGTTGGCGGGCGAACTGGTAGACAAAGACCTGTTTGCCCGTGGATTTGAAGCCGTGATGCCTGTGGTGCAGGCCATGGCAGAAGAAGGGGAGCAGTGCGTGCAGTTCGAAGTCATTACCGCGCTGGCACTGTGGATCTTTAAGCAGGCCGGCTGCGAAGTGGTAGTGCTGGAGGTTGGTATTGGCGGCAGATTGGACAGCACCAACATCATCGATGCGCCGCTGGCTGCAGTGATCACGTCGCTCTCTTTGGAACACACCGGCATGCTGGGCAACACACTGACGGAGATCGCCGGACAGAAATGCGGGATCATCAAGCAGGGATGTCGCGTGGCCGCTTACTGTGATCTGCCGGAAGAAGCCGAAGCCGTGGTGCGCAGCACCTGCAGCGGCTTTGGCATCGTACCTGCCATTGCGGACCGCAACAAACTGACGGTACATCGCAGTGATGCCACCGGCAGCACCTTTACCTATGCGGGGCAGACTTATCGTATTGCCATGGCAGGTGCCCATCAGGTATATAACAGCCTCACCGCGCTGATGGCTGTGCGCTGCCTGCGGGAGGCGGGACTTGCCATTTCACAAAAGGCGGTGGAACAGGGGTTGGCAAGTGCCGGGATCCCCGGCAGACTGCAGTTTATCCCCGGCACACCCTCGGTGCTGCTGGACGGGGCACACAATCCCGAGAAGATCCGCAGTCTGTGCGCCTTTTTGGATGCCAATTTCCCGGACACCCCGGTAATCAGCGTCATGGGTATGCTGGATACCAAGGATGATGCGTCCTGCGTGCCGCTGGTTGCGGCCCGCAGTGCGGCCTTTGTGGCAACCCTGCCGCCGGATGGGCGCGCTGTTCCGGTGGAGCATATGATGGAATTGGCTGCACCGCATACCGCGGTTTATAGCCAACCGAACCCTGCAGAGGCTGCTGAATTGGCCTTGCGCTTGTGTCCCGCAGGTGGGTTGGTGCTGGTTTGCGGCTCCATGTACCTGCTTTCGGATGCGAAAACCGGACTTTCCGGCGAAAGCGACAAAATCTGAATACATCTCTCGATATAATAAGACCGTGCAAGTGATTGCACGGTCTTTTTTCTTTTATGTTGGACAAGCAAAGGAGGTTTTTATGCGGATAGATTATAAGGAGGCAGATGGCATCCTGCGGGTGCAGCTCACTGGGGAGCTGGGGCATCACGAGGCCATTCGGCTGATGCGGGATATCAGTGATCTGGCGCAGCAACTGGTGCCCCGCATCATGATTTTAGATTGCACACCCCTGGATTTTATGGATAGCTCCGGCATTGCGGTGGTGCTGCAAACTGCCAAACAGTGCCGCAATTTGGGCTGCGCCCTGTCGGTGTGCGGTGTGGGAAAGCAGGCAATGCGGGTGTTAAGCGCTGCCGGGGTGCACAAAATCGTGCCGGTGACAGAACGAGGGAAGGTGGAAGTATGAAAAAGCAGCTCATCAACGAATGCACGCTGCGGTTTCCCAGCCGCAGCGTAAACGAGGGCTTTGCCCGCAGCACAGCGGCGGCCTTTATTGCGCAATTGGATCCCAATCTTGAGCAGTTATACGATATTAAAACGGCGGTCAGTGAGGCGGTGACCAACGCCATCGTTCATGGATATCGGGACAAAGTAGGGGTCATTACTATGACGATTCGCCTGTATGCTCCGGCATGGGCAGAAATCATCATCAAGGATCGGGGCTGTGGCATTCCGGACATTGTGAAAGCGCGGGAACCCATGTTCACCACCGGCGGCAGCGAGCGCAGCGGCATGGGATTTACCATTATGGAAAGCTTTATGGATCATCTTTCCGTGCGCAGTGCTCCGGACAAGGGAACCACGGTGAAGATGCGCAAGCTCTTGGACCTGCGGCCGGAAAAATGAGCATCAGCCGGGAAAGCCTGCATGCCGCCCAGCAGGGTGATCGGGCTGAAATGGAGCGACTTTTGCAGGAAAACAGCGCTTTGATCTGGAGCGTGGCACACCGGTTTACCGGACGTGGCTGTGAGCTGGAGGATTTATATCAGCTGGGCTGCATCGGCTTTGTCAAGGCGGTACAGGGGTTTGATACGGAGTACGGCACCCAATTTTCTACATATGCCGTACCCAAGATCGCAGGCGAGATCAAGCGCTTTTTGCGGGATGACGGTATGATCAAGGTCAGCCGCAGCCTGAAAGAAAATGCCGCCCGTGTCTTTGCCGCCCGGGAACGCTTTGAACGGGAACAGGGGCGTGCCCCTTATATCAGCGAGCTGTGCGACCTGACCGGCCTGACGGCAGAGGAGGTGGCCCAAACGGCCTCCGCCCCGGCAGAGCCCTGCAGCCTGGACGAGCCCATGGGGGAAGAGGGGTTCTCTCTCCATAACCTGCTGCCTGCCGCCGGGGATGAGGAAAAAATGGTGGAGCATCTGGATCTGCGCTCTGCCATTGACCGGCTGGAGGAGCAGCAGCGGATGGTGATCCTTTTGCGGTATTACAAGGACATGACCCAGCAAAAGGTGGCACAGGCATTGGGGCTGACCCAGGTGCAGGTGAGCCGCCTGGAAAAGCGGGCCTGCCAGGCACTGGAAAAAATGTTGACGGTGCGGGGGTAAAAGGGCAAGAAAGCAAAATATTTTTGAAAACTTGATACGCTTGTGCAGGTATGGTATAATAAACAAAACAATAAAATCGGCACCGGGAAAGCTCGATGACCCTTGTATGCCATATCCCGTGCCGTTGGTACGGGATATTTTTGTTTTAGAAACACTTTGTAAAGGAGAGACTGTATGAACAGCTTCAAGAAACGGCAGATCGTGATTTTTTCCATTATCGGCGTAGTGGCCTTGCTGATCCTGCTGCCCTCCTTTTTTGGCGGCGACAGCTGTGACGGACTGTTCGGGTTCATTTCCTTTTCCCATGAAGTAAAGCTGGGAAACAGCTCCTTTGCCATCAGCGCAGACGGTACGGTGGAATCGGCTACCTTTGAGATCGCCGGTGGCAAAGGCTTTAACGGCGTGGGTTTCGGCAGCAATATCTTTGACAAGGGGATCGGCGGCAGCCTGTTTACCACATCCCGGAGTGCCACCTATCAGCTGGTTTACGAAAAAGGGATGGAGGAGCCTGAGGAGAAGGACAGTGCTACAAGCTCTTTTTCCCGCCTGATCGTATTGGAAGATGTGGAGCTGGCAGCAGAGGCACTGCTGCAGCGGTTTCCCGGTCAAGCCATGACGGCAAACTTTTCTTCCAGCAGTTCTGCGACGCATTCCGAAGTGTTGCTGACCGGCTATGACGGATATTTCCGCTTTGACCTCAGCAACGGGGAACTGGAAGCGCTGCAGCCCGATTCTTCTTATCCCGTGGGCGACAAGCTGACAGTGAATGTAGACGGCAAGGTTTATATGATCGTGTTTTAACAGAATTGCATAACAAAAAAGGTCCGAACCGGTTGGTTCGGACCTTTTTATATTTGTTTGTTTCAATTAATACACGTATTCGAACTGGAGGCCCAGCACATCTACGGTATCTTTTTCCTGGATGCCTTCCCGCTCCAGCATATCAAAGACACCGGCCTTGCGCAGGACGCGCTCGAAGTACATGCGGGATTCGTAGTCGTCGAAGTTAATAGAGCCAACCACCTTTTCGACCCAGGTGCCGGTGACGTAATAGATGCCGTCCTCCACTTCGATGCGGATGTCACGCTCGGCGGGAGCGATGACTTCGGCTTCCACGGCAACCTCGGGCTCGAAGACCTGCACGGGAGGCAGCTGCTCCAACCGGTTCCAAACCTGCATGATCAGCTCGCGCACACCCATCTGGGCGGCGGCAGAGATCTCAAACAGGGGGCAGCCCAGTTCTTCAGCGCGCTTACGCAGGCGAATCAGATTGTCACTGTCGGGATCCAGAATATCGCACTTGTTGGCGGCGATGATCTGGGGACGCTGGGCCAGGGCGGGGCTGTAATCCTGCAGCTCCCGGTTGATAGTATCCAGATCCTCCACGGGGTCACGGCCTTCGCTGCCGGACACATCCACCAGATGCACCAGCAGGCGGCAGCGGTCTACATGACGCAAAAAGTCATGGCCCAGACCGGCGCCCTGTGCAGCGCCCTCGATGATGCCGGGAATATCGGCGCAGACAAAGCTGCAGCCCTCATCCACGCGGACAACGCCCAGGTTTGGGGTCAGGGTGGTGAAGTGATAGTTGGCGATCTTGGGACGGGCGGCGGAGATCACAGAGAGCAGGGTACTCTTGCCCACGTTGGGGAAGCCCAGCAGACCCACGTCTGCGATCAGCTTCAGCTCCAGGATCAGTTCGCGCTCGTCACCGGGCAGGCCGGGCTTTGCAAAGCGGGGAGCCTGACGGGTGGGGGTGGCAAAGTGGGTGTTACCCCAGCCGCCACGGCCGCCACGGGCGGCCACAAAAGGCTCGTCCCCGGACATGTCGGCCATCAGTGCGCCGGTGGCGGCGTCCTTGATCAGCGTGCCGCGGGGCACCTTGATCACCAGATTGGGGGCGTCCTTGCCGAAGCACTTCTTCTGGCCGCCCATTTCGCCGTCCTGGGCAACATATTTCCGTTTGTAGCGAAAGTCCAGCAGGGTGGACATATGATCATCCACCACAAAGACCACGCTGCCGCCTCTGCCGCCGTCACCGCCGTCGGGGCCGCCGGCTGCGATATACTTTTCACGGTGGAAATTGACACGGCCATCGCCGCCCTTGCCGGCTTTGATTTTGATTTTTACTACATCAACAAACATAAATCATTCTCCTTTATGACGGCGCAGGCCGGAATAGGGGAGTCTGTGCTAATAAAACAGTATAGCACAAAAACCAGGGGAAGTAAACACAGAGGAACGCTGTGTCAAAGAAAAACATCCCGAGTTTACACCCGGGATGTTTGTGTTTCACATATGTGAATTACTGCACGTCCTCATACACGGAAACCTTTTTACGGTCACGGCCAAGTCTCTCGAACTTGACAGTGCCGTTGGCCAGAGCGAACAGAGTATCGTCGCTGCCGCGGCCAACATTGGTACCGGGATGGATCTTCGTGCCGCGCTGCTTGACGAGGATGTTGCCAGCCAGAACATACTGACCGTCAGCACGCTTTACGCCAAGGCGCTTAGACTCGGAATCACGGCCATTCTTAGTAGAGCCGACACCTTTTTTATGAGCCATTGTTGCACCTCCGAATATTAGAATAATGAAATCAGCGAAAATTAGCCGATGGTCTTGATGACCACCTTGGTATAGGGCTGTCTGTGGCCCTGCTTTCTGCGGTAGTTCTTCTTGGGCTTCATCTTGTAAACGATGATCTTCTTCTGCTTGCCGGACTTGACCACTTCACCGGTGACCTTGCCGCCCATGCTGACCTCGCCCTCGTTGCCGACCATGATGGTCTCGAACTCAACTTCAGCACCGTTCTCCAGCTCCAGCTTCTCGACGTAGATCTCGTCGCCTTCGCAGACCTTGTACTGCTTGCCGCCAGTCTTAATAATTGCGTACATTCCTTTACACCTCTCCTTCATTTACGGACTCGCTCTGGGGGTGGGAGACACGCTCCACTTGCGTACCCGTTCAATGCGGCTTTGTTATTATAACGCACCGGGGGTGGAAAGTCAAGGATTTTCTTGCCTTTTTTCGCATTTTTTTGGAGAAAAATTCTTATTTTTTCTCTTCCCGCAGCATCACGGGATTTGTGCGCCAATCATTGCCCAGGGGGATACTCCGATGGGCCGGCAAAGCCAGATGGTACAGGTCACAGCGCAGTGTTTCGCGGGTAAAGGATTCCTCCACCGTGCCTCCCAGATCCCTTGCGTGGGCAGGCTTGGTGATGATGGGGAGGCTGGCTGTTTTGGCGGCCTTCCGCAGGATCTCCTGTCCGCGTGCGGTAAAGCCCAATACCCGAATATAGGCGGGAGGGGCAGCGCTTTCTTCTGCGGTAATCCCCAAATAAGCGCACAGCAGCATCCGTCGCACACGGGCCAGCGGATACCGTTTGGTCTGGGCAGCTTCTGCCATGCCCTGCAGACTGCGTCTTTGGCGAATGGCACTGTACAGGCGGTGCTCCAGACCCTCGGTGGCATCGGGCAGAGTAGAGAGATCTTCCATACGCAGCCGCAGCAGGTGAGGCAGCGCGACAGCATCCAGCTGGGCAGTGCTGGTTATCAGCAGGCCGTTACGCTTGGCTTCCCGCAGGATCTCTGCAGAAGATTCAGGCATATAGGAAGAAAGGATATCAAACTGTTCGTCACCGGCCATTTGCCGCAGCAGGGAAGCAGAGGCGAAGCGGCCCACGACCTGGTCATCATCGTGGGAGACTCCTGCGCGAGGGATGGCATGGGGGACGATAGCCAGCTTTTGTGCCTGCAGCGCTTTGCAGTATTCAATGGCAAGGATATTATTGGGCTTCCGCAGCAGCTGGGCTCGCTCCTGCACCTGCTGGTACAAGGCGCGCTCCCGGGCGGCGGCATAGGAAATGCCGGTGCGCAGATGCGCAAGGGTGTCCTGCACCGTCTTATGCTCCAGCAGCAGACCGGCCAGCTCCATCAAGGCGGCGGTGTCAGCATCCTCTGCGCCAAAGCTCAGATCGGTGACCTGTCCCAACGCTGCCAGAATGGCGACTGCCGAAGAGGCAAAACCCTCGGCAGACCGCAGGGCATAAGGAGCGGGAAGCTCCAGCACAAGATCCGCTCCGTTTTGCAGAGCGGCCTTTGCCCGCAAATGCTTTGGCAGCAGGGCACACTGTCCCCGCTGGACAAAATTGCCGGACATACAGCACACGATGCCGGTGTCTTCGCCCAAAAGCTGTCGGGTCTCGCTCAAAAGATGGGCGTGTCCGTTATGAAATGGATTAAATTCTGCTACGATGCCGCAAATTTTCATAAAAAAGAGCTCCAAACTTGTTGTCAAATCTTTTGGTTTGTAGTATCATAAAAGAGTATGAGCAGGGAAAAAACGGTTTTGATGCGTCCCTACGCATACAGTATAGCACAAAATTATTAATTATGAAATAGGAGTGTTGAAAACATGAATGTATTGGTCATCAACGCAGGTAGCTCTTCTCTGAAGTATCAGCTGCTGAACCCCGAGACCGGCGCTCTGCTGGCTAAGGGTCTGTGCGAGCGTATCGGCATCGACGGCAAGTTCACTTACAAGCCTCAGGTAGAGGGCAAGGAAGTTCTGGACGCCGTTGACGTGGCTATGCCCACCCATTCCGAGGCTATCCAGGCTGTTCTGGATGCTCTGGTCGACGAGAAGAACGGTGTGATCGCCAGCATGAAGGAGATCGACGCTGTGGGTCACCGTGTTGTTCACGGCGGCGAGAAGTTTGCTCAGAGCGTTATCATCACTGATGAAGTCATGGCTGCCATCGAAGAGTGCAACGCCCTGGCTCCTCTGCACAACCCCGCCAACATCACCGGCATCAACGCCTGCAAGGCCATTATGCCCGGCGTTCCCATGGTCGCTGTCTTTGACACTGCTTTCCATCAGACCATGCCTCCCGTTGCTTACACCTACGCTCTGCCCTACGAGTACTACGAGAAGGACGCTGTCCGTCGTTACGGCTTCCACGGCACCTCTCACAAGTATGTTTCTCAGCGTGCTGCTGCTATGCTGGGCAAGGATCCCGCTGAGCTGAAGCTGGTTTCCTGCCACCTGGGCAACGGTTCCTCCGTCACCGCTGTTTCCGGCGGTAAGAGCGTGGATACCTCCATGGGCTTCACCCCCCTGGCCGGTCTGCCCATGGGCACCCGTGCCGGTGACCTGGATGCCGGTATCCTGGAGTACCTGATGAACAAGTACGACATGGGCATTAAGGAAATGGTCTCCATCCTGAACAAGAAGTCCGGTGTGCAGGGCGTCTCCGGCGTTTCCTCTGACTTCCGTGATCTGGAGAATGCCGGTAAGGAAGGCAATACCCGCGCTTCTCTGTCTGTTGAAATGTTCAACTACGGTGTTAAGAAGCTGATCGGTTCTTATGCTGCTGCTATGGGCGGCGTAGATGCCATCATCTTTACTGCCGGTGTTGGTGAAAACTCCAAGAGCCAGCGTATGGACATCGCTTCCGGTCTGGAGTTCATGGGCGTCAAGATGGATGCTCAGAAGAACGACGTCCGCGGCAAGGAAGCTGTCATCTCTGCTGACGATTCCAAGGTCAAGGTCCTGCTGATCCCCACCAACGAAGAGCTGATGATCGCCATGGACACCATGAATCTGGTCAAGGCCTAATTGGTTTTCTGCTGATCAAACATAAGAACAAACCCCGCAAAGCTTCGGCTTTGCGGGGTTTTTGCATGGCAGAATGGCTAAGACAGCACATGGGTGATGTGCAGGAAACGGATTTTGTGGATGGGATAGGAAGAAAGGGGCCGCGTGAGGGCATCGTCGGAATGGGCGGCTATGAAAATGTTGTCCGGTGTTGGGGTGCCCCGGATCTCCAACACCACCGGTGTGTGGTGAAAGTGATTTTTCACGGTAGCAAGCTGAATAATATCCCCCGGCCGAAGGTCTTCGATGCCGGTCTCTACCGCCACCGGGCCGTGATTATGGTTGCCCAGCAGAAAATTATACAGGTATTGCACACCGGTCCAGGCGGGGGATTTACGGTTGCCGTCGATATAGTACCAGCCGAAGGTGGGGGTGTAGTCCATGACTCCGCTGCCGGCATAGATGCACTGGCTGGCAAAATTGGTGCAGTCACCGCCAATCCCATGGTAATTGAAATAGGCCGGATTCCGATCCAGGGCCCATTTTCGGGCATAGGCCACCGCGCGCTGGCGGTCATAGGGCAGCTCGTATCCTCTTGGCATGTTCGATCACTCCCGTATTGGTTTGATTCAGTTTATGCGGGACATGGAAAGAATGTGTCTGCGCACATAAAGTAAATCCTTGAAAGATCTGGTTTTGAAAAGTGAAACAGATGGACAAAAAAGCGTATATGTTTTATAATAAGATTAAATTACGAATGAGATGAAATGCTGAGAGGAGGGAAGGTTTTATGAAGCTTTGGAATAAATACAAATCTTACTCTTTGCGAAAACAGCGGATTCTTTTTTTGATCGCAGCATATTTGCTTATCTCCATCAGCTTTATGTGGATGCCCATCTCGGCAGAACAGACCGGACTGCCGGATTTTACGGAAGAAAAGATTCTGTCAGTCTCGATCGGAGGTTACCGTCCCACCATTTCTACCAATGACCCCGCCTTTACCGGAAAAGAGCGGGAAACGGTGTGGAACGCTATTCCGAAAATCCAAAAAGGTTTGGAGGAGGCAACCTTTTACTGCCGCACATTTCCGCTGAATCCTTTGAACTGGCTCGCCCACAGAGGTACCTGTTTGACCATTGAAACAGAAAGCGGAACCTATCAGATCGGCACTGTCTACAACCGTCTGTTCGTGGAGGTAAACGGTGCGGTGCGGTATTATCGCCTTCATCATGAACGGGATCGCTGGTACAACCAGCGAGTCTTTTGGGATGAAGTAGGAGAGCTGGAATACTATATGATCGATGTAGAGCGGGCCTATCAGCATGCCCCGGGCAATTGAAGACCGAGATAAAATATAAAAGACCACCCCGTGCGGGGTGGTCTTTTGTGTATTGGGATAGACCTTTACAGCAGAGACAGCTGCTTGTCGGGGGCGTCTTCCTCCCGGATCAGTGCGCCGGCGGCGGGCAGGCTGCGGGTGCGGTAGCGGGGCAGGTTTTCGATGCCGGAATCAGAAGCCAGACAGGCGCGAGTGACGGTCTGATTCTTCTTCAGGGTCATGACTGCCACGCCCTGGGTGGCGCGGGTGGTCTTGGCCTGCAGCAGGGCGGTGTTCACCAGCAGGATGCGGGTGGGGGAATACAGTGCCAGCTCGGCATCTTCTTCCAGTGCAAAGGCGGCAACCAGAGGGCTCTTGTCAGAATAAGCGCCGGTGAGCTTTTTGCGGTTGGACTTGGTCTCAAAGGTGCTGAGTTCTACCTTGGCAACCTTTCCGTTTTCAAAAACCGTGATCAGACTGCCCTTGTATTTGCCGGGCAGGAAGGCGTAGATGGGGGCTTCGCCATCGTCCATGCCCAGCTTTTGGGGCAGATAATCGCCCAGCACGCTGGCCTTGCTGTCTTCAAACTCGCTGAGCTTGGTCTTGTAAGCCTGGCACTGGTTGGTGAGGAAGATGATCTCACGGGCATTGCTGCATTCAATGCTCTGGTGCAGGCTGTCACCGTCCTTGAACTTCTGCTCGCCGCTCATGCGCAGAGACTGGGGGGTGATCTTTTTAAAGTAACCTTCTTTGGACAAAAAGACGGTAACGGCATAATCCTCTACCTGATCTTCTTCGCTGTATTCTTCAATCTCAGCTTCATACACGATGCTGGTGTGGCGCTTGGTGGGGAACTTTTTGATGACGTTTTCCAGTTCCTTGATGATAACCTTCTGGATCTTCTTTTTGCTGCTCAGCAGATCTTCCAGATCTTCGATCTCTTCCTCCAAAGCGGTGGTTTCACTGAGGCGTTTTAAGATGTGTTCTTTGTTGATGTTGCGCAGCTTGATCTCGGCGATGAACTCGGCCTGCAGCTCGTCGATGCCAAAGCCGATCATCAGATTGGGTACTACCTCGGCATCGGCCTCGGTGTCGCGGATGATGGCGATAGCCCGGTCAATATCCAGCAGGATCTTCCGCAGACCCTTCAGCAGGTGCAGCTTTGCTTTCTTTTTCTGCAGGTCAAAATGCACTCTTCTGCGGACACATTCGGTACGCCAGGCAGTCCACTCTTCCAAAATCTCGCCAACACCCATGACGCGGGGAATGCCGCCTGCCAGAATGTTGAAGTTGCAGGAGAAGCTGTCGCAGAGGGGCGTCATCTTCATCAGCTTTTGCATCAGCTTGTCGGGGTCATAGCCGCGCTTAAGGTCGATGGTCAGCTTCATGCCCTGCAGACCGGTCTCGTTGCGCATATCGGCGATCTCGCGGATCTTACCGGCCTTGATCAGGTCGGTGACCTTGTCGATGATGGCTTCGATGGTGGTGGTGTAGGGGATCTCGGTGATCTCGATGAGGTTGTCTTTTTTGAAATATTCCCACTTGCAGCGCACTTTAAAGCTGCCGCGGCCGGTGCGATAGATTTCTTCCATCTGTTTCTGATCAAAGATCAGCTCGCCGCCGGTGGGGAAGTCGGGGGCGGTGAGGGTACTCAGCAGATCATGATCGGGGTTCTTGATGCGCTCGATGGCGGTGCGGCATACCTCGTTTAAGTCAAAACCACAGATATTGCAGGCCATGCCGACGGCAATGCCCAGATTCGAGCTGACCAGAATGTTGGGGAAGGTGGTGGGCAGCAGCGTGGGCTCTTTCATGGTGCCGTCATAGTTGTCCACAAAATCAACAGCATCGCAGTCGATGTCGGCAAACAGCTCGGTACAGATCTTGTCCAGCTTGGCCTCGGTATAACGGGAGGCGGCATAGGCCATATCGCGGGAATAGACCTTGCCGAAGTTACCCTTGCTGTCGATAAACGGCATCAGCAGGGATTCATTGCCTCGTGCCAGACGCACCATGGTCTCGTAGATGGCACCGTCACCGTGGGGGTTTAAACGCATGGTCTGACCTACGATATTGGCGCTCTTGGTGCGGTTGCCATTCAGCAGACCCATCTTGTACATGGTGTACAGCAGCTTGCGGTGAGAGGGCTTGAAGCCGTCGATTTCCGGCAGGGCACGGGAGAGGATGACGCTCATGGCGTAGGGCATATAGTTTTCTTCCAGCGTCCGGATGATGGGCGCTTCGATGAACTTGTTTTCGTAATGTTTCACGCGGCCATCTCCTTTCAGCTGATATCTGCCAGATCCAGATACTGGGCGCCATTTTCTGCGATGAAGTCCTTTCTGCCGGCAAGGTTGTCACCCAGTAGCAGGTCAAACATGGCGGCAGTGGCGGCGGCATCTTCGGGCATGACCCGCAGCAAGCGGCGGGTGTCGGGGTTCATGGTGGTCTCCCACATCATTTCGGGCTCGTTTTCACCAAGACCCTTGGAGCGCATGATGGTGTACTTTTTGCCCTCCAGCTTCTTTACAAGGGCGTCTTTTTCTTTGTCGGTATAGGCAAAGTAAGATTTGTCCTTGACGGTGATCTCGTACAGGGGACTTTCCGCGATATAAACAAAGCCCTCCTGGATCAGCTGGGGGGTCAAGCGGTACAGCATGGTCAGAATCAAGGTGCGGATCTGATAGCCGTCCACGTCGGCATCGGTACAGATGATGATCTTGTTCCAGCGCAGAGCATTGATATCGAAAGATGCCATATCCTTGGCCTTGCTCTTGGCTTTCACTTCGACACCGCAGCCCATGACGCGGATCAGATCCAGAATAATATCGTTCTTGAAGATCTTGTCATATTCGGCCTTCAGACAGTTGAGGATCTTACCACGCACCGGCATCAGCGCCTGGAACTCGGGGTCGCGTCCGGTGAGGCAGGAGCCCAGTGCAGAGTCGCCCTCTACGATATACAGCTCGCGGCGGCTGACATCACGGGTGCGGCAGTCTACGAACTTCTGCACACGGTTGGCGATGTCCACGGTGCCGGCCAGCTTCTTTTTCAGATTCAAGCGGGTGCGCTCGGCCTGCTCGCGGGAGCGCTTGTTGATGAGCACCTGATCGGCGATGCGGTCGGCCTCCTGCTTGTTTTCGATGAAGTAAACTTCCAGAGATGCCCGCAGGAACTCGGTCATCATTTCCTGGATAAACTTGTTGGTGATGGACTTTTTGGTCTGGTTCTCATAAGAGGTCAGGGTGGAGAAACCGTTGGTCACCAAAATCAGACTGTCAGTGATATCGGCCCAGGAGATCTTTTCGTTCTTCTGATATTTGCCGCTTTTCTTGAGATAGGCATCCAGTGCGGAAACAAAAGCGCTCTTGGCGGCCTTTTCGGGGGCGCCACCATGCTCCAGCCAGGAGGAGTTGTGGTAATACTCAATGATGGGATTGGTGTTGGAGAAGCAGAAGGCGGCTTCTACCTTGACCCGGTACTCCGGCTTGTCCTCGCGGTCACGACCCTTTTTTTCTGCCTTGCAGAAATAGGGGGTGCTGAGGAGCGCGGGTGCGGCAGCGGGCTCTTCGCCTTCCTTCTGGGGCGCAATGCCGGCCAGTTCTTCTGCATAGTCCAGAATGCCGCGCTCATAGACAATCTCAAAGGTCTCGAACTTTCCGGGCTGAGTCTCGTTTTTCAGCACGAACTTCAGTCCGGCATTTACCACAGCCTGGCGCTTCAGGGTCTCGGAGAAGAACTCCAGCGGAATGTTAATGTCAGTAAAGACCTCCAGGTCGGGCTTGAAGCGCTGGCAGGTGCCGGTCTTTTTGCCGGTATAGGGGGTCTTGCGCACGCCGTGGGGCGCATCGGTGACATTTTCGCCCTTGCGGAATTCCAGTTCGTAGAGGAAACCGTCACGACGAGAGGTGACTGTCATGTATTCCGAGGCATACTGGGTGGCACAGGCGCCCAGACCGTTGAGACCCAGAGAGTATTCATAGGTCTCGCCGCTGTTGTTCTGATACTTGCCGCCGGCGTACATCTCGCAGTAGATCAGCTCCCAGTTGTAGCGCTGTTCTTTCTCATTGTAGTCCAAAGGCACGCCGCGGCCAAAGTCCTCGATTTCGATGGACTTGTCCAGGTAGCGTGTTACATGGATGATGTTGCCGAAGCCTTCGCGGGCTTCGTCGATGGAGTTGGAGAGAATTTCAAAGAAGGCGTGCTGACAGCCATCCAGACCGTCAGAACCAAAGATAACACCGGGACGCTTGCGTACACGGTCTGCGCCTTTCAGCGAAGAAATGCTCTCGTTGCCGTATTCCTGTTTCACTTTTTTTGCCATGAAACTTACTCCTTATCTATATTGGAAGGATCTTCCAAGTAAAAAACTCATACGTTTTATTTTACTCAATTTTCTCCCCTGTGTCAAATCTTATTCTTTGTATGAAACTGGGAATATTCGGTGAGAATAAGGCTATATTGTAACACGGAGGTGCCGCGCATGGGGCTTTTACAAAAATGGATGGGGAAAGCGCCGGAAGACCCGGAGGAAGCACGAAAGAAACAACTGCTGGAGGACTATTACCGTGCCAGAGAAGAACTGCGCCGCAGCCGGGCGGCCTTTGAGGCTGTTACCGATCCTGCGCTGATCTCGGCCTGCATTTATGACCTGAATGCCGCCCAAAGCCGATGTTCGTATTTGTTGCAATGCCTGCGGGAAAGCGGTGCCGAAGAGCCGGTGGGGACGATACATTAAGATTTGGAAAATACACAGATATGTGGTATGCTGAAATCAAGCGAGATCGAAGCAGACACGCAATGTCCGCAGCGGAAAACGCTGCGGATTTTTTGTTTTTTATGAGATAATCGTTCGTCTCATTCGTTTAATAAGTGAAAGGGGAAGAAAAACCGCCTTTCAGAAAGGAGCGGGCCAATGGATAACGGTGCAAGTAGCTACCGCCGTTTCCTTGATGGCGACGACAGCGGACTGACTGAGCTGGTGCGGGACTATAAAGACGGTCTGATTCTGTATCTGAACGGGTTTGTGCATAATATGCACACTGCGGAAGACCTTATGGAAGAGACATTCTTTCGTCTCATGGTGAAAAAACCGCGGTTTCGCGGCAAATATACCTTTAAGACATGGTTGTATACCATCGGACGCAATATAGCGATCGATTACATCCGGCGAAATGCCCGGCAGGCGGTGCTTTCCCCGGAGGAAATGGCGCTGCATCGGGCGGAGAAATACGATCTGGAACGGGCCTATCTGACGGAAGAGCGAAAGGTCGCGTTGCACGGGGCTATGGATAAACTGCATCCGGAATACAGGCAGATTCTGTGGCTGATCTATTTTGAAGAACTGAAGAGCGGAGAAGTGGCTGCGGCACTGGGCAAAAGTCCCAGACAGGTCACCAATCTCCTGTACCGGGCCAAAGGAGCCCTGCGGTCACAACTGGAAAAGGAGGGCTTTGAGTATGAAGCATTATGAAGAGATCACTGCGGCGCTGTTTCGGCGCAGAGAAGAATATGAGAAGAAAAAGAAGCGGCAGCGCCTGCTGCTGACCCGAGCCGGAGTCATGATGGCAGCCTGCGTGCTGGTAACGGTGTTGGGCCTGCAGCCTTTGGCACTGCCCGACGGCAATGCATCTCTGCCTAATTACGGGTCTTTGCCCAACGGAAACCCGTCGAGCAATCGGGTACCCAATGCCAGTCAGCCGAATTCCGATCAACTGGACGGCCCCAACGGAAACCAACAGGGGAATATGAATGTCCAAATCCCCGACGACGACGAACAAAGCGTCATAGATCCCGACGACGATTCTGCTATTGGTAATTGGAAAGGCAAGGCGGTAACGGGACAGATGCTGGAATGGCTGCAAAGCGCGGCGGCAGAAGATACGCTGCCGTTGGTTTGGGCTAAGCCGGGCATCGATATGTCGTATGTCTATCAGGGAAAGACCCTGCAGGAGTACTGGGACGCCTCAGAAGAAGAACGAACCCTGCCAGAGCGAATGGCTGCCCTGTATAAATTGGGTGACTATCTGAAATACGGCGAGGCACTGTATACCACGGGAACGCCCGAGGGCGAGAAGTGGGCAGAGGAGCTGTATTGGGAAGAAGTGGAATACATCGGGCAGGAGCTGCTGGATCAGTATGTCATAGAGGGTGTATTCTACAAGGAAAAACTTTGGAATGTTTTGCAGGAGCATGATTTCCTGTATGTAACGCAGGCGCAGTGGAGCAATGCACTGGATGCCTATCGGGAGAATATCTGTTCTGACACCAAAGGCGTACTGCTGCAGAAGGGACTGGAGGCCTACCATCCCGGCAATTATGTGGGTGTTGCAAACATCACCAAGGCGCAGTTTGAAGCGCTGGATGCAGAATATTTCGCAGGCTGGACCTTTGGCATGGGTGAAGACCCCAACGCGCCCCAGGACGTGACCGATACGGATGACCTGATCGCCGACAGTGGATTTAGCTCCGACAGCAGCAAGCAGCCGAGCGGACTTACTCCCGACAGCAGCAAGCAGCCGGAGGTGTCTGCCGATGATGAGAAGAATGGCGTAGGTTTTGACGATGCTACAAGAGGCAATCAGCCGTAAGGACGGTGTTTTTGCAGAGGTGGATGCCATATCCGCCCGTCATACACACAAAAAAGCGTGGATGAGCGATCATCCACGCTTTTCGTTTGCCTTATATAATCATGTTGCTGCTTTACAGGAAAACGGCATCCCGGTGGATGCAATAACACACTTCGCCGTGGGGCAGTGTGTTTTCCCGGCGGAAGCGCTCTACTGTATCGGTGACCTGCATGATTGACTTCTCCAGCACTCTGCCGGAACGGGTGTTTTCGGCCCGGTGATAGGCTTCTAATTTTTGAAAATCACTGTACTGAAAGGTAAAGTCAATCAGTGCGGCCAAGGCTTCGCCTGCATACCCGTTGCTCCAAAAGGCTTGCCCGATGCAATACTCGATCTCTGCCGTTTGCAGGTCGGAATATACTTTGCAGAAAGCGATTTGACCGATGTTTTTGTTGCTAGCTTTTTCAACGATGGCCCAACGGTAAAAATTGGGGGATTGATACTTGTCCAGCCAACTCGCTAAAAGCATCTGTACTGCAGTCGGTGTGGTGTATATGGGTTCGCCGTATTCGCTTTGCACCGCAGGATCTGCGATCCAGTTTTCAAGCATATCTTTATGATCTTCCGGTACAAATGGCCTGCAAATGAGCCGTGATGTTTCAAAGGGTTGGGTGCCGACATGGTTCATGCTGATGACCTCCAAATGAAAATGCGTTACTCCGGTTTTCTTCCCAGCAGCAGGAAACGGTGGTAGCTGCCGGTGAGCTTGCCGCGTTCCGCCACCAGCTTTTGCGCCTGCCGCAGCTGCTCCACGCAGGCCTCGCAGGTAAAGCCCGGGAACTCCCAGGGCAGCACCTTGGCAAACCAGATGAGCGCCGGCACATCGGTGATCTCGGTGGGCAAAATGGCCTCGCGCCGATCACAGACGGCAAAGCCGGCCTGCTCCAATGCGTCGCCGCAACCCGCCAGGTTCCAGCCGGGGTAGGGGGCGGGGGCATCGGGCAGCAACAGCTGCACAAACTCCCGGTTGTTGTGCTCGCCCACCTGCTGGGTAAGGAACACCCCGCCGGGCTTCAGTACCCGGAAGACCTCTTTGGGGTCATAGCTTCCGTGGCGGCACAGTACAAGATCAAACTGCCCGTCTGCAAAGGGCAGCGCCTTTTCATCGGGGGCTTCCAGCACATGAGCGCCCAGGGGCTCCAGCCGCTCTTTGGACAATGCCACATTGGGGGCATAGTTTTCCGTTGCCCAAACCTTGTCCATAGGGTGGTCAAGCTCCATCAGCCGCTCACCGCCGCCGGTGTCCAGATCAAGAACGGTCATTTCGGGCCGCAGCAGCTTTTTTGCCAGAGTCATATAATCCCAGGGCAGGGGCGCATCGATGACATGACCTTCTACAGGAGAGAAGTCCCATCCATGCACCACAGCACCTTGCTCGATCTCCTGCCAGGCATTCAGCTGCTTGTCGCGGGCATGGCGGGGCATGGTTTTCCAGCCGGGCAGGGGAGAGCGCTGCAGGCCGCCGAAGATGTGTTGCTTCAGCTTAGGATACCGACCCTCTAATTCATACAGCAGCGCCTTGATATCTTCGCGCTTGGTGTTTTTATCGGCAGGGCAGGGATTGTGTACCACCGGCAGATTCTGCCGGCGTACGAAGTTCTGCACCGTCTTTTCATGGATATACAGCATGGGGCGGATCACCGTAAGATCCATGCGATCCAGATAGGTCACCGGTAAAAAGCAGCTGACCCGACCCTCATAGATCAGAGACAGGAAAAAGGTCTCGATGGCATCGTCAAAATGATGACCCAGCGCCACCTTGTTGCAGCCCAGTTTCTTGGCCTCGTCGTTGAGTGCGCCCCGACGCATTTTTGCGCAGAGGGCGCAGGGGTTGGGCTCTTTGCGGATGTCGAAGATGATGCTCTTGATGTCGGTCTGCCGCATGGTGTAGGGAACGTTCAGTTCCCGGCATAGGTTTGCCACCTCGGTAAAGTCCATCTCCTCATACCCCATGTGCAGGGTAATGGCATGAAGCTGGAAGGGGGCGGGATAAAACTGGCGCAGCTCGGCCAGCAGCCGAAGCAAAGCAAGAGAATCTTTGCCGCCGGAAACGCCTACGGCGATCTTGTCGCCGGGGCGGATCATCTGATAGTCATCGATGCAGCTTCGCATCATGGAAAGCATATTCTGCATAGGCTTGCCTCCTTGGGAGCGGGCGTCGTAATTGCTCTTATTCTAATCGAAAACGGCAAAACTTGCAAGTGAAAAAAGTGAAATGGGTTTTTAGGAAAACGGAGAAAATGAGCGAAAATCAAAGGAAAAACGAGCAACTGAATTATAAATGAAATTTGTTCAAAAAAAGTGTTGACAAGGGGTCTTGACTATGGTATAACATTTAAGCGGCCGAATGCCGTAACCCTAATGATTTCAATATAAATTTGAAAATAAAACGGAGGAAGAAACCATGTCCACTTATATGGCAAAGAACGAAACTGTCGCTCGTAAATGGTATGTTCTGGACGCAGCAGGCAAGTCTCTGGGCCGCACCGCTGCTACCGCTGCTGCCATCCTGCGCGGCAAGCACAAGACCACCTTTACCCCTCATGTTGACTGCGGTGACTACGTCATCATCATCAACGCTGATAAGGCTGTCCTGACCGGCAACAAGCTGATCGACAAGTACTATCGCACTCACTCCGGCTACGTTGGTGGCCTGAAGGAGACCCAGTACAAGAAGCTGATGGCTGAGAAGCCCCAGCTGGCTATGAAGATCGCTATCAAGGGCATGCTGCCCAAGAACAGCATCGGCCGTCATTCCCTGCTGCGCGCCAAGATCTACGCTGGCGAAATGCACAAGCAGGAAGCTCAGATGCCCGAAATGTGGGTTAAGTAAGGGGAGGAACCAGAATGTATACACCTAAGAAGGCTTATTTCTACGGCACCGGCAGAAGAAAGAGCTCTGTTGCTCGTGTTCGTCTGATTCCCGGCGGCACCGGCGTCGTTACCATCAACAACCGTACTCTGGACAACTACTTTGGTCTGGAGACCCTGAAGTTTATCGTCCGTCAGCCCGTTGAGCTGCTGGGCCTGACCGAGAAGTTCGACATCGAGGTCAAGGTTTCCGGCGGTGGCTTCACCGGCCAGGCCGGCGCTATCCGCTTCGGTCTGTCCCGTGCTCTGGTTCAGGCTGATCCCGAGTACCGTGCAGCCCTGAAGAAGGCTGGCTTCCTGACTCGTGACAGCCGCATGAAGGAGCGTAAGAAGTACGGTCTGAAGGCCGCTCGTCGCGCACCTCAGTTCTCCAAGCGCTAAACGAAATATTTGGCTTACAAAAATGCTGCCCAGGCTTTGGGCAGCATTTTTTCTTGCACTCTTTCATGCGGTGCGATTGCACCGTCTGTGTCTGCTGTGCTATACTGCAAAAAATATTTCAAAAAACTGTCACAAACCCGCGCCCTTGCGTGTTATATAGACAGAAGGACAGGAAAGGAGGGGGCGGTATGATCCGGTCACTGCTGGAGTTGCCGGGAGATCTGGGAGTCGTTTTACCTGACGGACGGAAGCTCTATCATGTATACTGCCGCCAGCGGTGTGCTGGAAAGGACCGGCGAGGATGCCCAAACACTGCAGACGCTCACCACGCGGAACTACTGTATTTCCGGCACTCGTGATGAAATCGTTGATTACCTGCAGCGCACCGAAGTCACCTCTGTGCGAGTAGATGAAGTCAAACTCAGCAAATGGAACTGACGAAAAAAGCTGCCTTCGGGCAGCTTTTTTCTTACCACGTTTCTTGGAGGGCAATCGCTTCAAACCGATGATTCTGTATATCTCGCTGCAAAGTCGCTCTGACGCAAAACCGCCAAAAAACTGCCCAAATCTGCGAAAAAGCATTGGTTTCCTCTTGCAATCCGGCGCAGATAGGCATATAATATGAATATTCTAAGAAAGCTGGTTTGCACCTATGTCCAGATCGAATCTGTTTGCAACCTATTTCTGCTATTACTTTTTTAACAGCAATAGCAGTGATTCGTGTTGCAAATAAGTTTGGACAGCAGGGGAACCCTCAATGACGACTTAAGGCCGCACAGAATCACTTCTGTGTGGCTTTTGTTTATGAAAAGGAGAACTACCTATGATCATCGTATTGAAACAAGGTGTAACAGATAAACAGATGCAGCACCTGACCGATTGGCTGCAGGAACAGAATCTTCAGCTGCATATTTCCAAGGGCGAAGTGCATACCGTTATAGGTCTGCTGGGCGACACCAGCCTTGTGGATATGGATCTGATCGCCAGCCTGGATATCGTGGATTCCGTCAAGAAGGTCAGCGAATCCTTTAAGCAGTGCAACCGGAAGTTTCATCCGGAGGATACCATCATCGATGTTGGCGGCGTAAAGATCGGCGGCGGGCATTTCTGTATGATCGCAGGCCCCTGCTCAGTGGAAAGCCATGATCAGATTATCGAAGTGGCAGAACGTGTCAAGGCTGCCGGCGCCAATATGCTCCGGGGCGGCGCATTCAAGCCTCGCACCTCGCCCTATGATTTCCAGGGTCTCCGTGCCGATGGCATCGAACTGCTGCTTGAGGCAAAAAAGGCAACCGGACTGCCCATCGTTACCGAGATCATGAATGCCAACCATCTGCCTTTGTTTGAAGAGGTGGATGTGATTCAGGTAGGTGCCCGCAATATGCAGAACTTTGAGTTGCTGAAAGAACTGGGCAAGACGGACAAGCCCATTCTCTTAAAGCGCGGCCTTGCCAACAATCTGAAGGAACTGCTGATGAGTGCCGAATACATTATGGCGGGTGGTAATGAAAAAGTAATTCTCTGCGAGCGTGGCATCCGCACCTTCGAAACTTATACCCGCAACACACTGGATCTGTCTGCCGTGCCCCTGCTGCATGAGCTGAGCCATCTGCCCGTGGTGGTAGATCCCAGTCATGCCACCGGTCTGGTACGTCTGGTAAGACCCATGGCTATGGCCGGTGTGGCCTGCGGTGCAGACGGTCTGATGATCGAGGTGCATAATAATCCCTTGCGTGCACTGTGCGACGGTGCCCAGTCCCTGACCCCGGATCAGTTTGATCAGGTGGCAGATCAGGTGCGCCGCGTCCGTGATATTTATATCGAAAAATAAGGTAAAGATTCGGGAGATAGATACATGAAAGTAGGAGTCGTAGGTCTGGGGCTGATTGGCGGTTCTATGGCAAAGGCATGGAAAACCAAGACAGACTGGGAAGTTCTGGGTTGGGATACGTCCCGTGCAGTCGTGGAACTGGCTCAGGTGATGGATGCCATTGACGGCGTGCTGACCCCGGATCGTCTGGCAGAATGCCAGGTGGTGATGATTGCCATCAATCCTCGGAGTGTCATTGACTATGTCCGGGAAAATGCCGAAAAGTTTGGTAAGGACAGCCTCGTCATCGACTGTGCAGGTACCAAGCGCGATGTTTGCGCAGCTTGTTTTCCTATTGCGGCAGAACAGGGCTTTTGCTTCATCGGTGGTCATCCCATGGCCGGCAGTCATAAAGGCAGCTTTGCCAACAGCCGTGCCAATTTATTTTCCGGCGCCCCCATGGTCATCGTGCCCCCTGTCTTTGATGATATTGCTCTGCTGGATCATATCAAGCATCTGATGCTGCCCCTGGGCTTTGCCAAGGTGTCGGTGACCACTGCAGAGCGCCATGACGCGATGATCGCCTTTACTTCTCAGCTTGCGCATGTGGTATCCAATGCTTATATCAAAAGCCCCACAGCGCTGGAACACAAGGGGTTTTCTGCCGGCAGTTACAAGGATCTGACCCGTGTGGCATGGCTGAATCCCGGCATGTGGACCCAACTTTTTTTGGAAAACTGTGATTACCTGCTGAGAGAGCTGGATCAGCTGATTGGCAGTTTGCAGGAGTATAGACAGGCATTGGAAGCCGGTGACGGCGATAGACTGGAACAGTTGCTGGCCGAGGGCCGTGATCGGAAACAGGAGGTGGACGGCCGATGAAAGAGATTTTTGTCCACACAGGGCATGCATATCCCGTGATCGTTGGTCGCGGTCTGCTGCAAGAAGCGGGGCAACGACTGAAACCCTGTTTCAAGGGCGGAAACCTTTGCATTGTCAGTGATGACAAGGTAAATGCCTTGCATGGAGATGCTCTTGCCTGTTCCTTAGAACAGGCGGGATACCGGGTCTGCCGGTTTGTCTTTCCTGCCGGAGAAGCATCAAAAAACGGCAATACCTATTTAGAACTTCTGGGCTTTTTGGCACAACAGGAACTCAGTCGCAGCGACGGTATCGTGGCGCTGGGTGGCGGTGTGACCGGAGATCTGGCAGGCTTTGCAGCCGCCACATATCTGCGGGGCATCGCCTACGGGCAGATCCCCACCAGCCTGCTGGCCATGGTGGATTCTTCTGTGGGCGGCAAGACTGCCATTGACTTGCCCCAAGGCAAGAATCTGGCGGGCGCTTTTTATCAGCCTCAAATCGTCCTGTGTGACGTGGAGCTGCTGGACACACTACCCTCGGCGGCCTTTTTGGATGGTTGCGCCGAGATCATCAAATATGGCGTGATCGGAAACCGTCCGCTCTTTGAGCTGTTGGTGCAGCAGGGGCTGGACTTCGACCGGGAAGATGTCATCGCCCGGTGCGTGCAGCAAAAAGCCGATGTGGTAGCCCGGGATGAAACAGACAACGGTCCGCGCCAGCTGCTGAATCTGGGGCATACCGTAGGACACGCCATCGAGCGCTGCAGTAATCTTGCCTGGTCCCACGGCCGTGCAGTGGCTGCCGGTATGGCAATTGTGGCCCGCAGCGCTGCCAAAGCCGGACTTTGTTCCGTGGCAGATGCCGCAGCAGTGCAAGAACTGCTGAAGCAGTTTGATCTTCCCGTTCAATGTGCATTTACCGCGGCACAGCTTGCTGCCGCAGCGATTAGTGATAAAAAGCGGCGGGGCGAAAGCCTGATGCTGATCCTGCCCTATGGGGTAGGTGACACCCGGTTGTATCCCATTCGGGTGGCGGAGCTGCAAGCCTTTTTAGAGGGAGGCATACAGCCGTGAATCAAACCATTCATTCTGCACATCTTGGCGGCACTGTCACAGCCATTCCCTCAAAGTCTCAGGCACACCGTCTTTTGATCTGTGCCGCTTTGGCAGATGCACCCTCCAAGGTGCTGTGCAGCGGCAGTTCTGCTGATATTCAGGCTACCGTTCAGTGCCTTTGCGGTCTGGGTGCAGACATCCGGAGCATTCCCGGAGGATTTGCGGTAAATCCCATTGGAACAGCAGAAAAAAGCAAGCAATTGCAACCGGGGGAAAGCGGATCTACTTTACGCTTCCTTTTGCCGGTGGCGGGGGCATTTGGATATGAAGGATGCTTCAAAATGGAGGGCCGTTTGCCGCAACGTCCCCTGGCACCGCTGGATACAGAGCTGAGAAACCATGGCATGACTATTGCGCATCCGCAGGAGGCGCTGCTGGCGGTAGGAGGAAGGCTTTGCAGCGGGAATTATACCCTGCCGGGTGATGTGTCCTCCCAGTATATCAGTGGTCTGCTGTTTGCACTGCCGCTGCTGCAGGGCGACAGCACCTTGACCGTTACCGGAAAGCGGGAGTCTGCCGATTACATCACCATGACGGTGCGTGCCCTTGAAAAGTATGGGGTTGTGATTCGAAAGACGGAATATGGTTTTTCCATTCCCGGCGGGCAAACCTATCATCCACCGGTGGAAGCCGCAGTGGAAGGGGACTGGTCCAACGCCGCTTTTTGGCTGTGTGCCGGCGCGCTTTCTGAAAATGGGGTTACCGTTACAGGCTTAGATATGAACTCTCCTCAGGGAGATAAAGAAATTGTAGAGATCCTTCGCAGCTTTGGAGCAAAGGTAACGGTCTTCGGTGATGCGGTTACTGTTTGCGGCGGCAAGCTGCATGGAATTACGTTGGATGCCTCCGGTGTGCCCGATCTGGTGCCCGTGGTCAGCATGGTGGCCGCCGCGGCGGAGGGAGAAACCTGCATTACCAGCGCTGCCCGGTTGCGCATCAAGGAAAGTGACCGGCTGGAAGCTGTCAGCGCACTTCTTACTAATTTGGGCGGAAATGTGCAGCAGTTGCCGGACGGTCTGATGATCTGGGGCGGCAAATCTTTGACGGGTGGTGTGGTCAGTGCCTTTGGTGATCACCGCATTGCCATGTCGGCAGCGGTTGCTGCAGGAATTGCCATCGGCCCGGTAACTGTTACCGGTGCAGAGGCGGTAGAAAAGTCTTATCCGGCCTTTTGGGCCGATTACGCAAAGCTGGGCGGTTGTGTTCGTCCGGCGGAAGAAGAGGTGTGACCATGAGCAGTATCTATGGTGAAAACATCAAAGTGTCGATTTTTGGCCAGTCCCATTCTGCCGCCATCGGCATGAGCCTGGATGGAGTTCCGGCGGGACTGTCGGTGGATGAAGCAAAGCTGCAGGTCTTTCTGGACCGTCGGGCACCCGGAAGCACCGACTTGAGTACGCCCCGAAAAGAGGCGGACAAGGTAGAGATCCTGTCCGGTCTGGTGAATGGCTTCACTTGCGGCGCACCCATCGCTGCCATAATTCCCAATACCAACACCCGAGCCAAGGACTACAGCGAACTGAAAGACAAGCCCCGGCCGGGTCATGCGGATTTCACCGCGCAGATGAAATACGGCGGGTATCAGGATGTAAGCGGAGGCGGTCATTTTTCCGGCCGGCTTACCGCACCTTTGTGTATTGCGGGCGGTATTTGCCTGCAGCTGCTGGAGCAGCAGGGGATCCGCATCGCTGCCCATATTTTAGCGGCAGGGGATGCGCAGGATCGACCCTTTGATCCCATGGGCGAATCTGCCAATGCGCTGGACGCCTTAGCACAAAAGTCTTTGGCGGTGCTGGAGCCGGCGGCAGAAGACGCCATGCGTCAGGAGATTCTTTCTGCCAAGGCCGGTGCCGACAGTGTTGGCGGCATCATCGAGTGCATTGCACAGGGCTTGCCAGCAGGCTTGGGCGACCCTATGTTCTACGGCTTGGAAAATCGCATTGCGCAAGCGGTCTTTGCCATTCCGGCGGTAAAAGGACTGGAGTTTGGGGCAGGCTTTGCAGCAGCGCAAATGCGCGGCAGCCAAAACAACGATGCCTTCTGCATGGAAGACGGCGCTGTTCGAACCAAGACCAACAACCATGGCGGTATTTTGGGTGGAATCTCCACCGGAATGCCCATTCTGTTCCGTGCGGCCTTCAAGCCCACGCCTTCTATTGGTCAGGAACAGAATACCGTATCCCTGTCTCAGGGCTGTGACGCAACTTTGACAGTGCAGGGGCGTCATGATCCCTGTATTGTGCCCCGCGCCGTGCCTTGTGTGGAAGCGGCGGCTGCATTGGCGATTTATGATGCTTATCTGCGATATCGGATGGAGCGATAAGGAGGAATCATTATGAGTCTTGATGAACTGAGAAAGAAAATCGATGCAGTAGACGATCAGATGGTACAACTCTTTCAGGAGCGCATGAAGGTAGCCGCCGAAATCGCCCAATATAAAGCCGAACAGGGTCTGCCGGTGCTGCAGCCTGCTCGCGAGCGGGAAAAGCTGCAGGATGTGGCAGAGAAATCCGCAGAGGATATGCAGTCCTATACCCGGGTACTGTATTCGCTGCTTTTTGAACTGAGCCGTGCTTATCAGGGACGCATGATCAGTCAGGATAACCCTTTGTATCAAAACATCACAAAGGCATTGGGTAATACGGATAAGATGCTGCCCGTATCGCCTTCTGTTATTTGTCAGGGGGTAGAGGGCGCTTACTCCCAGCTTGCTGCCGAAAAGCTGTTTAAGGATCCCAAGATCATGTATGTGAATACCTTTGAACATGTATTTACTGCTATTGAAAAGGGTCTGTGCCGCTACGGCGTGCTGCCCATCGAAAACAGTTCTGCCGGCTCTGTCAAGCAGGTATATGATCAAATGGTGCGCCGCAATTTCCATATCGTGCGCTCGGTGCGCATTCGTGTCAGCCATAATCTGCTGGCCAAGAAGGGCGTTAAACTGGAAGAAGTCACGGAAATTTATTCCCATGAGCAGGCGATCCGTCAGTGCGGCAAGTTCTTAAGCGAGCTGAAGGGCGTGAAGGTCATTCCTTGCGAGAACACAGCGGTAGCTGCCCAAATGGTAGCGCAGAGCGAGCGAAGGGATGTTGCGGCTTTGGCATCTGCCAGCTGCGCCGAACTGTATGGGCTGAATTGTCTGGCTCCCGCTGTGCAGGATGAGGGCAATAACCATACTCGCTTCATTTGTATTGCAAAGAATCTTGAAATCTATCCCGGTGCAGACAAGACCACACTGATGATGATCCTGCCCCACAAACCCGGCTCTCTGTACAAGGCGCTGGCCAGAATGTATGCCTTGGGCATCAACCTGCTGAAGCTGGAAAGCCGTCCACTGCCCGAACGTGACTTTGAGTTTATGTTCTATTTTGATCTGGAGACCTCGGTGTATTCTGAAGAGTTCAAACAGCTGATGTGTGAGCTGGAGTATATCTGCGAGGAGTTCCACTATCTGGGCAGCTATCTGGAGGTCGTCTGATGGGCGGCTATGGGCTGTTGGGAGAAAAGCTGGGACACAGCTTCTCTCCAAAGATCCATGCGCTGCTTGGGGATACTCCCTATGACCTGTATGAAAAGCATCCTCATGAACTGGAGGAGTTTTTGCTTCACGGTGATCTGGCAGGCATGAATGTGACCATTCCCTATAAAAAAACTGTGATGCCCTATTGCACCGCGCTGACCGATATCGCACGGCGGATCGGCAGTGTCAACACATTGGTGCGGCGGGCTGACGGAAGCCTGCTGGGGGATAATACCGATTATTATGGCTTTGACTGCCTGCTGCAGCGAGCCGGTATCGATCCAAAAGGGAAAAAGGCTTTGGTGTTGGGCAGTGGCGGTGCATCATTGACGGTACAGATGGTACTGCGTGACCGGGAAGCCGGGCAGGTGATTGTTGTATCCCGCAGTGGTGTGGACAATTATGACAACCTGCATCGCCATGCCGATGCAGAACTGATCGTTAATACCACCCCGGTGGGAATGTACCCGAAAAACGGGGCATCTCCGGTGGATTTGAGAATGTTTTCCAACTGTTCTGCCGTGGTAGATGTGATTTACAATCCCGCGCGTACAGCGCTGATGCTGCAGGCAGAGGAACTGGGGATTCCTTGCGCAGGCGGCCTTACCATGCTGGTGGCACAGGCCATGCGCAGCGCAGAACGCTTTTTGGGCCGTGATTTCAGTGATCACACACTGGATCGCGTGCTGCATACTTTGGAAAAAGATACCGAAAACATTGTGCTGATTGGCATGCCCGGCTGCGGAAAAAGCTCTCTGGGCCGCGCACTGGCTGAAAAGCTGGGCAAGCCGTTTGTGGATGCCGATCAGGAGATCATCCGGCAGGCCGGCAAAAGCATTCCTGACATTTTTGCGCAGGAAGGGGAGAACGGCTTCCGCAGACGTGAAACCGAGGTGCTGCGCCGCTTGGGCAGCCAGTCCGGCTTGGTCATCGCCACCGGCGGCGGTTGTGTCACCCGGGAAGAAAACAAGCCGCTGCTGCGGCAAAACGGCAAGCTGATTTGGGTGCGCCGGCCTGTGGCTGTGCTGCCTACCCAGGGACGTCCTTTGTCCCAACGGGGCAATTTGGAAGAAATGGCGCGGGAGCGAATGCCTCTTTATGCCGAACTTGCCGATCATATCATCGACAATACCGGCACGCCGGAGGCGGCGCTGCGGAAACTGATGGAGGTATGCCTGTGAAACTGCTGATCATCAACGGACCAAATCTGAATATGCTGGGACTCCGGGAGCCGGATATTTACGGAAAGAAGACCTATGCGGATCTGGAGGTTTATGTGGCCGCCTGCTGCAAGGAGCGGGGCGTAGAGTACGAAATCGTTCAGTCCAATCATGAAGGTGTTCTGGTGGATACGATTCAGCAGGCTTACGGTCGCATTGACGGCATCGTTATCAATCCTGCTGCCTATACCCACACCAGTGTAGCCATTCTGGATGCCTTAAAGGCGGTGTCCATCCCGGCGGTAGAAGTGCATCTTTCGGATGTCAGTGCCCGTGAGACCTTCCGTCAGATTTCTTATGTGGGCATGGCCTGTGAAAAGACTTATGCCGGCTTTGGCTTTGAGGGATACAAAAAGGCAATCGATTATCTCTGCGAAGTACTGGATGCATAAATCGCATCTGAGAAAAGAGGGAAGCCATGAATTATTATATCTCTGAAAAAATCAGCGCGGTGGATGGAGATGCAACCAGCCGTATTTTGGGTGCGGCTGCCGATCCGCAGACCATTTCTTTGGCCGGCGGCAATCCTGCCCCCGAGCTGTTCCCCCACGTGCAGCTGGCAGAGCTGGCGCGGGAGATTTTGTTAAACGAACCCATCCAGGCACTGCAGTATAACGTAGCGGCAGGCCATCCTGCATTACGCCGTGCACTAATGGAACGCATGGCGCAAAAAGAGGGGATTGGTCAGCCCTTTGACAGATGCGTGATCACTTCCGGTGGGCAGCAAGGGCTGGATCTGGTAACGAAAACGCTGACAGATCCCGGTGATGTGGTGCTGGTAGAAGAACCCAGCTTTTTAGGTGCGCTGAACACCTTCCGCTCTTATAACACAAAGGTGGTGGGCATTCCTACCGATGAGCAGGGACTGATCCCGGAAGCACTGGAACAGGCGCTGCAACAGAACAGTAAAGTGAGGTTTCTTTATACGATACCCACCTTTCAAAACCCTTCCGGCACCACACTGCCTCTGGAACGAAGACAACAAATCTATGATATCGCAAAACGGTACGGCCTGCTGATCCTGGAGGACAACCCTTATGGAGAGCTTCGGTTCGGCGGAGATCCGGTGCCAACCATCAAGAGCATGGATACCGAGGGATTGGTGCTTTATTGCAGTTCCTTTTCCAAGATTTTGGCTCCCGGTTTGCGTCTGGGCTATCTGATCCTGCCTGAAGCACTGGCGGATAAGGTGCTGGTGGCAAAGCAGTGCGCCGATGTGCATACACCGATGCTGACACAGCTTTTGGCGCTGCGTTTTATGGAACGTTATGACATGGATGCCATGATCGAAGACCTGTGCAAGGCTTATCGGTACAAGTGCCAGGTGATGCTGGATGCCATGGAAGAATGCTTCCCCAAGTGGGTCACTTGGGTCAAACCCCAGGGAGGTTTGTTTGTCTGGTGCGATCTTGGCGAAGGCTGTGACGCATTGGAAGTCAGCCAAATCTGTGCCAGGGAAAAGGTTGCCTTTGTTCCCGGCAATGTCTTTATGACCGATATGGACAAACCCTGCTCCGCGCTGCGCTTGAATTATTCCACCATGCGTGACCAGCGCATCCGGGAAGGCATTGCAATTCTCGGTAAAGTTTTGCATGAACTGAAGAAATAACACAAGACCGTCCCAAAAAAATCGGGGCGGTTTTTCTTTTGCTGAACTATATCCTTTTTTCAAAAGCTGTGATATAATACAACAAAATACCTTACTGGTAAAACACCCTGTTTCTGCGTTGCAGACAAGGAGGCTTTATGGAATTTTGCAATATTCATCACATCAAGGCCCTGCTTGCCCGGCACGGATTTCATTTTTCCAAGGGGCTGGGTCAGAACTTTTTGTGTGAGCCCTCGGTGCCCGAGGATATCGCCGCCGGCGCCGGCATTACCCCGGATACCTGCGTGCTGGAGGTGGGCCCCGGCATCGGTGCGCTGACCAACCAGCTTTGCCGCCGTGCCAAGCACGTCACTGCTGTAGAACTGGACAAGCGTCTGCCTCCGGTTCTGGCAGAAACCATGGCAGAGTTTGACAACTTTGACTTGGTAGAGGGCGACATCCTGCAGGTGGATCTGCCCCGGATCTGCAAAGAGCATTTCGGCGACAGCCCTGCTGTGGCCTGTGCCAATTTGCCGTATTATATCACCACTCCGGCCATTACGGCGCTGATGGAAAGCGGCTGTTTTTCTGCCATTACTGTGATGGTGCAAAAAGAAGTGGCTCAGCGCATCTGTGCAAAACCCGGCACGGCGGACTATGGCGCCTTTACGGTTTATGTGAACTATCATGCCAAGGCCTCGATCATTTTAGATGTGCCTCGTGATTGCTTTATCCCCGCACCCAATGTGGATTCCGCTGTGGTGCGTCTGGATGTGCTGAAACAGCCGCCGGTAGCGGGAGAGGAAAAGCAGATTTTCCGTGTGGTCAAGGCTGCCTTTGCACAACGCCGCAAGACATTGGTAAACGGTCTGTTTGCCGCCTACGGTGACAAGTGGAGCAAAGCAGAACTCAGTGATCTGCTGGTCAGTTTGGGCTACAGTGCCTCGGTGCGTGGCGAGGCTTTGAGCCTTGCGGATTTTGCCCGCTTATCGGTGGAATTGCACAAGAAGTAAGTGAAAATCATGGGAATATGGGCAAAATGCTTGTTGCATTTGCCCATATTTTTCGGTATGATTAAGATGGTGTCAAAGGGCACTGTTATTAAGAAAAAACCTCAAAAATACATACTTGGAGGAGAAGGATATGGTACTTACCGAAAACAAGCAGGTTCTGCAGTTTGTGGAAGAAGCCGCAGCACTGACCAATCCCGACAAGGTGATTTGGATCGACGGCAGTGAGGAACAGCTGGAGGAACTGCGCAAGCAGGCCATGGCAACCGGCGAACTCATCAAGCTGAACGAAGAAAAGCTGCCCGGCTGCTACTACCATCGCAGCGCCGTCAATGACGTAGCACGTGTGGAAGGCCGCACCTTTATCTGTACCCGTGACCAGGCAGACTGTGGTCCCACCAACAACTGGATGGATCCCCAGGAAGCTTATGCCACCGCAAAGGAAGTTCTGAAGGACTCTATGAAGGGTCGCGACATGTATGTCATTCCTTTCTCCATGGGCCCCGTTGGCTCTCGCTTTGCCAAGGCCGGCATTGAGATCACCGACTCCATTTACGTTGTCGTCAGCATGGCCATCATGACCCGCGTGGGCAAGGCTGTTCTGGACAGCCTGGGCGACAGCAACGACTTCGTCCGCGGCATGCACGGCAAGTGCGAGCTGGATGCTGACAAGCGTTACATCCTGCAGTTCCCCGAGGACAATGCCATTTGGTCTGTCAACTCCGGTTACGGCGGCAACGTTCTGCTGGGCAAGAAGTGCTTCGCGCTGCGTATCGCTTCCTTCCAGGCTAAGAGCGAAGGCTGGATGGCCGAGCATATGCTGATTCTGGGCATCGAAAATCCCCAGGGCGAGCGCAAGTATGTGGCTGCTGCATTCCCCTCTGCCTGCGGCAAGACCAACCTGGCAATGATGATTCCCCCTGTCTACTACACCAAGCAGGGTTATAAGGTCTGGACTCTGGGCGATGATATCGCATGGATCCGTCCCGGTGCCGACGGCCGTCTGTACGCCGTGAACCCCGAAGCCGGTTTCTTTGGCGTGGCTCCCGGTACCAATGCCAAGAGCAATCTGAATGCGCTGGAGAGCACCAAGAAGAACTCTATCTTTACCAACGTGGCTCTGAATCCCAACGATATGACCGTGTGGTGGGAAGGTCTGGACAAGAATCCTCCCGCAGGTCTGCTGGATTGGAAGGGCAACGCATGGGATCCCGCTTCCGGCGAGAAGGCAGCCCATCCCAATTCCCGTTTCACCGCACCCGCCTGCAACTGCCCCTGCATTGCAGATAACTGGGAAGATCCCAACGGTGTACCTCTGTCCGCCATCATCTTCGGCGGCCGCCGTGCCCGTACCGCACCTCTGGTGTACCAGTCCCGTGACTGGAAGCACGGTGTGTTTGTAGGTTCCATCATGGCTTCCGAGACCACCGCTGCCGCTACCGGCGCTGTGGGTGTGGTCCGTCGTGATCCCATGGCTATGCGTCCCTTCATCGGCTATCACGTAGGCGACTACTTCCAGCACTGGCTGGATATGGAGCAGCTGGCTCCCAACGGTCCCAAGGTCTTCCACGTCAACTGGTTCCGCACCAACAGCCGCGGCAAGTTCCTGTGGCCCGGCTTCGGTGACAACTTCCGTGTTCTGGAGTGGATCCTGAAGCGCTGCGAGGGCGAAGTCGAGGCCAACGAGACCGCCATCGGTTATGTGCCCAAGGTTGAGGATATCAATCTGGAAGAGCTGGACTACACCATCGAAGAAGGCGTGAAGTTTGACGCTGAGGTCCTCCGTGACATCCTCACCGTGGACAACGAAGCCTGGATGGAAGATGTTGCCAGCATCAAGGAGTTCTATGGCACCATCGGCGATCGTCTGCCCGCAGATCTGCAGGCTGAACTGGATCGTCTGTGCAACAACCTGAGCAAATAAATGACTTATGACGCACCACTCCGCCACAGCGGGGTGGTGCGCTTCAAAAGGAGAGATTTCTGTGAAGACCTTTTCCAAGAAAGAGCCGGTTGTCATCTGCTGCTACGGTGACTCCAACACACGTTATTTTCTTGGCGATACCCAGGAAGACGGCCCTGCCCATGAAAGCTATCCTGCACAGCTGCAGGAATTGTTCCGCGCCCGTGGCTATGAGAATGTCACCGTCCACAACTGTGGCTATCCCGATATGATGAGCGACTTTGCACTGGCGCAGTATCCTGCCAATATTACTGAAAAGGGCGCAAATATCTGCATCTACGGCTTTGGCACCAACGACATCAACAAAGAAGATGCCGATCTGGAAGAATATCTGGACAACACCGCTCTGGTATTCGATCAGTTTGCCAAACAGGGCGTTGCCGGTCTGAGCCTGTTGATGCCTTGGTTTGATGAGGAGTATGCCGGTAAAGAGGGACAGGATCGACTGCCCGGCTGGAACAGCATGCTGGCACAGCTTTGCATGGTGAAGAATGTGATGGTGCTGGACACCTACACCCCTTTCCAAGCAGACCCTGCCCGATTTTTCAGTGAAAAAACTACCCCCCGTCGCCATTACAGCAAGGATGCATGCCGGGTCATTGCCGAACTGGCCTTTGCAGCCATCGCGCCTATGATTACCGAATGAGAGAATACTTGCTGTACGCCTTGCTCGCATGGTTGCTGATCGTCAATTTGTGGGCATTTGTCCTGTGCTGGTGGGATAAGCGCAAAGCCAGACGAGGGGAGTGGCGCGTGCCGGAAAAGACCCTTATGACACTGGCCCTGCTGGGCGGCGAGTTTGGGTTATGGTTCGGTATGCAGCGCTTTCGTCATAAAACCAAGCATAAAAAGTTTACCATCGGTGTGCCGGCCTGCCTTGTGCTGCATCTTGCTATCGTGATTTTTGTGATTGTGAAACTGTAATACAAGTAAACCGCACCGCTGTTTTTGGCGGTGCGGTTTCTGTATATTGACGATGCCCTTTCTTCTATGCTAAAATATCATGTTAGTGAGAAGTCTGCCCGATGGGGCAGAAGGAGGACAAGTCATGAGTTTTTCCATTACCATTGCGGCAGTTGCCATGATGCTGCTTTACGCCATTCCCGGCTACGGTCTGGTGAAATGCGGCAAGATCAAAGAGGAGCACATTCCCAACTTTGCTGTACTGCTGCTGTATATCTGCTCCCCCTGCCTCAGCATTAATTCCTTCAGCCGGGTGGATTTTACGCCTGAATTAGGCAAGCAACTGATAGTTTTCTTTTTGCTCTGCATGGTGATCCAATTTGGTGTGCTGCTGATCGCCTACGGCATTTTGCGGAAAAAGGGTCAGCAGGATGTGCGTTACCGCATTTATTCCATCGCAGTCACATTGGCAAACTGTGCCTTTATGGGCGTGCCCTTGATGGAAGCCCTGCTGCCGGAGTATCCCGCGGCTGTGGCCTGCTCTGCCGTTTATTCCTTTGGTATGAACATCATTGCATGGACGGTAGGTTCTTACATCATCTCCGGCGAAGATCCCCAGTATATCCGTCCCAAGAAGATCCTGCTGAATCCCAGCACCGTGGTGCTGCCCCTGTCTCTGTTCCTGTTTATCAGCAACTATGAGCTGCCTGCTTTTATCGGAGATGCCATTGCCACCATGGGTCGTGTCAGCACCCCTTTGTGTATGCTGATCATGGGCATGCGTCTGGCCACATCTGATTTGAAAAAGGTCTTTACCAGTTTGGATACTTATTTGGTCACCTTCCTCAAGCAGATGCTGATCCCCGGCGTTTGCATGGTGCTGATGGCTCTGCTGCCCCTGCCTCGTGAGATGCAGGTGTCCATGTATATTCTGCTCTGCTGCCCTGTGGCAAGCATGGTGCTCAGTTTTGCCGAAATGATCGGCAAGGGCCAGCGCAGTGCCGCCGATCTGATGCTTGGCAGCACCATTCTCAGCATTGTGACCATTCCTTTGATGATGCTCTTTGTGTAAGGAGGGACTTTCATGACCGATCTGGAACTGATTACCTTGGCCAAGCAGGCCAGAAAATCCGCCTATGCGCCCTATTCCGGCTTTTTGGTGGGCGCGGCGCTGCTTTGCGCCGACGACACTGTTTACACCGGATGCAACATAGAAAATGCTGCTTATACACCCACTAATTGCGCAGAACGCACTGCTTTTTTTAAGGCAGTCAGCGAAGGAAAGCGTGCATTTTCCGCCATTGCCATTGTGGCAGGCCCCCGGGACGGACAGTTGTCTACCACTGCGCCCTGCGGTGTGTGTCGACAGGTGATGATGGAGTTCTGCAAGTCGGATTTCCGTATTTTATTGGGCAGAGAAGGGGAGAATTACAGCAGTCACACGCTGGAAGAACTGTTGCCCCATGGCTTTGGCCCTGCAAATCTGGCCTGATTGAACAGGAGGCGTATGATGCGTTCCTCTGCGAAAAATACTGCGCTGTCCCTGCTGTTTGCCCTGGCGCTGTTTTGTTTTATTTTGACCTTTTCCATCGGCTTGCCCATCTATTGCCGGCCTTTTTACTATGCGCAAATCGACGCGCTGGAACTGGAAGCATACAGTGGCTTTACAAAAACAGAGATCCGGGAAGCCTACGACGAGGTGTTGGATTACCTGACATTGCCCGGCAAAGAGTTTGGCACCGGTGTGATGGCACATTCAGAAGAAGGCGCGGCACATTTTGCCGACTGCAAAGTGCTGTTTGACTTAAATGCTGCCGTACTGCTGACATCCGGCTTGTGTCTGTTGGTGCTGTTGGCGCTGCACAAAGCGGGAAAGACCGGGCCTTACCGCCTGGGTCGCCGTTCCTCGGGCTTTTATGCCGGACTTGCTGCCGTGGTGATTCCGGTGGTCATCGGCGGATTGGCGGCACTGGATTTTGACCGTGCGTTTATCATCTTCCACAGCATATTTTTCCCCGGCAAGGACAACTGGATCTTTGACTGGCGCACCGATGAGATTATTCTGGTGCTGCCCCAGGAGTTCTTTATGTATTGCGCCATCCTCATTGGCGCAAGCGTACTGCTGTGTTCCGGCGCATTGCTGCTGCGGGAATATCTGCAGGCAAAAAGAGTGAAATAATTGTATTTCAAAAATGGCGGGTTCTGTTTGGAACCCGCCATTTTTTCTGCAGTTTCAGACATAAACGCGCCGGTACAAAGGTATCATTTTGTTATAACAAGCCATATTAAGCATGAGGTGATAGCATGGTACCACAAAGTCAAACGGGCAAGGAGGGGAAAGAGACGATGGATCAAGCGCCCCGTGAAAAGATTCGCGTGGCAGTGACCCGGCGAAAAAGAAAATGCGCAAATGAACCGCCTGTTCCGTCGCAGATATATCCCGTCATCGATACAGATCTGGGTCGGGATAATGTAGAAAACGATCTGCCTGCTGCCGACCGTGAGGATCTGCAGTGAGTACAATCGGCAAAAGCGTCCGGCAGGACGCTTTTTTCTTGCGACTTTTTGCTTGGTGTGCTATGATGATACCACTGATTCTACGAGGGAGGTGGCTGTTTTGGTACAGGTCATCATCACGGCTGTTTTGTCTTTTGCAGCCACCAATCTGGACGATATCTTTATTCTGATGCTGCTATTCTCAGGGGCACAGACAGCGCGTCACCGCCGTGGTATTACGCTGGGCCAGTTTTTTGGTGTTGGACTGCTTACGGTTGCCAGTCTGCTGGGCGCTGCGGGGTTGGGACTTCTGCCCCGGACACTTTTGCGGCTCTTGGGCTTGGTTCCCTTTTGCATGGGTCTTAGAGCATGGCTTTACCGAACAAAAGAAACTGTCGACGTGACAGTTTCGCCAATGGAAAAGGGCGCTGTGCTTGGAACTGCACTTTTGACCGTTGCCAATGGCGGTGACAATCTGGGCGTGTATCTGCCTTTGTTTGCCGGATACGGTTGGTGGCAAAGCCTGCTGGTGGTGCTCATCTTTGCCATCATGACAGGTGTTTGGTGTCTGTTGGGAAAACGGCTGGCGGCATTGCCAAAGGTGCATGCCTTACTGCAACGGCACGGAGCGAATATCGTCCCTTGGGTATTGATGCTGTTGGGTTTGTATATTTTACTGTTTTAAGAAAGGTGCGTGCATCCTATGAATCGAGATGCTTTGTTGCGGATAGCTGAAGAAACTGGGTTCACGGCTGCGGTGTGCCAAACTGCGGATATTCCGGTGGATCCCACCTTCCGCAAATATTGTGAAGAAAACATTTGCGGACAGTATGGGAAAAATTACGGTTGCCCGCCCTTGTGCGGCACGCCGAAAGTCATGGAGGAGCTGCTGCGCAGCTACCCCAGAGCGTTGGTACTGCAAACCGCATGGAATATTACCGATTATACCGATCACATTGCCATTGCAAAAGCAAAGACCGCGCATAATGCCGCATCGGCAGCCTTGCTTGCCAAGTTGAAAGCCGAAGGGGAAGAAGGTCTGATTGTCGGATCCAGCGGGTGTACTGTTTGCGAGGAATGTGCATTGGCGCAAAAGAAGCCCTGCCGTTTTCCGGAGCAGCAATATGCCTGCATGTCGGCATACTGTGTGCATGTTCTGGAACTTGCCCGTCTGTGTCAGCTGCGGTATGACTGTGATGACGGTCGTTTGCGTCTGTTTGGAATGTTACTGCTGAAATAACGGAAATATTTGAAAAAATAATTCAAAATACTGCAAAAAACTGTTGACAAAATATGTTTCCTGTCGTATAATAACTTTTGTCACTTGCGGATGTGGCGGAATTGGCAGACGCGCATGGTTCAGGTCCATGTGAAAGCAATTTCATGGGGGTTCAAGTCCCTTCATCCGCACCAAATAGCCGGTACCCAACAGGGTGCCGGTTTTTTGTTATGTTTGCGGAGAAGGGGCTTGAAGGGCGCGTGTTAGAAAACAGTCCGGGGGACTGTTTTTCCGCGCCACCGCTCTGTCCGCAGACGGGCAAGTCCCTTTATCCGCACCAAGCACCACCCAATCGGGTGGTGCTTTTTGTTTTTCTGCAGAGGATCCTGCCATGCTGCCGGATGCCATTCAACAGAGTGGTGCTTTTTACGTTATGTGCTGAAAAACCGATGGGTCAGATTTGGAAAATGACTTCCGCTGCCCCTTGTCTTTTTTTAGATATTTATGCTATAATAATTATGTATGTGTACATTTGACGGGAGGGAATGCTATGCTGCTGCAAGAGATGCGGGAAGAACTGATTTTTTATGGCAAGGAACTGCTGCGAAGCGGCCTTACCATGCATACTGGCGGAAATCTCAGCGTCCGTGACCGTGAGACCGGTTATATCGCTATCAAACCCAGTTCCGTGCCCTATGAACAGCTGCAGCCGGAAGATATTCCCATCATTGATCTGGACGGCAATATCATTGACGGAAGTCGCCGTCCCTCCAGCGAATGGCCCATGCATACGCTGATTTATCGCACCTATCCCCGGGTGTGCGGTGTGGTCCATTGTCATAGTCTGTACGCTTGCGCTTATGCTGCAGCAGGGGTTGAGATTCCCCTGATCGGTCATGAGCTTTGTATGTATTGTTCCTCTCCGGTGCGCATTGCACCCTTCCAGATTCCCGGAAGCAAAGAACTGGGGGAGAGCGCCATTGCCGCCTTTGGCGAGGATAACTGTGTAGCGCTGCTGCAGAACCATGGTCCTATTGCCATGGGTGCCACGTTGTGGCACGCGTTTGATGCTGCCTGCGCAGTGGAACAGGCGGCCAAGATCCACCATATCGCCTTGCACCACGGCACACCGAACCTGGTGCCGGAAGAAGGGCGCAAGGTTCTTCGCGCCTGTGATCCCTTGCAGCAGCCCGATACCGGCAAGGTGGAAATCCGTGCCATTTGACCAACGAAAGGATCGTTTGCAATGCTTTCTGTGCTGTTTTATATTTTAATTCCCCTGGGCGCTGTAGCGCTGGATCAGTTTACCAAATGGCTGACGGTTACCTACCTGAAGCCGGCGGGTGATATTCCGCTGATTGAGGGCGTACTGCATCTGGAATATGTAGAAAACCGGGGCGCTGCCTTTGGTTCTATGCAGGGGCAAATGGTGTTTTTCTACGTTGCAACTCTGGTGATGCTGGTGGCGATGGTCGTTGCCCTGCACAAAAACTGGGTTCGCGGCATGTTTGGCCGCACCGTGGTGCTGTGCCTTATCGGTGGAACATTGGGTAATTTTATCGACCGTGTCCGTCTGGGCTATGTGGTGGATATGATTTCCTTTACCCTCATTGATTTTCCTGTGTTCAACGTGGCGGATATTTTCCTTACCTGTGGTTGCGCCGCCTTGTTTGTGTATTTCATATTTTTCGACGAGAAGCTGCAAAATGCAGCCAAAGCTGCAGAAGACAAGCAGGAGGATACCCATGGAACTTCGGATCATTGAAGCCCCAGTGGATGCCGGTGCGCAGCGGGCGGACCGCTTTCTCAGTGAAGCACTGAGCGAACTGTCCCGCAGTGCGGCACAAAAGCTGCTGGAGAACGGCGCTGTTACCATGGGTGGAAAACCGGTGAAAAAGAACCAGCAGCTTGCGCCCGGCGCGGTACTGGAAGTGACACTGCCCGATCCGGAACCCATCGAAGCGGTTCCGCAGGATATTCCGCTGGACATTGTATACGAAGATGCCAGCGTGGTGGTGGTAAACAAACCCCGCGGTATGGTGGTGCATCCGGCACCGGGCAATCTCGATGGAACGCTGGTCAATGCCTTGCTTTACCATTGCGGCCATAGTCTGTCCGGCATTGGCGGTGCGTTTCGCCCAGGCATTGTTCACCGTATTGACAAGGATACCAGCGGCTTGCTGATTGTGGCAAAAAACGACAAGGCACACCAGTCGCTGTCTGATCAGCTGAAGGATCGCAGCTTATCCCGCACCTATGAAGCCATTGTCATCGGCAATTTGCGTGAGGATAAGGGCAGGGTAGAAGCTCCTATCGATCGCCATCCCAAAGACCGGAAGAGAATGGCCATTGTGCCCGGTGGACGAGCTGCTGTGACCCATTATGAAGTCATTGCCCGCTATCCCGGTTTTACCCATGTGCGCTGCAAGCTGGAGACCGGCCGCACCCATCAGATCCGCGTGCATATGGCATATCTGGGACATCCGGTTGCCGGTGATCCGGTGTATGGCCCGGGAAATGATCGCACCGGTTTACACGGTCAGTGCCTGCACGCGCGGCAATTGCGTTTTGCGCATCCGGATACCGGTGAGACCGTGCAGGTGCAGTGTAATCTGCCGGAATATTTTGTGAAATTCTTGGAAAAGATAGGAAAACTTCATGGGTAAGTTTGACGGTATTTTGTTGCTGGCGGATATGGACGGCACCTTGCTGACCAGCGAACGCAGCATTTCTTCTAAAAACCTGGCGGCTCTCCGCTACTTTATGGAGCAGGGCGGGCGTTTTTCTGTTGCCACAGGCCGAAGCAAACCCGGCATGGAGCATTTTCTGGAATACCTGCCCATCAACGCACCGGCTGTCATATACAACGGTGCGGTGGTATATGATTTTGATGCGAAGCGCCCCGTGTGGCAGCGTCCGCTGGGTGAGCGAGGTCTGCTGCTGAACGCACTGGTACAAGCGGAGTTCCCCGGTGCGGGTCTGGAAACCTATGAAATGGATACTGCCTACGCCCTCAGCGATAACCCCATCAGCCGCCGGCATTTTAAAGCGGTCAAGATGACCTGGAAGCTGGTGGAGGCAGAAGAAGTTCCGCAGCCCTGGGTGGATATGTTGCTGCTGGAGCGGGAGGAGATCCTGCCCAAAATCAAAGCACGCATCGAAGAAGTATTCCCCGGGCAATACTTTTTGCAGTACTCTGACAAAGAGTTTTTAGAGGTGCTGCATCCCGAAGCAAACAAGGGAAGCGCGGCAATCGCCCTTTGCGAACAATTGGGCATTAAAGCTGAAAACCTTTACACTGTCGGCGATGGAAGAAATGATATCCAGCTGCTGGCCTGCACGCCCAACGCCTATGCGCCCGCCAATGCCGAGCCCGAAGTGCTGGCACTGCGGCCCCGCATGTTGCCCCATCATAATGATCATGCCATCGCAGCTTTGATTGCAGAGCTGGATGCCACCCGATAACTGATTTTGTTCCGAATGGAAAGGAGCTTCCATATGTTCAAGTTCGATCTGAAAGCAAGTTTTTCTGCAGCGGTTCGCCGCAATTGGCCCCCTTCCCGCAAGACCATTATGGAATACATCGCCATTGCTGTAGGCTGCTTTCTGCTTGCCTTTGGTCAGCTGTATTTCATCAAGGGCCTGCACATTCCCATGGGCGGTGTCAACGGCATTGCGCTGGTAATGAATTATCTGTGGAGTTTGCCGGTTGGTACCATGAATCTGCTGATGAACATTCCTCTGTTCTTTTTGGCCTGGCGCAGCGTGGGCCGTCGGTTCTTCTGCCGCATGGTCACCGGTGTTATCCTGTCCTCAGTCTTCATTGATGCCCTTGTGCCTTATGTTAACAGTTTCCGGGGCGAAATGCTGATTGCCGCCCTGTACGGCGGTCTGGCCATTGGCGCAGGTGTCGGTCTGATGTACCGTTGCGGCGGTGCATCCGGCGGCGTAGACATCATCTCCAAGTACCTGAGTGTGAAAAAGGGCTGGAATATCAGCACCTTTAACCTGCTGTCTGACATCGTGGTCATGACCGGCAGTGCCCTGATCTACGGAAATATGGAACTGGCATTGTATGCGCTGATTACTTCTTTCCTGGCATCCCAGGCCATCGACAAGGTGGTATACGGTGGTGACGAGCAGAAGAGTGCTACCATCATCACCTCCAAGCCCAAGGAGGTTTCTGACATCATCATGCAAGAGCTGCGTCACGGTGTCACTGCACTGGAAGGCAAGGGTATGTATACCGGCAACAGCAAGACCGTACTGATGTGTGCTGTCCGCCGCAACGAAGCAGTCGCGCTGAAGAATCTGATGCAGCAGGTAGACCCCAGCGCCTTTATGATGCTGGGCAATGTCAGCGAAGTAGTGGGTCGTGGCTTCAAGCAGCACGAGGTTTAAGTCATGAACATTCAAATCTACGGAAAAAACAAGTGCTTTGACACCAAAAAGGCCCAGCGCTGGTTTCAGGAGCGCCGCATCAAGTTCCAAAGCATTGATCTGCCGAAATACGGCATGAGCGCCGGCGAGCTTGCCAGCGTCAAGCGTGCCGTGGGCGGTTTGGAAAAGCTGGTGGATGAAAAACATCCCGATGCCGCCCTCATTAAGTTTTTGGCTTATGATGCCGATAAGGAAACCAAGCTGCTGGAACATCCCGCACTCATCAAGACCCCCATCGTCCGCAACGGCAAGCAGGCCACCGTGGGCTATTGCCCCGAAGTCTGGGCCACCTGGGAATAAAAACACATACAAAGCAAAAAAAGGGCGATCCAACCGGACCGCCCTTTTTGCATTTTGCTCAGCTTACTGCTGGTTGAAATTCTGGTTATTCTTCTGCTGCTGATTATTTTTCTGATTGTTGTTCTTCTGGTTGTTGTTCTGATTGTTCTTCTGCTGATTGTTACGTTCCATGAAGTTTCACCTCACTTTGTTTTCAACGTTATTTTTGCGCAGAGAGCCAAAAATATACCGGCTTTTTGCAAAATATCTGCCAGAAACCGGTTGAAACATTTTGCATTCCATGCTAAAATATCAGATTGGAAAATAATTAAATTTTATCAATATACGGAGGAATTACTTATGTCCGGACATTCCAAATGGCATAACATTCAAAAGACCAAGGGCGCTGCAGATGCCCGTAAGGCAAAGATCTTTACCAAGTACGCCCGTGAGATGGCCATCGCCATCAAGGAAGGCGGCGGTGCAGATCCCAACAACAACTCCAAGCTGGCTGCCGTTATCGCCCGCGCCAAGAGCGAAAACGTTCCCAACGACAACATCAAGCGCACCCTGGATAAGTACAAGAGCGGTGCCGCTGCCGAAAACTACGAGCACGTGGAATACGAAGGCTACGGCCCCGGCGGTGTTGCCGTCATCGTCGAAGCCCTGACCGATAACCGCAACCGTACCGTTGCCGAAGTCCGTCATTATCTGGATAAGTACGGCAAGGGCATGGGCAGCAACGGCTGCGTGTCCTGGCAGTTCGAGCGCAAGGGCGTCATCATCATCGATGGCGAAGAACTGGACGAAGAGACTGTCATGATGCAGGCTCTGGAAGCCGGCGCTGCCGACTTCGTGGCTGACGAGGGCGTCTTCGAAGTCTACACCGGTGTGGAAGAGTTCGACGATGTTCGTGAAGCCATCAAGGCCGAAGGTCTGCCCGTTGTCTCCGCTGAGCTGGCTATGGTTCCCAGCACCTATGTGGAGCTGACCGCCGAGGACGACATCAAGAACATGAAGAAGATGCTGGAAGCCATGGAAGAAAACGATGACATCCAGGACGTCTGGCACAACTGGGACGAGGAATAATCTGTGAAAAAAGCCCTTATTTTGGCTCTGTGTCTGCTGCTGCTGTGCCTGTCCCTCTGCGCCTGCGGCAGCAACAAGTATGACAAATACGCAGACCTGTTCGATCTGCTGGAATCCGGTAATTACGATGCCGCCAAGGACAAGATCGATCAAATGGCCGGCGACCAGGGCAACGGCGATTCCGGCGATGGCAACACCTCCGGCGGCAACACCTCCGGCGGTGGAAGTTTGGATTCGGATAACGGAAATCATTCCGGCAGTAACCGGTTGACTGAACTGAAACAGGTATTGGTTGGCGAATGGGTCGGAAGTAAGGAGCAGAAACTGCAATTCCAGGCTGACGGCACTTGTGCTGTGAACGGTCAGACGATGCAGTATACCGTGGAACTGGGTACGGGCATGGAGCGCGCCTATGTTTACTTGGGGGGCAACAAAGAAAATGCAGTTGCTGTACTGTCGTTGCGCCTGTACGTGGGTAATATGTGTATCAGCGGCGAGACCACCGATCAAAATGCGGAATACCGTTTGATGGTCAGCGAAAAGGGAACGCTTTTGACTACGAATACATATTACGATCTGGACCGTCTGCAGCGGGTGGAACTCTCTATGGACAACTGGGAGCAGTACTTTGAACTGAAAGAAGTGACCGGTGTTCATAAAAACGGTTTCGGCGAGATCGAGCGGTTTACGGTTGAATATAAATTCCAAATCAAAGAGCAGTACCGCAACAAGGTCAACACGACGCTTTCTTTCGGCTCTGTGGCAACCATGCAGGCAAGCGGTATTTTTTCCTGCACCATCACCGATATGGAAAAGGGTACATATCAGATCAATCATGCCATCAATCCGGATGATCTGGCCGAAGAAGTGGACAACTTTGGTAGTATAGCCGGTGGTCTTTACGGTATCACGGTGGCATCTGCCGTCATGTTCTGCAGCGACGGCGGCAGCTATGATCCTGCAACCGCAACAGGTACGCTGCTCAGTTGGCCCGATCAGCTGGCGGTGAACCGAATCACCGGTACACTTTATCTTCAGAAATAATCAATCTACACAAACAGAGCGAGCGTTCTCGCTCTGTTTTTCTTTTGTCGCCGGCAGCGCTCGTGTGTCTTGCTCCCGAACCGGGTTTACCCCATTCCTTCCCCAACCCTTGACTACTTTTTCTCCCTGTGATACACTATCATAGATAAACTGTATTATTATGCCCTTTTGCGTCCTTTTTTCGCCAAATCGGGCATTTTACCCGCAAAAAACTATCCTTTTACGAAACGGAGGACTGCGTATGATCGACCGCAGCAAGATCCGAAATTTCTCCATTATTGCCCACATTGACCACGGTAAATCCACTCTGGCAGACCGTCTGCTGGAGCTGACCGAGTCCGTGGCAAAGCGAGATATGACTTCTCAGCTTCTGGACAATATGGATCTGGAAAAAGAGCGTGGCATCACCATCAAGGCCCGTGCTGTGCGCATGGATTATAAGGCGCTGGATGGCGAGACCTACGAACTGAACCTGATCGACACCCCCGGCCACGTAGACTTTAACTACGAGGTCAGCCGCAGCCTGGCTGCCTGTGAGGGCGCTGTGCTGGTGGTAGACTCTACCCAGGGCGTGGAGGCTCAGACACTGGCCAACACCTATCTGGCGCTGGAGGGAGACCTGGAGATCCGTCCCGTCTTTAACAAGATCGACCTGCCCGCAGCCGATCCTCAGACCGCCAAGCAGGAGGTAGAGGACATCATCGGTCTGCCCGCCATGGATGCACCCGAGATCTCTGCCAAAATGGGCATCAACATTCAGGCTGTGCTGGAAGACATTGTGGCCAATGTGCCCGCTCCCGACGGCGATCCCGATGCGCCCCTGCAGGCTTTGATCTTTGACAGCCAGTACGATCCTTATGTGGGTGTCATCGTATATTTCCGCATTATGCAGGGTCGTATCCGCCCCGGCATGAATATCAAAATGATGGCATCCGGCGCCACCTATCAGGTGCTGGAATGCGGATATCTTGAGCCTCTGGGCATGCGCCCGGCAGAAGAACTGGTGGCAGGCGAAGTAGGTTATTTCAGTGCCTCCATCAAGACTGTCAAGGATACCAGTGTGGGTGATACCATCACCGAAGCTGACCGTCCTGCAGCCGAAGCCCTGCCCGGCTACCGTCCGGTACAGCCCATGGTTTACTGCGGTGTTTATACCGAGGACGGCTCCAAGTATCCCGACCTGCGTGACGCATTGGAAAAACTGCAGCTGAACGATGCAGCCCTGTCCTTCGAGCCGGAATCCTCCGCTGCGCTGGGCTTTGGTTTCCGCTGCGGCTTTTTGGGCATGCTCCATATGGAGATCATTCAGGAGCGCCTGGAGCGCGAGTTTAACCTGGATCTGATCACCACACTGCCCTCCGTTATTTACGAAGTCATGACTACCGACGGTGAGATGGTGCGTGTGGACAACCCCAGTGAGTATCCCGATCCCGTGATCATCGCTTCTGCCAGCGAGCCCTATGCCAAGGTGTCCATCATCACGCCCCCCGATTATGTGGGCAACATCATGCCCATGTGCCAGGAGCGTCGCGGCGAGTTTAAAGACATGCAGTATCTGGACACCCATTTGGTAGAACTGCATTATCATATGCCTCTCAACGAAATCATCTACGACTTCTTCGATGCCCTGAAAGCCCGCACCAAGGGCTATGCCTCTTTGGACTACGAGATGCTGGAATACCGCGAGAGCGATCTTGTAAAGGTCAATATGCTCTTAAACGGCGACCAGGTGGATGCCCTCAGCTTTATTGCACATCGGGAAAAGGCCTATCACCGTGCCCGCCGCATTTGCGAAAAGCTGAAAGAAAATATCCCCCGCCAGCTCTTTGAAGTGCCCATCCAGGCTGCCATCGGCGGCAAGATTATTGCCCGTGAGACCGTCAAGGCCATGCGCAAGGACGTTCTGGCCAAGTGTTACGGCGGTGATATTACCCGTAAGAAGAAGCTGCTGGAGAAGCAGAAAGAGGGTAAAAAGAAGATGCGCTCTCTGGGCTCTGTTCAGCTGCCCACCGAGGCCTTTATGGCTGTTCTGCGTCTGGACGAAGAATAATGAAACCCCTGGGCATTTATGTGCACATTCCCTTTTGCAGGAAGAAGTGCGCCTATTGCGATTTTTACTCCCTGTCTTGCCCGCAGGCAGAGCAGATGGATGCCTATCTTACTGCCCTGCATCAGCAGATTGCGGATTTTTTTGACAGGGAAGGGAAGAAGCCGGTGGATACGCTGTATATCGGCGGCGGTACGCCGTCGGTGTTCGGCACTGCCCGTTTGTCAGCTTTGCTGCAAGCCATTCGCAATCATGTTGATCTGCTGCCCGATGCAGAGATCACTGTAGAAGTCAATCCGGAAAGTGTGGAGGAATCGCTGCTCCTTGCCTTGAAGAATGTTGGTGTCAACCGCATTTCCATGGGCATACAATCCTCTGATGATGCTCAGCTTGCCGCATTGGGCAGGCTGCATACCTTTGCCCGGGCCAAGGAAGCGGCTGCGCTGATCCGGGCGCACTGCACCGAAAATCTGTCGGTAGATTTGATGTACGGCTTACCGGGACAGAGCATGGACAGCTGGCAGCGGAGTGTAGAGGATATCCTCGCCCTCCGGCCTGCCCACATTTCCTGCTATGCGCTGAAGCTGGAAGAAGGTACGCCCCTGCACCGGCAGAATCCTGTTCTGCCCGACGATGATCTGCAGGCCGATATGTATCTTTGGCTGGTGTCCCGGCTGCAGAAAGCGGGATATCCTCAGTACGAGATTTCAAACTTCAGCCTGCCGGGCAAGCATTCCCGGCACAACAGCCGTTATTGGGATCTGCGTGACTATATTGGTTTTGGCTGCGGTGCCCACAGCTATTACGGTGGCAAGCGATTTTCCACCGTTTCAGACCTGCATGGGTATATCACTGCCATCAAGCAGGGAAGTGCTGTACTGGAAGCAGAGGACGAAGAAGCCTCTCCCGACCGCAGCACGGAATATCTGATGCTGGGACTGCGTACCACCCGTGGAGTAGAGGCAAGGGCATTTGAAAAGTTGTTTGGCAAAAGCTTTGCCCCCTGCGCCAAAGTGCTTTCCCGCTATCAAACGGCAGCGTATGTGCGCAGAGAAGGGGACCGTTGGTTTCTGACCCCGCAAGGATTTTTGGTATCCAATGCCATCATCGGTGATGTGCTGGATGCCGCAGAATCATAAGAACTTATGTGGCAGTTGCCGCTTCATCAAAGAAAAGGAGGGTCGCTATGGCGCCCGCTTTAAGCGAACTCATCCGGGGATATAAATCCCTGTCCATCATCGGCATGTGTAAAAATGCCGGCAAGACAACGGCTATGAACCGTCTGATCCGGGAACTCACCGGCAACGGTCAGACCATTGCGCTGACCTCCATCGGCCGTGACGGCGAAAGCTCTGACCTGGTGACCGGCACCAAAAAGCCCGGCATTTGGGTGGCAGAGGGCACGATGGTTGCCACTGCTTCCGACTTGCTGCGTTTCTGTGACTTCACCAAAGAGATTTTGGACACTACCGGTGTCAGCACGCCTATGGGCGAAGTGGTGGTACTCCGTGCCCGCTCTGATGGCAATGTACAGATCGCAGGCCCCAGCATCACAGACCAGCTGGCACGGTTGTCCCAGCAGTTCTTCCGTCTGGGTGCCGATATGACCATCATTGACGGTGCCATCAGCCGCAAGACCCTTTGCTCCCGCAAGGTTACCGAGGCCACCATTCTGTGTACCGGTGCTTCTTACAACAAAAATATCGAGGTGGTGTTGCGGGATACCCAGCACACCTGCCGTTTGCTGACCCTGCCCGAGGTGGAAGATACCGCTGTATGGAATGCCGTGGAGGCCAATGCGGCAAATCCTCGTGCCATTATCCTCATCGGTCCCGAACATGCAAGCGTACTGAATCTGGGTGTGTCTATCGAAGACGGCCTGCGAAAGCCGGAGAACAAAGATGCGCAGTATATCTTTTTGGGTGGCGCCATGTCCGACGGACAGATGCGCCCTCTGCTGATGTCCAATGCGCCGCTCAAAGGCAAAACCTTTGTGGTGCGTGACAGCAGCAAGCTTCTGATCAGCGCTGACACCTACGAGAAAATTATGATTCGCGGCGCGAAGATCCAGGTGCTGGAAAGCGTGAACCTGGTGGCGCTGACCATCAATCCCTTCTCGGCTTACGGCTATAATCTGGACAAAGACGAACTGATGCAGCGGATGCAGGCCCTTGTGGATGTACCCGTCATCAATGTACAGGAGGCATAACCATGATCGAACTGAGCTTTCAGCAAAAGGATAACATCGGATTCCAATATATCATCGACGAGCTGGCTCCCTGCTCTCCTTATGGTGAAGAGCGCATCAAGGGCATGAAACCCTTTACCCGGGAGCAGAAGCCTGAGCTGCTGCGCCAGCTGCAGAATATCCAGCGCGTACTGGAGCATCGTGACGAATGCTCCGCTGCTATGGATAAGCTGATGCACACATTTATGTGCATCAAAAACATCCGCAAAATCGCGGAAAAGTGTTGCGAAAGCACCCTGAATGCCATTGAATTGTTTGAAGTCAAGCGATTCCTGCTGGAGAGCGAGCGGATGCTGCCTCTGTTTGCCCAGGTCAATTCTGCCGTTTGCTTTGACGGCATCAGCCTGGAAGATACCACTGCCGCGCTGGAACTGCTGGATCCCGAAAAGAACCGGGTTGCCAGCTTCTACATCAGCGACATGTATTCTCAGGAACTGCGCGCCATCCGTAAAGAAAAGCGCGCGCTGGAAGAAGCCATCCGCCGTGCGGAAGGTGCGGAAAAGGAAGAACTTCAGGCCAAGCGCGTGCTGGTGGCAGTAGAGGAGGAGCACGAAGAGCGCAAGGTGCGCGTTATGCTCAGCGAGCAGCTGCGCCCCTTTGTTCCCACCATGCTGCACAACATGGATGCCATTGCCCAGATCGACCTGTCGGTGCAAAAGGCCGCATTGGCCCGCCGTTATGGCGCTGTGCTGCCCGAAATCACCGAAAACCGGGTGGATTTTGCCGATATGACCAATCCCCAGATCGCAGACAGCCTGAAGAAGCGGGGCAATAGTTTTACTCCCGTGTCTCTGGCTTTGTACGAAGGTGCTACCGTCATCACCGGTGCGAACATGGGCGGCAAGAGTGTGGCCATGAAGACCGTTGCGCTGAACATTCTGCTGGTGCATTGCGGTTTCTTCCCCTTTGCGAAGGAGGCAGCCTGTCCCATCTTTGACAGCATGCACATCATCTCTGAAGATCTGGAAAATACCGATCGTGGTCTGTCCAGCTTCGGTGGCGAAATCGTGCGCTTTAACGAGGTTCTGTCCCATCTGGATGAGGGCTTTGCCTTTATTATGCTTGACGAGTTTGCCCGTGGCACCAACCCCGATGAGGGCGCAGCCATCGTGCAGGCAGTTACCGCATATCTCAATAAAAAGCATGCTGTTACGCTGTTGGCAACCCATTACGACAACGTGTCCGATCATGCCAATGCCCACTATCAGGTCATCGGTCTGAAGGACCTGAATGTAGAAGAATTGCGCGAGCAAATTGCCGCTGTTTCCGGTCATGTTGGCGTGGAATTGATCTCCAAACACATGAACTACGGCTTATACCGTGTACATGGAAAACAGAATTGTCCCAGGGATGCTTTGAACATCTGCAGACTGCTGGCTTTGGACGCAGAAATTCTGCAAATGATAGAGAAATCCTATTGATTATCTATTGACAAAGTCCCTGTTTTTCGGTAAAATTATAACCGTAGAAAAGAGCAAATTTAATACCTGAGAATAGAGGCGCAGAAAGCAAGGTAGCCACTGATGTAAAGGGGAGGAACTCCCAATGCGGACGGTGAATGTGTTTTTTGCCGAAAGCAAGTGCAAGTTCCCTTTGCATTTACTTGGTAGCAGTCCCCAGCGAACTGTTATTGTCATGTTGTCATGAAGCGCTATTGATGTTGCGGAGTGCCGCCATGTCAATAGCGCTTATTTTCAGATGACAGAGTGGAGTGCTATCGAGACCGCCTCGGCGACCTCATAGCACTTTTTTGCTTGTTGACCGAAAAAGGGCAGGGGGGCGCCAGTTTGTTGTGTCTGTATTTCAAGGTGTTTGATTTTGTCGCATTCACAAAATACATATATTTAGGAGGAACCAATCATGGAAAATGCAAAGGCTATGCTCAGACTGAGAATGAGTGCTAAGGATGCTCATTACGGCGGAAACCTGGTAGATGGTGCTCATATGGTCCATCTGTTTGGTGACGTCGCTACCGAGCTGCTGATCATCCAGGACGGCGATGAAGGTCTGTTCTGCGCTTACGACAACATCGAGTTCCTGGCTCCCGTTTATGCCGGCGACTACATCGAGGCTGTTGGCGAGATCACCCACGTGGGCAACTCTTCCCGTAAGATGAAGTTCGAAGCCCGCAAGGTCATCGTTTCCCGTCCCGACATCAACGATTCCGCTGCCGATGTTCTGGCTGAGCCCATCGTCGTCTGCCGCGCTACCGGCACCTGCGTCACCCCCAAGGCTAAGCAGAACGTTCCCCGCAAGTAAGTTACAAAATAAAGTAACCTAAGAAAGGAATTGTTACCAATGGAAAAACTGATCATTACCGCTGCTATCTGCGGCGCTGAAGTTACCAAGGAGCACAATCCCGCCGTTCCTTACACCAAGGAGGAAATGGTTCGCGAGGCTAAGGCTGCATACGATGCCGGCGCTGCCGTCATCCATGTCCACGTCCGTACCGACGAGGGCAAACCCACTCAGGACAAGGCTCGCTTTGCTGAGATCCTGCCCGCTATCCAGGAAGCCTGCCCCGAGGCTATTCTGATCCCCTCCACCGGCGGTGCTACCGGTATGACCCCCGAAGAGCGTCTGCAGCCCACCGAGCTGATGCCCGAAATGGCCACTCTGGACTGCGGTACCTGCAACTTCGGTGATGACATCTTCGTCAACGACATGCCCACCATGCGTGCTTTCGGCAAGCGCATGCTGGAAAACAACATCAAGCCCGAGTACGAGTGCTTCGAGATCGGCCACCTGGACACTGTTGTCAACATGGCTAAGAAGGGCCTGGTTCCCGGCGCTCCCATGCAGTTCAACTTCGTTCTGGGCGTTAACGGCTGTACTCCCGCTACTCCCGAAAACCTGGCCTTCCTGGTCAACAAGATCCCCGCTGGCTCCACCTGGACCGTCACCGGCGTTGGCCGTGGCGCATGGCCCATGGTTGCCACCGGTATCATCATGGGCGGTCACGTCCGTGTTGGCTTCGAAGACAACATCTATCTGGAGCGCGGCGTAAAGGCCAAGTCCAACGGCGAGCTGGTTGAGAAGGTTGTTGCCTTCGCCAAGCTGCTGGGCCGCGAGGTTGCTACTCCCGCTGAGGCTCGTGAGATCCTGGGCCTGAAGAAATAAGTTCTGCTTATTCTTTCATTCCCCGCATCATACATCTGTAAACATTTTTTGTTAAATAATTTATTTTTAGGAGGATTACTATCATGTCCATGAAAGGCAACAAGTACGGTATCCATCGCGTCATCGAGCCCCAGGGCGTTCTGACCCAGGCTGCTTGGAAGATCGACAACGATATGGAGAAGCGTTACTCCAACGAAATCATCTGCAACGTTACTTCTCTGAACGTTGACTCCGCTTCCTTCACCCAGATCGAAGAGGCCTGCGGTGGCGATGAGCAGAAGATCGGCGAAATGATCATGAGCATCGTCGCAGAGCGCGGCAAGCAGCAGAACCCCGTTACCGGTTCCGGCGGTATGTTCAAGGGCGAAGTTGCTTACATCGGTGAAGATCTGCTGGCTAAGCCCGGCTTCGACCTGAAGGTCGGCGACAAGATCGTCTCTCTGGTCTCCCTGTCCATGACTCCCCTGAAGATCGAAAAGATCCTGGCTGTCCACAAGGATATCGACCGTGTTGACATCGTTGGTCAGGCTGTTCTGTTCGAGTCCGCTCTGTACGCTAAGATGCCCGACGATATGACCGAGGCTCTGGCTCTGGCTGCTCTGGACGTCGCTGGTGCTCCCGCTCAGGCCCGCAAGCTGCCCAAGGAGGGCGACAAGGTCCTGATCCTGGGTGCTAACGGTAAGTCCGGCGTTCTGTGCGCTTGGGAAGCCATGAAGAAGGTTGGCCCCAAGGGTAAGGTTGTCGGCGTTGTCCGTAACCCCAAGCAGGTTCCCGGTCTGATGGAGCTGGGCGTTTACCATGAGGTCGTCGTTGCTTCCGCTACCGAGCCCGCTGCAGTTCTGGAAGCTTCTCTGGCTGCTAACAACGGCGAAGAGTACGATATCTCCATCTGCTGCGTAAACATCGAGAACTGCGAGATGTCCGCTATCCTGCCCGTTAAGGATGACGGTCTGGTCTACTTCTTCTCCATGGCTACCTCCTTCACCAAGGCTGCTCTGGGCGCCGAGGGTGTTGGTAAGGACGTCACCATGATCGTTGGTAACGGCTACACCAAGAACCATGCCGAGATCACTCTGAACGTTCTGCGCGAGAACGAGAAGATCCGCAAGCTGTTCGAAGAGAAGTACATCTAATCAGAAACCCCCTCTGATTTTTTAAGCCTTTTCGGCGAAAACCTGCAGGATTCGTCCTGCAGGTTTCGCCCTATAAAAAAGACAAAAAAACCAAAATTGTAAGGAGCGAATTACCATGAGAAAGAGCCGTGCTAACGGTATGTTTGTCGATGTTCCTGCCGAGCTGTGGAACGATTGGCATTGGCAGCTGGACAACCGTATCGAGACTGCTGAAGAACTGAAGAAGCATATGCCCCTGACCGCTGATGAGGAAGAGGGCGTTAAGAAGACTCTGGGCAAGCTGCGTATGGCTGTTACCCCCTACTACCTGTCCCTGATCGATCTGGACGATCCCTTCGATCCCATCCGTAAGATGGCTATCCCCACTGCTTCCGAGCTGGAGTATGCTGATTACGAGGATGCAGACCCCCTGCACGAGGACACTGACTCTCCCTGCCCCGGTCTGACCCATCGTTATCCCGACCGCGTTCTGCTGCTGATCACTGACCAGTGCTCCATGTACTGCCGTCATTGCACTCGCCGCCGTTTCGCTGGTCAGTGCGACACCGATGTTGCTAAGAACCAGATTGACAAGTGCATCGAGTACGTTGCCGCTCATCCCGAAGTCCGTGACGTTCTGCTGTCCGGTGGCGACAGCCTGTGCGTTTCCGACGAGATGCTGGAATACATCATCTCCAAGGTCCGTGCTATCCCCCACGTCGAGATCATCCGTCTGGGCAGCCGTACCCCCGTTGTTATGCCCCAGCGTATCACTCCCGAGCTTGTCAACATGCTGAAGAAGTATCATCCCATTTGGCTGAACACTCACTTCAACACCCCCAAGGAAGTCACCGAAGAAGCCGCCGCAGCTTGCGCTCGTCTGGCTGATGCCGGTATCCCCCTGGGCAACCAGAGCGTTCTGCTGGCTGGCGTCAATGACTGCTCTCACATCATGATGGATCTGGTTCACGAGCTGGTCAAGATGCGCGTGCGTCCCTACTACATCTACGCTTGCGATCCCAGCCTGGGTCTGAGCCACTTCCGTACCCCCGTTTCCAAGGGTATCGAAATCATGGAAGCTCTGCGCGGCCATACCTCCGGCTACTGCGTACCCACCTTCGTGGTCGACGCTCCCGGCGGCGGCGGCAAGACTCCCGTCATGCCCACCTACCTGATCTCCCAGACTCCTCGCAAGGTTATCCTGCGTAACTTCGAGGGCGTTATCACCTCTTACACCGAGCCCGAGCACTATGTCCAGAATTGCCAGTGCGATGTCTGCAAGGGCAAGAAGGAAGCTGCTAAGACCGGTGTTGCATGGGTTGCTCAGGGTACTCCTCAGCGTTACCTGGAGCCCACCAAGCTGCTGCGTAATGAGCGCCATAAGAAGTAATCTAATCTGATATAAAGGAATTAGGATATGGAAAGCAAACTGAATCTGAACCAGGAACTGGTCGATAAGGCCAGAGCCAGCGCTCTGCGCGTTGCCAACGACGTTCAGGATTTCATCGATGTCCATACCACTGTCACTGTCGAGCGTGCGGTTTGCCGCCTGCTGGGCATCGACGGTATCAATGATGTCGAAGTACCCCTGCCCAACGTTGTTGTTGATCATCTGAAGGAGAAGCAGCTGCTGGCCGGCGGCGCCGCATTCTATGTGGGCAACGCTATGGTCGAGTATGGCTACTCCGCACAGGAAGTTGCCGAGAAGATCAGCTCTGGCGAGCTGGATCTGAGCAAGGTTCCCGTACACACCGATGCTGAAGTGCGTGCTGCCATCATGCCCGTTGCTACCGCTACTGTTGAGCGTATCCGTAACAACGTTGCTGATCGTAACGCCTTCCTGAAGGAGTACGGCGATAAGACCGGCCCCTACCTGTACATCATCGTTGCTACCGGTAACATCTACGAAGATATCATCCAGGCTAAGGCTGGTGCCAAGCAGGGCGCTGATATCATCGCTGTTATCCGTACCACCGGCCAGAGCCTGCTGGACTATGTGCCTTACGGCGCTACCACCGAGGGCTTCGGCGGCACCTATGCTACTCAGGAGAACTTCCGCCTGATGCGTGCTGCTCTGGACGAAGTCGGCGCCGCAGAAAAGCGCTACATTCGTCTGTGCAACTACTGCTCCGGTCTGTGCATGCCTGAGATCGCTGCTATGGGCGCTCTGGAGCGTCTGGACGTTATGCTGAACGACGCTCTGTACGGCATTCTGTTCCGTGACATCAACATGCAGCGTACCATCGTCGACCAGTTCTTCTCCCGTGTTATCAACGGCTTTGCCGGCGTTATCATCAACACCGGTGAGGATAACTACCTGACCACCGACGATGCTGTTGCCAGCGCTCACACCGTTCTGGCTTCTCAGTTCCTGAACGAAGCCTTTGCTCTGAAGGCTGGTCTGCCCGAGGAGCAGATGGGTCTGGGTCATGCCTTCGAAATGGATCCCGAAGTTGAAGATGCCTTCGTGCTGGAGCTGGCTCAGGCTCAGATGGCACGCGAGATCTTCCCCAAGGCTCCTCTGAAGTACATGCCTCCCACGAAGTTTATGACCGGTAACATTTTCCGCGGTCATATCCAGGACGCTCTGTTCAACATGGTCACCGCCATCACCGGCCAGAAGCTGCAGCTGCTGGGCATGATGACTGAGGCTATCCACACTCCCTTCATGAGCGACCGTGCACTGTCCATCGAGAATGCACAGTACATCTTCCGCACCATGAAGAGCTTCGGCGATGAGATCTCCTTCAAGAAGGGCGGCATCATCGAGTCTCGTGCAAACGAGGTTCTGACCAAGGCCACCAACCTGCTGGGTGAGATCGAAGAGCTGGGTCTGTTCGCTACTCTGGAAAAGGGCATCTTTGCTGACGTTAAGCGTCCCAGAGATGGCGGTAAGGGTCTGGAAGGCGTTGTCACCAAGGACAGCGTTTACTTCAATCCCTTCATTGAACTGATGCTGGAAGGAGGTAAGGCATAATGGGTTCCGGTCTGTACAATATGCATAAGGCTGACTTTGATACCACCCTGGATCTGACCAAGATCAAGCCCTACGGCGATACCATGAACGATGGTAAGACTCAGGTCAGCTTCACCCTGCCCGTCAAGGATGACGAGCGCGGCGAGGAGGCTGCACGTCAGCTGGCTAAGAAGATGGGTCTGGAAGAGCCCAACGTGGCTTACCATGGTCCTCTGGATAAGGAGTTCACTTTCTACGTTGTTTACGGCAGCTGCGTGCACACCGTTAACTACGAAGATATCCATGTTATCACCGTGGAGGAAGAAACCATGGGCATGGAAGAAATCAACGAGTATGTTCGCGAGAACATCGGCCGCAAGGTCGTTATGGTCGGTGCTTCTACCGGTACCGATGCTCATACCGTTGGTATCGACGCTATCATGAACCGTAAGGGCTTTGCTGGTCACTACGGTCTGGAGCGTTACGAAATGCTGGAAACCCTGAACATGGGTAGCTCCGTTCCCAACGAAGAGTTCATCAAGAAGGCTGTCGAGATGAACGCTGACGTTCTGCTGGTTTCTCAGACCGTTACTCAGAAGGATGTTCACATCCAGAACCTGACCGAGCTGATCGAGCTGCTGGAGGCTGAGGGTCTGCGTGACAAGTTCGTCGTTTGCTGCGGTGGTCCCCGTATCACCCACGAGCTGGCTAAGGAGCTGGGCTTCGATGCAGGCTTCGGCCCCGGCAAGTATGCTGACGACGTGGCTACCTTTGCTGTCACCGAGATGGTGAAGAGAGGCCTGAACAAGTAATCTCTGCAATTTGTAGTGATTCCAACTGGGAGCTATGACCTCATAGCTCCCAGTTGACTAAATCAAAACAGGAGGAAAACAGCATGAAGAATAAATTCATTACCGCTAAGGAAGCTGCCGCACTGGTCAAGAGTGGCGACTTCGTCATGGTGGGTGGCTTCCTGGGTCATGGTACCCCCGACTCCATCATCAACGAGCTGGTCAAGACCGACGTTAAGGATCTGACTCTGGCTGCCAACGATACCGGTTTCCCCGCTGCTGATCCCGAGAACGGCGTGAAGGGCGAGAAGCACGGCTTCCGTGGTGCCAGCGAACTGATCGCTCGTCACATGGTCAAGAAGCTGTATGTCAGCCACATCGGCACCAATCCCGAGACTGGCCGTCAGATGTCCGCTGGCGAAATGGAAGTTATCCTGACTCCTCAGGGTACTCTGGCTGAGAAGATCCGTGCAGGCGGCTTTGGTCTGGGCGGCGTCCTGACCCCCACTGGCGTTGGTACTGATGTTGCCGAAGGCAAGCAGGTTATCAATGTTGATGGCAAGGACTATCTGCTGGAGACCGCTCTGAAGGGCGACGTCTGCTTGATCAAGGGCTCCATCGTCGACAAGCTGGGTAACGTTTACTACAAGGGCACTACCAGAAACTTCTGCCCCCTGATGGCTGCTGCTTGTAAGACCGTCATCGTTGAGGCTGAGAAGATCGTCGAGCCCGGCGAGATTGCTCCCGAAGACGTCATGACTTCCTTCATTCTGGTAGACTATATCGTTGATGGAGGTAAGAACTAATGGATGCTAAAGTTGTAATTGCACAGCGTGCTGCAAAGTTTCTGAAGGACGGCGATGTGGTTAACCTGGGTATCGGTATGCCCGAGATGGTTGCCAACTACCTGCCCGAAGACGTAAGCATCGTCTTCCAGTCCGAGAACGGCATCATGGGCATGAGCTCTGCTGCTGTCGAGGACGACCTGAACGTGTCCAACGCCGGTGGTAAGTATGTTACCGTTATTCCCGGTGCTATGTTCTTTGACTCCGCTACTTCCTTTGGTCTGATCCGTGGCGGCCACGTGGATGCTACCATCCTGGGCGCTCTGCAGGTTGACGAGGAAGGCTCTCTGGCTTCTCACATCATTCCCGGTAAGATGGTTCCCGGCATGGGCGGCGCTATGGACCTGGTTGCAGGTGCTGAAAACGTTATCGTTATCACCACCCATACCGCCAAGGGCGATGCTCCCAAGATCCTGCATAAGTGCAAGCTGCCCCTGACCGCTTACAAGCGCGTCAACTGGATCATCACCGAGCTGGCTGTTATCGAAGTCACCGCTGAAGGCCTGGTCCTGCGCGAGGTCAATGCAGAAACCACCGTGGAGAGAGTTCAGGAGCTGACCGAAGCTAACCTGATCATCCCCGAGGTTGTCGGCACCTTCTAATTTTATTAGAACTGAAAATACCGTGTGCAATTGCACGCGGTATTTTTTTATACAAAAAACCCTTGGGAGTAACTTCCCAAGGGTATATTTTTCAATTTGATAGATTACTTATTATTTCACAGTAATAAAATCATAGCCGGTGGGATAGCCGGAAGCTTCTCCGGTATACCAAAGAGCAATGGTGCAATCAGTACCCGCAAGCGCTGCTTTCAGAACACTGAGATCGATATTTGCATCATTCGTCTCAACGTAGAAACAGTCGATATACTGTGCTAATTTCGCCACATCCTGACCTGCAGCTGCGTCTTGCAGGGTTTGGGCAGCGGTAGCGGTCAGCAGGCAGGAAAGCTTGATATTTGCATTACCAATGGTGCTCTTTGCTTGCTTGGCAACAGAGGTGAGGCTGTTTGCCTTGTTGCCTTCAACCACACTGGTAATCGAGCTTACATCACCGTCATGGTTGGTGGGATAGCGGAAGTCAGTGAGCAGAATCTCATCAAACTTCGCAGCTTTGCAGCGTTTGATCATCTCAATAACGATGATATTGCCGCCGGCAGTAGCGGGATCCAGCCAAGTAGAACCGTTCGCATCTTTCCAAAATGCTTTTCCTGCGTCAATGGCAGCAGCTCCGTATGCCTTATGGGGGAGAAGCGGGTCGCGGAACGCATTCAGTACAGCCAGCGTATGCAGCCCATCCGCGGTGCTCAGCGTGTTTGCTTTGTCTCTCAGTACAGCGGCACTAGACCAAAGACCATTGCTGTTGTAATTATCGATTGCAGAGGGTAAATAGCGGTTTCCGCTTGTATCTTTAACCCACACAGCATATCCATTCAGGGGAGAGGGGTGTGTGCCATCTAAACTTAAGAACAGGGAGGGGTCAGTCAGTATGCTGCCGGTTTGTCCCTGTGCCAGTGTAAAGGGAGGTTTCTGCGAATTATTATTATCGTCGATCACGTAGTCCGGATCATCATCCGGTTTAGAATCCGAGTCGCCGGATCCGTCATCGGGAATGGTCACCGGGGGCTTGTCGTTGTCCAGTAAATCACCCCAGGTAAAATGAAAACCGTCAGCGGAATAAGTGACGTAATCGCCAAGGACCAGGATTGCCACAGCGGCGACAATGAACACCAGCAGGACAAGAGAAACTACCAGCAGTTTGTTCTGCTGTTTCTTTCTTCTTGTGCCTCTGTAACGATCATAGTAGCCCATTGTGGTCCTCCTGGTCCTTGGCAAAAAGTTTAATTATTTACTGAGCAGCAACTGCAGCTTCTTCAGCTACAGCAGGCTTTGCGCCCAGATTGATGATCAGCTTGCGGGGGCAAGCCTCAGCGCAGGCACCGCAGTTGGTGCACTTGCTGTAATCGATGGATGCCAGATTGTTCTGCACAGTGATAGCGCCGGTGGGGCACTTTCTGGTGCACAGCGTACAACCGATGCAGCCGATAGAACACTGCTTGCGAACATCCTGGCCTTTAGCCTTGGATGCGCAGTTTACAAAGACCTTCTGGTCAGCGGGAGCAGTTTCGATCAGCTTGCGGGGGCAAGCTGCCTTACAGGCGCCGCAGTTTACGCACTTTTCAACATCAACAACAGCCTTGCCGTCGACGATGTGGATGGCATCAAACTTACAGACCTTGACGCAGGTACCCAGGCCAAAGCAGCCAAAGCCACAAGCCACGGGACCGCCGGCAACCTTAGAGGCAGCCAGACAATCGCTGATGCCTTCATAGTTGTACTTCTTCTCAGCCTTGTCGCCGCCGCAGCAGTTGACATGTGCAACCATGCGGGCACCGGACTCAGCTTCAATACCCATAATCTCACCGATCTTTGCGGCGCAGGCAGCACCGCCAACGGGGCAGGCGTTGATCTTGGCATTGCCGGCAACGATCTCGCTGGCGCAGTTAGAGCAACCGGCATAGCCACAGCCGCCGCAGTTTGCGCAGGGCAGGCAGTCATTGAGCTGCTCCAGCCGGGGGTCAGTTTCCACATAAAAAGCCTTGGATGCGGCAGCCAGGATCAGACCCAGGATCAAACTCAGTCCGCCCAGCAGAACGATTGCAATGAGAATTTCCATCGTGCCACCTCCTTATAAAAAGCGCATCCCGGAGAAGCCCATAAAGGCCAGCGCCAGCAGTCCGGCAGCAATCAGGGCGATAGGATTGCCCTTGAAACATTCGGGGGGTGTGGCTCTGTCCACCCGTTCGCGCAGGGAGGAGAACAGGACGATGGCCAAAGCAAAGCCCAAGCCGCTGGCAGCGCCGTTGATAACGCTGAAAAGCAGGCTGTAGTCCTTTTGCGCATTCACCAGCACCACGGCCAAAACCGCACAGTTGGTGGTGATCAGGGGCAGATACACGCCCAGGGCATTGTATAAGGCGCGGATATGCTTCTTCAGGAACATCTCCACCAGCTGAACGATGGATGCGATGACTAAAATAAAGGCTACCGTCTGCATATAGGTCAGCTCCAGTAGGATCAGCAGCTGGTAGACAAAATAGCAGACAAAGGATGCAAGGGCCATAAC
>JAZTYK010000021.1:0-61616 GCA_045636925.1 Oscillospiraceae bacterium
TATAGACAACCTCCGTTTCTTTGCTGAAAAGCAAGTTTTCATAATTATAGCACATTGGCGTATAGTTTTCTAGCTCTCTACGACAATTAGTACATACCTATTCAAATTTTGTAAACAGTTAGCCAAATTCAAGTTTGTCTATATAGAATTATATCATAATTTTGTAAAGCAATCAAGGCGAAGCCTTGTATATCATCAAAACGAAGTTTTGCATATCATCCGCAACTTGTTGCGGTATATCATCATTGCGAAAGTGATACAACCTGCGGTTGATGATATGCACCTTCGGTGATGAAATGCCAAGCCTGCGGCTTGGATAAAAAAAGAAGTAACTTTTGGTAGACAAAAGTTACTTCTTTGTTGGCGGAGAGAGAGGGATTCGAACCCTCGAAACCTTTATAGGGTTTACACGATTTCCAATCGTGCGCCTTCGACCAGCTCAGCCATCTCTCCATAACCGGTCCAAGTAAATATGATATTCACTTTTTTGAAATGGTGGGCCTTCAGGGACTTGAACCCGGGACCGTCCGGTTATGAGCCGGATGCTCTAACCAACTGAGCTAAAGGCCCTTCTTGCCACCTGCATTTCAAACGGCAAGGGTTATTATACAACAACTTTTTGAAAAAAGCAAGTGGTTTTTTCAAATTTTTCCACAAAAATCAATAATCTTTCACACGGTCTTGCGTCTCATTATCAAAGATATAAACCTCATTATCCCGAAAAGCCAGGCGGAATGCAATTTGCTTGGCATCTTCCAGATCATCACCCTCGGCAAACAGACGGTAAGGCGCGTCAGCCTGAGTCTCCCAATAACTGCGGTAATAAACCTCGTAACGCATAATATGCTCCTTTTATATGCGAAGAATGCTTTGATTATACCGCAAAAATCTCCGGCACGCAAGAGGGGCATACCCTACTGCTATGCCCTCGGCGGAAGTCCCTCGGGAAGGTTGCGGTCATCAAACTCCGTCATGCAACCCCAAAAACGCTTGGGCATATGCGTCTGGCGGCATTGGGGGTTTTCCCGTGCCTCAATGGCAATGGTGTCATAAAACCGCCGCCACAGCTTGCGATAGGCCTGTTCTGCACGATTGGCCGAGGGCATTTCCCAGCTTTCCAGTTCCAAAATGCGGCTTTGCCCCTTGGCATACACCAAAGCTTGATGGTGGGTACGATCATAGATTAAAAACTGTTCTCCCGGCAAACGCTCACGGAAATGAGACGCAAGCAGCGGCAGCACTTGATTTTTCGGCTCAATTTCTGCCGCCAGCACACCGCCCAAATCAGAAAACCGCACAAAGCCCTTTAGTAAGTGTGCCTCCCCCACCAGTCGTCGGGCGGCTTTGTAAATGATGTCCACACGGCTGTCTGAGAGTATTTTGGTGACATCTTTACCCACATTCATGCCCAACTGCACGAAATGCAGAATGTGCAGTTCCCGTTCTTCCAAATCAGAGAGAAATGCGCCCCGGATCCATTCCAATGCAATGGAACTGATTTTTGTTTCGATGGCTTGCTTTACCCGTCGGGCATGAGCAGGATCGCTGGCCACCAGATGAACGGAAAACAGCGACGGTTCCCCCACTTCCCGACTCCAGATCGCCAGCGGCATCTCTTTGCGGGCATAAGCATCAAAGATGCAGCAAAGCATACCGTCGCCGCTGCCGTCGTAGCAATACACTATATCTGACCGGACAGACATTTTTGCAAATCCTCCCTTGTGGTATCGAACAGGCTCAGCTGCTGACCCTGTTCCAGACGATCAGCGGCACTTTCGCTTAAAAGCGCCCGCTGAATGGCATGATGGGTCATATTGATGCCCGGCAGCGCTTTGCCGGAGCACAGGATAAAATAACGGGCACGCTTGAGCACCACGCCCAGCTTGCGAAGCCCCTCAAAATCCAGCGCGCCGGTGCGGCGGGCAGTCACAATACGTCGGGCGCTGCGGACACCGATACCAGGAACACGCAGCAGCATTTCGTAATCGGCGCGGTTCACATCCACCGGAAATTGTTCAAGATGGCGCATGGCCCAGTTGCACTTGGGATCCATCAGCGGATCAAAATTGGGTTGGGACTCATCCAGCAGTTCTTCGGCATCAAAACCGTAAAACCGCAGCAGCCAATCGGCCTGATACAGCCGATGTTCCCGCAGCAAAGGCGGTTTGGTATCCACAGCAGGCAGACGGCTTTCGGACACCATGGGGATATACGCAGAGAAAAACACCCGCTTCAACTGATATTTTTCATAAAGCCCTGATGACAGCCGCAAAATTTGCAAATCACTTTCCGGTGTGGCGCCCACCATAATTTGGGTGCTTTGACCGCCGGGAGCAAACTTGGGCAGACGGGTGCGGTACTGCATCAGCGCCTGCTTGTTTTCCTGAATACCATCACGAATAAAGGCCATGGGGCCAAGAATGGCTTCTTTCTTCTTTTCAGGTGCCAGCAACTGCAGACTTTGATGGCTGGGAAGTTCTAAATTGACGCTCAATCGGTCGGCCAGCAGCCCCAGCCGCTGCAGCAGCATGGAATCCGCACCGGGAATCGCCTTGGCGTGGATATAGCCGCCGAAGCGGTACTCCTGCCGCAGGATACGCAGGGTCTCGATCATCTGCTCGCAAGTATAATCGGGATTCTTCATGACCGCTGACGACAGAAACAGACCTTCGATATAATTGCGGCGGTAGAATTGAATGGTAAGGTCAGCAAGTTCACGAGGTGTAAAGCTGGCACGCTTTGCATCGCCGCTACGGCGGTTGACACAGTAGGCACAGTCATAGGCACAGGCATTGCTGAGCAGCACCTTCAGCAGCGTGATACACCTTCCATCGGCGGAAAAGCTATGACAGATGCCGCAGGACACCGCCGTGCCGATGCCGCCCAGGGTTTTGCCCCGTTCTACCCCGCTGGAGGTGCAGGCAGCATCGTACTTGGCAGCATCGGCCAAAACGGTGAGTTTTTCCATCATATCCATGCTTTCACCCCATTTTCCGGCAAAATAGCGAACATTTGTTCTTATTTTAGCATGAAAATTGGGGTTTGTAAAGTGGAAAGCACAAGAAAAACCCGCCGGGATCATGTTCCCGACGGGTTTGAAGAACGTGTTTTTTACTTCAGGCTGTCCAGATAAGCCTTGCGGCCGGCCTCGTAGAGGTTGTTGCCTTCGCTGTCGATGATGACGGTGACGGGCAGGTCTTCTACTTCCAAACGGCGGATGGCTTCGGCACCCAGATCCTCATAGGCAATGACCTCGGCCTTCTTGACGCACTTGCTCAGCAGTGCGCCGCAGCCGCCGATGGCGCCAAAGTACACAGCACCATGCTTTTTCATGGCTTCGACCACTTCGGGGCCGCGCTTGCCCTTGCCGATCATGCCGGTCTCACCCTGGGCGATCAGGGTGGGAGAATAGGCATCCATACGGTAAGAGGTGGTGGGGCCGGCAGAGCCGATGGGCTGACCCTCCCTGGCGGGGGTGGGACCAACGTAGTAGATGGTAGCACCCTGGATGTCCAGAGGCAGTTCCTTGCCGGCAGCAACCAGCTCGCAGAGGCGCTTGTGGGCAGCATCACGGGCGGTATAAATCACACCGCTGAGCAGTACGCTGTCGCCGCTCTTCAGCTTGCGGGCAGTCTCCTGATCAAAGGGAGCAGTGAGTCTGATGGGTTCCATTACAGCACCTCCGATTTATGACGGGTCACGTGGCAGTTGATGTTGACAGCCACGGGCAGACCTGCGATGTGGGTGGGCAGATGTTCGATGTTGACAGCCAGAGCAAAGGTCTTGCCGCCGAAGCCCTGAGGACCAACGCCCAGGGCGTTGATCTTATCCAGCAGCTCCTGCTCCAGATCGGCATAGAAGGCGTCGGGAGAACGCTCATCGATGGAGCGCATCAGTGCCTTCTTGGCCAGATATGCGGCCTTGTCAAAGGTGCCGCCTACGCCAACACCCACCACAACGGGAGGACAGGGGTTGGGGCCGGCTTCTTCCAGCACCTTCAGCACAAAGTCCTTGACGCCCTGCAGGCCGTCGGAGGGCTTGAGCATCTTCAGCTGGCTCATGTTCTCACTGCCGAAGCCCTTGGGGGCAACGGTGATCTTCAGGCCGTCACCCTCTACGATGTCGTAGTAGATCATGGCAGGGGTGTTATCGCCGGTGTTCACGCGATCCAGGGGATCACGAACCACACTCTTGCGCAGGTAGCCTTCGGTATAGCCCTGGCGAACACCTTCGTTGACGGCGTCTTCGATGTTGCCATCGATGTGCACGTCACGGCCGATCTCCAAAAAGACGCAGGCAACACCAGTGTCCTGGCAGATGGGTACGTTGCGCTGGTCGGCAATCTCGAAGTTCTCGATGATGCGGTCCAAGATGCCGCAGGCAGGGGCCCAAGGCTCCTGTGCGCGGCTTTCGATAATACGATCTTTCACGTCCTGAGGCAGATGGCAGTTGGCCTCTACGCAAAGACGCTTGACTGTTTCGGTAATGCGCTGTGCGCTGATTTCTCTCATGCTTGTTTGCTCCCTTCTTTAGCGCTGGGGCACGTTGTAAATGGTATCAATGTGGGTGCCATCACGGTAGATGACGTTGGCAACAGCCTTGTCACCGCGAGGCAGTTTGCGGGGCTCGCCGGTGATCTGCTCGGCGATTCGCTTGAGTTCTTCGATCTCGCGGACGGGCAGACCGGCATCCCGGAGGCGCTGACGCAGCTCTGCATTCTTGGGATTGACGGCAACGCCCTTTTGGGTGACCAGCACATCAATGGTGTCGCCGGGAGTGGAGATACAGGTGACACGGTCGGTAACGATGGGCAGACGGGCGCGCTGAATGGGTGCGATGATGATGGACAGCTTGGCACCGGCTGCAGTGTCGCTGTGACCGCCGGAACCGCCCATGATGCTGCCGTTGGAGTCGGTATGTACGTTCACGTTGAAGTTGGTGTCGATCTCGGTAGCACCCAGCATAACAACATCCAGACTGTCAACCACAGCACTCTTGGAGCTGGGGCTGGCGTAATGGGCAGCGCTGATTTCCTGATGGCGGGGATTGGTGCGGATGGACTCAACAGCCTTCAGGTCAAAGCACTGTACGTCCATCAGGGACTGGAAGCAGCCCTCGTTCAGCATATCCACCAGATAGCCGGTGATGCCGCCCAGGCCAAAGCTGCCCTGGATTTTTTCCTTCAGCATGATCTCTTTCAGGTACTTGGAGACAGCCAGAGTGGCGCCACCCGCACCGGTCTGGAAGGAGAAGCCATCCTTCAGCAGTCCGCTGGCCTGAATGACCTTGGTGGCCATTTCAGCCATCATCAGACCCACGGGGTCACGGGTGATTTTGGTGGTGCCGGATACGATACCACCCGGATCGCCGATGGCATCAACCGCAACGACATAGTCTACATAGGTCTCATTGATGGACCAGTCCAGCAGAGGATAAGCAACCAGATTGTCGGTGATGACAACGGTCTTTTTTGCATACATGGCATCGGACACCGCATAGCCCAGGCTGCCGCAGGCGCTCTTGCCGTACTTGCCGGAGCAGTTGCCCATGGTGTCGGAGGTGGGAGCTGCCACGAAAGCCACATCGATGGGGGTTCTCCCCAGGATGATGTCGCTGGGACGGCCGCCGTGGGTGCGGAACTCCACCGGGGTGTTCATGATACCGGCAGAGATCTGACGACCGACACCGGCAGACATGTAGTTACACTGCAGTTTGGTGACCACGCCATTCTTGATGTGGCCTACCAGGGGGGTGTGAATATCAAAGACCGAGCTGGCATTAACGGTCAGATCACGGATGCCCATCTCTGCCACCTGCTCCAGCACCATGTTCAGCACATAGTCGCCGTTGCGCATATGGTGATGGAAGGAAACGGTCATGCCGTCCCGAAGGCCGCAAAGCTGAATGGCCTCACGGATGGAAGCAACTACTTTATTCATCTTATTTGACCTCCTTTCCCAGGCCCAGTTCTTCTGCAGCTGCAATGGTCTGCTGGGCACGGGCTACGATGGGTGCGTCGATCATCTTGCCGCGGAGGGAGATAACGCCTCTTCCCTGCTCCTTGGCCATGCGGATGGCTTCCATGACCTCGTAGGCATAGTCGATATCCTTCTGAGAGGGGCTGAACACGCTGTTGATGACAGACACATGACGGGGAGAAATGGCGCTCTTGCCGGTAAAGCCAAGGCTCTTGGCGTACTCGGCATCGGCGTAAATACCCTCGTCATCGTTCACATCGGTAAAAGGAGTGTCGTAAACGTCTACACCGGCGGCACGTGCAGCGCACACCAGACGGGTACGGGCATAGTTAATTTCGTTACCTTCCTTGGTGCGCTTGCATCTGAGGTCGGCAGTCAGGTCTTCGCCGCCCAGGAACAGAGCTGCCACGCGCTTGGTAGCAGATGCGATCTGGAAAGCATTTTCCACACCCAGCGCGGTCTCGATCAGAGGAATCAGCTTGACCGTGTTGCGCTCGAAGCCCAGCTTGTCCTCCAACTGAGAAATATAGGCATCCACGGCCAGCACATCGGCGGCGCAGGAGGTCTTGGGGGGCATGATCAGGGCAGGCTTCAGGGGAATGACTTCATCCAGGTCAGCCTTCCAATAATCGGTGTCGATGGAATTGATGCGGATGATGATCTCCACACCGGGGAAGCCCAGGCTCTTGATGGCATGGCGAACCAGAATACGGGCGGCGTCCTTTTCATCGGGGGACACGGCGTCTTCCAGATCCAGAATGACAGCATCGGCGCCCATAGAGTCACCGTTGATGATCTTATTGGGGGTAGAGCCGGGCAAAAACAGCATAGATCTGCGCATGATTATTCTCCTTTCCCGCGAACGATGGCGGTTTCCATTCTTGCGCGGATGACGCACTCCAGGGCGCCGCGGTCATTGACGAACACATTTGCGTTCTGCACGTCAAACTGCTTCAGCATATCCAATACTACTTCGCGGATGGATTCGCCGAACTGATGATATACAACAGATTCCAGCTCCAGCTGGATGCCGCCCTCGCTGGGTTCCAGTTCAACGTAAACGTCGCTGGATTCCATGGTGCCGGCAGAAACTTTTTTTACGATCTTGGTCATTGCAACCGTTCCTCTCTGTAAAAAATTCATACATATTTATTATAAACCACTGCTTTTATTTTTGCAATGTTCGTTCTGCTACTTTTCAAAAGAAAAAATATCAGTTATACTGTGTATAATGAAGGAAGTGATACCATGGAACTGATTTACGGACGTCCCTTTCGCGGGGCGATGCTGGACCAACTGAAGGCGTTTCTTCTGGCCGACGGTCTGCGCTATGACGAGGGTGTGGAGTTTACCGTCTGCGTCATGGACGGCGAGCGCATCGCCGCCACCGGCAGTCTGGACGGAAAAATCTGCAAATGCATCGCCGTATCTCCCGCCTATCAGGGGGAGGGCTTATCCGCCACCGTACTGACTGCCCTGCGGAAAGAAGCCTTTGACCGAAATGAGCGCCATTTATTCTTATACACCAAGCCCAAGAACCGCTGGATGTTTGAGGATCTGGGCTTTTTTGCCGTAGCAGAAACCACCGATACCCTGCTGATGGAAAACAAGCGGCGCGGTCTGAGTGACTTCCTTGCTTCCCTGCCCCATCCCGAAAAGGCCGGCGTAGTTGGTGCTGTGGTTGCCAACTGCAACCCCTTTACCTTAGGACATCGGTATCTGATGGAAAAGGCCGCGAGGCAGTGCGATACGCTGCATGTGTTTATCCTCAGTGAGGACAAGAGCACCGTGCCTGCCGCCGACCGGCTGCGTCTGGCGAAAGAGGGTCTTGCCGATCTTACAAATGTACTGGTGCATCCCGGCGGGGATTATCTGATTTCCTCCGCCACCTTCCCCACCTATTTCCTCAAGGATCAGGCCAAGGGGGACGAGGTCTTCTGCCAGCTGGATCTGGAGTTGTTTGCAACCCGCTTTGCCCCTCACTTTGGCATTACCAAGCGCTTTGTTGGCACGGAGCCTTTGTGTCAGGTTACCAATGCCTACAATGCGGCTATGACTGCATTTCTGCCCAAGCACGGCATTGAAGTGGTTCAGCTTGAGCGCAAGGAATCCGGAGACACACCCATCAGCGCCAGCCGGGTGCGGGAGCTGTGGAAAACCGGCGATTTTGCATCTTTGGCAAAGCTTGTGCCCACAACCACCCTTGCATATTTAAAAGAAACACCCTTTCCCGGTTGACCGCTATATTTTTTTCATCTAAGGAAATCAATAAAAATATTTCATTTTCCGTTGACGTTTTCAGCTTTTTTCGGTATAATACACATAATAAAACTCGTCGCGCAGGTTTTCCTACGCCCTGTTTACAAGTTGCAGCCTGTGCCGAATCGCACAGGCTGTTTTGTCTTTATGCAGAGAAAGGAGCGGTAACGATGGTACAGGAGGAATATTTTAGTCCGTAAGGCAATTTGCACATCGGCCTTTTGACGGTGGTCTTGCAAATTGCCGCAATCGCCATACGTTTCAAAGGAGGCCTAATTATGTTAAATTCCATTGATTGGAGGTAGCAATATATGATGCTGAAAAAATTGCTGAAAAACAAGATTTTTCTCGGAGTTTTGATCTTTTCACTGTGTTTCCTGTTCTACTTCTACGGATGGATGGTGCAAAAGAATAAGCTGGAGTCTGCCCTGTACGCTGTGGAGACCATCACCGGTATCGTAGTAGAGGTGACCCCTACGGACGGCAGCAAGTATGACCCCACCGCGGAATACCATCTGGCACTGTATACGGGCTATGCCTTTGGATTTCCCGATGAAAAGCCCGCCGAACTGGTGCGCCTTGCCTATCCGGGGGATCTGCCCGAGGCCGCATTTCCCGACGTCCCGGTTGCTGTCGGTGACCGGATCGCCGTTATGGCGCTGTATCATCCGGCGGATATGCCCTCGGGATATCAGCCCCACAGTTCTCGCACCGATGTGATCTATCCCATTGTTACCATCCTTGAGAATTATGGTCAATATCACACGCTCCCTGGTTGGCTGCAGGAATAAACGATTAAAAAGTGCAACAGACAAAAAAGCTGCCGAACCGGCAGCTTTTTTCTTATTGATGAATCTCTTTTTTCTGTTGTTCGTTGAGCCCCTTGAGCTTATTATAGTAAGCCAGATTTTGCAGCAGAAGTTTCATGGTGCGATCCAATTCGCTGCCCTCGGAATAATCCGCTTCAAACATCCAGTCTACCCGCTCGTGCTTTAACAAAGATGCTGCCTTTCGCTGCTGGTCGGGATCGTAAATCGCGATGGAATGGCCGCCCGACTGCTTGACCAGTTTCATGCAGGGTACATCGGTCAATCCGTCACCGATATAAATCATGTTGCTGAAAAACACTCGTTTCTCGTGATCCGGCCGGGAGTTGTTTAGATCCACATCATTATTGATGTCCAGCACGCCTTTGTTGATACGATAAACGAACTGGGTTTTGTTGGTGTAGTTTACCGCCATTTTGGGCCAAACCGCATATCCGTCTCTGTACATAAACTCACAGGCATAGATCCGCTTAAAATACTTGGCAATGGAGGTTCCCTCAACAATTTCCTTCAAACCCGATGACAACACGTAATGCTCGACCTCTACACCTGCTTCTTCGGCGTATCGGTTGATTCGTTCAAACCAGTCTTCCACACCGGGATGATATTCAATGTCCTTGCCGCAGGTGACAAGCGCTTCCCGGGTCAGAGGGTTGCCGGTCTGGCGTGCCTTTTCCATCATGCAATACATATAGCTCAGGATCGAGTCCATGGTTTCGTCGGTTGCCATGTTATTGGCCTGACGCCAAAACTCATCTGACTGCATACCGATACTGGGAATAAAGGTATACTCCTGCATATCTCGGGTACATAAAGTCTTATCAAAATCATACATAATTGCTACAATTGGCTTTTTCATGGCGATCCCTCCAATGTTTTGATTATACTATTTTACCGGCATAAAGTCAAACACCGACAAGGCCTCGCTGCCTTTTCTTTTTCCCGCAAACCGGAGGAAAAGTGCATTGACCGTCATGGAGAAATGCAGTATAATAAGGGCATCCAATGATTCAACACCCCATCAAAACGGAGGTACATATATGTCTTATTCCGGCAAAATGCAAAAAAGTCACCTGTACAGCGTGTACTTTGCCCCCCGCGGCCGTGACCGTATCTATGACCTGGGCATGCAGATCGCCCAGCTGCACCTGAGCCCTTTTGACCAGATCATCGGCATCATCGGCGAGCCGGGCAGCGGCAAGAGTATGCTGGTAAAGGGCATGTTCCCCGGTCTGGAACTGAGCAACGATGACAACGGCGTCAATGTGCGCCCTCTGCCCCTGTTGGAGCAGGACAGTGAGAATATGTTTTACTCCCCCCACACCTATCATGTGGACATCCGCTTTGAGACCGGCTTTACCCAGCTGCACACCCTGGCCGATGCAGTACAGCAGGCGGTAAGCCGCGGCAAGCGTGTAGTCATTGAGCATTTTGAGCTGATCCAGGACGTGTTGGGCCGCAATGCTGACCTGATCATCGCCGCGGGCGAAGAGGTCGTTGTGACCCGTCCCACCATCTTTGGTCCTCATTCTGAGGATGTGGCCAAGATTGTACAGGCCAGTCTGCCCTACCGTAAGATGGCACACACCGCCGAGGACCTGTGCGAGCGATACCTGCCCCCGCTGGCCATGGCAAACTGCCAGCACGATGATATCCGCCACGGCTTTATTATGGCCTTCCCCGATCAGGCACCGGATATTGATCTGGACGAGTTGGAGAAAAAAGTTCAGGCCGATATCGCTGCCGATATGCCCATTACCTATCTGGACGAGCGGCACATCGCCATCAACGGAGTCAGCCATTACTGCACCGGCCCCCGTACCCATGTGTCCAGCACCGGTAAGATCGAAGGTTTCCGCCTGATGAAGGATTTTGTCTATGATCCCCGCTCTCATATGTACCTGCTCATCGGCCGTGTTGGCGAAATGAGTGACGAAGAACTGGACGAAATGAACCAGCTGCATCTGGCATAAGCGTATTTTACAGAAAGAAAGCCTCCCGACCTCGGGAGGCTTTTTTATTTGAATCAGTTTGCACGTTCCCGCAGCTGCTCCAGCACCGCATTTGCCGCTTCCTGCTTTTGCGCAGGACCGCACAGGGGGCACAGCAGCCGCACGGGACGGTATTTCAGCTGGGCCAACAGTGATTTGGCTTCTGTTTGCTGCTGCATCGATTGTTCGTTATAATAAGCGACAGCCGCCTCGGAGGATATGTCTGCCATAGGGCTTGCGCCAAAGGCCAGACCGGAGAATACGGTACGGTCTACCATATCATAAACCGCCATGGCATTGGTTTCCGGATCCGGGAAAAAGGTCATGGTATGCACACCGCTGTGCATGACCTGTCCCATGCCCACCGGGCGGAGCTTCAGCCCAAATCCAAGAGCATGTTCCAGGGTCTGGCAAGCGGCAGTTTCTGCCACCAGCTCCAGTTCGGGATACTGCTGCCGCAGACGAGCGGCAATGGCGATGCTTTCTTCTCCCACACGAGTGAAGATTACACTATCCAGTGTCCGCCCCTCCAGCGCCTCGGTGAGTGCAGTGAAAAAGGGTTCTTCCAGCGGGACGTCTTCAACGCCTGCCAATACAGCAAAGCGATCCAGCAACAAATATCCGCCGCAGCGGCCGCTTCCGTCCTCCAGGCGCAGCATATCGTCGGTGATTTCGGTGATGAACCCTTTCCAGGCTTTGCCCGGCAAGCTTAAGAACTTTCCCTGCTCGCCCAAATATTCTCGCATAAAACGATGGATGGTTTCGTTGCACAGACCGCAAAACTCACCGGTGACCAGCATACCCCGAAGGATCTCATAATCGGTAACGCCCATATTCAGAACATCAACAATTTCTTCATAGGTAACACCCATGCAACGGCAGGCATGTTTCCATTTATTATATTTCATGTTCTTATTCCTTCCTTTCGCTGTTCATCAGCTGCTCTGCCAGAGCCAATGAACCGGGGCAACTGCTTTGCAGGCACACCGTACCGCGATGATTTGTCCGCTGCAGATTTTGCTCCTTCAATCGACGGACAAGCTGCCGTGCCGTGCCGTTTCGCCCATCATGAACCGGGATATCACCAAGTACTTTCAAGATTTGATCCTGAACAAAGGGATAATGTGTGCAGCCCAGCACAACAGCATCCACCTGTCCCACATAAGGTGCAAGCAGCTTTTGCAAATAAGGGTATATGTCTGGATTTCCCGGTCCGCCGGACTCAATCAATTCAACCAATCCAGGACATGGCAAGGAAATCACCTTTACATCTTCTCCCCAAATATGCAGCAGCTCTGCAAACTTGCGCTGCCGCAATGTTCCACAAGTGGCCATCACCAGCACCCGACTTCCTGGAATCTGGGCGGCCGGCTTTAATGCCGGTTCCATACCAATCACGGGAAAATCATATTTCTGTCGCAGAGCTTCTGCCGCAGCACTGGTGGCGGTATTGCACGCAATGACCAATGCCTTGATATTTTGCGCTGCCACATATTCTACAGACGCCAAAGTCAAAGCGCGAATCTCTGTTTCGCTGCGGTCACCGTAAGGCGCATTGGCCGCATCTCCGTAGTAAATGAAATCCTCCGCCGGAAGTTCTTTCCGCAGCGTTTTCAGCACGCTGATGCCTCCCAGCCCGGAATCGAAAACCCCGATAGGGCGTTCCTGCTCCATAGATTTTTTCACCATACGCCCTCCTTTCGGATTGTCAATCGATATAAACTCAGTATAGCATAAAAACAACGCTTTGCATACGGATTCTAAAAAAGTCTTGCGAAACCATAAAAAAAGTTTTAGAATAAAAATATGTAAAACCCAAGCAGAAAAGAGGGAAACTCATGAAAAAATTTGCGCTGTTTTTAACGTGTGTTCTTCTGTTGACCTGTATGTTGCCATTGAATGTGGCTGCTGCCCCCAAAGATGCTCCCACACTGGAGAGCGCCCAGATGGGTATTCTGTACGAAGAAACTACTGATACGCTTTTGTTTTCTTTCAACGGTGACACCCAGAATGTACCCGCCAGTCTGACCAAAGTGATGACTGCCGTGTTAGTGCTGGAATATGACCCTGATCTCTCCGGCACTATGATCGTCAGTGAAGCGGCCATTTCGGATGAATACTGCAACTGGAAAGATGACTTTTACCTGAAGCCCGGCGAGGATGTGCGAGTAAAAGACCTGATGCATTATCTGCTGATCGTATCCGGAAACGAAGCTGCCACTGTACTGGCAGAATATGTGGCCGGCACCATCCCTGCATTCATTACCATGATGAACGAAAAAGCCAAGGCTTTGGGCATGAAGGATTCCATCTATTTTGACCCCCACGGGCTGTCCCCCAATAACAAGGTCACTTGTGACGACATGCTGATCCTGTGCCGCTATGCCATGAAGAATGAGACCTTCCGCAGCATTGTGTGCCAGGACACCGGCACGCTGCCCAAGAACAGCCAACGCAAATGGGCGCACCAGTACAAGACCACCAACCGTTTGATGCGCCACAACCACACCCCCGGTTATGTGACGGATTATTACAAGGATATCCTGGGCATCAAAACCGGTTCTACCAAGGCCGCAGGATTAAACTTTGCCTGCTGCATGAAGAAGGATGACCTGCGTTTTTACAGCGTGGTCATGCATGCCGGCAATGTGGAATACGAGGGTCAGACCCTGTCCGGACACTTTACCGACACGGTGAAGCTGCTGGATTATGCACGGAAATATGACAAAGTTGGCTTTGCTGCCGGTGAAACCGTGGGCAAGATGCGCACCAAGGGCAATCTGCTGAAGAATCTGACCGTCACCGCCAAGGAAGATTTGTTCACCCTCAGCCGCGGTAAGCTGAATGTAGAGCTGATTGCCGCCGATGATTTGGGTAGCAGCGTCAAGAAAGGCGAGGTCGTAGGCAAGGCCGTAGTCAAAGATGACTTTGGCAACACCAAAGAAGTCATGCTGCTGGCAGGCGCAGATGCCAGCACCAATCCGCTGGAATATGTAGTGGTGGCTGCAGCCGTCGTTGCGATTGCCGGTGGCGTTGTTCTGGTAATCAAGAAGCGCAAGCAAAGCGCCAAGGCATAAGTTTTGATCCCATAGAAAAAGGCTCCCTCGGGAGCCTTTTTGTTTTACATTTACAAGGCTATACCGCACTGACTTACCAATGATCCTGCTGGCGCGTTCAGATGGTTATGACTCACTTGGCGGACAGCAGCTTGACCCCAGCAACTGTGGCCCGATCTGCCAATGAGGCACACAGACATCTTTTCCGCAAGACGGATGGGTAGCGAACATTTTTTCGCATTTTTTATATTTTTTTGCAAAAAGGGGTTGCAATCGAACAAATGTTCTGTTATACTGAAAACACAGAAAAACACATTGATTCTGCACACAAAGTCCAGTTTATCGGACAGTGATCGTGCTATTCTACAGACATAACAGAAATAAAGGAGTGAATTCCATGAAAAAGATGATGGCGAAGATGGTTGAGGTTGGCGGTTTGGCTTTGGTATTTGTTGCCGCGGCACTCAGCGATGGCGGTACTTCTTTTGGCATTGTGGTGTTCACCGTTTGTTTGGGTATCCTTACTGCATTGGCAGGAAACTTCGCCGGTTGGAAATGTGACCATCCCAGCCGTAAGCCCAGCGCCGTGCAGTTCCGTCCTCACGGTGCGCCTGCTCTGTGCGGTACACCTGCCCCGATTACCGCAATGCCCGCAACCGGCATGCGCAAGGTAGGTTAAATCCTCTCCTTTGTTTGCAAGGGATCTTTCATACGTTCCTATATTGCATAAACAGAAATACCCGTTGGAAGCTGCCACTTCCAACGGGTATTTTCTTTTTACCTTATAAAACGATTCGCACAATACCGATCAGGGCAGAAATTAAAGCTAAAACACCAATGGCTTGCATACGACGCATAAGCCAGTCGCTATGCTCTTCTACCGGTTCATCGGTGTGCTGATTCAGATACTGACGAACCCGCAGATACATACTCAGTGCAATTACCGCCAGAATGATCTGAATTGCAGATATGATTGTTCCCATGGTTATTCCTCCACCGGAGCAAAACGCAGCATGGTTTTACCATTGACCGTTACCTGTTCACTCCACATATAGGCCGGACGTACCCAAATACCCATCTCTCCATAAAGCGCCTGATAGACCACCATGGGTTCCAGTGTTTCCGAATGCCGTGCCATACCGATCACCCGATATTCGTTGCCTTTGTAATGCCGATATTTACCCGGCTTGATATTATATTCCATCAAGCGCCTCCTTACTTTTGAATCAGTTGATACAGAATCGTTACCGCCCGGGGAATCAGCGCATCCGGGAAATCAAAGGCCTCGGTATGGATGTCAGGGAGATCCTCTCCGCTGCCTATTTCAAAAATCATGCCGGGAATGGCGGCCGTTAAGTGGCCATAATCATCAGAAGCTCGATAGGGCTTCTCAATTTCCTGCACATTGAAACCACATTCCCGACAGACACTTCGCACATGTTCGGTGCATGTGGCATCGTTCACAGTGGCCGGAAACGCATCACAGGTACTGACGGACAGTTCCAGTCCATCGCGGTCTGCCAGTTGTTGTGCCAGATCACGCAGCTGCATCTCCAGTGCATCCTGCTCTTTCTGCAGTTCACCCCGGATAGTAAGACGCAGACAGCCTTGATATGCCTGCGTACCGAAAGCCACTTCGCCTACATCCATCTGGATCACGGTACACTGCACCAGTTTCTGCCACGTTTGCGCCGCCGTGAGCGAAGGAATGCGCTGCACCAATTCCGCCACCGCAGGTGCAGGGCATCTTCCCTGTTCCGGATAAGCCGCATGCGCAGGCGTTCCAACGAATGTAAAGGTGATTCCCTTGCTTCCGCAATAGATGGTATGATCCTTTACCAAAACTGTTCCGAAAGGTGTTCCGGGGTGATTATGCCACGCATAAATAGCAGAAATAGGATTATTTCGCACCAAAGGCAAGCAGGCTTCGCCGCCCTCTCCCACCTCTTCCGCATGCTGAAAGAGCAAGTATACATCCACCGGTGCGCCTTGCCGTTCCAGCACCATTGCCAGTGCGCACAGCGTTGCCGCATGGCCATCATGTCCGCACTTGTGACCGATGCCGGGTTTCACGCTGCGATAGTCCGCATCGATACGATCTTCTATGGGCAAGGCATCCAGCTCGCAACGGAACGCAATACCGGGCTGTGCATTACCGCTGCGGTATACTGCGTACAGCCAAGTGCCCATGTCATGCAATTCCAGTTTGGTATGCTGCCGCAGGAATGCCATGATACGGTCTATGGTAGGACGCTCTTCATGGGATAAATCGGGATTTTGATGAATGGCATGGCGCAATTCTATGGCCAGATTCAGTGCTTCTTTTGCTAATGGCATCATGCATCCTCCATGGCTTGCACGGCTTGTGCAACAATTTCAGCCGCGCGGCGGGCAGCCAGATGCTCAAAGGCTTCACAGTCATCCTTTGCGCTGTCATCCGCCAAATCCGAAATGCAGCGCAAAGCGGCAAAAGGTATGCCGTTGACGCAGGCGACCTGAGCTACTGCTGTGGACTCCATCTCCACGCAATAAGGCGATTCTCCAGGGAATGCATCCAGTACCGCCTCACGCTGTGCAGAGGAGGAAATAAACTTATCTCCTGTTACCAGCATACCAACCAGCGCATCGGTACCCGCGGCTTCCCACAACAGTGCCATCAGTTCCGGATCGCAGGCAAAGCGGTTGCAGTAAGGATGGAAGTTTTTCAGTGTGCCGGGGCGCATATCATGATAGGCGCACTCGGTGACCACCACCGGTGTGCAATGTCCCGCCAAGCGGGTAAGTGAACCGGCAATGCCCACATTCAGAATCGCATCGGGATGGTATGTATCAATGAGCAGCTGGGTATGCAGCGCTGCATTGACCTTGCCCACACTGCATTCGTGCAGAATCACGCAGGTTTGTCCCAACATGCCGATGGTGCAGCGTGTGCCGCCCAGCAGGCTTGTGTTGGGATCCTGCAGTTGCTGCAGTAAAGGCAGATATTCCAGTTCCATGGGTGCCAGAACGGCAATTGTCTTCATAACTTGCCTCCTTAAGAAAAAGCAAGGCGGGAAGATGCCCTTCCCGCCTGTTTTTTGTATCTTACTGTGCCAGGCAGCACTCAACGGCAGCCAACTTGGCGCAGATGCAGAAGACCTCCATAGCCTGCTCCAGCTCTTCCAGCGGGGGCAGAGAGGGTGCAATACGCAGATTGCTGTCCTGGGGATCCTTGCCATAGGGGAAGGTCGCACCTGCACCGGTCATCACCAGGCCGGCTTCTTTGCACAGAGCATGAATGCGCTTTGCACAGCCGGGCATGGCATCAAAGCTGACAAAATAACCGCCTTCGGGCTTATGCCAGCTGCCGGCGCCGGTACCGGCCAGTTCTTCTTCCAGCTTGGCCAGAACCAATTCAAACTTGGGACGCAGCAGTTCGGCATGTTTCTTCATATGTGCGTGAACACCGGCTGCATCCTTGAAGTACAGCACATGGCGCATCTGATTCACCTTGTCAAAGGAGATTGCCTGCACGCCCATGATCTTTTTGGTCCAGGCGACATTCTTGACAGAAGCCGCCATACATGCAACACCGGCACCTGCATAAGAAATCTTGGAAGTGGAGGTGTAAATCAGTACCATATCCTCATTTCCCTGCTCCTTGCAGGCATCAAAGATGTTCATCAGAGGCTGAGGCTCGTCCACCAGGTGATGAACCGCATACGCATTATCCCAGAAGATACGGAAGTCCTCAGCAGCAGGCTTCAATGCTGCAAAACGCTTGACCACTTCGTCGGAATATACCTTGCCTTCGGGATTGGAGTAACGGGGCACGCACCAGATACCCTTGACAGCGGGATCCTTGACCAGTTCTTCCACCATATCCATATCGGGGCCATCGGCCAGCATAGGAACGGTAATCATTTCCATACCCAACTGCTGACAGATGGAAAAATGACGGTCATAGCCGGGAGCAGGGCACAGCCACTTGACGGAGGACTCTTTGCACCAGGGCTTTTCTACGCCGGGAGCACCAAAGACCCACAGACGCATCATGGTGTCATACATCATGGTCAGACTGGCATTGCCGCCTGCGATGACATTTTCCACGGGAACTTCCAGCAGTTCTGCAAAGAGGCGACGGCATTCCACAGCACCATCCAAGACGCCATAGTTGCGCAGATCCCCCTGCTCGCCCTTCAACTGAGAGCCTTCGCTGACAGCGGTCAGCATACCCTCACACAGATCCAGCTGTGCCTTGGAAGGCTTACCGCGGGACATATCCAGCTTCAAGCCCTTTGCCTTACAGGCATCGTACTTTACTTGCAGTGCAGAAAGTTCTGCCTGCAGTTCTGCCTTGCTTGCCTTGTAATAATCCATAGTGATGACTCCTTATTGATCATGCAGCAGTCTGCACTTTATTTCATATACCTTGATAATAACCCCTTTTCTTTGGGAAATCAAGAGGAGACAGTTTTTTCTATTTTCCGGTGCTTTTTCTCCGATTTTTTGTGCGTTTTTGATGCAGGGTCAGAAGCGTGTTACCGGTATTGAAAAAGTGATTTGAATCCGCTATAATATAAATTGGTATATTTTGCGAACGATTTCCTAAGGAGGATATTCCCCATGGATAAAAAACAACTGCGGGGCAGCTTGCTCTTAACGCTTACCGCCTTGATCTGGGGCACGGCCTTTGTTGCCCAGACGGTAGGTATGGATCACATCGGGCCGTACACCTTCAATGCTGTGCGTACTCTGTTAGCCGGCATTGTACTGATTCCGGTAATTCTGCTGTTTGATAAGATCCAGAAGAAACAGCCTTTAAGCGGTCAATTGAAAAAAGACACGTTGATCGGTGGTATTTTCTGCGGCACAGCGCTTTTTGTGGCCAGTTCTCTGCAGCAGCTTGGCATTGAGGCCATTACCGAGAACGCTTCCGGCAAGGCCGGCTTCATTACAGCACTGTATATTATTATTGTTCCCATCATCGGCTTATTCCTGGGCAAAAAACCCCGGAAGCTGGTTTGGCTTTGCGTGGTTTTGGCAATTGTCGGTTTTTATCTGCTTTGTGTCACCGGCGACTTCTCCATCGGCTTGGGCGAACTGCTGGTACTGGGCTGCGCCCTGGGTTACTCCTTCCACATCATGCTGATCGACCACTTCTCTCCCAAAGCAGATGGTATGCGCATGAGTTGTATTCAGTTCTTTGTATCCGGTTTCTTCAGTCTGATTGCCATGTTTGTTTTGGAAGAACCCTCTCTCTCCGGCATTTGGGCTGCACGCACTTCCATTTTGTATACCGGCATCATGTCCAGTGGCGTGGGCTATACGCTGCAAATCGTTGCGCAGAAGGACGTCAACCCCACACTTGCCACCATGATCATGAGTTTGGAATCTGTCTTTGCTGTACTGGCCGGTTGGCTGCTGCTTCAGGAAAACCTGTCCGAAAAAGAACTGCTTGGCTGTCTGATGGTCTTTGTCGCCGTCATCCTTGCCCAGCTGCCTGAAAAGAATAAGGAGGTAGTTTCTCAATGACCAACACCATTGCCTTTCCCGGTCTTGGCTTTAGCTGGGACATTGACCCCGTTGCCTTTTCCTTTGGCAACCTGGAAGTCCGTTGGTATGGCATTTGCATTTGCCTCGGTCTGATTTTAGCCGTTGCGTATGCCTATCCCAACTTTGCGCGGTTTGGCACCAACGATGACCAGGTTATGAATCTGCTGCTGGTATGTATCCCTGCTGCTGTGCTGGGCGCACGCACCTATTACGTGATTTATAAATGGTCTTATTATCAGAATCATATGGACGAGATTCTTCGGATCTGGGACGGAGGTCTTGCCATTTACGGTGGTATTATTGCGATTTTTATTGCGGGATACAGCATGTGCCGCATATGTAAGTATAACACCTGGGGACTGTTTGACCTGGCCTCTCCTTGCTTCCTCATTGGTCAGGGTATTGGCCGCTGGGGTAATTTCTTTAACGCGGAAGCATTTGGGTATGAGACCACATTGCCCTGGGGCATGAGTATTAACGGCGCTGCCGCTGTGCACCCTACCTTCCTGTACGAATCTCTGTGGAACTTGTTGGGTGTGTTGCTGTTGACGTTATACCTGAATCGCCGAAAGTTTGACGGTGAAGTATTCTTAATGTATTTGATGTGGTATGGCTTAGGCCGCAGCTGGATTGAAGGACTGCGTGCTGACAGCCTGTATATCTGGGGTACTGATTTGCGCGCCTCGCAGGTTTTGGCCATTGTCTGCCTGATCTTGGCCGGCGGAGTATGGCTGTACTTCCGCATCAGCAAGAATTATGCGCCGCCCCGCCGTTTTCCCGATAAAACCAAGGATCAAAAGGAGAACTAAATATGTCTGCCATTCTCATTGATGGAAAATCTGTTTCCGCATCTGTAAAAGCCCGCGCCGCTGCATCTGCCCAGACACTGAAAGAGCAAGGTGTTTCTCCCTGCCTGGCAGTCATTTTGGTTGGCGATGATCCTGCCTCCGCCGTTTACGTCAACAACAAAGAAAAGGCCTGCGCCGCCTGCGGCATTGAAAGCCGTCGGTATATTCTGCCCGCCTCCACCAGTCAGGAGGAATTGCTGGCTTTGATCTCGCAGCTGAATGAAGATGCATCCGTGCACGGCATTTTGTGTCAGATGCCGGTGCCCAAGCATATTGACCCCACTACGGTCATCGAAGCCATCCATCCGCTGAAGGATGTGGATGCCTTCCATCCGGAAAACACCGGCCGCATTTTGGCAGGCAAGCCTCGGTTCGCCCCCTGCACTCCCGCCGGTGTCATGGAGCTGTTGGCCGCCTATGACATTGATCCTGCCGGCAAGCACTGTGTGGTCATTGGCCGCAGTGATATTGTTGGCAAGCCCATGGCGCTGCTGCTGCTGCAAAAGCACGGTACGGTGACCATTTGCCATTCCAAGACCCCCGATCTGGCTGCCATGACCCGTCAGGCCGATATCGTGGTGGCTGCCATCGGTAAGGCAAAGTTTGTAAAGCCCGACATGCTGAAACCCGGTGCTGTGGTCATCGATGTCGGCATCAATCGTGATGAAAACGGCAAGCTCTGCGGTGATGCAGATCCCGCCTGCAGCGAAGTTGCCGCTTACCTCACCCCCGTTCCCGGCGGTTGTGGTCCCATGACGGTGGCCATGCTGATGGAAAACACCATCCGCGCCGCAAAACTGCAAAGCAACAAGTAACAAAGACGCAAAAAAGCACCCCGTGTGGGGTGCTTTTTTATGTTGATTTCTTAGCAACGATTGGTTCCGCCGAACTTGGCTTTTGCACGCAGCTGATTATCCAGAATGCGCTTGCGGATTCGCAGATTCTTGGGTGTGACTTCAATCAGCTCATCGTCGCCGATAAACTCGATGCAAGCTTCCAGACTCATCTGGCGGGGCGGAATCAGACGCAGGGCGTCGTCACTGCCGCTGGCTCGCATGTTCGTGACATGTTTTTTCTTGCAGACGTTGACATTGATGTCTTCTGCCTTGGGAGACATGCCAACCACCATGCCCTCGTAAACCTGTGTACCGGCACCGATAAACAGTGCGCCGCGTTCCTGCGCGTTATACAGACCGTAGGTAACGGCCTCACCGGTTTCAAAAGCCACCAGGCTGCCGGTGTTTCGGCTTGCGATATCACCCTTGTAAGGCGCATAGCCCTCAAACACAGAACTCATGATTCCTTCGCCGCGGGTGTCGGTCAGGAACTCGTTGCGGTAACCAAAGAGACCACGGGCAGGAATCAGATATTCCAGACGCATACGGTCGCCCTGCGGGTTCATCTGCACCAGGTCACCCTTGCGACTGCCCAGCTTTTCCATAACGGCACCCACATAATCAGAGGGTACATCACAGACAAAACGCTCGATGGGCTCGGTGCGGACACCGTTTTCTTCATGGAACAGCACACGGGGGGCACCGACCATAAACTCATAGCCTTCGCGGCGCATGGTTTCGATGAGGATGGACAGGTGCATCTCGCCACGGCCGGAAACCTTGAAGCTTTCGGTGCTTTCGGTATCGGCGACACGCAGGGACACATCCTTCAACAGCTCACGCTGCAGGCGGTCACGCAGGTGGCGGGAAGTAACAAACTTACCTTCTCTGCCGGCAAAGGGGCCGTTGTTCACCGAGAAAGTCATCTCGACGGTGGGCTCGGAAATCTTGACAAAAGGAATCGCCTCGATGGTATCGGGAGCACAGATGGTATCACCGATGGTAATGTCAGCAATGCCGGAAACACAGACGATATCACCCGCTTTGGCTTCGTCTACCGGCACGCGATTCAAGCCCTGGATCTGATATAGATTGACGATCTTGGAACGGTAGGGCTTGTGTGCGTCGTGATACTCACAAATCATGATATCCTGGTTCTTTCGCACCACGCCACGCTCTACACGACCGATGCAGATGCGGCCTACAAACTCGTTGTAGTCAATGGAGGACACCAGCATTTGAGTGGGGCCTTCGGCATCTACTTCGGGGGCATCCATATGCTCCAGAATCTTTTCAAAGAGAGGCTGCAAACTCTCGCGGGGACCGTCGGGTGTCAACGCAGCAGTACCATCACGACCGGAGCAGAAAATAACGGGGCTGTCCAGCTGCTCGTCATTGGCATCCAGGCTGATCAGCAGATCCAGAACCTCGTCCAGAACCTCGTCAATACGGGCATCGGGCTTGTCAACCTTGTTGACCACCACGATAACCTTGTGGCCCAGCTCCAGTGCCTTTTGCAGCACAAAACGAGTCTGAGGCATGGGACCTTCTGCGGCATCTACCAGCAGCAGCACGCCATCTACCATCTTCAGCACACGCTCTACCTCACCGCCAAAGTCAGCATGGCCGGGGGTGTCGATGATGTTGATCTTGGTATCGCCATATTGAATAGAGGTGTTTTTGGCGAGAATGGTAATGCCGCGCTCGCGCTCTAAGTCATTGTTGTCCATGACGCGCTCTGCTACCACCTGGTTTTCACGGAAGGTGCCACTCTGCTTCAGCATTTGGTCTACCAAGGTGGTCTTGCCGTGGTCAACGTGTGCTACGATGGCAATATTACGCAAATCGGTTCTGATCATGCGGATTCCTCGATTCTTTTGGATTTTTAACAATTTATTATACCATTTCTTTTAAATTCTTGTCAATATAATGCTCATGAAAACCACCTTTTGCTTGGCGCTCTTTACTTTTTAGCGGAACTTTGATATGCTTATTCCATCTAAATCATCATGAAAAAGGAGAATCTATATGGCTTCTATCATCAAACGCAGCGAAGTGGACCCTCGCTACACCTGGGCCACCGAAGACCTGTTCCCCACCGACGCCGATTGGTTGGACAGTTATGCTTCCCTGCAGTCTGCACCGCAGCAGCTTTGTGTTTATCAGGGACGACTGGGTGAAAATGCAGCCACACTGCTGGAATATTTTAAGTTGAGTGATGAAATCAGTCGCAAACTCGAGCGCCTGTTTAACTATGCTGCCCGCAAAGGTGACGAAGATACTGCCAACGGCACCTATCAAGATTTCCGCGGCAAGGCGATGAATCTGGTGGTGGCCATTCAAAGCGCCACCTCCTTTGATGTGCCTGAACTGCTGGGTCTGTCTGACGAGACCGTTGAATCTTTCTTTGCTTCCGAGCCCGGCCTTGGCATTTATCGCCGCCGCATGGATGTGATCCGCCGCCGCAAAGCACACATTCTGTCCCCCGCCGAAGAAGCACTGTTGGCTTCTGCCGGTGAGATGGCACACACCGCACAAAGCATCTTTGGCGCTTTTGAAAACGCTGACCTGCGGTTCCCCGAGGTCGCTGATTCCTCCGGCAAGCTGTACACCTTGACAGCCGGCACTTTAGTTAGCCTGTTGGAGAGTTCTGATCGAGTCCTGCGCAAGAATGCCTTTGAGGCTTGCTACAATACCTTCCACTCTTTCCGCAACTCCATTGCCGCTATGTTGGAGGGTCAGGTCAAGCAGTTAATTTGGCACAGCCGTGCCAGAAAATACCCCAGCACCCTGGATGCTGCTTTGGATGGCACCGAAGTTCCCACCGCTGTTTATCACAACCTGATCAACGCTGTGCACGCAAATATGGAAAAGCTGCATCGCTACGGTCAGTTGCGCAAGAAGCTGATGGGGCTGGATGAGCTGCATATGTACGATCTGTACACGCCCATCGTTGCAGATGCAAATATGCCCATTACCTATGAAGAAGCCAAGGAAATGGTGCTTGAGGCACTGCAGGCTTTAGGCAGCGAGTACTGCGCCATGCTGGAAGAGGGCTTTGCAAACCGCTGGATCGACGTGTATGAGAATGAGGGCAAGCGCAGCGGTGCTTATTCCTCCTGCGGCGATCCCCATCCCTATGTGCTGCTGAATCACAAAGACAATCTGAACAGTGCCTTTACCCTGGCTCACGAAATGGGTCATGCCCTGCATACCTATCACAGTAATCTGGCACAACCTTATGCCACTGCCGATTATGTGATTTTTGTGGCTGAAGTTGCCAGCACCTGCAATGAAGTATTGCTGATGCAGCATCTGCTGCGCAAGACCACCGACAAGCGTCAGCGTGCATATCTGATCAACTACTTCTTAGAGCAGTTCCGCACCACCCTGTACCGCCAGACCATGTTTGCCGAGTTTGAGCTGAAGGTCAACCAGCTGGCCGAGCAGGGTCAGAGTCTGACCGCCGACCTGCTGAGCCAGGAGTATGCCAAGCTGAACGCTGCTTATTATGGTGATGCCGTGGCACAGGATCCCGGCATTGCCATGGAGTGGGCACGTATCCCCCACTTCTACTACAATTACTATGTATTCCAGTACGCCACTGGCTTCTCCGCCGCCATTGCCATTGCCATGAACATTCTAAAGAATGGCGCACCCGCCGTGGAAGCCTACCGGAAGTTCCTGTCCTCCGGCTGCAGCGATACTCCTGTGGAACTGCTGAAGATCGCCGGCGTGGATATGTCCACGCCCCAGCCTGTCAACGAGGCACTGGCGCTCTTTGACCAGCTGATGGATGAGATGGAACAGCTGCTGGCCGAATAAGTTAAGCACACCTTTTAAACACAAAAAGCACCCCATCGGGGTGCTTTTTTGCATTTATTTTTCTTCTTTTACTTCACCGGGAACAAACTGGGGAATATGGACCAGCAGACTCAGGATGCGCTTGTCCTCCATTTCCTCCACCGTGACCACAGCACCGTTTGCGTGGAACACTTCGCCTACTGCAGGAATATGCCCCATGGTCTCCAGCGCCCAGCCCGCTGCGGTAAAGCAGTCTTCAGACAGTTCCTCTTCGTCCAGATCCATGATTTCAAATGCATCTCGAATATCGCACTCACCGGCCAAACGGAACGTATAGGGATCGATCTTTTCCAGTTCCAACTCGGTATCTTCTTCTGCATCGCTTTCGTCGAAGATTTCGCCCACCAGCTCTTCCAAAACATCTTCCAAAGTAACAAGTCCCACAGTGCCGCCAAAATCATCGGTGACGATGGCCATATGGCATTTTTCGCGGCGGAAGTCGGTCAGCAGTTCGTCGATGGCCTTGGTACGATACACAAACATCGCCTCACGGCACAGCGCACGCAGATCTGCCTTCTGCCCTTTTGCCAGAGAGGCCAGCAGATCGCGGGTATGCAGGATGCCCAGGATATGGTCTGGATCTTCCTCGTAAACGGGCAAGCGAGAGTATCCGCTTTCCAGCACCTGCTCCAGCACCTCTTCAATGGAATCCTCTGCATCAATGGCTTCCATATCCACGCGGGGTGTCAGGATTTCCTGCACCGTGGTGTCATCGAACTCAATGACAGAGTGCAGAATGCCGGTCTCCTGCTCGTTGAGCACGCCTTCAGCCTCAGCGGTGGACAGAATGCTCTTCAGCTCGTCTTCGGTGACGCTGGGAATATCGTCCTGCTTGCCGGGAATCAGCAGCTTGTTCAACTGAACAAAGCACCAGACCACAGGCGTTAAGACAATTTGAATACTGCGCAGAATCGGCGCAAACGTCATGGAGATCTTTTCGGGCTGGGATCGAGCCAGGGTCTTAGGCATGATTTCACCAAAAATCAGCACCAGCAGGGTCATAGCCACTGTTGCCACAGCAGGACCGCTAGCTGCACCCAGCAGCGCAGTAGCCACAACAGTTGCCAGCGATGCGCTGCCCATGTTTACGATATTGTTACCAATGAGGATGGTGGAAAGGGTCTTGCTGTAATTTTCAGACAGCTGCAAAGCAGTTTTTGCCTTGCGGTCGCCTTTTTCCGCCAGATTCTGCATGCGAACCTTATTAAAGGTAGAAAGTGCAGTTTCGCTGGCAGAGAAAAACGCAGAGCAAATCACCAAAAAGACCAGTGCGAGATAGGTACTTGTACCCGGGGTATCCAAAAATCATCAACCTTTCTGTGTTTCATTTGGCTTGGATGGGCCAAACGGTATTAAAAAATATGTAAAGCTCATTATAGCATATACCTTAAGAAAATCAATATATTCCCCCTGTCTTTACCGAGAATTTGCTGACCTTTGTCAAAAAGCACCCGCAGAGCAAATCTGCGAGTGCTTTTGTTGGTGAGTCAGGGTTCTTGCTCGGAACGGTGGGGACGATCCAGAAGCAGGGCACCCATTTGGGTGATAGGCATATCCTCGTACAGCACCCGGTACATGGCGTTGCAGATGGGCATTTCAATGTTCTTGCCCTGGGTGATCCGGTGGATGGCACCGGTTGCATAATACCCCTCTACCACAGCGCCAACTTCTTTCAGCGCCTGCTGCACCGGCATGCCACGTCCAATCAGGAGGCCGCAACGGCGGTTACGGGAGTGCTGGGAGATACAGGTAACGATCAGGTCACCGATGCCGGACAGTCCGGCAAAGGTCTCGGCCTCGCCACCCAGAAACACGCCCAGACGGGACATTTCGGCAATACCGCGGGTCATGAGCATGGCCTTGGTGTTGTCGCCAAAGCCATAGCCGTCGCTGATACCCACGGCGATTGCCATAATGTTCTTCATGGCACCGCCCAGTTCTGCGCTGATGATATCGGTACTGGTATAGATGCGGAAATATTCCGTGGTCAGTGTCTGCTGTACCAACTGGGCAATGGCTTCGTCCTGACAGGCCGACACCACGGCAGTGGGCATTTTTCTGCCCACCTCTTCTGCATGAGAGGGACCGGTAAGAGCTGCCACCGGATGCCCCGGCAGAACGGCCTCTACCGTCTCACTCAGCAAGCAATCACCGCGTTCACGGTCAAAGCCCTTGCTTAAAAGCACCAGTATGGCATTTTCCTGCAGGTGTCCGCGCAGTGTCTGGCAAATCTCATGTACAGCATGAGAAGGAACGGCGATAATTACCATATCCGCATCTGCTGCAAGAGAGAAATCTGCTGTGACACATACCGACTCAGGCAAACGCACACCGGGCAGGAGTCGGGGATTTTCACGCTTAGCCGCCAGTTCCGCAGCTTTTTCTTCACTACGGCTGGAGATGGTGACGTTATGTCCTTTCTCCGCTGCCAATTTCGCAATGGCAAGGCCCCAGCTTCCGCTGCCTGCCACAAAAATGCGCTTCATTACTCCTCACCCCGCTGACGAACGACCATCTTCACCGGTGTGCCATGCAGACCGTAAACCTGACGGATCTGATTTTCCAGATAACGCAGGTAAGAGAAGTGGAAGAGTTTGGCATCATTGCAGAAGCAAACAAAGGTGGGAGGCTGGATGCCGGCCTGGGTCATATAATAAACCTTCAGACGGCGGCCCTTATCCGTGGGGGGCTGCACACGCACGGTAGCGTCAGCCAAAATGGTGTTCAAACTACCGGTGGTGATACGCATGGTGCTGGAGGCATAGACCTCTTTGATCACAGCAAACAGATTTTCTACCCGCAGGCCGGTGAGTGCAGAAATAAACACTACGGGCGCATAGGGCATATAAGCCAGATCCTGCCGTACCTGCTTTTCAAAGGCAGCCTGGGTGCCGGTCTCTTTTTCGATCAAATCCCACTTGTTAATAACGATGATAGCAGCCTTGCCATTATCATGGGCATAGCCTGCGATCTTGGTATCCTGTTCTGTGACACCGTCCACGGCATCGATCATCAGCAGACATACATCACTGCGCTCGATGGCCATTTGGGCACGCATGACAGAAAAACGCTCGATGGCTTCGTCCACCTTGCTCTTTTTGCGGATACCCGCGGTGTCTACAAAGGTAAAGCGATCTTCGTCGCGCACCACCAGCGTATCGATGCTGTCACGGGTCGTGCCGGCCACATTGCTGACGATAACGCGCTCTTCACCGGTAACACGGTTAATGAGGCTGCTCTTACCGGCATTGGGCTTACCGATAACAGCCACACGGATGGTGGGCTGCTCCTCTTCGGCACCCTCGGTCTCCTCGGGGAAGTATTCGAAGCAGGCATCCAGCAGATCACCGGTGCCGGCACCGTGCAAGGCAGAAATGCCAATGGGGTCGCCCAGACCCAAGTTATAGAACTCGTAGAACTCTGCGGGCGGATCACCGGGGCGGTCCATCTTGTTGACGGCCACCACAACAGGCTTGTGGCTCTTTTTCAGCATGGCGGCCACATCCTCGTCAGCAGCAGTCATGCCGGTGCGGATATCCACCACCAACACCACCACATCGGCGTGGTCAATGGCAAGCAGTGCCTGCTGGCGCATGAATTTTAAGATTTCATCATCGGTGCGAGGCTCGATACCGCCGGTGTCGATGATGGTAAATGCTCGGTTACGCCACTCAGCGTCGGCATAAATACGGTCGCGGGTCACACCGGGGGTGTCCTCTACGATAGCCTGCCGCTTTTCTGCAATACGGTTAAAGAGCAGGGATTTGCCCACATTGGGTCTGCCAACAATGGCAATGACGGGTTTATCCATAGTAATTCCTCCCGTTTCTATCAAAAAGATTCGTTATATTCCAAAATGGTATCCAAGAAGATACCGCCATCAATTTCGGTCTTGATCAGCTTGGCGTTCAGCGCTTCCTCCAGTTCTGCAGGCGTAGCATCATCCAAAAACACATCCTGTCCGTCACGCAGCATCACCGCAGGCACCAGTAGTCTTCGACCGCTTACCTTGCCGGCAAGCTGTTTTGCAATGTCCTGTCCGGTGACCAAGCCGGTGACATCAACAGTATGACCAAAAAAGTCATTTTCCACCCCAAAGACCGGGCAATCCAGTTCGGGGCATTTTTCACGGATCAGGTTTACCATCTGCCGCATAAAGGCTTCTGCTGCCTTACCGCAAACCACGGCGCAGGGACTGGGTGCAGGGATATGTTCTTCCTCCACCATGAGGGCAGCACGAAGTTCTTCCTCAAAGAGCGCCATCAGACCTACGCCGTTTTCCAGCTGGCTGTAACCCTCGTAATAATCGGGTTCCGGTAGGGTCAAGCCTGCCTTCAGATACAGTTCATCCGCACCGCAAACGATGGCGCAGCCATGCTTCTTAAGGTTTTCCTTGCGTTGTCCCTCTACGATTTCCACCACTGCCAGAGCCTTTTCCTTGTCCATGGGAGTCAGAGGATACAATCCCTCGCGGCATCGGGTAATACCCACGGGTACCACGGCAATGCTTTCTACCGAAGGATACAGTCCGGACAAATCTGCCAGCGTCTTTTGCAGCTGCGCCCCATCATTCAGGCCGGGACAGCAAACAATCTGCGTCTTCAGCTTGATGCCGGCTTCTGCCAGAGCATACAAATGCCGCAGGCTTTCTCCACCCCGCAGGTTGCCCAGCATCAGTTTGCGCAGCTCGGGATCTGTGGTATGCACCGACACGTTCAACGGCGACAGACGCATCTGGATGATGCGCTGCACATCGGCATCACTTAAGTTGGTCAGGGTGATATAGTTGCCCATCAGGAAGGAAAGGCGCGCATCATCATCTTTGAAATACAGGCTTTGACGCATGCCGCGGGGCAGCTGATCGATGAAGCAGAAGACGCACTTGTTGGCACAGCCTTTTTGCCGGTCCATCAGATAGGTCTCAAAATCCAGACCCAGATCTTCACCTTCGGCTTTTTCAATTTCCAGTTCCAGCGGCTGGCCATCACGTTCCAACACCAGTTTGACCCGACTGTCATAACCGTAGAACTTGTAATCCAGTACGTCACGGATCATATGACCGTCAATACTGACAAGGCGATCACCGGGCCGGATGCCATATGTATGGGCCGCACTGCCCTTGTCGATACGTGTGATCTGCGGAGCCATAGGCGCTCTCCTTTCCTGCTATCCATATAAACATGGATATTTAATATAGTATACGCTATTTTACAAAAAATTGCAATCTTCCGCTGTAGCAGCGGGGGAGATTTCGCGGAAAAAACATGAAAAAATGGAGAAGGACGCCGCCCTCTCCATTTTCATTCAACAACTTTGCTTAGTTTTCCTCAGCAACTTCCAGAACAGTACGGCCGTTGTAAGTACCGCAGGCCTTGCAGGCTCTGTGGGACAGAACGGGCTCACCGCACTTGGGGCACTTCACCATACCGGGAAGAGCCAACTTCCAGTGGGAACTACGTCTCTTGTTTCTTCTCTGCTTGGAAATTCGCGCTCTTGGCACTGCCATTTCGACACCTCCTCAGTCTATCTGAACAATTTTTTGTTTACTCAGGTTTTTCAAGAAGTGCCGCCAGGCATGCCAGCCTGGGGTCAACTTCCTTGCGATTGCAACCGCATTCCCCTTCGTTTAAGTCCTTACCGCATTTGGGGCACAGGCCCTTGCAGTCATCCTTGCAGACCACAGCCATTTCCATGTCCAGAATCAGTTCCGGAATTAAAATGTCGTCCAGCTCTACGGTATCGCCCTCTACCACAAGGATATCATCGCGATCTTCGTTTTCACTCGACACGGTCTTTGCCAGGATAAACTGCACCGGGGTGTATTTTTCATAAACCACCGGGCGATTGCACCGGGCACAGCGGGTATGGACCACAGCTTCTACCTCGCTGTCTAGCGAGATGACGCCGGCGTTGTCACGGACTTCGCCCACCAAACGGACAGGTTCTTCAAAAGGATGTTCAAAATTAACTTCCTCTTTTTGAAGATCTATGTTATAATCAAAGCATATCCGGCCCTCTTTGGCCGTTGCAAGGTCTTTGAGCTTAATCTTCATAAGATCTTCCTTCCACAATAACGCACCATCCATTATATAAACAACAAGCCAAAAAGTCAAGGCTTTTTTCGAAAAGGACTGAAATAATATGCGGGAATTTCCCATTAATCGCAACGATTCCGGTCAGCGACTGGACAAATACCTGGCAAAGGCTCTTCCGACCCTGCCGCCTTCCCTGCGCAGCAAGTATATTCGTTTGAAACGAATCAAGGTAAACGGCAAGCGCTGTGAGGCCAATTACCGTTTGGCAGAGGGCGATGTGCTTCAGCTTTATATCAACGACGAGTTCTTCACCGCCCCAGACCCCGAACAGACTTGGCGGAAGATTACACCAAATATTCATATTATATATGAGGACCAGCACATTCTGTTGTGTGACAAAGTCCCCGGCATGGTGGTGCATGAAGATGAAACAGGCACCGACAACACCCTGATCAATCACATCAAGGCACATCTGTACCGCACCGGTGCCTGGGATCCGGAGCAGGAAGCCAGTTTTACCCCCGCCCTGTGCAACCGCATCGATCGAAATACCGGTGGCATTGTCATCGCCGCCAAAACAGCTGCCGCCCTGCGTATCATGAATGAAAAGATTCGTGATCGGGAGATCAGTAAATATTATCTGTGCCTTGTCCATGGCATTCCGCCCAAAAAGGAAGGAAAGCTCACCGGTTATATTACCCGGGACACCGACAAGAAGCAAGTAACGGTTTCCCGCACGCCAGTCCCCGGCGCCCTTACCGCACAGATGAAGTACAAACTGCTGGGCAGCCGCATGGATATCTCGCTGCTGGAGTGTGAACTTCTCACCGGGCGTACCCATCAGATCCGTGCCCAGATGGCGTCCATGGGTCTGCCACTGGTTGGCGACACCAAATATGGAACCGCACAACGAAACAGAGGACTTCCCTTCTCTCATCAGGCACTGTATTCCTATCGGCTGGTCTTTTCCTTCACTACGCCCTCCGGTGAACTGGAATATATGAAAGATCGTGAGTTTCGCGTTGACAAAGTCCCCTTTGTGGATTACTTTAATTCCCTGCCCAAGCTGCGATAAATTCCACCGTGTTTTCCAGCGCGTTCCCCTCAAAACACGCATCCTAGAAAAAACGAGGAAACCGACGAAAATCAAAGAAAAACAGAGCATGTTAAAAACAGCTCTGTTTTTTTCTTTCTTTTATCGACTTTTTTTGTAAAAATCATTGACTTTTGCACAATTTGTGCTATATTGTATGGTGAAATTCCATATCAAAATTCACTAAAAATACCATTGATTTTCTGGGAGGTTACACCATGTCTGATCGGTTGATTTTGCTGGAAAATATTCGCAAGGACTACGGCGGAAAAGAAGTCCTGAAAAATATCAATCTGTATGTTCGTGATAAAGAATTTGTGACCTTGCTGGGCCCCTCTGGCTGCGGCAAGACCACTACGTTGCGCCTGATTGGCGGATTTGAGACTCCCACCTCGGGCACCGTTTACTTCAACGGCAAGAACGTCAATGACGTCCCCCCCAACCAGCGCCCGGTAAACACCGTGTTTCAGCGCTACGCCCTGTTCCCCCATCTGAACATCTTTGACAATATCGCATTTGGTCTGAGAATTGCCAAGGTGGACGAGAGCGAGATCAAAAAGCGCGTAGATCGCATGCTGAATCTGGTCAATCTGCCCGATTACGGCACCCGCCGCACCTTTGAACTGTCCGGCGGTGAGCAGCAGCGCATTGCCATTGCCCGCGCACTGGTCAATCATCCCAAAGTTCTGTTGCTGGACGAACCTTTGGGCGCACTGGATCTGAAGCTGCGCAAAGAGATGCAGCGTGAGCTGAAAGAGATTCAGCAGCAGGTTGGCATCACCTTTGTTTACGTTACCCACGACCAGGAAGAAGCGCTGACCATGAGCGACGCCATCGTGGTTATGAATAAGGGTAAAATCCAGCAAATCGGCTCTCCTTTGGATATTTACAACGAGCCCAAGAACGCTTTCGTTGCTGACTTTATCGGCGAGAGCAACATCATTGACGGCATCATGCACGAGGATAAGCTGGTTTCTTTCTGCGGTCGCAAGTTTGATTGCCTGGACCGGGGCTTTGACCCCGACGAGCCGGTGGATGTTGTGGTGCGTCCCGAAGACATTGAGATTGTTCCCGCCAGCAGTGAACTGGCTCAGGTCACCGGCGTGGTAACCAGCGTTGTCTTTATGGGCGTACATTATGAAATTCTCATTGAAAATCCCCACTTTACCTGGATGGTGCAGTCCATCACGGCACCGCAGGTGGGTGATACCGTTGGTCTGTATCTGACTCCCGACGATATTCACATCATGCACAAGACCAAGCCGGAGGTGTAACATGAAAAGTGCCAACTCCCGCAAGGCCCGCTGGGGTGCCATCCCCTATGTGGTTTGGATGGCGCTCTTCACGGTCGCCCCTTTGATCTTGATCGTTGTCTACGCCTTTTCCAATGCAGAAGGCAGCTTTACCGTAGAGCATTTTACCGGTCTGGCCGATTACATCGGCATCTTTACCCGCAGCCTGGGTCTGGCCGCTGTTGCCACGGTAATCAGTCTGCTGATTGGTTATCCCATCGCGTATTTTATTTCGAAAGAAAAGCCCTCTACGCAGCGCTTTTTGATGATGCTGATCATGGTGCCCATGTGGATCAACTTTCTGCTGCGCACCTATGCCTGGATGTCCATTCTGGAAAACACCGGTCTGCTGAACAACTTCTTCCGCAGCATCGGTCTGCTGGACCTGCTGGGCGTGGATTTTATCCCCATGATCAACACCCCCGGTGCGGTGGTGCTGGGCATGGTGTACAACTACCTGCCTTTTATGATCATGCCCATCCAGTCGGTAATCGTCAAGCTGGATAAGAATCTGATCGAAGCGGCACAGGATTTGGGTTGCCATTCTACCCTGGTCTTCCGCAAAGTGATCTTTCCCCTGAGCCTGCCCGGTGTGCTTTCCGGCATCACCATGGTTTTTGTCCCCTGTGTCAGCACCTTTATTATTTCCGACCTGCTGGGCGGCGGTAAAGACATGTTGCTGGGCGACCTGATTCAGATGCAGTTTGCCGGCACGGCATACAATCCCTATCTGGGTTCTGCCATTGCTCTGGTGATGATGGTCATCGTTATGATTTGTCAGGCGGTCATGAACCGCTTTGGCGAAGGTGAAGAACAGGCGGTGATGTTATGATGAATCGCAAACCGACACTCTTCAACCGCATTGCCACCGGTCTTGTTTACTTTTTCCTGTACGCACCCATTCTGGTGCTAGTGGTCTTCTCCTTCAACAGCACCAAAAGCCGCAGTGTCTGGAGCGGCTTTACCTTGGATTGGTATGCCGAACTCTTCCAGGATGAAGCAATTTTGATTGCGCTGCGCACCACGTTGCTGGTATCCGCGCTGTCCGCTTTGATCGCCGCTATCATCGGAACCTTTGCCGCTATTGGTTTCTACAATATGAAACGCAAGCCCCGCGGCTTTTTCCTGTCAATCAGCAACATTCCCGTTATCAACGCCGATATCGTTACCGGTGTTTCCATCAGCCTGCTGATGGTACTGGGTCTGGGTGCCATCAACAGTATCTTCGGCACCCATATGCAGTTGGGCTTTGGTACACTGTTGATTGCGCACATCAGCTTTAATATTCCCTATGTGATTTTGTCCGTCATGCCCAAACTTTATCAGATGGACAAGAACCTTTTTGAGGCCGCACAGGATCTGGGCTGCACCTGGATGCAAGCCTTCTGGAAGGTCATCGTGCCCGAGATCCGTCCCGGCATTGTAAATGGCATCATCACTGCCTTTACCATGTCCATCGACGACTTCGTCATCAGTTATTTTGCCGCAGGCAGCGGTGCGCAGACACTGAGCATGGTGATCTACTCCATGACCCGTATGCGCATCAGCCCGGAGATCAATGCGCTCTCCACCCTGCTGTTTGTTACTGTTCTGCTGCTGATGAGCATCATCAATCTGCGTGAAGCGCATCAGGAAAAGGCCATACAGCGTGCTAAGCGGCAGTTTGGTCGCTGAAAGGAGGTAGGACTATGAAACATCTTGTCTATAAAGTTCTTGCCCTTTCTCTTTTGAGCGCCCTGTGTTTGGGAGCCATGACCGGTTGCAGTGATCTGGTAGGTGCTGCAGGTGAAAATGAGATCAATGTGTACAACTGGGGTGAATATATCGACAAAAGCGTTCTGGATGACTTTGAGGAAGAAACCGGCATTCATGTCAACTACTTCACCTTTGAAAGCAATGAGCAGATGTACTCGGTGCTGAAGCAGGGCGGCAGCAGCTATGATGTGATCGTTCCTTCGGATTATATGGTCTCCCGTCTGATTGCCGAGAACATGCTGGAAACACTGGACTTTTCCAACATCCCCAATGCCGCAGGTTTAAGTCCTGCTTATAAGAATCTGGAGTATGACCCCCAGAATCTGTATTCTGTTCCTTATATGTGGGGCACTGTGGGTATTATCTACAACACGAAAATCGTAGAAGAAGAAGTGGATAGCTGGAGTATTCTGTGGGATGAGAAATATAAGGGACAGATCCTGCAGTTCAACAACTCCCGCGATGCTTTTGCCACTGCGCTGCTGAATCTGGGCTACTCCATCAACACCACCGACGAAGCCCAGTTAAAAGAGGCCTATGACTTGTTGCGCGACCAGAAACCCGTTCTACAGAAATATGTCATGGACCAGTGCTATGACCTGCTGGAAAGTGGTGAGGCTGCCATCGGTGCTTATTATGCCGGCGACTATCTGGGCATGCTGGAAAACAACCCCGATTTGACGTTTGTGATCCCCAAGGAAGGCACCAACCGCTTTGTAGATGCCATGTGCATTCCCAAGGGCTGCCGCAATAAGGCCCAGGCCGAAGCCTTTATCAATTACATGTGCCGCCCCGATATCAGTCTGCGAAACATGGAAGAAATCGGTTACTCCTCCCCCATTGCAGAGTCCGAAGCCGAATACAAGACGCAGTTTGATCTCAGTGATCCGGACGATGCCTATGAATGGAGTGTCATGTTCCCGGAGAATGCCGGCGACAATGAGGTTTACATTAACTTGCCCAACAATATCCTGAATCTGTATAACAAGTACTGGATCCTGCTGAAATCGTGAGGTGCGCTATGGTAAACCGTATTTCCAATCGCGTTCTTATCATTGACGGCCAAGGCGGCAATATGGGTCGCCAATTGGCAGAACAACTGCTGTTGCAAAGCAACGTGACCCTTGAAATCACAGTGGTAGGCACCAATGCCATCGCTACTGCCAACATGCTGAAGGCAGGCGCCCGGGTAGAGGGTGCCACCGGAGAAAATGCGGTTGTGGTAGCAGCACGCAAAGCTGATATCATCGTTGGACCCGTGGGTATCGTGATGGCAGACGCATTGATGGGTGAAATTACGCCGGCTATGGCAAATGCTGTGGCCCAGAGCCTCGCTTACAAAGTGCTGCTTCCGGTAAATAAATGCAACCACTTTATTGTGGGCATTCGGGATGACTCTATGAGCCAACTGGTGCAGCAAGCAGTACGGGAAGTGATTTCTGCCGCCGAGTGGATTGACAATCGTCCCGGATTTTGATATACTCTCGGTGTAACTGCGACCCAAGGTCGTATCACCGCCCAAGGCGGTTTGGCAAATCCCCAATCCCTGCATAACCGGCATCACAAGATGCCTGCCTTTGTCAAGCAAAGGCAGGCATCTTTTTTATGCAAGTTTCATAAAGCACGACTTACCAAATAATCCGGAGGATTTTTATGCAAACCGATGTGAAACACATGAAAAAACTAGTCAATGCTGCCCTGTGTCTGGCCCTGTGCCTGGTGCTGCCCTTTTTGACCGCCAACAATATGGCCCTGGGCAATATGCTGTCCCTGATGCATATTCCCGTGTTGCTGTGTGGCTTGGTCTGCGGTTGGCACTACGGCCTGCTGGTAGGCTTTGTGGCCCCTTTGCTGCGCAGCTTTCTGTTGGGTGCACCTCCGCTGATGATTGCCGTGCCCATGGCCTGTGAGCTGGCTGTCTATGGCTTGGTGGCCGGTCTGCTGTATCCCCTGTTCCGCAGCAAAAAAGCCGGCATTTATCTGGCGCTGATCCCCGCGCTGGTGTCCGGCCGCGTGGCTGCCGCCGTGGCGAAGTTCTCCATGCTGGGTTTGGGTTATCTGCAAGCCTTCACCCTCGACCAGTTTGTGCAGAGCTATCTGGTCATTCAGTGGCCCGCTATCCTGCTGCAGCTGACCCTGATCCCGCTGGTAGTCTTTGCCCTGCAAAAGACAAAGCTGGTGGACTAAATGAACATACAAAAACCGCCTTGAGAACTCTCAAGGCGGTTTCTTTTGTTCGCTGTAAAGTTTAATTACCTTACCACTCTTCTACTTCAATTCCCTCGAAAATAATGCCGTCGCACAAGCTGCGGGCTTTGCTCAGCTGCTTTTCGTTGCGGATCGTCCATGCAAGCAAAGGAATATTCCGCTTGCGGCAAGCTGTGACCAGTTTGTGCTCGATCGCGCCAATGTAATATGCGATGAAATCGGGCTTGACCTGGGGATTAAAGAGCAGCATCTTGAAATACAGATCTTTCTTCCAGTTTTCCTGAGGCGAAGCCAGCTGGCCCAACTTATAGGGACAGCCGTTCTTCCGCAGCCAAATCAGCACAGCAGGATTAAAGGATTCGATCATCAAATCACCGGGATAGTCTTTCAGCATTTGCAGCAGGCGTTTTTCCAGTCGTCCGACATTTTCTTTGCGGTAGTTTTTAACCTCCAGGATCATGGGCACCTGACCGTTATTCAGTTCCAACACCTCTTCCAGCGTGGGAATATGGCAATCGGTGTCCAGCAAACGCAGGTCCTGCAGATCCTCCAGGCGCAGGTCTTCTACCTCACCCTTTCCTCCGGTCATGCGTTCAAGATCAGAATCATGAAATACGATTAGCCGGTCATCGGCGGTAATATGCACATCCAGCTCAAAGCCGCGGCCGTCGGCGATGGCGCGCTTGAAAGCAGGAATGGAGTTTTCGGGGATGCCACGCTCTTTATCGTGTTTGCCCCGGTGATAGATCAGTTCGTACTGCTGTTCCAGCATTGTGTATCCTCCCGGAAAGGTGCCAGTGGGCACAATATTCTAAAGTCTATTATAGCAGGCTTTTTTCCCAATGCAATGGCGATTTTTGCAAACTTTTTGCAAACTTACTCTTTACCCCGCGCCGGATTTCCTGTATAATATATTGTTGGTAATCCGCTTATAAAAATATTGACATACAACTGGAGGAGCCGTTATGAAGCTTGGTATCGTGGGTTTGCCCAACGTGGGCAAGAGCACCCTGTTCAATGCTATCACCAATGCAGGCGCGGAGAGCGCCAACTACCCCTTCTGCACCATTGAGCCCAATGTGGGCATGGTTGCAGTACCCGATTCTCGTCTGGATTTTCTGGCAGAGATGTACAACCCTAAAAAGTATACCCCCGCTGTCATTGAGTTCGTGGACATCGCCGGTCTGGTAAAGGGCGCTTCCAATGGCGAAGGTCTGGGCAACAAGTTCCTCAGCAACATCCGTATGACCGATGCCATCGTCCATGTGGTGCGCTGCTTTGACGACGCCAACGTGGTGCACGTGGAAGGCAACACCGATCCCGTTCGCGATATCGAGATCATCAATTTGGAACTGATTCTCTCTGACGTAGAAATGGTAGAGCGCCGCATTGACAAGAGTAAGAAGGCCGCCAAGAGCGGTGACAAGAAGTTTATGCGCGAGGCCGACATCTTTGAGCGCCTGTTGGCACATCTGGAACAAGGCAAGCCCGCTCGCAACTTTGACTGCAGCGAAGATGAAATGGAAATTGTCCGCACCAGCGAACTGATCAGCCTGAAGCCCGTGATCTATGCCGCCAACATGGACGAAGTCACCTTTGCTGCCGGTGTAGACGCCAACCCCTACTACCAGACCGTTTGCAAGCTGGCAGAGGAAGAAGGCAGCCTGGTGCTGCCCATCTGCGCCAAGGCTGAGCAGGAGATTGCCGAGCTGGAAGGCGAGGACAAGCTGATGTTCTTGGCTGAGCTTGGCCTGGAACAGAGCGGTCTGGACCGCCTGATTCAGTGCTCCTATTCCCTGTTGGGTCTGATTTCCTACCTGACCGCAGGCAGCGATGAAGTCCGTGCCTGGACCATCAAGCGCGGCACTCGTGCGCCCCAGGCCGCAGGTAAGATCCACAGCGACTTTGAGCGCGGCTTTATCCGTGCTGAGGTCATCGCCTTTGAAGACCTCAAGAGCTTTGGCACCATGGCCGCCGCCAAGGAAAAAGGCCGCGTTCGCAGCGAGGGCAAGGAATATGTGATGCAGGACGGCGATATTGTCAACTTCCTGTTCAATGTGTAAGAAAAGATGCAAAATCAAAACAGTCCGGCACGCGCAAACGCGCACCGGACTGTTTTCTATTTCAGCGCAGATATGCTTGATAAAAGCATGCCAGCACCAGCAGTGGCATCAGCGGGGCCAGCCATTTCAGGATGCGCAGCTCCTGCTTCCGCCCCTTAGTCAGCGGCGGCGCATCCTCCGGTGGGTGCTCTGCAGCACGTGCTTCTGTCCAAACGGCATACACAAAATACACCGCCAAACAAAAAGTCAGTGCCATCAGCAAAAAGCGCAGCCACGGGGAAGTCGCTCCCTGGCCGGTGAGCAGCATCAATGGAATCAGCACCAAAGTGGCTGTCCCGGCGATATTGGAACGGTATCGTTTCATGTTCCCACTCCTTCCCTTATGCAAAAAACATCCGATACAAGAAGATCAAGATTGCCACCGGCATCAGCGGTGCGATCCATTTCATGATCCGTATCTCCTTGGCGCGCTGCAGCTGCCGTCCCACCGGCTTTTCCTCCAGCGCCTTGATACAGGCATCCTCCCGCCACACCGCAAAACAATAATAACAAGCCGGGATCAAAGCCGCTACCGCCCACCAGATCCCGCTGCGGTCCGGGGCATATTCCTCGCTGATCTTCAGCAGCAGTGCTACAACGAACATCCAAGCATAATTGGCTCTTTGATAGGTCTTTTTCTCCATATCTGTCATCTCTTTCTTAAATCAGCTTTTCCTGTCTCTTAATTGGTATGCAATTCTCTAACCCGGTCTATGATATAGCTTTCCTCGGCTTCATAATACGATGGGAAATATACAGTTGTGCTTTCGACAAAAGCTATTTGATCTCTAATATCATTAGAATTGTAGTCAGAAATAATATAATCATTCACTATCGTTTCAGTGGCGGTTACATTATAAAAGACTTCATTTTCGCCTGTCGTCTCCGCACTTCCGATTCTGGAATATGCCACTGCTCCCCGATATCGCTCTATCGTAATGCCACCAATAATATAATTATTAACGCCGGTGGCATCAGCCAGCTGGAGAATTGCATTGACCATACCTGCATACGGCAAACCCATCGCAGCAGCAGCCTCTGAAGCAAAAGTCGCAACTGTTACAACATTTTCGAACACAACCCGCATCCCAATTCGTTCTGCGTCATAATACTTACTTTCTCGAACCCTATATATACACAGGAGTTCCATCGGGTTTTCGCTCCATTCAAAGCCAAAATAAACCTCTTGGTTGCTTGTATGTCCACCATATTGTTCTTGCATTATTTCTTTGATTTCCTCGCCCGCTGAATCAGAACGTATACGAACCTGTCCATTTACCCTCCAAAACACAAAAATCGCCCGTGCACAAGCACAGGCGACCACCGGGGCATCGGCAATACCGGTGCCTTTTTATTGATTTTATCATACCATATACACATATTCCTTGTCAATGCGCGGCAGTGCATTTCACAGCAGGTCCCTGCGCTCACCGCAGCCAATTGGGCTTTTTCCGCATCACATAACCACAAACAAGTCCAAAGGAGGCCAGTGTGGTCATCACCGAGGTGCCGCCGTAGCTCACCAGTGGCAAGGTCAATCCAATGACCGGCATAATGCCCAGGCACATGCCCACATTGATGAGGATCTGCCACATGAGCATACTGCCTACACCCACACAAACCAGGCTTCCGGTGCGACTGCTGCAACGGGCAGCGTCGATAAAAATATGGAATACCAATGCTGTCAGCAGCAACAGCAAAATCATGCAGCCGATAAAACCGAACTCCTCAGCACAGGTGCTGAAGATAAAGTCGGTGTGTTGGGCAGGATAGGCGTCGCTTTGAATCATGGTACCCTGCAAAAAGCCTTTTCCGGTAAGCTGGCCATTGCCTACGGCGCGCATACTCAGCTTTCCATGCCAGGCAAAACGCTCAGATGCCTCCGGATTCCACACCACGATAATGCGCAGTTTTTGATACTCGCTCATAATGCTCCACAGCACCGGCACTGCAGCCGCACCGGCAAGACATGCGCCGCCGACCCACCACAAAGAAATGCCGCTGGCAAACAGCATCATTAAGAAAATCAGCGGATACATCAGCGCAACGCCCAAGTCGCGGGAAATAATATACACCGATGCCATGGTGATCACCGCGTGAGCGCCCAGCTGCAACACCGAGCTGAACTTGTTCATGCGATCCTTCAGTTCGTTCATATGGCATGCCATAGTATAAATAAAGATGATCTTGCCCACTTCACCGGGCTGGATGTTGATGCCGGCAACCAGGGGGATCCAGCTTTTATTTCCGGTATCACCAGCTACACCAAATACCACAAGGGATAGTTGGAACATCACATTGAAGAAGAACAGCAGAATCCACATGCGCGGGAATCGATCCAGATCGAAGAGTGACAAAATGATAAAGCCAACTGCGCCGATGGCAATGCCCATGCCCTGCACCACAATGTGCTTCAGCGTATTTCCGTTGCTGTAAGTGGCGGTAAAAATCAGCATAAGGCCAAAGCAACACAGAATCAGAGACAGCACCAACAGCGGCCAATCACTTTCTTTGATATAGCGCTTTACGTTTTCCCACATTCGCTTGATCACGGCTGTCCCTCCTTTCCGGTTGCATAAAAATCCATCATTATTATACCACGCTTTCCGCCTCTATGCAAGAAAGCCTTTGTAAACAAAGACACCACCTTCCTTCTGCAAAAAAATCCGCAAAAGCACTTTCCAATCCGGTAGTGTCATGCTATAATAAATTAAATAAAAGGAAGCACTGAGAAAGGCGGTGAAAGCTTTGAAACAAGTCTTTGAGACCCATAGTCCGGCCGAGACCGAAGCCTTGGCCAAAGAGCTGGCACCCCTGCTTTCCGCCGCCCCTGCCGTAGCCCTTTACGGCGGCCTGGGTGCCGGAAAGACAGCCTTTACCCGCGGCCTTGCCGCCGCCCTGGGCTGTACCATGCAGGTCAGCAGTCCCACCTATACCATTGTCAACGAGTATCCCGGCAAACGCAAAGTTTGCCATTTTGATATGTACCGCCTCCCGGATGAAGATGCACTTTGGGACATTGGCTGGGAGGATTATCTTGCCTCCGGCGCCCTTTGTGTGGTGGAATGGAGTGAGAATGTACCCGGCGCCTTCCCACCCGGTACCATAGAGGTACACATTGAACATATTGGAGAAACCAGCAGGAGGATCACTGTATTATGCTGATACTTGCTTTGGATACCAGCGGAAAACTGGCATCTGCCGCCTTGCTGCGGGACGGCGTGCTGTTGGGCAGTGAGACTCGGGATTCCATGTTGGATCACAGCCGCACGCTGCTGCCTATGTGCAGCGATCTGCTGGCACGCCACGACCTTGCCCTCAAAGATATTGATCTGTTCGCAGCTGTCATCGGTCCCGGTTCCTTCACCGGTGTTCGCATCGGCTGCGCCGCAGTCAAAGGCTATGCCTGGAGTTTGCAGAAACCTTGCGTGGGCATCTCCTCCCTGCTGGCAAGCGCCTGGATGCAGGAAAAAGAAGGACTGGTCTGTGCCTCCATCCGCGCCAGACAGAACGAATCATTTTATGCCATCTTCCGCCGCACCAAGGACGGTGTGGAACGTCTCACGGAAGATACCGTTACCGGTGACGATGAGATGCAGGCCAGAATGGTGGAACTTGGCTGCGACATCCGGCTGGAAAGTGCACAATCTGCCATTGGCGCTGCGCATGCCGCTTATGCCGCTCATCTTGCCGGAGAAACCGGCACATGTCATGATTTGACCCCTGCTTACTTGCGTATTACGCAAGCAGAACGGGTAAGATTAGAAAGACTACAGAAAGAAGGACAAGCACAATGAAGATTGCGATTGGTAGCGACCACGGCGGTTTTTCCGTCAAGGAGATTGCAAAACCCCATCTGGAAAAGTTGGGTTATGAAGTTGTTGACTTTGGCACCAACACCCCCGATTCCTGCCATTATCCCATCTATGCCGAAAAGGTTGCCCGCGCTGTGGCTGCCGGCGAGGTTGACCGTGGTATTTTGATCTGCGGTACCGGCATCGGCATGAGCATTGCCGCCAACAAGATTCCCGGCATCCGCGCAGCTGCCGTGTCCGATTGCTTTACCGCCAAGGCAACCCGTCAGCACAATGACAGTAATATTCTCTGTTTGGGCGAGCGCACTGTCGGCCCCGGCCTGGCACTGCTGCTGATGGAAACCTTTTTGACCACTGAGTTTGAGGGTGGCCGTCATCAGACCCGTGTGGATATGATCTCTGCTTTGGAAAACAAATAATTGTTTTGCATTCCTTACACTTGCCTATCCGGAAAGGAGTATTTCTATGGAATACAACAACGTACACATTTTGGATCACCCCTTGATTTTGCACAAGCTGGCCATTATCCGTCAGAAAGACACCGGTGTAAAAGAGTTTCGTGAGATGATCAGCGAGATTGCCATGCTGATGTGCTATGAAGCCACCCGAAACCTGCAGACTGAAACTGTCACCATTGAGACTCCCGTTGCAGAAGCGAACGTGCAAGTTTTGGCCGGCAAAAAGTTGGCGATCGTTCCCATCCTGCGTGCCGGCTTGGGTATGGTAGACGGCATGCTGTCTCTGGTTCCTTCGGCAAAGGTAGGTCACATTGGCTTGTACCGTGACCCTGAGACGCTGGAGCCTGTGGAATATTACTGCAAGCTTCCGCCGGATGTAGAAGAGCGCGATGTATTTGTAGTGGATCCTATGCTGGCCACCGGCGGCAGTGCCGTAGCAGCCATTGACTTTTTGAAGGCTCGCGGTGTGCGCAGCATCAAGATGTTGAATATCATCGCCGCACCGGAAGGCGTGGAAAAAGTAGCCAATGCACATCCTGACGTAGAAATTTTCTGCGCTGCTTTGGATGAATGCCTGAATGATCACGGCTATATCGTCCCCGGTTTGGGCGATGCCGGCGACCGCATCTTTGGCACTAAATAAAGAAATCTATCAAGAATCCACGATATTGCCCGATTACTTTTGTATTCGGGCAATATTTTTTATTTTTCATGACTATAAATATTTTTTTCGATAGTAACATGGTTGCATGACATTTTTCTTTCTGTTTCGGCATCCTGACCAAATAATCTTCGTCTTATTTGTGCACTATCACGAATAAATTAAGTGCTTACCAAAAAGTTACCTGCAACTTTGTGCACATTTTCTGTTATTTTCATTTTCATCATATTTCCAGATGAAGGCCATAAGTAATTTTTATTTTACTACCGCTCGTCCCCCTGCTATTATAATAATTAAGAGAGGGGTGTGCCCCTACCATTTTAAGAGAAGGAGAGATATCATGAATCTCGCAAAACTGAAAAAGCTGAACCTGGCTGCCCAGATTGGTATTGCCATGGTCCTCGGTATTCTGGTTGGTGCACTGCTGTGGCTGGCCATGGGTGCTGCAGAAGCCAACAAGTTTGCCACCGAATACATCAAACCCTTTGGTGACATCTTTGTTAACCTGCTGAAGTTCATCGTTGTACCTCTGGTTCTGTTCTCCATCATGGAAGGCGTTATCTCCATGAAGGATATCACCAAGGTCGGTAAGATCGGCTGGAAGACCGTTGCTTACTTCCTGTGCACCACTGCACTGGCTTGTGTGATCGGTTTGGTCATTTCCAACATCTTTAAGGGCGCATTCCCCGTACTGGAAATGAATCCTGATGCCGGTTACGGCGGCAGCGGTTCTAGCAGCATCATCGATACCATTAAGAACATCTTCCCCTCCAACATCATCGCCCCCATGGTTTCCGCTTCCATGCTGCAGATCATCGTGATCTCCCTGTTCTTCGGCTGCGGCATTCTGGTTGCTGGTGAAAAGGGCAAGCTGGCCGCTGACATGGTCTCTTCTATCAACGAAGTCGTCATGAAGGTCATGGGCTTTATTCTGAAGGTCTCCCCCATCGGTGTTTTCGCCCTGATGATTTGGGTGGTTGCCAATCAGGGTCCCCAGATCCTGGGCAAACTGCTCATCGTGTTGGTTGCAGCTTATGTTGGCTACATTCTGCACGCCGTTCTGGTTTACTCTGCATCTGTTAAGTTTATCGCCAAGAAGAACCCTGTCGAGTTCTTTAAGGCTATGGTTCCCGCTATGGGCTTCGCCTTTGCTTCTACTTCTTCTGTGGCTACCCTGCCCGTTACCAAGGAGTGCTGCGACAACCTGGGTGTTGATTCCGAGGTTTCCTCCTTTGTTCTGCCTTTGGGCGCTACCATCAACATGGACGGTACCGCCATCTATCAGTGCGTTGGCGCTGTATTTATTGCAACCTGCATGGGTATTGATCTGACTCTGGTCCAGATGATCACCATCGTTGTTACCGCTACTCTGGCCTCCATCGGTACCGCAGGCACCTCCGGTGCCGGCATGATCATGCTGACCATGGTTCTGGAGTCTGTTGGCATCGACCCCACCTACATTGGTCTGATCTACGGTATCGACCGTCTGTTTGACATGGGCCGTACCACCATGAACATCGTCGGTGACGCTTCCTGCGCTGTCTGCGTCAACTACTGGGAGCACGAGGCTAAGAAATAAGCTGCCTCGGTTTCTGTTAAAACCGCATAGAATACAGTCGCCTCGGGAGAAATCCCGAGGCGATTTTTTACGCAAAAACCGGAGGGAGTTTCGCCCCTCCGGTTTTTCTATCGTTTTGATTTTTACAGGTTGCCGTACAGCAGTTCGGTGTAAGTGGGCATGGGCCAGTATTCCTTACCCAGCAGCGTCTCCAGACGGTCTGCATAACCACGCAGCGCCTCCATGGCAGGAAGAACCTGATGGCAGTATTGCTCGGCCTTCTTACGGGTATCCTTCTCGCCAGCGGCCTTTTCTGCCGCCTTTTCCAGCTTGCTCAGCGCCTGACGCAGCTGAGCAGAAGCCGCGGTAACATCCTTCAGCATGCCCGCCTCCAGCGTCACATCCACTGCCAGGCCGGTATCTTTCATCTGATTCAAGGTTTCAGAGAGGAACCGGCTGTAAGCAATCACAGCAGGAATGATCTCGCGGCGGGTCATCTCCAACATGGTACAGGCCTCGATGTTCACCGTCTTGGCATAGCTTTCCAGCATGACCTCGTAACGGCTTTCCATTTCCTTGGGGGTGAACACGCCGTGACGCATGAACAGATCCATATTCTTGGGCTTGATCAATGCCTCTGCTGCCTGTACGGAATCGGGAATGTTGGGCAAGCCACGACGCGCAGCCTCTTCCTTCCATTCCGCAGAATAGTTGTTGCCGTTAAAGATGATGCGACCATGATCACGAATGATCTCTCGAACGATCTGACGGCTTTCTTCCTGCACATTTGCGCAGCCATCTAACCGATCCGCGATCCGCTGCAGGATATCCGCCACCATCGTATTAATAACGATGTTACAGTCTGCGATAGACTGGGAAGATCCCACCATGCGGAACTCAAACTTCTTGCCGGTAAATGCAAAGGGACTGGTGCGATTACGATCAGAGCCATCTGTGGGCAGCGCAGGGATGGTGGTAACGCCCATCTTCAGATTACCACCCTGGCGAATCACCGATTCACCACCGGTGCTGATCTCGCGGAACACGTCGGTGAGCAAGTCGCCCAGATAGATGGAAATAATAGCGGGAGGTGCCTCATGACCGCCCAGACGGTGGTCGTTTCCGGCGCCGGTAATACTCATTCGCAGCAGGTCTGCATATTCATCTACCGCCCACAACACAGCGGCTGTAAACAGCAGGAATCTGGCATTAGATTCGGGCGTCTTGCCGGGATCCAACAAGCTCTTGCCTCCATCTACATTCAAGGACCAGTTGTTATGTTTGCCGCTACCGTTAAGGCCCGCAAAGGGCTTTTCATGGAGCAGACAGACAAAATTATTGCGCAACGCTACCTTTTTCAAAGTCTCCATGGTCAGCTGGTTCTGGTCACAGGCAATGTTGGTGGTGGCGTAAACAGGCGCTAATTCATGCTGGGCAGGCGCAGCTTCGTTATGCTCGGTTTTAGCGGGCACACCCAAACGCCACAGTTCTTCGTCAACCTGGCGCATGAAATCCATGACGCGCTCTTTGATATTGCCGTAGTAATGGTCGTCCAGTTCCTGACCTTTTGCAGGTTTTGCGCCAAAGAGCGTACGGCCGCACATGGACAGATCCAGACGCTTGGAGAACAGATTCTTGTCCACCAGGAAATACTCCTGCTCGGCACCGGCCATGGGAATGACGCGGGTCACCTGCTCTACACCCATCAGCTTGGCCACGCGGACCGCCTGCTTGCTCAGAGCTTCCATAGAGCGCAGCAAGGGGGTCTTTTTATCCAGCACCTCGCCGGTGAAGGAGCAGAAACAGGTGGGAATATACAGCGTATTCTCCTTAACAAAGGCAGGAGAAGTGCAATCCCAAGCGGTGTAGCCACGAGCCTCGAAGGTGCCGCGCAAACCGCCGGAGGGGAAAGACGATGCATCGCCCTCACCACGCACCAGTTCCTTTCCGGAAAAACGCATGTCGATGCTGCCGTCCTTTTGAGGATCGATGAAAGACTCGTGCTTTTCGGCGGTTGCACCGGTCAGCGGCTGAAACCAGTGAGTATAATGGGTAGCGCCATTGTCCATTGCCCAACGTTTGAGTCCGTTTGCCACGATATCTGCCAAAGCGGGATCACTCATGGGTTTGCCCTGATCGATGATCTTTTTCAATTGCTTATAGGTGTCGCCGGGAAGATACTTGCGCATCGCGCTGTCATTGAACACACTGCTTCCGTACTGCGCGATCAATGCCTCGGATCTTTCATTCATCTATGTCACCTCTTACAAAATTTCGGTCTTATACCTTGTATTATAAAAGCTTTTTACAGAAATTCAATATTTTTTTCAAAATGATTTTTAAAGCAAAAAGCAAGTCATAAATTAAAGAATTTCGACTTGCTTTTATCTTGCTTTTAATAAAATGACTTATTTTACATCTTGGGCGACGGTTTCCAACCGTTCTTCCAGCAACCAGGGGTTTTCCATGATCCGTCGGAACAGGCGGAAGGATTTGGCATAATACAGACCGTCGCAAATACGCTCGTCGGCGACGATCTTGATGTTCATCATTTTTCCCACACTGATTTCTTTTGTTCTACGGTCTACCACAGGCTTGTACTCTTCTTTTCCCATAGCAATAAACTGACCTACAGTGCCAAAATCATAGATATGATGATAAACAGAAGGCATACCCAGAGACTTCATGTGGGTAATGAAGCCGCTGCAATGGAAGGGACTGACCTCGATCAAAGACTTAGGCACCAAATTCCAGCGATCCATCAGTCGCAGCACATTCACCACCAGCTTGATGAGGATATGAGGCACCGAAGTAATGGCCGCCATCACATCATCCTGTCCATTGGAGGTATCGCTGCCCTTGTTGGCATAAATCTCCTTGTACAAACGATCGCGCACCTCAAAGATATTCTCATGGCCGGTAAAATGTAGCTTAATGTCGGTATCCACCTCAGTGTCACGCAGGCTCTTCTTCACCGCCATGCAGATGGTGATATCTTCGTTGGCATACAGTCTTCCATTCATGACAAAACGGTTCATGCCCGGGCGCTGTGCGTACAGCCGCACCATGGCTGCCACAAAAATATAGAAATAATTGATATCCAGCCCCTGCTCTTGCTTTTCTTTGATATAGCGATCCAGATTTGCACAATTAATGTCGTCCTCAAAAAAGATCTGCGCGTCACTACGCCGAGGCATGAAATATGCCATGATCCGTTCATAAGGCTTCAAGCTTTTCAAGTACCGGGCACCGGCTCTTTTTTTGAACATAGGAGTTCCTCTCTTCTTTGCGCTTACTTCTTATTCCGAACCAGTTTCAAAATTTCATCCAAGGTTACGGACTTTTTCACGGTTGCCTTTGCAGGCACTTCTTTCACTGCTTTTTCTGTAGCAGGAGCTTCTTCTACGCTGACTTCTTTGTTGGCAAGCAACTGTTCCAGACACAAAAGTGCACGATCCATTTTTTCCAGCAGGTTGCGATAATCAACCGTATCTGCCTGCACCGGCTCTCTGCGCAGGTTGCAACCCAGAAGCTGCCGCATCAACACATCATAACTGTCCCGCATCCGCTCGATTTCCCGACGCAGATACAGCAGATCTTCTATGCTGGATTCCCGCATCATGGGACGGCGTTCCTGTTCTTCACGCTGCTGCAGCATAACCGTATATGCTTTCTGCAGTTTCTCACACTCAGCCTGCTGACAGGCCAGTGCATCTGCCTGTTCTTCCAACAGCTGCTCACGGGCATCCAAATCCGCCTGCAGGGTGGCGCAGCGCGATTCCAGTTCTTGCTTTTGCTGCATCAACACTTCGGCATTTTCAAGCTGCTGCTTCAGTTGCGCAACCATAGTTTGCATCTGTGCGCATTCTTCCGTTTCCTGTGCCAGTTGTTCTTCCAGTTTGGATGCACGAACCCGAGCCTCGGCGCCTCGGTTCTCGGCACTATCCGCCTCACGGCGCAAAGCCGCAGCCTGTTCCTGTGCCTGCAGCAATTGTTGCTGCAATGCATGATTGCCAACCTCCGCCGTCTGCAACTGCTGTCGCAAATCATCCAGTTGCACATTCAAGGCTTGGCATTCGCTCGCCTGCGCTTGTCGTTCTTGCTTTTGCTTCGCAGCGGTATCTTCCAGATATGCAATTACATCTTTTTTATGAAAACCACCAAACAGGGCTTTTCGAAACAGCTTTCCCATGAAAACTTCCTCCGTTCCTGCACCGGGACATATTTACGAATATTATAGCACAGGTTTGGCTAAAAAGAAACTAATTTTTACATTTTTCACCATGGCGCGAAATGCATCTGAAAATGTTGCAAAAAGATGATTTACAAATCTATACACTTATGCTATAATACTTGTGCTCTGAAAAAGATGAAATATGCGCCCGTAGCTCAGTTGGATAGAGCGTTAGACTCCGACTCTAAAGGCCGCTGGTTCGACTCCAGTCGGGCGTACCAGAAAGCACTTGCTTGTTTAGCAGGTGCTTTTTGTTTTGCGCTTCGTTGCATCTATACAACAAATATGGTATGATAAAAGCAAGAAAAGTTCCCCTAAGGAGGCGTACACAATGCTGTATCCCAAGTTTCTCACTCCCTGCAGCAAGGTGGGTATTTGTGCCCCCAGCGCAGGTATTGATGCAGAAAACCACCCCGGCTTTGACCTTTCTTTGAGTCATCTGACCACCCGCGGTTGGGAAATCATCGAAACCGCCTCCGTCCGTGCCGGCGGCTTTGAAAGTGCCCCCGGTCCGGTGCGTGCTGCCGAGCTGAACAGCCTGCTGCAGCGGGATGACTTATCTGCCATCCTCTGCGCCTCCGGCGGTGACTTTCTGCTGGACATGCGTCCCTTTGTGGATTGGGAGGCATTGCGCCGCCGCCCGGTCTGGGTGCAGGGTTACTCTGACCCCACCGGTCTGCTGTACCCCATCACCACCAAGTTGGACATTGCCACCATTTACGGTCCCAATGCCGGCGGCTTTGACATGACCACACTGCACCCCTGTCTACAGGACAGCCTTTCTATTCTGGAAGGCAACATCCCTGTGCAGCACAGCTTTGATAAATGGGAAACCCTGGAAGACCGGAACTCCGCCGACGGTTATGTCTTGACCCAGCCGGTCACATGGCGCACCCTGGGCGGCGACGTGCACCTTCGCGGCCGGCTCATCGGCGGCTGTATGGAATGTCTGTCTGAGCTTATGGGCACCCCCTATGACGGGACAGCGGACTTTCTGCAGCGCTACGGCAGTGAGGGGATCCTTTGGTATTTTGATATTTTTGCCCTCCGTGCCGAGCAGGTATACAACACTCTGCGACACATGGAACAGGCCGGTTGGTTTGAGCACGCCGCAGGCTTTGTCTTTGGCCGTGTCATGTTCCCCGGCACGCTGATGGACATGACCTATGAAGAAGCCTTCCGCAAGGCTTTGGGCGACAAGCCTGTAGTGTATGATGCCGACATCGGCCATGTGCACCCCACCTTTACCCTCATCAACGGCAGTTATGCGACCTGCATCTGCCAGAATGGCAAGGGTAGCCTGCACATGGAACTGAAATAATACTGGGAGAATCTGATGGAACAGCTTTTGGAACAAATCACCGGCGAAGTCGAGTCTGTGATCTATCAAAATGAAGAAAACGGCTATACCGTGGCACGGGTTCTGTGCGACGACGGTGAAGTGTTGACTGTTGTAGGCATTCTCCCCTGCCTGGGCGCCGGCGAGCGCATCAGTGCCGAGGGCACGCTGACCTCTCACCCCCAGCACGGGCCCCAGTTCCAGGTCGAGAGCTATTATCGGGAACTACCCGAAGAAGAAGAAGGCATTTATTCCTATCTGGCCTCCCGTACTGTAAAAGGCATCGGTCCCAAGACCGCACAGGCCATCGTAGACCGCTTTGGCACCGACAGTTTCCGTATTCTCGCAGAAGAACCGGAAAAACTTGCTGAGATTCGGGGCATCAGTCGGGATAAGGCGCTGGTAATACAGAATGCTTTTTTGCGTCTGAATGCCATGCGCATGCTGCTGGAGTTTTTACTTCGATATCAGTTGCCTCCCGCTTTTGCCGCACCCCTGAGCCGCCTGTATGGCGAGCGGGCCGTGGAGATCATTCAGGATGATCCTTACCTGCTCTGCGGCGAAGAATATAACCTGGATTTTGCCCAGGCCGACCGTTTGGCCGAAGAGTTCGGCATTGACGGCGAAAACGAAAAACGTTTGAACGCTGCTATTTTGTATGTGCTGTCCTTTAATCTGCAAAGCGGGCACACATTTCTGCCACAGGACAAGCTGCTTACTGTGGCAGCCTCTTTGGTTGGTATGTCTGAAGCGCGCATGTTCCAACAACTGGAGTCTCTGGAATATGCCGGCAAAGTCTTTTGCGACACCATCGCCGGTCATGTGGTTTGGTACTTGACCCATATTCATCGGCAGGAATGCTTTGTGGCGGAAGAAATCTGTCGTCTGTGGCAATTGTCGCTAAAAGCTCCTCGTGACCTGCAGAAGGCCATGGATCGGCAAGCTGCAAAACACGATATGGAATATGCAGAATTGCAACAAGAAGCAATTTTCATGCCCTTTACCTCTGCCATCAGTTTGATCACCGGTGGCCCCGGCACCGGAAAAACCACCGCCCTGCTGACACTGATTGATTTGTTAGAGGAATACGGCATGCAGGTGATGCTGGCTGCGCCCACCGGACGCGCCGCCAAGCGCATGAGCCAGCTTTGTCAGCGGGAAGCCAAAACCCTACATCGCTTGCTGGAAGTTGGATTTGATGAGCATGGCCGTATGGCATTTCAGCGGAAGCGTGAGAATCCTCTGGACTGCGATGTTGTCGTGGTTGACGAGGCCTCGATGTTGGATCTGGCACTGGCCGCTTCCCTGCTGGATGCATTAAAGCCCCACACCCGTCTGGTATTGGTGGGCGATGCGGATCAGCTGCCTCCCGTAGGTGCCGGCAGTTTGTTTTCTGATCTTTTGGCCTGCCCCAGCATTCCGCGGGTTTGCCTGACCCAAGTGTTCCGCCAGGCGCAAGACAGCGACATTATTTTGAATGCACATTTAATCAACGGCGGTGAAGTACCTGCCCTGCGGCATAACAGCGGAGATTTTTACTTCTCCTCTGCGTCCGGCAGTGACAGTGCCATTCAGACAGTCGTTTCTCTGATGACGCATCGAATTCCCGGTTATTTCGGCATTGATACCCGGGATATTCAGGTAATCTGTCCTTCCCGGCAGATGGCCTGCGGCACAGTCAATCTGAACAAGTTGCTGCAAGCTGCATTGAATCCTCCCGCTCCCCACAAAAAAGAAACCAACTTCGGCACTGCCACCTTCCGCCTTGGCGATCGGGTCATGCAGATTCGCAACAACTATGACATTCTGTGGCAGCAGGTGGATACCGGTGAAGTGGGCACTGGCATTTATAACGGTGATACCGGCGAAATCGTAGCGCTGGATCCTGCCGCACGCGTACTGGTGGTGCGCTTTGACGAGCGCGAAGCCGAATATCCCTTTGAGCAACTGGGCGAGTTGGAGCATGCCTATGCCATTACTGCGCACAAATCTCAGGGTAGTGAGTATGAAGCAGTAATTATTTCGGTCTATGCCGCACCGGAGCGGCTGTTGAGCCGCAATTTGCTGTATACCGCGGTCACGCGTGCCAAACGTCTGCTGGTGCTGGTGGGACGGGAAGAAATGGTACAGCAGATGATTGCCACCCCAAACCGAAACCGCCGCTACTGCGGGCTGAAAACCCGTGTACGGGAGTTATGTCAATGAAACTGTTGGATCTGTTGTTTCCGCCTCGGTGTATCTTTTGCCGAACGGTGTTACCTTCTCCGGCGCCGGCGGTGTGTGATCACTGTCAAAAAAGTATTCTGCTGACCGGCAGCCCGCCACACAAGGCCAAGGGTGCCTTTTACAAGTGTGTCTACAGTGCCTTGTGGTATGACGGCAACGTGCGCAAATGCCTGCATCGGTATAAGTTCAGCGGAAAAAGCAACTATGCACGGCCTTTGGCCCAGATTCTGCAGTATATCCTTCCCCAGGATCAAACCTTTGACCTGATCACCTTTGTTCCCACCAATCCCAAAAACACGAAACAACGCGGATTTCATCACACCGGACTGTTGGCACGGGAGTTGTCCAATCTTACCGGAATTCCCTGCATCGAGTTGCTCCACAAAACCCGAAACACCCGTCCCATGCATGGATTGCATCCCGCTCAGCGTCGCGCCAATATTCTGGGTTCTATTGCTGTTTCTGTCCCCATGGAGCAAATTATCGGCAAGCGGGTGTTGGTGGTAGACGATCTGATCACCACCGGAAGCACGCTTTCGGAGTGCGCACGCGTATTAACGGAGCAAGGAGCTGCCGGTGTTTGGGGCATTACTCTGGCCCAACGGAAAAAGATTTCCAAAAACCCACAGCAAAGATATTGAAAAAAGGGCTTATCTTGGCTATAATGAAATTTACAGTGTATTATTTGCACTTGTGGCGGCTTTTCCGCCTTTTCATAAAAAATCTAACGTAAAAAGGAGTTTTATTATGTTTTTTTCCAGCAGCGATATTGGCATTGATCTGGGTACCGCATCGGTCCTGGTTTTTGTAAAGGGTGAAGGTGTTAAGCTGTGCGAGCCCAGCGTTGTGGCCGTAGACAAGATCAGCGGCGAGTTACTGGCTGTCGGTACTGAGGCACAGAACATGCTGGGTCGTACCCCCGGCAACATCATTGCTGTCCGTCCCCTGCGCGAAGGCGTGATTTCTGACTATGAAATGACCGAAAAGATGATCCGCGAGTTCATCAAAAAGGCTCTGACCGGTTTCCGTCTGTTCAAGCCCAATCTGGTAATTTGCATTCCCAGTGTCATCACCGAAGTAGAAGAGCGTGCTGTTATCGATGCAGGCCAGCAGGCCGGCGCCAAGCACGTTTATCTGATTGAAGAGCCCGTTGCCGCCGCCATCGGTGCCGGCATCGACATCGCCAAACCCAACGGCAACATGATCGTTGACATCGGCGGTGGCACTTCTGATATTGCCGTTATCTCTCTAGGTGGTATCGTAGAAAGCTCCTCCATCAAGGTGGCCGGTGATAAGTTTGATGAAGCCCTGGTGAAGTATATCCGCCGTAAGCACAACGTGCTGATTGGTGAGCGTACCGCCGAAGAAATGAAAAAGACCATCGGTTGTGTCTGGCCCTTTGAAGAAGAACGCACCATGGAGATCAAAGGTCGTTGCCTGCTAACCGGTCTGCCCCGCACCTTTACCGTATCCAGCACCGAGATGATCGAGGCCTTTGAAGAGGTCTCCAGCAAGATTCTGGAGGCTGTACACTCTGTTCTGGAGCGTACTGCTCCCGAGCTGGTGGGTGATATTGCCACCAACGGCATCGTGATGACCGGTGGCGGCAGCTTGATCTACGGCTTTGACAAGCTGATCGAAAGCAAGACCGGCATTGCCACCCGCGTAGCCGACGATGCCATCTCCTGCGTGGCCTACGGTACCGGCAAGGCTCTGGAGAACATCAAGAGCATGCAGGATGGCACCCTGAACATCTCCCGCCGCCGCCAGATGTTCTAATTCACAATCCCATAAATACATCAGCGCCCCGCCAAACGGCGGGGCGCTGTTTTTCATTGATGAATTATTCTATTCTTCCAATAGCTCCGCGATCTTTACCACATCACCGGCACCCATGGTAAACACCAAATCACCGGGCTGCACCAATCGTTCCAGACGCTTGGCAGCATCCTCCAAACTGTCAGCCGCCTCTGCGCCGGGGATCAGCGCAGCAAGCTGGGCAGAGCTGACACCCAGCGTGTCAGTCTCACGGGCTGCATAGATGGGACACAGCACGCAGCAATCTGCATGGCACAGCGCCTGCGCAAACTCCGGCATCAATGCCGCTGTACGGCTGTAAGTATGAGGCTGGAATACGCATACCACGCGGCCTTCTGCAACTTCCTTTGCGGCCTGCAGGCTGGCAATAATCTCGCTGGGGTGATGGGCATAATCATCATACACCGCAGCCCCTCGCCAAGTGCGCTTGAACTCAAAGCGGCGTCCAACACCTGTGTATGCCTTTACGCCATGGGCAAAATCTTCTCCGGGCACACCCAAAAAGACCGCCACGGCAGCAGTGGCCATTGCATTATAGAGATTATGCTTGCCCGGCACTCTCAACTGCACGCTGCAATACCGCTCGCCTCGATACTCCACATCAAAGTGATACAGACCGTGCTCTAAGCGGGCATTCACCGCCCGCACGTCGCAATCTTCGCCTAAACCAAAGTACAGTACCTTTTGATGCAGTCCTTCGGTGACCTTGCGGCAATTGGAATCATCGCCGTTGACCACCAGCACCCCCTGCTCCGGTACCAATTTAGAGAACTGGCGGAAGGAATGAATCACATCATCCAAATCTGCAAAGAAATCCGGATGATCCATTTCTACATTCAAAATGACCCCAATCGTAGGTGCAAATTGCAAGAAAGAGTCTTGGTACTCGCAGCTTTCTGCCACGAACAGATCGCTGTGACCGATGCGTAATGTGCCACCGATGGCAGCCAGCTCGCCACCTACCATCACTGTAGGATCCAGCCCCGCCTCCATGGCAAAAGTTGCGATCATAGAAGTGGTAGAGGTTTTACCGTGGGTACCTGCCACGCAGACTGCATAGGGATATCGGCTCATAATCAGCCCCCATGCCTCAGCGCGACTGATTACCGGTGTACCGGCAGCAAAAGCCGATGCAATCTCGGGATTGTGATCGGGAACTGCCGCAGTACGAATCACCAGTGCCGCACCGGCAGTATTGCCGGCATCATGCCCTACATACACAGGGATGCCGGTTTCCCGCAGGTGCTGCGTGGCTGCGGAATCCACTCGGTCAGAGCCCCGCACATTGGCGCCCAGATGCACCAGCATCTCAGCCAAAGCACGCATGGAAATACCACCTATACCTACCAGATGGATGGGATGTCCGGTATGCAGAATATGATCAAAGGCTTCATATGTCATAGGAGTCTTCCTCCCTTTCATTCGTCTCTTTTTATTATAGTACAAAGAACAGGAAATAAAAAGACCTTTCCTAAAAAAACTGGGTCTGTTACCGGCTTTTCCGGCATAGAGTACCCACAGGAGGGATGCTATGACAAAACCGGAATTTGCTCTGATTCAAGGAGATGCCAGGCAACCGGCCTTGTGCTTGTTGCTGGAAGAAGCCGGGTACCGAACTCAGTTGTTGCCCGCCCCGGAAAAATGGAAATATGAAAATCTACCGCCCCCCGGAACCCGTCTGCCTGTAGCCAAGTCTACCCCCGCACTGCAGAAAGCTGCAGAGGAACAAGGATTTCTTTTGATGGAATACGGCAGTCGCCCGGACTTCAAAGCCGAAAATGGCCACATTACGGCAGAAAATGCCTTGTGTCTGGCCATGCTTCGCGGAAATATCCTACGAGGCGCACACGTGCTGGTGTTTGGTTACGGCGCTATCGGCAGTGCTTTAAGTCACAAGCTTCTTGCCCTTGGCTCACAGGTATGGGTAGCCGCCAGAAATCCGCAGGCTCTAGAAACCATTTTACGCAGTGGATGCCGTCCCGTACCACTGACCCAAGTAGAACCGGTACTCCCCAAAGTGGACTTAATCTTTAACACCATTCCCGCTATGGTTCTGCCCGCAACACATTTAAAACGGCTTTCTTCCGGAACACAGATTCTGGATCTGGCCTCATATCCGGGTGGTACCGACTTTGCTGCTGCCAAAGTTATGGGGATTGATGCCATTTCCGCTTTGGGGCTTCCGGGCAGAATGACCCCCAAGGGTGCTGCCAAAGCAGTTTTTCACACCTTGATGCAAATGTTACGAGAGGAGCAACTATGATGCATAATAAAACCATCGGCGTGGGGATCACCGGTTCAGCCTGCAGTTTTTCCGGCCTTCTTCCATTGCTGCGACAACTAAAAGCAAACAACCGGGTGATCCCCATTCTATCCCCTGCTGCCGCCACACAGAATACGCGTTTTTATGAAGCAGAGGCTTTTTGCAAAGAAATCGCCGCAATTACCGGCGAGGAGCTTATTACTACGATTCCGCAGGCTGAACCGATTGGTCCGAAAAAGCTGCTGGATGTGCTCTTGCTGGCGCCTTGTACCTCTAACACCATGGCAAAGCTCTGTCACGGTATTACCGATACGCCGGTACTCATGGCCGCCAAATCTCATTTGCGGAACGGTGGTCCCTTGGTTATTGCACCTTTTACCAATGATGCATTGGCTGCCTCCGCACAAAACATCGGGCAGCTTTTGGCACGAAAGCAGGTGTATTTTGTTCCTTTCCACCAAGACAACTGGCGGGATAAGCCCCGATCCATGACTGCCAACTGGAATCGGGTAGAAGAAACCTTAGAGGCTGCTTTGGCAGGGCATCAGGTACAGCCCATTTTGGAAGCTCCCCTATAAATAGCAATACCCAAAGGGTTTATCATCCCTTTGGGTATTTTACTTATTGCTACATTATTTCGTACGCACCTCAAAGGTTACACCATCCAGACTGAACTCGCTGAAGTTATACGTGGTACTGAAACAGCTGTTATGTTGCACTTGGATTTCTACACCGCGAACCGCCAGCTTATCAATTTGACGGTCAGTCCCCTGGGGAAGCACCATGTTCAAGAGCAACACATGATGCCACTGCTTCCCGTCCTCATAGCTAAAAAGCTGTCCTGCAGGTGCATCACTATTTGTAGGATAGACCAGTTTGCCACCCTGCCGACTTTGATAATAAAAAAAGCCGCTCTTTTTCACTGCAACAAATCGGTCAAAATGTCCTGTACTTTCCTGAGAAGGGGTATAGTAAAAGGTATAGGATCCAAGTTCCAACTTTTCTGCCTTGTTCCATGTGCCACCTGCGGCACTATCGGCAGAAAAGCGGAAGCCAGCCAGCAACGCCACAAAAAAGCCCAACACCAAACAGCCCGCCACAACAATTGCAGCACAGGCAAAGTAAGCGCGGTTTACCATTCGTTTTTCTCGTTTTTCAAGCTCGTCCAAGTTATTTCCTCCTGTTCATGCTCTCTGTTTCATCAAAGAACAATACGGGTTATATTATACCTTATCTTGACAAAAGATGCAATGTCAGAATTGATTTTGCAAAAGCTTTTGCCACTTTACGTTACGCAGTTTTTCTTTCATTTTCTCCATCCGATAGTTTTTCAAAATTATGCTCCGACGTTCCACCCAATTTTCCTGCCAGACTTCATACCCGCGTGCTTCAAAAAATGGCTTTGCAGTGATGGAGGCATACGTTACTAACGGACGTGCCTTGCAATTCGACTCCAGGGCATCACAAATGGCAGTAGCCATCCCCATTCTCTGGTAGTCCCTGTGCACATGCAATCGGTCCAGGGCAACAGCAGTGCAGGCACCACGCTGGCGCTCACAGATAACAGTGGTCAAACTGTGCTGGAATACACCCCCACGCTGAATTACTCTCTCATCATCCTCAGCAGCGCCGATATTATTTCCGGTCAAAGTTATACTATTACATTGTCTAATGGTACCTCCGGCACGTTCAATGCTTATTAAATTAACACAAATCTCTATAAATCACCCGCTCTTCAAAGCGGGTGATTTTCTTTTACTCCACGCATCGTAGGTTGCAATTTCCTGCTTAGTTCACTATACTAAAAGCAAAGGAGCGATGCCTATGAACACTTATCTTACCGGCACTACCATTAAGCAGCTGCGCGAAGCAAAAGGTCTCACACAGGCACAATTGGCCCAACAAATCGGTGTCAGTGATAAAACTATCTCAAAATGGGAAACTGCCAAAGGCTTGCCGGATATTTCTCTGTTGGAGGCTATTGGTCAGGCACTTGGCATTTCTGTGCAGGAGTTGCTAAATGGATCCCCGGTTACCAATCGCAACATTTCCGGCAATATGCTGCGCACCAAGTTTTATGTCTGTCCCCTTTGTGGTAATATTCTACATGCCACCGGCAATGCACTCATCAGCTGCTGCGGTATTACGCTGCCACCGTTGGAGGCAGAAGATGTGGACGATGCACACAAGCCAGTAATTGAGCCAGTAGAAGATGAATATTTTATCACAGTGCCCCACCCTATGACAAAACAACATTATATTTCCTTTCTTGCCCATCTTACTTCTGATCGCCTTCAGCTGGTCAAACTGTATCCTGAAGGAAACGCAGAAACTCGGCTGCGTCTGCGAGGACGCGGTTTCTTGTATCTATACTGTAATCATCACGGACTGATGAAGTATAAACTCTAAGAAAAAAGCATTGGCTTATTACAAGCCAATGCTTTTATATTTACTTTTTTGGTTCTGCTGTGTCGATACTTTTACCGTAAACCACAAACCGCTGATAGAAATACTCACTAATAAAGTTAATTGCCATGGTCAGCGCCAGCACCAAATATTCATTCCATCCCACCTGCTTACCAGTCAGCACCGCAGTCCACCAGGTCGACAACGGGGTAAAGACCAAGTAAAACAGTGCAACTTTCAACATTGCGATGGGTACATTTGCCACCGAATGAAATGTAAACTTGCGGTTAAGCGTAAAGTTCCACAGCACCGACAAGACCAGTGACAGTAAATAACTCAACCAGTGTTCCAGATGCAGTACTTCTTCAAACAGTGCAAAGCTTGCCACCTGAATGATACCTGCACTGACAGAAAACAACGCAAATTTAATAGTGCGCAGGAGTTCTTTTTTTCTTTCACTCATAAGAGACACCTCTTTCTTGCTTCAATTCTATCACAACATTTTCATGAATGCAATATGTCATATTATTTATCCTATACTTAAGACTCAACTTGCTGCGAGGTGATTTTTAAAAACAACAAAAAACCTCAAGTCTTTCGACTTGAGGTTTTGGCTCCCCCTGTTGGACTCGAACCAACGACCCTGCGGTTAACAGCCGCATGCTCTACCGACTGAGCTAAGGAGGAATATATAGAAGTAGGCGTCAACCTATTTTCCCAGGCCGTCGCCAGCCAAGTATCGTCGGCACCTGTGAGCTTAACTACCGTGTTCGAGATGGGAACGGGTGGACCCTCACCGTAATCAACACCTACTACTATTATTAAATTAATGGTGACCCGTAGGAGAATCGAACTCCTGTTTGCGGCGTGAGAGGCCGCCGTCTTGACCGCTTGACCAACGGGCCACGCCAATATATAAAGGCTTTCGCCTAAATATCAATGGTACACCTTCAGAGACTCGAACTCTGGACACCCTGATTAAGAGTCAGGTGCTCTACCAACTGAGCTAAAGGTGCATATTGTTTACCAGCACATTGAAAACTGAAAGAGATAAGACATTGAAAAGGAACTTCGTTGAGGTTGCCTATAATCTGATATAGGTCAAGCCCTCGGCCTATTAGTATCAGTCGACTAAATACATTGCTGCACGTACATCTCT
>JAZTYK010000022.1:0-41088 GCA_045636925.1 Oscillospiraceae bacterium
GTTTCTGCTGGATTGGCGGATTGCCATCATAACGATTACTTTGCTGACAACACCTCTATACATTCCAAAGCTGATTGAAAAGCCGTTGCAAAATGCCCAAGCTGAGTCAATCAATGCGGTAGAATATGCCCTGTCCAGAGCAACAGATTTGCTGTCTGGCTTTGAGGTCATTAAGAATTTTTCCGCAGAACGCGCAATCATTTCAAGATTCCATTTGGTCAACGATAGTGCGTCGGATAAATGCTTGCAGGAAGAACAACTCAGTGCAGTTGCGCAGTTGATTACAACCTTGATTTCCTATTTGTCCTATTTCATCGTGTTGGCTTGCTCTGCTTGGCTGGTATGGAGTGGGGATTTCTCTGCTGGTGACTTCTTTGTGGCAATCGGCATGATTGACCAACTGTCCTATCCCTTGATTTCCTTGGCAGGCATTACACGGCAGCTGATAGCAATCCGTCCCACTTGCCAAATGATGGAGACATTCCTTGAAGACACTAACCCACTTCAAGAAGTAAATCGGGCAGATACATTCAACCAATGCATTCAGTTCCGTGGTGTCGATTTTGCATATGATGCCAGCACACCCATTCTGAGCGGTTTCAATCTGACCATTGAAAAAGGAAAGCGGTATCTCTTGCAAGGCCCTAGCGGTTGCGGAAAGACAACAGCCGTCAATTTGCTGCTGCGGTATTATGATGCTACTAATGGCTCTATTTTTATTGATGGACAGAACATCAATGCTTTTGACAGCACATATGGGTTCATGACCGTCGTTCGTCAGGAAGCCACTTTGTTCAATGACACCTTGAGAAACAATTTGACCATGTATCAATCTGTGCCAGATGCAGAATTGCTGTCTGTTGTTAATTCAGTTGGCCTGGAAAAGTACGCATCGGTTGAAATGCTGGACAGCATGGTTTCTGAGGATGGAAGCAATTTCTCTGGTGGTGAGAAGAAACGAATCTGTCTTGCCCGTGCATTGTTGCGGCATACAGATGTGCTGATACTGGACGAGCCGTTGGCGAACTTGGATGCAGCAACTGCCGAGAAAATCGAAGACTTGTTATTGTCCATCAAAAATAAGACACTCCTTGTGGTATCACACCAGTTCACCGCAGAAAAGCTATCTGCTTTTGATTCGGTAATAAACTTCAATATGGCTAACAGTTAACCAAATTCCAATTTGTCAAATAGATAATGCACACTACTTTTGGTCGTTTTTACCCACACTTATACTACTTTTAGTCGCTCTTTCACAAAACAAAAGCAGTACCCGCAAGGGTACTGCTTTTGTTTTGGTATGGATGTTTGTAGAGAGGGATTCGAAAGGCGGCACTTGGCGGGGTGCCGGGGCACGCCGCAACCGCCGTGGCTTTGCCGCAGCAAAGCGAATCCCTTCTTGCCATAACGGTGTGCCAGCGGGTGCTGCTTTTGTTTTATCCGGTAGGAGTTTGCTGACTCGATCATGTTTGACTTTCCCCGTGTCACCGTGATATACTTTTCCCAATTAAACCCTGCGGAGGTTCTTATGAGAAAACGAATTATCTACTCGGTGCAGTTCCAAAACTGACAGCAGATTGTACCGAGATAAATCACCTTGCGCTCCTATGTTGTCAGGAACTGCACCGCTCCATCCCACTTTATAAAATGGAAAGGAAGCAGTAGAAATGAACGAACAAGCATACAAAACAAGTTGGAAACAGGAAGAAGAAATCGCCCACATCCACGGCTGGGATTTTTCCCATCTGGATGGCAGGCATGAACAGGGCGATGTTCCTTGGAGCTATAAAGAAATCGTCAAGCGGTATCTGCGGGAAGATCTGCAGATTTTGGACTACGACACCGGCGGGGGAGAGATGCTGCTGAGCTTGGGGCACCCCTATCAAAACACTGCAGCCACTGAGGGATATCCGCCCAATGTGGAACTGTGCGAGAAAGAACTTGCACCCCTCGGCATCAGGTTCAAGCCCTGTAGTGACTCGTCAAACATTCCCTTTGAGGACGAAAGCTTCGATATCATCCTCAACCGCCACGGCGCTTTTACCCCCGCGGAACTGTACCGCCTGCTGAAACCGGGCGGACTCTTCATCACCCAGCAGGTGGGCAGTGACAATGACCGTGACTTGGTGGAACTGGTGCTGCCGGAAGTAGAGAAACCCTACCCACATTTGCGCCTGTCTGTGCAAAAGAAAGCCTTTGAAGATGCCGGCTTTGAAATCCTTGACAGCGGCGAAGCCTATCTGCCCATTCGCTTTTACGATGTGGGCGCCTTTGTCTGGTTTGCACGGGTGTTGCCCTGGGAGTTCCCGGACTTTTCTGTGGACCGCTGCTTTGACCGGCTGTTGGAAGTGCAGAAGATCATCGACAAAACCGGCGTGCTGGAAGGCACCGCCCATCGCTATATGATTATAGCGAAAAAGTAAATACATCCCTGTCGCATACCAAATAAAAGCGCGGTACCAACTCGGTACCGCGCTTTGTCTATGTCTTTTGATCAGAAAATGCTTAGATACAGCTGATGGCTCAGCTTTTCCAGCATTTGGATGCCGGCAATGCTGTTGCCCTTGTCATCCAAAGCGGGGGAAAAGATACCGATACCCATACGGGTGGGAACAACTGCCATAATGCCACCGCCTACGCCGCTTTTGGCAGGAACACCAACCCGGACGGCAAACTCGCCGGAACCGTTGTACATGCCGCAGGTCATGAGAATGGCATTGACGTATTGCGCAAAATGGCCGGGGAAGACTCGCTCATTGGTGTGGGGCAATTTGCCACGGTTGGCCAGCACATAGCCGATGTGCGCCAAATTTTCACAGGTGACAGAAATAGAACAGGCGCGGAAATAGCAGTCCAGCACATCTTCTACATCGTCCGTCAGCAGACCGTGGGTCTTCAGCAGATAGGCAAGTGCCCGGTTTTTATTACCGGTAGCCTTTTCAGACAGATAAACTGCCTCATCAATCTCGATGGTGGGATCTCCGGCTAACTGGCGGGTCAGCTGCAGCAGCCTCTGAAACTTTTCTTCATAGGTATCACCCTTGATCAGAGAGCACATGGCAATAGCGCCCATGTTGACCATGGGATTTAAATGGTGGGCATCCAGCTGCTGATCCGCATTGATGGCGTCGAAAGGCTTGCCGGTGGCTTCTACACCCACGTGTTGCTTGACATAATCAATCCCATTATCCAGCAGAGCTTGCAGCAGCAGGATCGGCTTTACTACGCTCTGAATGGTAAAGCGCGCAGTATTGTCGCCGGCCCAACTCTGCTTGCCATCGCTTTTCATAATATGAATGCCGATGGCAGCGGGGTCAGCCTTGGATAATTCGGGAATATAATCGGCTACTTTACCCTGTAATGCAGCGGGACGCGCTTCTTCAATCAGTTGTTCCAGTAATTCTTCCATCATCCACAACCTCAAATATACGGGATTCGTGTCATTTCCAATTGTTTCAGTGTATCAGCCGCTGAAGTCTTTGTCAAGAAGTGTGAGCTGTGCGATCCATACTCAGCGGCTTTTTGCATTGACAACATAAAAGGATATACCTATAATGATATACGGAATAATTTGCGTAAAACCAGAAAAGGAGTTTTGATCCATGTCTGAAATTTTGGAAATCGTTATGATCCTGAGCTTTGGTGCCTCTTGGCCTATGAATGTAATGAAATCCTACAAAGTCCGCACGGCCAAGGGAAAGAGTGTTGCATTCCTGTGCCTGATTATCACTGGTTATATAGCCGGCATTGCTTCCAAGTTTACCAACGAGGCATACATGGCCGCCTTCGCACAGAAATGGTATGTGTTGGTTTTCTACTTCATCAACATCATTCTGGTCAGTGTTGATTTGTGCCTGTATTTCCGCAATCGTCGCTTGGACCGTGCCCGTGAGGCAGGAGAGCAGGTCTGATATGAAAGTTCTGTCCATTGGCAACAGCTTCTCTCAGGATGCTCATCGTTGGTTTCACACCATGGCAGCTTATGATGGGGCAGACCTGGAAACTGTCAACCTGTACATTGGTGGCTGCAGCCTGCAGATGCACTGGGATAACTTGCGTGAAAATCTGCCGGCATATGATCTGGAGCGTAACGGTGGCCCTGCTGAGGGAAAAATTTCCATTGCCGATGCTTTGAAGATGGAGTGTTGGGATGTTGTTACCCTGCAGCAAGCCAGCCCGGATTGCGGCTTTTATGAAAGCTATCAGCCCTATTTGCGGGAACTGACAGCCTTTGTTCGGGAAACCTGCCCCGGTGCCAGACTGTATTTTCATCAGACCTGGGCTTATGAGCACGGTGCTACCCATCCGGCCTTCGCCCGGTATCAACATGATCAAAAAGAAATGTACCGTCGTCTCACTGCCTGCGCCCAGCGGGCCGCGGCAGAGATGGAGGCATCCTTGATTCCCGCCGGTCTGGTGATCCAGACCTTGCGTGAAACGGTGCCCACCTTTGATTATCAAAACGGTGGGATGACTTTGTGCCGTGACGGTTATCATCTGACACTGGACTACGGCCGCTACGCTGCCGCAGCCACTTGGTATCGAGTGTTGCTGGGCGGTACGGCCAAGGCAGCTGCGTTCCCGGCTTTTCAGGCGCATTTGCTGGGACAGATCAATGCCGTTATCGGCCAGTTGCTGTAACCACTTGTACATATCGCAGAAACTTTCGCAATAGGAGGAAGGTCATGAAGCAATCCATTACCCGCTCCAAGTGGTTCTTGGAGCTCTTACTGGTACTGGTCACCCTGTTTTGGGGTTTGTCTTATATTTGGGTCAAACAAGTCACCGATGCCGGTATGAATGTCAATGCCTTTGCCTCTATCCGGTACATCATTGCCACCGGCTGCATGCTGCCTCTCACATTGCGCGAGCTGAAGACAGCCACCAAAACCGATTGGAAAAACGGTTTCATCATTGGCGGATTGCTGTATGGCGCACTGTTTTTTCAAACAGTTGGTCTGAATTACACTACCCCTGCCAGTTCGGCATTTATTACCACGGCTTATGTGGTGATGGTGCCCTTTGTCATGTGGGTGCTGATGAAGCAAAAGCCCGAAAAACAGATCGTGCTTGCCATTTTGATTTGTGTGGTGGGTCTGTATTTTTTGAATATGCAGCCGGGACAGGGGCTTGCCATTAATTTGGGCAATGTGCTGACCTTGGTCTGCGCCCTTTGCTGGGCGCTGCAGGTCACCTATATCTCGGTGGCCGGACAGCAGACCGGCACCAAGCTGCTGGCATTTTTGCCGTTGGTCACCGGTGCAATCTTTGCCACTGCGGTCAGCTTGTGCACAGGTGCGTACAGCGGCCTGGCAGAAACTTTTCCCAAGGCCTGGCTGCCGGTAGTGCTCTGTGCGCTGATGCCTTCCGTGGCATGCGGTCTGTTACAGGCATATGTGCAAAAATATCTGGATCCTGCCAATGCAGCGGTGATTTATACCTTGGAATCGGTCATCACCTGCGTGGTTTCCATTTTGATGGGCTTTGAACGCTTCAGCCTGCGCCTGGTATTGGGCGGCGGTCTGATCATCGGCGCCGTACTGCTGGCGCAGTTGCCTTTGCCCGGAAAAAAGAAGAAAGAAGAAAAGGAAGAGGTGCAATAATGGAACGTGCCAATGCGCAAGAGATTTACGCGTTGCTGAATCAGTTGGGTATGCCCTTTACCAATACCGCCCATTCCGAAGCACATACCATGGAAGACCTGGTGCAGGTAGAGGAGACGCTGGGCGCGCCCTTCTGCAAGAATCTGTTTCTCACCAACCGGCAGAAGACCGAGTTTATCCTGCTTTTGATCCGTGGTGACAAGCGCTTCCGCACCGCAGAAGTTTCCCGCCGTCTGGGACGCAGCCGTCTGAGTTTTGGCGAAGAGGACACCCTGTTTGAACTCTTGGGTGTGCATCCTGGTGCCATTACACCCATGGGTCTGGTTTTTGATACGGAACACAAGGTGGAACTGGTGGTAGATAAAGATTTGCTGGAGCTGCAGGATATGTGTGTGCATCCCTGCGTCAATACTGAAAGCCTCAAGTTGAAGGTGCGGGACCTGATTGAAATCTTCTTCCCCCACACCGGGCATACCCCTACTTATATTGAAATTACCGGCGAAGTGCCGGAGGCATAAAGAAAAGGAGCGATGAACATGAATCAAAGTACCCTTTGTGTACCCAAGGCCAGAGAATTGCCCGAGGGTTTCGTTTACATCGATGAACTCATCGAAGACTGCATCATTGATGCCAAGTATTTCGGCACCGATAACTTCATGGGCCGCCCTGCTAATGGCTACGAGCAGAATCTGGTGGTCATGAGCCAGGCAGCTGCCGATGGCTGTGTCAAGGCTGCTGAGATCCTGCGTCAGCAGGGCTATGTGATGAAGTTCTTTGACGCATACCGTCCTCAGCGCGCCGTGGATGATTTCTGCCAGTGGGGTGAGGATGCAGAAGATCAGCGCCGCAAGCCCATTCATTATCCCAATGTGGAAAAGGCCGCCATGTTTGACGAAGGTTACATCGCCCGCCGCAGCGGTCACACCCGGGGAAGCTGCGTGGATTTGACCATTGTGGATATGCGCACCCATCAGGAAGTGGACATGGGCAGCATCTTTGACTTCATGGATCCCAGAAGCTGGCCTTTGAATACTGATGTTACCCCCGAGCAGCTGCGCAACCGCATGATCCTGCGCAATGCCATGCTGCAGTGCGGCTTCGTGCCTTATGAGTGCGAATGGTGGCACTTCAAGGTGAAGAACGAACCCTATCCCAACACCTATTTCGATTTCGTCATCCGCTAAGTAAATATGCAAGTAAAAAGGCCGTCCTTCGGGACGGCCTTTTGCTGCGTAGAGAAAAGAAAAACGTTCAAGCGAAAAAAGCAAAAAATGCAAATAAATTGTACATTATTGTTAAAAACGCAAAAAAATAAAGAAAATAAATTATTGAATTGACAAGTAGCGAATAATTCGTTACGATATGATCAAAGAATAAATGTTGCGTGATGGGGAGGTGCGTTTTATGGTAATCGATGAAAAAACAAAACTTTTAAGAACTTTGGGAAGTTGTATGTCCACATAAAAACGGTAAATTAAAGAGAGGAGTTGTTGAAATGAAAAAAAGTAACACGAACTTTAGCATTGATGATGGTTGTAATGACCTTGATCACAACAAATCCTGTGGTTTTTGCGGCAGAATTGCCGAACGAAGACATAGCGGAACCCAATGGACCGCAGTATCAATATAAAACAGAGTATTTCCCGGAACGAATTGTGAGTAAAAACGGGCTGGCGGGCAATCAACCGGAAGGTGGCGTTTATCTTGAATCACCGGGAGACTCAATATATTATGTTTTGGATAGTGGTCCTGCGTTGACTTACGAAATAACTGTAGAACTGCCAGAACCTTTTGATATGATTAGCTTTTCTGTAGCAGGTTCCAACGTTTGTGGAAGTAGTGTGATTGGGTATTCGAAAGAACTAGGCGATAATCCGCCGGGATATTATGTTTTGGAAATTACAAAGTTCTATTATGCGACACCTTATGTTGTGTATAGAAAGCATAGCGGCGCGCAGTATACAACATGGACAATTGATCATACGGGGTGTGTTTATGATTTTTACCGTGCGCATGCTGAATTAATATGTGTGGGGTGAGGTTGTGATGAGAAAAACAACGAACCTTTTGGTGGTTTTGTTTTGTCTTGCGGTTGTTTTCAGTCTGGTTATGGTGTGTGTAGTCGCCTGGCAGCAGAATAAGATCAAAGCATACCAACCGGAAAAACTGCTTGCACTGCCCGAAAAGGCTACTTATTGCGAAAATAAAGGGGGCATCAGTGATAAATATAAAATCCTTGCGATTTACAGAGAAGTGCCTAAAAATGACATTGCATATGAATTCTACAATGCCAACGGCGTTATTTCTTATGGCGTTTGCAAAGAAAAAGAATTGGGTGTTGTGGAATTGATTGAAAAAACGAATGGGGAACGATTTGGATGTGCGTTCCTGCAAGGGGACCGGCTCTCACTTTTGACAGAAGAAGATGTCTTGGTGCTGTATCGTGGCAAGCAGGATATCGCCTTGATTTCTGGAAAAGTTCCCGAATAAGCAAAAAAGACCGTCCGGCCGGACGGTCTTTTCTATTGCATTTTTACTGCATTTGTGCCAGTTTCTCTGCCACATGCCGGCGGAAATCATCCATGGTGATGCCATATTTGCACCAGATGTGCTCCGGATCAGCATGACCGGAGGCCACACCACGCTTGTGTCCTTCATCATGACTGATGATGACACCGTCTTCCAGCGGATCCAGAGAATATTCCTTGCACAGAGATGCAAACAGCTCCACCGACAGGGCATACACCGTGCGGATGTGTGCCTCAGTGGCGGCGGGATCCTTGTCCACCCACACAAAACCCATGGGATCGGGGTAGTAGATGGTGTCGGGTTCAGTCATTTCCACACCGATGTGGGTGTTGTTTGCCTTGCCGCCGGCATGCCAGCCGCGATAGTTCCAGGGGAAGGTCTGCACCACACGATCTTTTTCCACAAAAGCATGCACCATAATCTCCATGCCTGGCTTGTTCCAACGCTCGATCCAAACATCGGCGGTGGGCTCGCCGCAGCCAACAGAATGCAGCATGAGACCCTTGGGACCTTCATCCTGAAAACGGCAATACCGCTCGTTGGATCGCTGTACATTTTCCTTCCAGCAATCGTTCTCGGTAATAAAGTTCTGCACCAGTTTCATATACCTTTACTCCTTTACTTCCGCCTTTTCGCCCAACTGATCCAGATACGCCAGCAGTGCATCAAAATCACCATGGGGATAACAAGAAATATCTTGATTACGCTTATTGATTAAAGAATGGGTCAACAGAAATACTCGCATGCCCATACCTTCGGTCACCATGTCTTCGGTCACATCATTACCTACCATCAGGCATTCTTGAGGATGCAGTCCCAGCTTGTCCAGAATTTCCCGGTAATAGGCGGGGTTCGGTTTACAGAAACTGGAGTTTTCATAGGTAGTAATGTGCATGAAATCACTGGTATCCAGTCCGGCCCATTGTATGCGCTGGTGGGTAGCAATGGCAGGGAAGATGGGGTTGGTGGCAAGAATTGCGGGTAGCCCCAAACATTTCACTTTATCCAATACCTGCCGGGCTTCGGGCGCAAAACCGCAGGATTCCCGTACCGCGGGAAAGCCTTTTCGGTAAAAGTCATCAAAAAGCGGCTGATCCTTCAAAGATTCCGCACCGAAAAAAGAGGAAAACACCTTCCAAAAGACCGCTTCGTTGATGTGGCTGCCGTCGTTTTGCACCATCGCATCGGTGCCGGCCCAAATTGCTTTTACAAGTTTGTCCGGGTCGTAACCATACACTGCCATGGCATGGGCCAGCCGACCCAAGTAAGATTTCACAAATAATTCCTGGTCCATGGGCAGCAGTGTGCCGTCCAGATCAAACAATATCGCTTTGACAGACATAAATGGGGCAACCTCCTTTTGGGCTTCTGTATCTTCCAATGTACTTTATTATATCTGCAGCGAAGCGAATGTCAAATTGTTTCTGTGGCAGTACGACCAATAGGGTTATATATGTGTGAATTGTAGAAAATGACATTTTGAAAAAAGAAAAGAAAATTTATCTAAAAAAGCAAGAAGAATTGTAAATTCGCGTGTTTTATCAATAAAAAACCCAATGATTTTCTTGACAAGAAATAAGGAACAAGGTACAATAGGGTGAGGGAATTTCCATACGGTAAATGAGCCCGCAGCCCGCGAAAAAACGATGCCGTCCGCTTTGATGGAGAGAACGACAACATCTCGCAGACTTGGACTGTTTGTTATGTTTTGTATGCTGCAGCTGTTTATGCAACTGTGGCTCTTTTTGACTGAATGTGAAGATCCTGTTTGATTACCGATAACCGAATGTATCGGACAACATAGTGAAAAAATATTTTATAAAAGGAGAGAAAACCACTATGAAGAAAATCATTGCACTGGCTCTGCTGGCCTGCTTGATGCTGTCCATGGTCGCATGCGGCGGCGGCGAGCCTGCCAAGAAGGAAGCCGAGTACAAGCTGGGCATGGGTGTTGTCGTGAGCATGGATAGCTCCAAGACCGAGAACGCTCAGGTCGACGCTACCGTTGCAACCGTCGTTCTGGACAAGGACGGCAAGATCGTTGCTTGCCGCATCGATGTTGCTCAGAACAAGATGGCTGTTGTTGGCGGCGCTGTTGATGCCAACAAGACCTTTGAGACCAAGATGGAACTGGGCGACCGTTACGGCATGGCCGGCAAGGTCGACAACGACCAGAACGGCGTCATGAAGGAGTGGTACGAGCAGACCAAGGCCTTCGAGGCTTATGTTGTCGGCAAGACCGCTGCTGAAGTCAACTCCATCGAGACTCAGGAAGCTGGCGGCCACAAGATCGCTGTTGACAAGGTTCTGCTGGATGCCGGTTGCTCCATGCAGATCACCGATTTCATGGCTGCTGTCGTGAAGGCTTGCAACGACGATCAGGCTCAGACCTTCAAGACCGCCGGCGAGTTCAAGCTGGGTGTTGCTGCCAAGACCACCGCTGCTGAGAGCACCGCTGCCACCTCCGACAAGGACGGTTCCGTCAAGATGTACACCGATTTCGGTGCTGCTGTTGTCGGTGCTGACGGCAAGATCCTGGCTGCTCTGACCGATGCTATCCAGCCCCAGATCGCCATCAACACTCTGGGCGAGATCGTTGACAAGTCCTTCAAGGATACCAAGCGCGTTCTGAAGAGCGGCTATGGCATGGAAGGCAAGGTCGACAACAATGGCGACGGCGTCATGAAGGAATGGTTCGAGCAGGCTGACGCTTACGCTAAGTACGCTGTTGGCAAGACCGGCGCTGAGCTGAAGGCTATGGAGACCGAGCTGGTGAACAACCACTACATCTCCAAGGACAAGACTCTGCTGTCCGCTGGCTGCACCATCCAGGTCACCGGCCTGAATGCTGTTGTTGGCGCTGCTTGCGACAACGTCCGCTAAACCGATTTTTTAAACAAAACATAGGAGTGAACCCCATTGAAACAGGTAAAGACAGGTGCTTTGATTCTCTGTTTGTTGTTGCTGTTTTCTATGCTGACTGGCTGTAAACAGCCGCCAGCGCAGCAATCCGGCGACGTGCAGAGCAAGCTTTACTTTAACTATTTCGATACTGTCTCCTATGTGTATAGCTATGCAGGAGACCCGGCCGAGCAGTTCGATGAACGCTCTGCCGGGGTTTCCCGCATTTTGCAGGAATATCACCAGTTATTCGATATTTATCACGAATACTCCGGCGTGAACAATCTTTGTACTGTCAACAAGCAGGCCGGCGGTGATCCCGTACCCGTAGACGCAAAACTCATTGCGTTTATGCTGTATGCAAAAGAGTTGTACGAGACCACCGGCGGAGAAATGAACGTGATGATGGGCGCTGTGCTTTCTATCTGGCATGATTACCGGACAGAAGCCATGGATGATCCCTCTGCAGCCAAGGTGCCGCCTATGGCGGACCTGCAGGCGGCAGCGGCCCACACCGATTTTTCCCTGCTGGAGATCGACGAGCAAAATAATACCTTGCGTATCACTGACCCTAAGGCTTCCATTGATGTGGGTGCTTTGGGCAAAGGTTATGCCACCGAAATGGCGGCGCAGTATCTGGAAGAAAACAAGGCTTATGGCTATGTGCTGAATATCGGCGGAAACATCCGTGTTATTGGCACCAAGCCCGACGGTACCGGCTGGCTCACCGGCATCAGAAATCCCTTTGAAGATGGCCATTTGGCTATTTTGACGCTTACAGATACCTCCTGCGTTACTTCCGGTTCCTATGAACGGTACTATGAGGTGGCTGGCCAGCGGTATCACCACATTATCGATGGTGAAACCCTGATGCCTGCAACGTATTTCCCGTCTGTTTCCATCTTTACCAAGCACAGCGGTCTGGCAGATGCCTTGTCTACCGCGCTGTTCTGTATGCCTTATGAAGAAGGCTTGGCTCTGGTGGAAAAGATGGACGGGGTAGAGGCCCTGTGGATCTTTGAAGACAGCTCAGTTCATTATAGCAGTGGACTGCGCGACAAAGTCGAAATAACAAAATAAAGAAATCCGTATATCGAACAGAGGAGGAAGGAACCTGATGAAAGTCAGAAAAAACATTTCTACCCTGCACTTGCCCCACAATAAACATACTGCCGGGGTAAGTTCGGTGCGTGTTGCTCCCCCTGCAGAAGTTCTGCTGCCCCTGTCTATGCATTCCGGCGCACCTGCGGTGCCCGTAGTGAATGTGGGCGACTATGTCCGTGTGGGTCAGCTGATCGCTGAAGAAGGCGGCAACATTTCTTCTCCCGTTCATGCCACTGTGTCCGGCACCATTAAGGCCATCGAGCCTTATGTAAAGGCCAATGGCAAGAGCGTGATGGCCATTCGTATCGAAAGCGATGGCAAGATGGAGAAGGATCCCAACCTGGCACCCCCCGTAGTCAACGATCTGGACAGCTTCCTGCTGGCCGTTCGCAAGAGCGGTGTGGTCGGTCTGGGTGGCGCAGCATTCCCCCTGTGGGCAAAGCTGGACGCTGTCCGTCGCAACCAGGTAGACACCGTGCTGGTCAATGGCGCTGAGTGTGAGCCCTACATCACCAGTGACCACCGCATGATGCTGGAAAACACCGAAATGCTGGTCAAGGGCGTTGAACTGCTGAAGACCTATGTCAGCTCCGATAAAGTGGTGCTGTGCATTGAGGACAACAAGCAGGATGCCATTGACAAACTGAATAAGATTTTCGAAAACGATCCCCGTGTAGAGGTGTTCCCTCTGCCCACCATTTATCCCCAGGGCGCCAAGCAGGTTCTGCTGTACAACGTCACCGGTAAGGTAGTCAAGGGTGGCCAGCGTATGGCATCTCTGGGCGTGCTGATCCTGAACGTCAGCAGCATGACCAAGATGGCGGAGTATATCGAAACCGGAATGCCTCTGGTTGACCGTATCGTTACCGTTTGCGGCTCTGCCATGAAGCAGCCCACCAACCTGATCGCTCCCATCGGTACCCCCATCAGCTATATCATCGAGCAGGCCGGCGGCCTGAAGGAAGAGGCTGGTAAGGTCCTGATCGGCGGCCCCATGCTGGGTCATGCACAGCTGTCCCTGGATGCTCCCGCTGAAAAGGTTACCAACGCCGTGCTGGTGATGAACCAGAAAGAAGCCAAGGTCTACGAGCCCACCACCTGCATCCGCTGCGGCCGCTGCGTGGCAAACTGCCCCGCCAAGCTGAATCCTACTGCCATTGCCCGTGCCATGGAGGAGGAGAACGAAGAAAAGCGTCTGGCTCTGCTGGAGAAGACCAGTGTCGGTCAGTGCATCGAGTGTGCATGCTGCTCTTATGTCTGCCCCGCACACAAGCCTCTGCTTGAGATCAACAACGAGGCTCGTGCCTTTATGAAGAATGCAAAAAAGAAAGAGGGAGGAAAGTAAGCCATGAATAAGCTGATTGTTTCCCCTTCGCCGCATATTCACAGCGGCGCATTTACCAACCGCATCATGCTGGATGTGGTGCTGGCTCTGATGCCGGTTACCATCGCATCTGTGGTAATCTTCGGTCTGAAGGCTCTGGTTGTTCTGGCCTCCTGTGTCATCACTGCCGTTGCTGCTGAGTACCTGTTTAACCTGTGTGTCGGCAAAAAGAGCACCATCGGTGATCTGTCTGCTGTTGTCACCGGTCTGCTGCTGGCTCTGAACCTCAGCACCAACGTGCCCGTTTGGCAGTGCGTAGTAGGCACTGTGTTTGCCATCGTCTGCGTCAAGGGTCTCTTTGGTGGTCTGGGTCAGAACTTTGCAAACCCTGCCATTGCCGGCCGTGTCTTTATGCTGCTGGCATTTTCTCAGGTAGCCGGCGGTGCAAACCCCACCATCGTAGAACTGACCGGTTCCGCAACTCCCCTGGAGCAGCTGGCTAAGGGCGGCGAAGTCCCCAGCCTGCTGAATATGTTCCTGGGCCTGCACGGCGGTGCCATCGGCGAAACCTGCTCTGTGGCTCTGCTGATCGGCTTCGTGTACTTACTGGTGCGCAAGGTGATCTCCTGGCACACCCCCGTGGTTTTCACGGTTACTGTCTTTGTACTGTATCTGCTGGCTACCGGTTTTGATGTGAACATGGCTCTGTACCAGGTTCTGGCCGGCGGTCTGCTGATCGGCGCCATCTTCATGGCTACCGACTATGTGACCACTCCCATCACCACCAAGGGCCGTGTAGTCTTTGCTGTGGGCTGCGGTGTGATCACCTTTATCATTCGCTTCTTCTGCGCATATCCCGAAGGTGTGTCCTTCTCCATTCTCATTATGAATATTCTGACCCCCTACATTGAGAAGTGGACCGCCGTCGAACCTCTGGGAGGTGTGAAATAATGGCACAGAAAAAAACTGGAAAGATTGCAGGTCTGATTGCCGGTCTGGTTGCTGTTTTCGCAGTCCTGCTCATTGGAATTAATGTGGTTACCGGCCCCATTATTGCAAGCAACGGCGCTTCTGCCGCATTTGCACCCCTGTTTGCTGTTATGCCCGATGCCGAGAACTTTGAAAAGGTCTATGATGTGGCCGACGGCACCGGTGCTGATCTGAAGGATGTTCCCGGCACTGTCCAAAGCATCTATTCTGAAACCTCCGGCAAGGGTTATGCCATCCGTCTGTCCACCACCAAGGGCTATACCGGCCAGGCCATCGAACTGACCATGGGCATCAATGCCGAGGGCAAGATCTGTGGTATTCAGCTGGATGCTTATCCCGAAAGCAAGGACTTTGGTGCTGCTTATCCTGGCACTTTTGTAGGCCAGGATTCCACACTGGCCGATATCCAGGTCGTGTCGGGTTGCACCTATTCTTCCGTTGCATTCCGTGATGCCGTTTCCGATGGTTTTGCTGCGCTGATCGCCAATGACTTGGTTGGCGCAGGTAAGAAGAGCGACGAGCAGATCCTGATGGAGCTGCTGCCCGGCGCACACAGCGGTATGGTAAATGAAAGCGGTGTTGCACAGGTTCAAGATCTGGGTGCTGTCGGTACCTATATCGTCAAGGCCATGAAGGCTACCAATAACTCCGGCTTCGCTTACCTGGTGAAGGACGGCGAGACCATGATGCTGGCTGTTGTCAATGCTACCGGTTCTGTCAAGCTGCTGAACGTAGAGGGTAAGGATGTCGCTGCTGACCATGCTGCTGTTGTCAGCGAGGTTGTGGCACATGCCGCTGCCAACATCGTGAAGAATGAGACCAAGGATCTGGCTCGTATGAAGGCTCTGCTGGCTGATGCCGAAGTCAAGGCAATCAATCTGCCCGCTATCTTCAACTCCGTGACTTCCGCTTACGAACTGACCAAGGACGGCAAGACCTACTACGGTCTGGTTGCCAGAAGCTATGGTTATAATAACAACGTAATGGGCGTCTACTACGTGCTGGATGATCAGGGCGCTATCGTCAAGATGAACGTGGATGAACTGATCTTCGACGCAGAGTATTTCCATGGTTATACCTTGGATGAACCCTCCTACAAGGCTGGTTTCCAGGGCCTGACTTCCGGCACCTATAACGGTGAGCAGTGCTTGATTTCCGGTGCTACTATGACCACCAATGCCATGAAGACTGCTACTGCCGATATCTTCGCTGCCTTTGAAATGCTGAAGGGAGGTGCAGCACAATGAGTGAAAAGAATTGTGTTTGCAAGGCCATTTTGAAGAATCCTCTGATGGTACTGTTCCTGGGTGCTTGCCCCGCTATGGCAGCTACCGCTACCGTATGGGGTGCCTTTGGTATGGGTATTGCAGTTCTGGCCGTAATGCTGCTGAGCAATCTGGTTATTGCCGCACTGAAGAAGGTCACCCCCGCTGAAGCTCTGATCCCCGTTTGCGTCATTGTCAGCGCCGGCTTTGTTTCTGCCGTGCAGATGCTGATGAATGCATTCCTGCCCGATGTCTACCAGATGATCGGCGTATATGTTGCCGTTGTGGCTGTCAACCTGGTGGTATTCAATCAGGCCGAAGAAGCATCCAAGACCAGCATTGGCAGCGCAGTCATGAGTGCTGTGGTAACCGGTCTGTGCTTTACTGCTGTTCTGCTGGTCATGGGTATCGTGCGCGAGCTGTTGGGCAGCGCATCCGTTGCCGGCAAGCAGATTGCTTTCCTGACTGAGTATCGCATTCCTCTGCTGACCAAGGCTCCCGGCGGTTTCCTGGTTGCCAGCATCATGGCAGCTGTACTCAGCAAGCTGAGCAACCCCTGCTGCGGCAGCGAAGGCTGTGACAGCGTTACCTGCAAGGCTGTTGGCATGAGCGCTTGCAGCTGCGATTGTGAAGATAAGGAGGTACAGGCATGAAAGATCTGATTCTTCTGCTCATCGGCAGCGTCGTGATGAATAACTGCGTGCTGCAGGGTTACCTGGGCATTACCTCCGTTCTGGGCAATGCCAAGTGCACCTGCAAGAGTGTCCGTCTGGGTCTGTCTGTCACCGTGCTGATGGTGCTGACCATGGCCATCGCTTGGCCTCTGCAGACCTATGTACTGGCTCCCAATGGTCTGGAATATTTCCAGACTCTGGCCTTTGTGCTGATCATTCTGGCTCTGGCTTACGTGTTGCATCTGGCCTTTGCCAAGACTAAGCTGTTCTGCCTGCCCCTGATGGTGCTGAACACCGCTGTACTGGGGGTAACCTTGCAGAATCTGAGCTTGACCTATGTGCAGGCATTGGTGGCTGCACTGGGTGCCGGCCTGGGTCTGATGGTGGCAATGCTGCTCTTTGTGGGCGTTCGCGAGAACCTGCAGGAGCGCTATATGCCCAAGTCTTTCCGCGGCCTGCCTGCTGACCTGATGGTCGGTGCTATCCTGGCGATGGCTGTCATGGCATTCTGATGGAACGTCCGGCAGAGAAAAAAAGAAATCATATCTGGGATGCGTGTCTGATTGGTGGCTGTTTGCTGCTGGCGCTGGTGATGTATCTTTGGTTGGGTGCCAATCAAGAGAGCGGCGCAGGCGTCATTGTGGCAGTAAACGGAGAAGAAGTTGCCCGGTATTCTTTGGAAACACCCGGCATCTTTGAACTGAATGGCGGCACCAATACCCTGAAAATCGAGGGAGGGAAGGCGTGGCTCACCCACGCCAACTGCCCCGACTCCCTGTGCGTCAAGCAGGGAAAGATTCACAACAACGGTCAGGTTATTACATGCCTGCCCAATAAGCTTACTGTCACTGTCTACGGCGCTGCCGACAACGATGTGGATCTGGTGAGCTGATACGAAAGAAAGGAGGAAGCACATGAAGTACAATTCAAGCAAAATGGTGCTGTTGGCACTGTCTATCACCTTGGCGATGATCCTGTCCTTCATCGAGAGTCAGCTTCCTGCTTTTGTAGCCATTCCCGGTGTCAAGATGGGTCTGGCCAATATCGTGGTGGTCTTTACTCTGTATAAACTGGGCTGGAAAGAGGCTGTTTTGGTCTCTCTGTGCCGTGTGTTTTTGGTAGGCCTGCTCTTCGGTACCGCCGTCAGTATGCTGTACAGCATTGCGGGCGCAGTGGTCAGCTTTTTGGGCATGGTGCTGCTGAAAAACTGCAAGGTGTTTTCCTACATCGCCGTCTGTGTGGCCGGCGGTGTGCTGCACAACATGGGTCAGATCGGCATGGCTTGCCTGCTGATGGGCACTACCGTGCTGAAGTACTACATCCCCTTTTTGGTGCTTAGCGGCACCTTAGCGGGCATTGTTATCGGTATTGTATCTGCCATCATGGTCAAACGCGTAAACCTGCCCCAGTAAGCACAAATGCGATTCAGCACCCTCTCCAAATGCGGAGAGGGTGCTTTTTCTTGCTCTTGCACAGATCAGATAAGTACGATATAATACCCATCAAGGAGGTGTTTCCGTGTATACCTTTTACAAACAGAATCCTCTTGGCTTTGCGTTAAGCTGGATCGGTATTTATGTGGTGTCTCTGAGTGCAGCGGACACATTGTCCCAGTCTTTGGGCATGGAAAAGTCGGTCACGGCAGCGCTCAGTTTGGCCATGACGGCCTTTTTATATCTATGGGTGAAACAACACGCTTTGCTGCAAACTTACGGTCTGGCGCAAATGGAGGCAAAGCAACTGTGGCTTCATTACTGGCCACTGCTGCTGCTGATTTCCACCAACCTGTGGGGCGGTGTGCAGCTGCATCATTCTGTGCCCGAAACGGTTTTGTATATGCTTTCCATGCTCTGCGTGGGATTTTTAGAAGAACTTATCTTCCGCGGCTTCTTGTTCCGTGCCATATGCCGTGAGAATGTGAAAACTGCAATCCTTGTGTCCAGCATCACCTTTGGTGTGGGCCACATTGTGAATCTGCTGAATGGCGCGGATTTGCTGCCCACACTGCTGCAGATCGTTTATGCTATAGCAGCTGGCTTGCTGTTTACTGTCATTGTTTACCGTTGGGGAAGTCTGTGGCCCTGTATCATCACACATAGCATTTTGAATGCGTTAAGTGCGGTGGCAGGCCCTCGATCTCAAACGATGGATTATATTGCTGCGGCATTCCTTACCGTTGTGGCACTGGCCTATGCCGCCTGGATCTGGAAGTCAACAGAAAAAGAAGCATAAAAAATACCGAAGCTGCAAAGCTTCGGTATTTTTTTCTTGTATCGTTATGTGGTTTTTTGAAACTTTGACTTGATGGCGCTCCAATCCAGTTCCATCAGAATCAAACTGCACATCATCAGCGCGGCACCTACATATCCACGAGCTCCAATGCGCTCTCCCGCCAGAAAATATGCCACAATTGCAGAGAACAACGGTTCCAGTGTAAAGATCAATCCCACATGGCTGGGTGTGGTATATTGTTGCTGTACGGCCTGCACCACAAAGGCGAAGCCTGAGCAGAAAAGAGACAGAAACAGTGCGCTGGCCCAAATCGTGGGGGAAGAGGGGAGATGCGGTTCTTCCAAGAAAATACTCAGTACCAGCATGATGCTTCCCACCACACCCAACTGCAGGATACCCATTTGCAGTGCATCCACATCGGGACGATGCACCGCGCGGTCGGTGACTACCAGATCAATGGCATAAAAAATGGCGGTACCCGAACAAATAATGTCGCCCAATGCGGGACGGAACTGCTCATTTAAGGTCAGCAGCGCCAAACCCAAGGTGCACAGAAGCAATGCGGTAAACAGACGTTTTCCGGGGCGGCGCTTGGCAACGATGAACTCCAGCACTGGGGTAGTCACCACGGGCAGCGCACAGATAAACCCTGCATTGGAGATGGATGTATACATCACGCCATAGGTACAGCACATATATACAATGGTCAGACAAACACCGATGATCACACTGTATTTCAATGTTTCCCGGGAAATATGTTTCATTTTGGGAAAATACATCAGCCCAATCACAAGACAGGCCAACAAAAAGCGAAAGGCATTCAGGCAAAGCGGGGGAAGATCAGTCAGGCACAGATCCATCAAAAAGTACGAAATGCCCCAACAGCCCGTGACAGCTGTAAGCAGCAAATCCGCTTTTTTCTGTTTGCTCAAAAGAATCCCTCCTTTACATTTACTTGATCACAGTATAACACAGTTTTTAAAGAAAAGAAATCTGTTGCGCTAAAAAACAAAAAAGACACCGAAACCGGTATCTTTTTTTGGTGGAGATAAGCGGGATACTGCGTGACACTTCGCATTTCCTTTCCGTTTCGCTAAGGCGAAACTCTGCCCTTGCGTGCCGGAAAATGCTCGTGTTCGTCCCGCTGCGCCCTGCGGGCGGCGGTTCTCTCCGTTACCTCCGCAAAAGTAAAAAAAGAACACCCAATCGGGTGTTCTTTTTTCCTTGGTGGAGATAAGCGGGATCGAACCGCTGACCTCTTGACTGCCAGTCAAGCGCTCTCCCAGCTGAGCTATACCCCCGGGTGCCTATATAGAATACCAAAAAAGGCTGTGTTTGTCAACACCTTTTTTCGAAAAAGTTTACTTTTTTCGTAAGTTTTTTACCCATCCTGTGATTGCACACGTTCCAGGATTGTGCTATCATAAAATTATAAAAAGTAAGCAACCTCAAATCCACGGAACAGGAGGAAATCATATGAAATTGACCTTTTACGGTGCAGCACATGCCGTCACCGGAAGCTGCCACTGTCTGGAAGCCTGCGGTAAAAAGATCCTCATCGACTGCGGTCTGCAGCAGGGAAGAGACGAGGTAAATGACAATGCTCTGCCTTTCCATGCAGGCGAGATGGATTTTGTCATTGTCACCCATGCCCATATTGACCATTCCGGCCGCCTGCCCCTACTGAAAAAACAAGGCTTCACCGGCAAGGCATATACTACGCGCCTGACTGCCGAACTGCTGGAGATCATGTTGCTGGACAGTGCTCATATTCAAGAGCAGGACGCAAACTGGACCAACCAAAAGGGCAAGCGAGCCGGCCGGCCCGTGGTAGAGCCCCTCTACACTGTAGAGGATGCCATGGCCGCGCTGGATACGCTGCGCGTCTACGACTATCAGCAGCAGTTTGAACTGTGTCCCGGCGTGCAAGTGCGTTTTCAGGATGCCGGTCATCTCCTTGGCTCTGCCATTGTAGAAATCTGGGTTACCGAAAACGGAAAGACCACCAAGCTGGTATTCTCCGGTGACTTGGGCAACCGCAACCAGCCCATTATCCGTGATCCCTCTTACGTCCAGGAGGCCGATTACGTCATTACCGAAAGCACTTACGGCGATCGTAACCACTTGGCAGAAAGCGGCTATACCGAAGAATTGGCCAAGGTATTGGCCGAAACCTTTGCCAAGGGCGGCAATGTAATCATTCCTGCCTTTGCTGTGGGTCGTACCCAGGAACTGTTATACTTCATCCGTGAGATCAAAGAGCGCAATCTGGTACCTGACCATCCGGATTTCCCTGTCTATGTAGACAGCCCATTGGCAAAGCGAGCCACTACCATTTTTGCCGGAGATCTTACCGGTTATATCGATGAAGAAGCAAAAGAACTGGTGGCCGACGGCATCCGGATGTTCTCTTTCCCGGGACTGAATCTGTGCGAAACGTCCGCCGAATCCCAAGCGCTGAACGCAGAGCAGACCCCCAAGGTCATCATCTCCGCCAGCGGCATGTGCGATGCCGGCCGCATTCGCCATCATTTGAAGCATAATCTGTGGCGTCCCGAGTGCACGGTCTGTTTTGTGGGCTTCCAGTCCTATGGTAGTCTGGGCCGCACCCTGCTGGACGGCGCCGAGACCGTCAAGCTCTTTGGCGAACGCATTGCTGTCAAAGCAAAGATCGTCAATTTCCACGGTCTGTCCTCCCATGCAGACAAAGAAGATCTGCTGGCATGGGCGTCTACTTTTTTCCCGCGCCCCAAGAAGATCTTTGTGGTGCACGGTGATGCCGACGTGGTGCCTCAGTATGTAGAAAGCTTGCGTGCTTTGGGTATGGATGCGCATGCGCCCAAGTATACCGAGGTCTATGATCTGGACAACAACTGCATGCTCACCGAGGGCTACACTCCCGAACGCAAGACCAAGGTGCAGGAGAATCCCTATTACAGCGAACTGTTGGCCAAGGCCGAGCGCATCCTGGAAGTCGCCAAGCAAAACAAGGGTGGCGCCAACCGAGATCTGCGTCACTTTGCCGCCGATCTGGAAGCCCTCATCAACAAATATCAGCGGGGTGACCTATAACCCCAAAAATACAAAAGACCGTCCATTTGGACGGTCTTTTTATGCGCTTGGTGTTCCTATTCGCTTTTGACAAAGGATAGCTTGTACTGAACAAAGTCGTTATCCTTCGTATCGAAGTTCTCAGAAGAGACAAGATAGATGTTTTCATATCCGGTTTTGTATGTCAAAATGTTAAAGAACGACTCCACTTCACCATTCTTATCATAAATGCGCTCTAAACCGTTCTTCGCCGAATGAATGTCGACCTGCAAGCATTCGATAAACATATCATAGTGCGGAATGGATTTTCCAATCATGCATTCAAAATCCTTGAGTTCGCAGTCTTCTTTTTTTAATGCTTCCTGTAACAACGCGATACACCAAGAAAATGCTTCGAAATAAGCATTTTCAATGGCATAGCGAAGAATACGGCAAATCCCCGAATGCTGATTGTTAGAAATCAGTTCCCGCATAAGAGAAGCCGTTTCAATCAGTGAATCTACTTCTTCTGCTTGATATAACTTGTTGTTTTGTAAAAACATTTCAACCATATCCATGGCAAGAAGATCCTCCTGTGAAAAAGTGGCATATGCAAAGATATGCCGTCGGAATGATAAAGAAAAAACCCACGACATTGTCGTGGGTTCATGGAGCGGACTACGAGGCTCGAACTCGCTACCTCCACCTTGGCAAGGTGGCGCTCTACCAGATGAGCTAAGTCCGCAAATTGTACGCTCGATTGAGCGCTTTTATAATATACCAAATCGAAATCGATTTGTCAACACTTTTTTTGAAAAAATTGAGAAAATCGAGAAAATTTATTCAGCACCTTGCAAAGAAGCCATCGACACTTTATAATAAAAAACGACCATTGAGAAACGAGGTATCATCCCCATGCGAATGAGAAAACGGAAAAATCTGGCTCCCCGTATGGAGGCCTGCAGCGCATATATGGAAGCGAACCCCCAAGATTGGAAAGGCCGCTGGCATGAACGCTTTGGCCGGGAAGGTGAGATCCAGCTGGAGATCGGTTGCGGAAAGGGCGCATTTGTCACCAAGATGGCACAGCAGCACCCTGACCGTCTGTTTGTAGCGGTAGAACGGGTAGAAAGTGTACTGGTGCTGGCAATGGAAAAGGCCAAGGCACTGGAACTGCCCAATGTGATTTTCCTCTCTGCCAATGCCGATTGTCTGGCAGATGTGTTTGCCCCCGAAGAGGTAGAGCGCATTTACTTAAACTTTTCCGATCCCTGGCCTCACAGCAAGCAAAAGAAGCGTCGTTTGACCCACGCAAACTTCCTGCGCGTCTACCAACAATTCCTGCAGGAGGAGGGTGAGATTTGCTTCAAAACCGACAATCGCGGTTTGTTTGAAGATTCCATCTGTTATTTCTCTCAGTTCGGCTACGGTCTGTACCAGGTCACCTTTGATCTGCACAGCACTGATACGCCCAACGTAATGACCGAGTACGAAACCAATTTCTCCCTGCAGGGCATGCCCATCTATCGCCTGGTGGCACGCAAGTATCCTCCCAAGGCAGAAAAGAAAACTGAAGAAGCCGCCGAATAATCAAGTCATACAAAAAGGCCCACGGAGCGCTCCGTGGGCCTTTTGTTATAATAGGCTTATTCAGTTAACATAAAATCGTCTTTCTCCAGCAAATCCAAACTTGCATTTGGATCTTTGGCGATGCGTCGGCTGTGGGAGAGAATCGCGCCTTCAATCAGATTGCGTGCCAAACGACCGTTGCCGGTCTCGCGCAGGTGCTTTGCCTGTACCTTGGTAAAGTAAGCAAGCAGTGCATCCTGCGCCTCCTGGGTCAGGCGATAGCCTTTGCCTTTGGCGGTAAGCAAGGCGATATCGGTCAGTTCCTGTCCGGTATAGTCGGGGAACTCGATAAAGTTGGGGAAGCGGCTCTTCAGACCGCTGTTGGCCTCCAGAAACACATTCATTTCGTCGGTATAACCTGCCAGGATGACGATTAGATTTTCGCGGTTGTCTTCCATGCCCTTTACCAAGGTGTCGATGGCCTCCAAGCCAAAACTGTCATCCATGCTGCGGTGCAGGGAATAGGCCTCATCGATGAACAGCACGCCGCCCAAGGCACTCTCAATGACCTGCTGGGTCAAAGGTGCGGTGTGACCCACATATTTGCCCACCAGATCGGCTCTGGTTACTTCCACCAGCTGGCCGCCGGACAGCACGCCAATGGCCTTGAGATATCGGGAGACCAATCGGGCGATGGTAGTCTTGCCGGTACCGGGATTGCCGCTGAAGATCATATGCATACTCATGCCGCCGGTCTTAAGCCCCTCGGCTTTTCTCCGCTGCTGTGCCTTGTAATGATCCTCCAGCGAGAAGATATATTCTTTGATCTTCTGCAGACCGATGATATTGTCCATTTCGGCTTTCACAGCCTCCAGACCACCCTGATAGGCGGCAGGGAGCAGCGAGAACAAATCAACGCTGCCGCTGCCGAAATCAGCAAACAGCACTTCATCCCGCAGAGAAAGGGTCACGGTACAGGCCGGCGCATCTTTCTCCAGCTTGTACTGTGCCAATGCCTTATAGCATTTGTCGGTAAAGTCCGTAATACCGGTTATGCCGGTTTTGGGCGCATATCGCAAACTCAGCTGCTGCGCAAATCCCTCGGGGAAGACCAGGACAAACTCCAGCATGACTTTCGCTTTGTCTGCCAGTTGCATCTGATGCTGCGCGGAAATCTCCAGCAGAGCCTCACCATCAGGCATGCAGGTGCTGCAGCGGTCACTAAGCGCATTGACCAGTGCTGCACCAAAAGCATCTGCCAGATCGGTTTCGTCGCCCTCGGCAACCAGCACTAAATAACAACCGTCGGGGGTCAGTTCCTTCACGGTGTCCTTTGTCAGCGCTGTGCCGGCTTCTACCAAATGCCCCTTTTGCATCACATAGCGGGCATTCAGCGGAAGTTTTCCTTGCGTAAAGAGCTTTGCGATCTGCTGCAGATAGGCAGGATGGCATTTGTCATAGTGATCAAACACCACAATGCCGCCACTTTCCAGCGCACTGTACAGATCCTGCAAAAATAGCCGTTCCTGACTGCCGGAAGGGTAGAGGGAAAGATCCATCTCCACCAATTCTCCGGGTGCACCGGCCTGACGTAGTGTCTCTGCCATCTTGTTCAGTGCCAGATGTCTTCCGCTGCCGCGGCTTCCACGCACCAAAATCGTTCCTCTGGCACCGGAAGGAGAATCCCAGCCGGTGACATAGGGGCGCTTAAAGGCAATGCCAAGCTGCTTGATAAAAGCCTCTTGACCGGGCAAAGAAGCCTCAATTCTTTCGGCAGCATTACCAATGGCTTTGGCAACAGATAACCGGTCAACCGTTGCGGAAACAGTCTGTTTTACCTGTTCTTGCAAAGGCTGTGAAGCAGCTTGACTTGCTGTAGCTTTTTCGGCTGCGGCAGCACCACTGATATCGAAATCCAGTTCGCGGCTCATGCGCTTAAGATCTTCCAGCTGCTGTTCTAACTGCTGGTTCAGCTGGTCATTTATGACCTCAATGGTCTCTAAATCGCGCTTGGCCCGCTGCGTGGCACTGTGGGCAGAACGGGTTCTGTCGGCAGCTTGCCGTTCCAGTTCCTGCAGTTGTGTCTGCTGTTGGCGCAGAACCTGCCCCATGGAAGTCTCCATGGCAGCAGCTTCTTCCTGTGCCTTCGTACGCCGCAGATAATCCTCGGCTTGCATATTGGAAAGATTCCGTCGGGCGGCCTTCCCGTTGCCCAGCACCTGCTTCATCAGTTCTTCAATTTCTTTGCTCATCTCACGAAACCTCCTGGTTGGGAGTTTTTGTTGGAATGTTTACTTCAAAAGATTGTGCAGACATTGTTCCGCTCCAAGCTGTAGCAGCAATGCCTCTGCTTCGGCCAATGCTTTTGCCCGTGCATCTTTGCTGACGGGTTTCTTTTTTGCCCGGATCAGCAGGTTCTTGGGGGAGTGTGCCATATCGATGAACTCCAAAATCTGTACCTGATAGCCCTGACTTTCCAGCAGCTTGCCACGAATGGCATCGGTTGCCAATGCCGCAAAGCGTTCCTTCAAAATGCCATAATCACTAATGGGTGTAAAGCTGTCACCCTTTAACTGAAGATTCAGTTCGTGCTGGCAGCAGGGACAGGAAAAGATATATCGTGCGCCCCAGCGGATGGCATGAAACAGTGCCAGATCGGTGGCGGTATCGCAGGCATGCAGGGTGATCACCATGTCAATGCCGTTCTCCGGCTGATAGTCCTTGATATCGCCGCAGATGAAATGCAAACCATCGTAGCCGTATTTTTCTGCCACCTTGTTGCAGTGTTCAATGACATCTCGCTTGAGGTCCATGCCGGTGATGCTTACCGTCCGGTGCAGGATTTCAGTGAGGTAGTAGTACAGAATAAAGGTCAGATAGCTCTTGCCGCAGCCGAAGTCCACGATGCGCAGGCTTTCTGCGTTATCCTTGCCCAATGCATCGTCCACCAGTTCCACAAAGCGGTTGATCTGCTTGAACTTGTCATACTTGGCCTTTACCACCCGACCGTCGGGGGTCATGACCCCAAGATCCACCAGGGGCGGCACCGGTGTACCTTCAGGCAGCAGATACTGTTTCTGGCGGTTATGGCCGCCCAAGGTGATGGACACCTGTGCCGCAGCCTGCTTTTGTACAAAGATCTTGCCCTTCTTCGACCGCTTCACGCAGAAGATGGCACCCTGACAGGTGCAGTCCAGCTGCTTGTATTGGGTCATCAGTTGTTCCACACGCTGACGGGCATCCTCCGCAGACAGATTTTGATGAAAGGCTTGTGTAGCGGTAAACTGCTCTAATTGAAATACCTGCTGATCCCGCACCAGAATGGGAGTCAGCACGATTTTCTTATATTGCGCGCCACTGTCCGGATTACTGATGGTCAGCTTGCGGATGGGCAGAGCGAAAATCTCATCCAAAGCCTGGGACAACGTGTTATTTGTAGCATTCATACGTCAGCTCTCCTCTCAGCACGCCGTCTTCATCCACGCCAATAATTTTTGTCAGAGCCACAAGATTGTGCATGGCTTCCCCCGGCGTGCGCACCAGTGCATATTCCGGACAGTGACCGGTGAACATGCCGGTTTCATCCTGCTGCTCGTACAGTACCCAGCGCTTTTCGCCCACCAGACTTTCCAGATATTCCTGATGCAGTCGGTCACAGACCTCTGCGGCCCGGGCTGCACGGCGCTCCTTTTCGGCATTGGGCACCTGATTGGGCATGGAATATGCCCGGGTGCCTACCCTGCGGGAGTAGGGGAAGATGTGCACCTGACTCAGTTTGCATGCTTCTACAAAGGCAAGGCTTTCTTCAAAGTCTTCCTCAGTTTCACCGGGGAAGCCAACGATCAAATCGGTGGTGATGGCGCAACTCGGCATGTAGTGCCGCAGCAGGCGGCAGGACTCTGCAAACCGTGCCGTGTCATACCGGCGTCCCATGGCCTTCAGGGTCTTGTCACAGCCACTTTGCAGGGACAGGTGGAAATGGGGGCACAGATTGGGCAGCATCTTGCACAGGGCGGCAAAGCCGTCGGTTATGGTGCGCGGCTCCAGAGAGCCCAGCCGCACCCGGGTGTAGGGAATCCAGGTGCACAACTGCACCAGAAGCGAAATCAACTCGGGCTTTTCCGGCAGATCCGCGCCGTAAGAGCTGATCTCAATGCCGGTGATCACCAGCTCGGTGTAACCCTCTTCTGCCAGACGGCGACCTTCCTGGATTGCCAGCTCCATGGGCATGGAACGGGAAGGCCCTCTGGCAAAGGGGATCTTGCAGTAGGTGCAGAAGTTCTGGCAGCCGTCCTGGATCTTCAGCAGTGCGCGGGTACGGCCCTGCAGGCCGCCGGCTGGCATCAGATCAAAGGCGGGACGCTCCCCGTGCCACAGATCGGGAATGGGCGGGCATACATGCTCTTCTGCTACTTGCAGCACCTTGCTTTTTTCTGAAGTGCCCAGCACAAAGTCCGCACCGCAGGCCTCTTTGGCCTCCTCGGGTTTTACCTGGGCATAACAACCGCATACGATGACAATGGCATCCGGGTTATGCTTTCTGCATCGTCTGGCAGCATTGCGGGACTTTTTGTCCGACAATGCCGTTACAGTGCAGGTGTTGATGATATATACATCAGCCACACCGGAAAAGGGTACGATCTCGTGACCGTGATCCAAAAACATCCGTTCCATGGCTTGAGTTTCAAACTGGTTGCACTTGCATCCCAGTGTATAAAAAGCAGCTTTCATTTCGTATCATCCTTTGTGGAAGTTTATCATTCTATTTTACAGGAAAACCAGCTGGATTGCAAGTGCAAAGGCATAGCGCTGCTCTTGCAGCATCCATGGTTTTACGTCTTGTATGGTATATCTGCTGCACTGGGAGAATATCTTTCCAAAGAGGAGGGATACCCATGAAACGTCTGATTTGCCTGAGTTTATGTATGCTGTTTTTACTGTCTACCCCTTGCTATGCGATTCAAACAGCACCGGAAGACACATTGACCCTGTCTGCACCTTCGGGAGTTTTGATGCATACCGATGGAACGGTGCTGTATGCCAAGGATGCTCAGCGCCCCATGGCGCCGGCCAGTGTTACCAAAATCATGACCTTGCTGCTTGCGGTAGAAGCAATTGAAGCGGGACAGCTTGCATTAACCGATGTGATTTCCGCATCGGCATATGCCTGTTCCATGGGCGGCAGTCAGGTTTGGCTGGAAGAAGGGGAGCAGATGACGGTAGAGCAACTCCTGAAATGTGTGGTGCTGGCGTCAGCCAACGACTGTGCTGTTGCATTGGCTGAGGCAGTGGCAGGAAGCGAAGAGGTTTTTGTCAGCAGAATGAACAGCCGTGCCCGTGATTTGGGTATGGATGATACGACATTTGTCAACTGTTGCGGCTTGGACGCCCAGGGGCATCTGACCACGGCCTATGACATAGCCCTGATGTCCAAAGAACTGATGCGGTACACGTGGCTCGAGGCATACACCACCCTTTGGCAGGATACCATTCGGGACGGTGCATTTACCTTAACCAACACCAACAAAATGATCCGTCAGTATGAGGGAATGATCGGACTGAAAACGGGATCCACCTCCACGGCAGGCTTTTGTCTGTCGGCTGTAGCCCGGCGGGATGGGATGACCTTGGTGGCCGTGGTGCTGGGGGCAGAAAACTCCAATGCACGGAATCGGGATATCCGCACCCTGCTGGATTACGGCTTTGCCAACTACTGTGAAGTGCCTGTCATACCCAAGGAACCATTGCCTGCGATGCAAGTGCATCTGGGCACCAAAGAAGAAGTAAAGCTTACCTTAGGTGAAACCATCGGTATGTTGGCAGAAAAAAATCAAGCGGGAGACATTCGGTACGATTTGGATCTTGAAACCAATTTGGAAGCGCCGGTTAAGCAGGGGCAGCGGGTGGGAACACTGTCTGTCATGGAGGGGGACACGGTTTTGCGTGAGGTTTCGGTGATTGCGGCAGAGGATTGCCCAAGGCAAAGCATATGGCAAATCTTTTTGCAGATGCTTTCCTGCATCGGAATGCGAAAAAAGTGAAAAAAATCGGTAAAAAGATGTTGTCGGAACGGAAAAGTTATGATATGATATACTCAACCAAATAGCAGTATAAAAACAGGAGGATACATATTATGGTGAAAGTCATTATGGGCAAGCGTGGTTCCGGTAAGACCAAGCAGGTCATCGAACTGGTCAATGTGGCCGTCAACGAGGAAGCCGGCAATGTAGTTTGCGTAGAAAAGGGCCAGCACCTGCGTTTCAACATTAAATACAGTGCCAAGCTGGTAGATATCAGCGAGTTCGGCATGGAGCTGAGCTACGAGAACCTGTACGCATTCCTGTGCGGCATGTACTCTGGCAACTACGATATTACCCACATCTTCGTTGACAGCCTGTACAAGATTACCGGTGACGATGATGATGCCAAGGCTCCCGCTTTCCTGGAAAAGCTGGAAGCTTTCTCTAAGTCCAGCGGCGTTAAGGTCACCCTGACCATCAGCGATGACATCGAGAACGCCTCTGAAGATCTGAAGAAGTTCTTCTAAAATAACAAAACAAAAAGACAGGCGTGCGCCTGTCTTTTTTTGTTTTTTCTGTATGTGATTCATAAAAACCCGCCGTTCATCGAACGGCGGGTTTTTATTGAAAATAAGTTTAGGCTTCCAGCTCTTTGCGCTTTGCTTCAGCCTGCTCCAGCTTGCGCTGACGGCGGGTGAGGACTTCTTCGCCCTTGGGCTGAATATCGCCGGACTTGGTCAGAGCCCACTTGGTCATAGCGGGACCAAACAGCTCATAGATCATAACGGCAAACAGAGTGATATTACGAATCAGTGTGCCTTCGACAGCACCCAGCTGCATGGCAGTAACACTCATGCCCAAAGCAACACCGGCCTGGGGTAGCAGAGTGATACCCAGATACTTCTGGATCATGGGATCACAATGAGTGGCTTTGGTGCTGATAAAGGAGCCCAAACACTTACCGATGGAACGGAAGATGATGTATACGATACCGATACCGACGATGGCCACATCGGTAAAGACACTCAGTTCCAGCTCAGCGCCGCTGAGGACAAAGAATGCCACGAACAGGGGAGCGGTCCATTTGTCAGAGCGCTCCATCAAGTCCTCAGACAGGGGACAGATGTTGCAGAAGATGGTACCCAGCATCATGCAAACCAGCAGAGAAGAGAAGCCGACGTGTACTTCGCCAAAGGTGAAACTGAGCTTGCTCAGTGCCACGGTCAAGATAACAAAGGCGGTGGTCAGGCTCAGACGGTTGCTGTTGGAGTTAAAGAACCTCTCAATCCAGGTCAGCACAGCACCCATAATGGCGCCCAACATCAGAGACAAGACGATCTCAATCAGGGGATTTACAACGATAGAAATTACGCTGAAGCTGCCGCTCTGGACGGCGCGGGCAACACCGAAAGACACAGCAAAGACCACCAGACCCACGGCATCATCCAGTGCAACAACGGGCAACAGAATGTCGGTGACCTTACCCTTTGCCTTATACTGACGAACAACCATCAGGGTAGCGGCAGGAGCGGTAGCGGTAGCAATAGCGCCTAGGGTCAGAGCAACGGGAACGGGCAGCTTCTCAGGACCCAGGATCAGATGCAAACCCAGCAGAGCGCCGTCAACCAGCAGAGCAGCAACCAGTGCCTGAACGATGCCGACGACAGTGGCCTGCTTACCAATCTGCTTCAGTTCATGCAGACGGAACTCATTACCAATGGAGAATGCGATAAAGCCCAGTGCCACATCGGCCAGCAGGCCCAGCTGATGTACAGCTTCCATGCTGGAAAAGCCCAGACCTTCAATGCCCAAAAGACCCAGACAGTAGGGCCCCAGCAGAACGCCGGTAATCAAATATGCGGTAACGTCGGGAAGAGCAAGAGGCTTCAGGATACGGGTCATACCCAGACCCAGAATCAAAGCCAGTGCCACAGATAACAGAATTGCCATGGGGAAAAGACCTTCTTTCTTCTTTCTTCATTCCTGATTCAATATATTGCAAGTCCGGCTTTTGGTCGGGCAATTGCGTTTATGCGTTGGAAAAGCGCCGGAAGACGGCGCTTTTCAAAAAATGCAGTTGTTTTGGTTTATCAGCCTCTGCGACCGCGGTTGTTGCCACGATTCTGACCGCCCCGGTGTCCGCCGCGGTTTTGACCGCCGCGATTACCGCCCCGGTTCTGGCCGCCCTTGCCGCCCTTGCCGCCCTTGTTCTGGTTCAGCTTGGGGGTGACTGCACGGAGCACTACCACAAAGTCATTAACAGTGGCATCCTGCATGGTGCGCATGACGTGGCGTGCCACATCAGGGGCAAACTCAATACGGGATTCGTCAGCCATGATGGTGATGGCACCGATCTCCTCCTTCTTGATGCGTGCATACTTCAAAATGGAGTTTACGATCTGGCGCTCGGTAATATCATGGTTGGAACCTACGTCGATGGCAATGACAGCATTGTCATCGGGTGCGCCGGTACGCTTGCTGCCGGCGGGCTTGGGGATAGTGGAGTGACGGCTGCGCTCACTCTTGGAACTGTTCCGTGCAAAGAACTTGTCCTCTTCGGTGGCTTCCAGTCCCTGCAGATAATAGGGCTTCAGCTGCACACCGGTCAGATCGGTGATATCACACAGGTCAAACAGTTCACCGCTGCCGGCGATCAACGTAAAGGCAACGCCCTGCTTGCCGGCACGACCGGTACGGCCGATGCGGTGCACATAATATTCAGCATCCTGGGGAATGTCATAGTTGATGATGATGTCCACCCCGGAAGCGTCAATGCCTCTGGCAGCAACATCGGTGGCGATCAGCAGATTCAGACTGCCATCCTTGAACTTCTTCATGACCTCCGTGCGGGCACCCTGACGCATGTCACCATGAAGACCCTGTACAGCCAGACCCTGCTCGGTGAGAGACTCGGCCAGAATGTCAACCATACGCTTGGTATTGCAGAAAATCAAACCGCGCTGAGCACCCTGCTGTTCAAACAGCAACTTGATGCTGTGTGCTTTCTTGCTCTTGGGCACTTCGCAGTAGTACTGATCAATCAGCTCAAAGGCGGTTTCGCCCTGATCACCCTTGATGTATTCGGGTTTTTTCAAAAACCGCTGGGTGATCCGCACAATGGGATCGGGCATGGTGGCAGAAAACAGCAGGGTCTGCTTTTCATCGGGCGTGTTCCACAGAATCTGCTTGATGTCATCCAAAAAGCCCATGTCCAGCATTTCGTCGGCTTCATCCAGCACCACCATGCGCAGTGCCTGCAGCTTCAAAGTGCGGCGGCGGAGATGGTCAATGACACGGCCGGGGGTACCTACCACGATGCTGGCGCGCTTCAGGGCCCGGATCTGGGTATCAATGTTCTGGCCGCCGTAAACGGCCACCACCCGCAGACCTTCTTTATATTTCGAGAATTTCCGCAACTCTTCGCTGACCTGCATGGCCAGTTCTCGTGTGGGGCAGAGTACCAATACCTCAGGATCTCCCTCGTCGTTGCCCTGAACCAGTTCTACAGCAGGAATACCAAATGCGGCGGTCTTGCCGGTACCGGTGCTGGACTGGCCAATGGCATCCTTGCCGGAAAGGATCACAGGGATGGCCTGGGCCTGGATGGGAGTCATCTGCGTATAGCCTGCATCATCAATGGCGCGCAGAGTCTCCGCAGAGAGGGTCAAATTGTGAAAGGACATTTCTTCCATGAAATACGCTCACTTCCAAATGATATTTACAACAGACGAATTATACTACAACTTTTTTCCTTTTGCAATGGCAATCCTTACAATTTCATGCTATAATAAAGGAAAACTTCCCTGAAAATGACGAAAAAACAGGGCGTTGCAACCCCATTACGAAAGAGGTGTCCTCCATGCTGACCATTCTGACCGGATTGCCCGGCAGCGGCAAAACACATAACCTGCTGGAAACAATCCGCTGCCGTGCAGAAGCGGGTAAAAAAAGCCTGCTGTTGGTACAGGAAAGTATGTCTCATCAGTTTGAGCGTCGTTTGCTGGAGCACTGCGGAAATCCTGCCGGGCGGTATGCTTCTGTCAGTACTTTTTCCAAACTGACAGAAGACCTGCTGGAAGAGGCAGGTCTTGTTCCCAATACGCTGGATGCCGGCGGGCGGATGCTGACCTTATATCGCGCACTGGAAGAGAGTGCATCGGCCTTAAGCTATTATCAAAACGCAAGGCGGCCGCAACTGCTGGGCAAGCTGTTGGACACCATTCAAGAACTGAAGTCCTGCGCCATTTCACCTGAACAGTTGATGGAGGCGGCAGGAGAGAGCTCGGGTAAAATCAAAGATCTGGCCATTCTTTATACCGCATATTGCCGCCTGTGCCAACAAAACGGCATGGATCCCGGTGACTGTGTACAGCTTGCGGCACAGCAGGTGTCAGACAGTCAAATGCTGCGGGATACCGCTGTGTTTTTGGATGATTTTGATGGATTTTCCGGCAATAAATATCCGCTGCTCACTGCTTTGCTACGCAACAGTGAAAATATGACGGTTTCCTTGCTGTTGGGTGAAGATCCGCAGCTTTATAAAGAACAATATCGCACCTTGGGCAAACTTCGCCGTATGGCAGAAAGTATTGGGCAGTCCGTGTGCGTGCAAACTTGCACCTTGCAAGAAGAATCGTGTCGACCCTTCCGCCGCTTGGCTTCCGATCTTTACCGTTATGATGCAGAGGCAGCGCCCATGGATGGACTGGCGTTTTACACCGCCAAGGATCCCGCTGCAGAGTGCGAACTGGTGGCGGCATTGGTGCGCCAAAAGGCACTTTCCGGTGTGCGCCTGCATGAAATGGCGGTAGCGTGCGGTGATTTGACCGAATATAGTGACCGTTTGAAGCATGCCTTTGCCCGGTATGACATCCCATTGTTTTTGGGCGAAAAGCACGATGTACTGCAAACACCGGCTGTGTTGGCGGCTTTGGGTGCGCTGCAGTCCCTGGAAGATGGACTGCGCCCCGAAAGTCTCTTTGACTGGCTGCGTAGCTCCTTGTGCGGTATTTCCCGCAAGGAACTGGATGCACTGGAAAACTATGCCCTGCTATGGAACATCCGGGGAGAGCAATGGCTGCGTTCCTTTACCAAGGCAACCTGTGGTTATGACGATCCCGATGCAGATGAATCGCAGCGCCTTGCTGCACTGGAAAACACCCGCCAGACCGTTGCTGCCCTTCTTCTGCCATTGCGCGAAGAATTGCAGGCTGCCGAAACCGGCGCCGCCTATGCCACTGCAATGCAGCAACACCTGGAACGCATGAACTTTGCAGGCAGACTGGAAGAAAAAATGACACATCTTGCAGCCAGCGGTCAAGAGCAGCTTGCTGCAGAATACGGTCAGTTGGGAGATATTTTGGCAAAAGGACTGGCGCAGTTTGCAGCGGCCTTGGGCGACCGTCCCATGACCCGTGCAGAGTTTCTGCCTTTACTGCGGCTGTTGTTGGGACAATATCAAGTGTCCTCGATCCCTGCCTCTTTGGACAGTGTTACAGCAATCACCTTCGAACGTATGAGCCCCTGGAAACTTCGCCATCTGTTTGTGCTTGGCGGCAGAGAGGGGCTGTTTCCTGCGGGAAGTATTTCCGGTGGTTTGTTGACAGAGCAGGAGCGCATTCAGCTGGAATTGCAGGGGATCGAACTGACCCAAAGTCAAGAGCACCGTGCATTTCAGCAGCAAAGCTGTCTGTGCCGAGTTTTGGCCTCTCCGGCTGAAAGCATCACCGTTACCCGCCCGCGGGTGGATGCCGAAGGCTCTGAGAGCCGGGCCAGTCATGTGTGGAAGCGCTTGCAGACCCTGACCTTGGTTGATCCGCAGGACGCGCAGAACAAACTCGCCCGCTTGCAGCTTACAGCGCATATTCCTGCTTATGAATTGGCTTGCACGGCTGCGGAACAACCCTCCGGTACTGCCGGTATTGCACTGGAGTACTACTGCAGCAACGGTAAGCAAAACAACTTTACACAACTCAGAGAATATGCCATTGCGCCAAGAGGTCCCATCCGTGACGGTGCGGTGCGGGATGCATTGTACGGCGATGTATTGCGCATGACCGCGTCGCGACTGGAACGGGTCAGCAGTTGCCGGTTCTCCTACTTTATGGAATACGGCCTTCGCGCCAAAGCGAGAAAGCCTGCTGTGTTTGGCGCGCCGCAGGTAGGTTCTTTTGTCCACGATGTGCTGGAACATGCAATCCGTGATTTGTGTAGTGATCCGGAGAAAAAGCCGGAAGCCGTGGTTGCCGGTTATGTGAATCGCTATCTGCGTGAGCAACTGAAGGGTAGGGAGGATTCTGCCCGATTCCGTGCCACCTATGATCGGATCGGCCGCAACATTTTAGAGATTTTGCGCAATGTTTGGGATGAGATCCAAAACAGCGACTTTAAACCCGTGTGCTTCGAACTAAACTTCAGTCATCACGGAGATCTGCCGCCACTGGAGCTGCAGACAGGCAATGTGACACTGCGCCTGGGCGGCAAGATCGACCGGGTGGATGCATATATTCGTGGGGATAAGCTGTATCTCAAAGTTATTGACTATAAGACCGGTGTGAAAGAATTCCATCTCTCCGACCTTCTGTATGGTCTGAATCTTCAGATGTTCCTATACCTGTTGATGCTGCGCCACAGTGATCCCCAGCTGGTACGGCAAAAGCTGGGTCTGCCCGCGGATGTTGACATCCGCGAGGTAATTCCTGCTGCTGCGCTGTATATTCCCACAAAAGCGCCCTTTGTTGCCGGAGAACGGCATGAAAGCGCCGGGGATCTGCAAAAACGCCTGGATAAAGAACTTCACCGTCTGGGTATCCTTCGCGGTGACGACGGTATCCCAGAGGCTCTGGAGCGTACAGAAGATGATGTCTACCGGTTCCTACCCATTCGGCGCAATAAAGCAGGTAATTTTGATGCCAAATCTGCCGTAGCCGATGCAGAGCAGATGGGGCGTTTGCTGCGTCGCACACAACAGGTGCTCACCGATATCGGGTGCAGTCTGGCAGAGGGTAACATTGAAGCCACACCTTACCGAAAGGGCTATGACTTTACAGCCTGCCAGTGGTGCGATTATCGGACGGCCTGTCACTTTGATGTCACCATGAAAAAAGACAGCTACCGGGTGCATCCTACATTGGATAACCTCAGTGTACATGCCAAATTGGCAGAAGAAGAATTACAGCAAGAGGGGGTGGAGACTGATGCATGAAGCAAAAGCGATTCGACTGACTGAGCAGCAGATGCAGGCCATTAACTGCAGAAATAAACAACTGATTGTTTCTGCGGCAGCAGGCAGCGGAAAGACTGCTGTGCTGGCAAAACGCGTGTTGGCATTGATCTCCGACCCCGATCATCCCTGCAATGTGGATAGCCTTTTGATCATGACCTTTACCAAGGCTGCTGCTGCCGAAATGCGCGGTCGTATTGCAGACGAGCTGGGACAACTCCTTGCAGAACGTCCCAACGATAAGAACTTGCGGCGACAGCTTGCGCTTTTGCCTCAAGCGCGCATTCAGACAGTGCACAGCTTCTGTCAAAGTCTGCTCCGGCAGCACTTTAACCTTTGTGATGTATCGCCTGATTTCCGGCAGGGCGATGAAATCGAGTTTACCCAACTCAAGCAGAATGCTATGGAACAACTGCTGGAAGAAGCCTATGCGCAGGGCGACCCCGATTTTATGGAACTGGCCGATCAGCTTTCTGACCAGCGCAGCGACCGTCCGCTGGAACAGGCAATCTTGGAGATTTATGAAAAGCTCCGCAGCCATCCAAACCCGGAAGAATGGCTGCGCATGATTCCGCTTCAGACCTATGCCCATCCGGAAACTGCTGACTGGTACCGCGTTTTACTGCAGGATGCAGAAAAAGAGAGTCTCAAAATTCGCGATTGGCTGGCAGAAGGTCTTTGTAAGATGAAGGCGGATGACAAGCTCCTTGTGGCCTATGGCTCTGCTTTTTCCGGCTGCCTGGATTTCTGCAATGCGTTCCTGCAGGGGCTGCAAAATGGTTGGGATGCCGCGTTTCAAGCATTGCAAGGCTTAACATTCCCCCGCCTCAGCAGCAAGAAGAGCGAAGATCCTGTCTTGCGCGAAGAAATGAAAGCACTGTATGACCGTTGCAAAAAGGCGCTGCAGGCATTGCAAAGCGGCAGTTTGTCGGTTTCTATGCAAACACTGCGGGAAGAATGCGCGGCACAAGCTCCGCTGGTTGGCGCGCTGTGCCGGCTGGTCAGCCGCTTCACCGAATTGTATGACGCAGAAAAGAAACAAAAGAACCTGCTGGATTTCAGCGATCTGGAGCACAAAGCACTTACTTTATTGACGGAAGAATCCGGTAAACCCAGTGCTGTTGCCTTGGAACTCCGCAAGGAGCTGTCTGAAATTCTGGTGGATGAATATCAGGACACCAACGAGATTCAGGAACGAATTTTCACTGCGCTGATGCCGGAAAGCGGCAGCGGCTTCTTTGTGGGTGATATCAAGCAAAGTATTTACCGTTTCCGTCTGGCAGATCCCACCATTTTCCGCTCCCGCTATCAGGAAAGTGCCTTGTATGGCGGTGAAGATGCCCGTTGGCGCATGGAACTCAACCGCAATTTCCGTTCCCGTCCCGAGGTACTGAATCTTTGCAACTTCATCTTTTCCCGGGTCATGAGCGAAACCTTTGGTGACGTGGATTATGATGAAGGCCAAAAACTGGTGGCAGGAAAGCCGGCGGAGGATCGTGTGGACTCCGAACTGTTGCTGCTTACCGACAAGGATAGCGAAGAACGAATGGGCGAGAGTGAAGCACGTCTGGTGGCCACTCGCATCCGTCAGCTGCTGGAAACACCGCGACCTGACGGTAGCCTGTATCAACCCGAGGATTTTGCAATTCTCTTCAGCTCTTACCGTAGTCGTGCACCCATCTATGAAGCCGCCTTGCGAAAGCTGGGGATTCCCTGCGGCGGCGCAGAACGGGACGGATTTTTTGAAAGCATGGAGATTTCCGTGCTGTTATCCTTGCTCCGCGTTATTGATAACCGCAGACAAGATATTCCGCTGATCTCCGTACTGCGGTCACCCTTCTATTTCTTCTCACCCGATGCCTTGGGCAGAATCCGTATGGCAGCTATGCGTGGCAGCATTTGCGACGGATTGGAGCATCTGGCAAAGGCCGATACGACCTGTGCCCAGGTGCTGCGCGATCTGGATTGCTGGTGCGCACTGGCAGAAGACAGTACAGTAGCTCAGCTGATTCAGGAAATTTATCGCAAGACCGGTGCGCCGGGTATGTTTGCCGCTTTGGACAATGGAGCCCGCCGCAGCGAGAATCTGCAGCAGCTGTATCAGATGGCTTTGGCCTTTGAATCCGGCGGCGTGCGAGGACTGCACGCATTTCTTCGATACATCGACGGAAAAATCGCAGCAGAAGAAGCTCCTGCCAGCGTAGAAACCACCGGCGGTGTGCAAATGATGAGCATTCATCGCTCCAAAGGTCTGGAGTTTCCTGTGGTGTTCCTGCCCGATCTGAATAAGCGTTTCAATACCGAAGACCTAAAGAAAACCGTTTTGTTTCATCAGCATATCGGCATTGGACTTCCGGTTCAGGACAAAGCCATGCGTGTGCGCTATAAAACTCAGATCCAGCGCGCCATTGTACAAAAAGAGCAGGAAGAACTCCGTGCCGAAGAGTTGCGCAAGCTGTATGTGGCCATGACCCGCGCCAAAGAAAAGCTGGTGCTGGTTATGGCGGGGGATAAACTGTCCGAGCACCTGCAAGAACTGGCATGGGATGCCAGAGATGGTGTCCTCAGCCCTCACCGGATGCAATCCTATACCTGTGCCGCCGACTGGATTTTGTCGGCATTGCTGACACACCCTGCGGGTGGACCTTTGCGCGGCTGTTGTACAGGCACCTTCCGCTGCGCACCGGAAAACAGTGAAACCGAGGGTCTGCGGTGCAGACGTTTGACGACGGATGAGATTCCGGAACTGCCCAAGTACCACCCGATCCGTGCTTCTGTGGCACAGATGGGCAGGGAAGAGGCAATGGCGCTGCTGCCCAAGACCCAGCAGTCCTATCCGCATTTAACGGCATCCGGCTTGCCCTCCAAGCTCACCCCCACCGGGGCTGCCAAACGCTTGCCCGAGGGTGGAACCGCTACGGGCACACCAAAACATACTCGGGTGCAAATGCACGCAGATCCGCCGCTTGCGCGGGAGGATGCCCTGCTTCGAGGTACTGCGTTCCATCGGGCGCTGGAGCATCTGCAGCCGGCAGACGGCATGGATGAGGCCACGCTTTCAGCGGCTTTGGACGCACTGGTTCTTCGCGGAAAACTCACCGAAGAACAGCGAGGACTTTTGCAACTGTCCCAGCTGCTGGCATTTCTGCAAAGCCCTCTGGCGCATGAAACTGCGGCGGCAAAGGCTGTGCTGCGGGAGTATGAGTTTGCCGCACTGATTCCGGCAGACAGAATTCTGCATAATGGTGTGCAGGATAAGGTGCTGCTGAACGGTGCCATGGATCTGCTGATCGAAACAGAGGACGGGCTTATTATCGTAGATTTCAAAACCGACCGTGTGATAGAAGAAACAGCCCGTGCGCAGGCACAACACCATGCGCTGCAGTTGTCGCTGTATGCCATGGCAGCGGAAGAAATCTTCTGCAAACCCGTGACAGAAACGTGGATTTGGTTTTTGCGATTGGGCAAAGGCTTTGAACTGAAATAGCGAAAGCAAAGAAAAACGACCCCGGGATTTTTTTTCCGGGGTCGTACTGTATTTTGCTTAGACAGCGGATTTCTCTGTCATGGCGGCTTGCTTGTTCTTTTTGTCCTTCAAATACCAGGGGAGATATGCCAGCGCATAAAGGGCGGTGATGGCAGTAGCCATAACCAAAAGGCGCAGGGCAAAGTTCGGGGGGAGAATATCCAGAATCGAGGGGGTATCTTCCGGTCTTGCCATAAACAGGTAGTTGGCGCCGGGTCCAATCAGCCGGTTTGCGCCGTATGCGATTACGGCAAGAGCAATCAGAGAAACATAGGATTTGGCAGCCGACTTTATGGTAGGACGCATCTTGTGCACAAAAATCATGTAAAAGATGGCAACATAGCCCAACGTGTGCTCCAGCCAGAACTGATAGTACCGGAATCGGGTCGGACCTGTAAAGGTGATGACCGTAGGGGTCAACAACGCAAATACCGAGCCGCACAGCAACCAAAAATAAACAATATCAAACAAAGTCTGCGACTTTCCGATTACCATATAACTGCAGAAAATTACGGCCCAGCCACATACCGAAATGGGCAGATGATCTACCGGATTTGGTCCAAGCTCGGGAATTGCGACCAAACGCCAATAGTAGGACATTTCCGACAAAATCAGTGCAAAGGCCAGCATATAGCGGAAGTTCTGTTCCCACTTGCAGTCACGCAGCGCATCGCGGAACCGATAAATTAGTGCAATCACCGCAAGCATTGTCAAAATCGGCACCGCATGTGCTAATGTAAAATTATGAAACTCTTCGGTGTCGCCCTTTCCTAAAAAGTACAGCAAAAACTCTTTCATAAAAGCTCCTCATCCCTGTATCGTGTCAGAATATCACGATTTAATGCAGTTTAAAGCATCATATCATGAATCCTGCGGCTAGGCAAGGTATTCCGTACATTTTCACCGCATGAATTGTTCGGGACATAACAAAAAACCGGCACCCTGTTGGGTACCGGTCATTTGGTGCGGATGAAGGGACTTGAACCCCCATGAAATTGCTTTCACATGGACCTGAACCATGCGCGTCTGCCAATTCCGCCACATCCGCAAGTGCAAGATTGATTATATCCATCTTAAGGGAAAATGTCAACCCCTTTTT
>JAZTYK010000023.1:0-39316 GCA_045636925.1 Oscillospiraceae bacterium
CCACAAGCATCTGCTTAATGCTGCTCGGTTCCCCGCCTGACATGGTTCACAGCGATGTGTTGCGTGGGACCGGCGCTGCGCCACAGGAAAGAACTGTGCTGCGGAAGAGGCCGCTGCAGGGGCAGAAGCCGTTGCTGTATCATTGCACCCCATATTATACAATAGTTTTTCCCCTTGCGCAAGGGTTTTTGCAAAAATGTGGCAGGGACAAATGGGGCGAGAGCCCCGGATTCCCTTGACAAATCGGGGGAAAACGGGTATCCTATAAAGGCAAAATTGATTTGGAGATGTACCCAAGTGGTTGAAGGGTCCGCACTCGAAATGCGGTAGGTGTGTAACAGCACGCGAGAGTTCGAATCTCTCCATCTCCGCCAAAAAACGACAGGTAAAACCTGTCGTTTTTTCTTTTCTTATTTGCAATATGCTGCAATGGCTTCGCTGAGGAATGCCGCCGTGCCTTGGCCGTGGCGGTCGATATTGGCGCGGAAGCGCTCATCCGCCACATACATCTGTCCAAGTCCCGCCAGAATGGGTTTGGTGCAGGTGTAGAAATTATCGGTGATATACTGCTGCAGCTTTGCGGCCACGGCCTGAGCTTCTGCACTGGCTGGTGCTGCGCCGGCGGCCTTGCAGGCGGCAGCCTCTGCCAGCACACAGTCCATTCCGGCCATCATGGCGGCATAGCTGTCCTTGGTGTAGCCCTTGCGCTTTTCTGCGTACTCGGCATAGGCATCGGTGTTGCCCCAGCGTTGCTGCACCTCGGCCTGATACTGCTCAAACTGACTGTTGTCAAATGCTTTCATCACGTTTTCTCCTTTTCCGGCGTCGTCAATGGCGGCAATCAGTCGCTCCAGCCGCTCTTTTTTCAACGTCAACAGCTTCTTTTGCTCTGCCAGCACGGCATCTTTGTTATAGTGAGGGGAGGCGAGGATCTCATAGATGCGCTTCAGCGGGAAGTCCAGCTCCCGATAAAAGAGGATCTCCTGCATCCGCAGCAGAGAAGTATCATCGTAAAAGCGGTATCCGGTTTGTTTGTCCACAGAAGCCGGCGACAGCAGGCCGATCTCGTGGTAATAGTGCAGCGTGCGCACGCTGACCCCGGTGAGTCGGGCAAATTCCTTGATTTGCAGCTTCATTTCTCCACCTCCTGCCTTTATGCTACACCCTGACGTAACGGCAGAGTCAATGCCTTTTTTGAAAAAAGACACGGGAGCTTCGCCCCCGTGCCATACGTACAGTTACAGACCGGCAGCCTTGCGCAGGGCGCGCAGGATGCTGAGGTTTTGCTCCATGCTCAGCCCGTCCACCATTCGTTCGGGGGTGCCCAGCACGCCGTCTACACCGCCGGCATCCAGTACCAGTTCTGCGCGGCGCAGTTCATCCGCATCCGAGGGCAGCAGGTCTTTGCCTGCATACAGGCTCAGCGCGGCTGCCAGACCCCAGCCCCACCAGTTGGAAACACCGGACACCAGGGTATAGTCCGCCGGCTCCCGCGCGCACACCAACGCGCCCAATGCAGCGGTTTTGCACACGGCATCTGTCATGATGCCCAGACCAAGCTCGTTGCCGCCGTCACCGATGGCAATGGTAATGGCATCGGTTTCGGCAAACAGAGTGTGCGTATCTCCCAGCAGATGGTCAATGGTCTTGCCCCGGAAGTTGTAATAATGCCCGTCAGCGGCCATGCCGGGGCGCTCCAAAGCGATGATATGGCTGGGCTGCAGTGTCTGCAGCAGCCGGCGGCAGGCCTCCGCACCGCCCTCCATGGGAATGGCATGCACCGGAATGCCGGAAACGGCATCTTCACAGGCCGCGGCCACCACCCTGCGGCAGTTTTCGTCGGTGACCACATGGGTATCAATCCCCAGCGTATGCAGCGCATATGCCAGCGCCGCTACACCGGCGGGACCGTCGGTTTCGGCAGCGCCGCCACCGTGCAGCACCGGAAAGCCGGTGACCAGCAGCACCCGCGAGGCCTGCTGCAAGGTCTTGCATAATGCAGGCAGATCGGGATCGGGTGCCAAAGACAAAATGCCGCGGTTGCCCGGGTCGGCCTCCCGCAGCACCTGCCAGATCGCGTCCAGCGCGGCGGTAATATCTAAAGTTGTATCGGCAACAGCTAAGGACATAATAACACCCTTTTCTTGTACAAATGGTTTTGTGACACATTCTGTCATTCAGTGTAGCATAATTTGTCGCAAAAGGGAAGTCTGCCGCGCCCTTTTCCCATTACGGAAAATAATCACGTTCTCTTTGCAAAAGATTGCTTGACCTTGGCGATACTAATGCCGAGGTGATATACATGGACTCTCTGTGGAAACAAAGCGCAGCCCGCCCCGCCTTCCCACCCCTGGAGGGAGATGCCAGCACCGATGTGCTGATCATCGGCGGCGGCATGGCAGGCTTGCTTTGTGCCAACGCCCTGCGGGAAGCGGGCATCGAACACCTGCTGATCGAGGCAGATACCATTTGCGGCGGCGTCACCGGCTGCACCACGGCAAAGATCACCCTGCAGCAGGGGGATCTGTACCATCATCTGCTGCAGACAAAGGGAGAAGAGCAGGCGCGGCTGTATCTGGCGGCCACCCGTGCCGCCATGCAGCGCTACCACACCCTTTGTCAGCGCATAGATTGCGATTACCGGCAGACCGATGCCTGGCTGTACACCACCCGGTCCACCGATTTGCTGGACAAGGAAGAAGCGGCGCTGAACAAGCTGGGCGTTGCCACCCGCCGCAGCCACGGGCTGCCCCTGCCCATGCCGGTGCAGGATGCCCTCTGCGTCCCGGATCAGGCGCAGTTTCACCCGTTAAAGTTCGCCTTTGCACTGGCGCAGGGGCTGCGGATCCACGAGCATACGGCGGCGCTGGCCTATGACGGCACCGGAGTACAGACCAATCGGGGGCATATCCGTGCCCAACGTATCCTGGTGTGCACCCATTTCCCCATCTTCAACAAGCACGGCGGCTATTTCCTCAAGCTGTATCAAGACCGCTCCTATGTGCTGGCACTGAAAGGCGCAGAACCGGTGCATGGCATGTATCTGGATGCCTGCGGCGGTCTTTCCTTCCGTGACGCCGGAGAATACCTGCTGCTGGGCGGCGGCAGCCACCGTACCGGCAAACAGGGCGGCGGCTGGGCAGCGCTGGAGGCATTTGCCCGCCAGCATTATCCCAAGGCCAACGTCCAGATGCGCTGGGCCACCCAGGACTGCATGAGTCTGGACGGCATTCCCTATGTGGGACGGTACAGCGCCACAGCCCTCGATGTGTATGTGGCCACCGGCTTTCACAAATGGGGCATGACCGGCAGCATGATGGCAGCCCTGCTGCTGCGGGACCTGCTGGAGGGCAGGCCTTCGCCCCTTGCCCAGGTGCTGGATCCAGGTCGCAGCATGCTGCACCCGCAACTGTTTCTCAATGGGCTGGAGGCGGTGAAAAATCTGCTGCGTCCTTCTCGCCCCCGCTGTCCGCATATGGGCTGTGCCCTGCAGTGGAATGCCCAGGAGCACACGTGGGATTGCCCCTGCCACGGATCCCGCTTCACTGCCGCCGGCAAGCTGCTGGAAAACCCCGCCACCGGTGATCTTCGGCAATAAAAAGTCCCCAATGGAGGTTTCCATTGGGGACGCTTTGCTTGTATTTGTTATTTCTTGGGGAACAGATAGGGCTGGTCTTCGGGGGTCAGCTTGTCAAAGCTAAAGCCAAGGGCCCGGAAACGGCTGATCAGCTCTGGCAGAGCCTTTACCGTCTCGGTGCGGGACTTGGCATCGTGCATCAGCACGATACCGCGGTTCTTGCTGCCCACATACTTCATGACAAAGTCCACCAGTTCAGCGGCGGTTGCCTTGCTGTTCTGACCGGAGTCTTCGTTGGACAGATTCCAGTCGTGGCACACAAAGCCACGGCGCTGCATCTCTGCCAGAATGGCATCGGCAGTGGCCTTGTTATAACTGTTGCGGCTGCCGCCGGGGCAACGGAACAGCTGGGGCGCAACACCGGTGGCGTTTTTGATCTCGGTATAGATCTTATAGGCATCTTCCAGATAAGATTCCACCGAAGCGTAAACGGTCTTGTAGTCGTGAGAATACGTATGGAAAGCCAGGGTATGTCCCTCTGCAACAATGCGGCGCAGGCGGTCGGGGGTAGCGCTGTAGCCGTTGTGCAGCACAAAGAAGGTTGCCTTGATGTTCTCCTGCTTCAAAATGTCCAGGATCTCATCGGTGCGGTCGGTGGGGCCATCGTCAAAGGTCAGATGGATCACCTTGTCCCGAACGGTAGTGGCGTTATAAGGCTGCGCAGCATAAAAATCGGGATACAGCTTTTGATAGGCGAGCTCGTCGGGATCGGTAGAGGTATCGGGATTCCATGCGGGCACATCACTGCCACTGTTGCCGCTATTACCGCTGTTATCACCGGAGCTTCCGCTGTTGTCGCCGTCGCCGGAGTTGCTGCCGTCATTCTTGTTTTCCAGCTGACCCTGCAGATCGGCCACCTGATCCTTCAGGTCAGAAACCTGCTTGTCCGCATCGGCCAAAGCCTGCTCCAGATCGGCCAGCTTGTCACGCAGCGTGCTGCCCTGCATCCAAAAATAAACTGCGGCACCGATTGCCACGGCAAGTGCCAGTGCCAGGCAGACGATGGGGATCAGATAAGGCGAGCGGGTGCCCCGGTGGGTGTGTTTGGCGTAGTTCATATCGAAACCTCCTGTAGAAGAACAAAGCAAAAATCATATTCTGCCGGAAACCGTGCCAACAGATAAACACATTATACAACAAACTTCAGCAGAAGTAAATTCCTTTTCGTCGGAGAAATTTTGCCAGCCCGTTTGACAAACCGGACAGATGCGGGCGCATGAAACCAAAGCAAAAAACACCCCCAGCGGAACTTCCGCCGGGGGTTGCTGTAATCATGTGTCAGTTGGTTTCTCCGTACAGCAGTGCCAGCACCTGTGCCGCCGACAGGTTGCGCACACCCTCCGGGTCGGAGAGTACACCGCTGCCGCTGACGTCCCAGGTAAAGCGTCCCAGCACCTCGTTGCCGGCAAAGGAGGTGTATTCCGCAAAGTCCTTCAGCGCCACCGGATACCGCTGATACCATTCGGGGTGATAGGTCTTCATGTAGCGGTCTGCCAGCTGATAGGCCTGGCAATCCTTGCTGTTGCCCAGCGCAGAAAGCTGCACACCGCCACCGGCATAGCCCAGACGGGAGTTGGTGGGGGAAGAGTGCGCAAACACCACACTGCCGTCATCGCAGGTGCCAAGGCATACCCAAACATGACCGGGCTTGCTGATGATGTCGCCGGGCAGCAGCTTGCCGTCACCGGGGGTGATCTCCTCCCGCAGCCAGCTGCCCCAGCCGTATTCGGCAAAGGTCTTGGCCATCTTGTTGGCGCCCATCACATAGCCGGCATTGCCCGACTCGGTGTTCATCACATGATATAGCATCCAGCCCACATAGCCCGAGCAGTCCAATCCGGCATAGTAATATTCATTCCACTTGCCGTAGGGGTAATAACTGACGGTATGGTCTTTGGCGCGATAGTTAAAACGCATGGTCTGGTGGTCAAAAAAGGCGGCCCAGGAGGCGGCAATGCCGATGCTGCGGGCCTCGGGCGATGCTCCGTCGTCCTGCCAGTTCCAGCCACCGCCATAGATATACAGCGCCCGTCCCACCGGCATCAAAGCGGTGCGCAGCAGATTTTTCACGGTTTTTTCACCGGGAACTGCGGTAACGGGGGTGGTCAAGTCCACGTCTTCATCGGCGGGCAGGGCTTCCAGGGCGGTGAGCTTGCCCTCTTTCACGGTGATGCGGTAAGAATAGCCCCGCTTCAGCTGATTCTGCAGGGCATAGGGCTCTCCGGTCACCGGGTCGGTTACCGTATTGTCTACTGTAAACAGATGCTCGGTATCTCCCTCATAAAAGCGATACTGAAAGGTATCCTTTTCTTCCGCGCTGACGTTGCCGTAATGATATACGCCTGCATAGGTAACCTCCAGGGTCTGCTCTTTGGGCTGTGAGGCAGTGGGGGTACAGCCGCAAAGCAGGACAAGGGCCAAAAACAAAGACAGCAGCGGCAACAGCCTGCGCTGGCAAGGGGTTTGACGCATAAAAAAACACCTCGCTCATGTGTGTTTGCTTATTCACAGTATGCCATGCCTTGGGATATTTGTAAAGAAAGGAGACGGTAAGAAGAGCAAAAACAGGGGCAGGGCAAATAAAAAGCAAAAGACAGGCCGCGGGGCCTGTCTTTTTTGTGCTTACGATGCCAGCGCTTCGGCATCTTCCTCCGGCTGCGTATCGGGCGCGGCCATGGCGGCATCAAACAGCCGCCGCACCATGCCGGTAGAAAACCGGCTTCGGGCACGGGCCTGGGTCTCGGGGGTCAGCAGCCCCTCCTTGCGCAGCGCCCGGAGTTCCTTTGCCTTTTTCCGCATCCGCTCCAGCTCCTTGTCTAGGCTGCCGATGGCGGCGTTGGCGGTGGGGTCAGAATAAGTTTTGCTCATATGTGTTACCTCCTTGCAAGATGGGTGGATGTTTTCGCGTTTGCAGGAAGGCAACAAAAAAGCTTATTCCTGCAAACGGGCAGACTTCACCTGTGAAATCTACATACCTTTGCAAAAATAAGCACATACCGCTTATATTGATTTGTTGGCACGATCATAGCATGCTTTGCCCGATTTGTCAAGAATATCCTCTCGGGAACAAAGCCCTTGCAAAACAAAAGGAAAAAGCAGGCCGTTTGACCTGCTTTTTCAGTGGTTGCGGAGATGGGATTTGAACCACATGACCTCCGGGTTATGAGCCCGACGAGCTACCGGACTGCTCTACTCCGCGATATTCACTTGAGTGCTTATATAGAATACCACAAGTTTTCCCCAATGTCAAGAAAAAAATCACAAATCTTACCAACATCTTTCGACAACAAAACAGGCACCCCATTCGGAGTGCCTGTTTGTATCGGTTTCACAAAAAACTTTATCTGCGTCCGCCGCCACCACGGCTTCTGCCGCCTCGGCCGCCACCGCCGCCAAAGCTGCCGCCGCTGCGCCGTGCGCCGCCGCCAAAACTGCTGGGGCGGGATGCCGGGCGGGAAACAGAGGGTCTGCTTGCCGAAGGCCGGCTGCTGCCAATGGTATTGATGGCGCTGCGTGTGGCAGCCTTACCCATCGTGTTCACAAAGGTGCCGGCGCTGGGTGTGGCATAACCGCCGTAATAGCTTCGCTTGCTTGCCGGACGGAACTCGGAAAAAGAAACGCACACGGCAATGATCATCACAAAGATGAGAACACCCAGGAGAGGGACGCCCCGAGAGTCGCTCTGGTACTCGGTGCCCCAATCTTCATAACCGCTGCCGCCGGAAGTCAGCACCACTTCGGTGGCATAGATAAAGTCCAGCACCGCATCGCCATAATCGCCCACGGCAAACTTCGGCTCCAATCCCCGATCCGGCAGATCCCGGTAAGCGTAGTCCATTACATCCCCCAGCTCGCTGCCGTAGAGGAAGTAATAATCATCGTCCTGCATCACCAGCAGCATATCGATGCTGCTCAGCTTCCAGTTGTCCCACAGCTTTTCGGTGTAGGACTGCATGCTCTTCAGCCCGGTGTGATTGACGGTGACAACCACCATCCGCGCGCCGCCATCCTGCAGCAGCTGCTGACAGGCACTTAAAATGGCGGCCTCCTCCTGCTTGGAGAACAAATCGGCCTTGTCGGTCACGTAAAAGCTGTCGCTTTGCTGTACCGGCGCCTTGAATTGTCCAAAGGCAATGGCGATGACCACCAAAAGTGCGGTGATCAGCCACGCCACCTTATGATTTTTCATCTTGATCGCTCCTTTCATAACGGCTGCGGCAGGTTGCCGCGCGTTACTTCCGGTTTTGGCTTACTGCTTGATCTCCAGCAGCTTCTGCTTCAGCTCGCCCTCGATGAGCGCCAGGGTGCTTTCGGCCTCACGACGCTTTGCGCGGCCTTCGTCCTGGATCTTGACCACTTCGTCCAGGGTCTCGATGAGCATGCGGTTGGTATGTTGCAGGGTCTCGATGTCCACAATGCCCCGCTCGCTTTCCTTGGCGGTCTCTACGGTGGCCATCTTCAGCTTTTCGGCATTCTTCTTCAGCATTTCATTGGTCATGTTGCTGACCTCACGCTGTGCCTTCATGGCCTGCATGGAGTGCTCCATGCCCAGCGCCAGAACCATCTGACTCTTCCACAGAGGGATGGTGTTGGTGATGGTAGACTGGATCTTTTCTGCCATCAGGGTGTCATTGTTCTGCACCAGACGGATCTGGGGACCCATCTGCAGGCTGACCATGCGGGTCAGTTCCAGATCGTGCAGCTTCTTCTCAAAGCGGTCGCAGAAGGCAGCCATGTCGTTGGCAGCCTGATGATCTTCCTGTGCGCCGGTCTGCTTTGCCTTCTCGATCATCTGGGGCAGCACATTCTGACGCACATCCTCCAGCTTCTTCTTGCCGGCCAGGATATACATGCTCAGTTCCTTATAATTGGCCATGTTGCGCTCGTACATCTGATCCATCAGGGCGATGTCTTTCAGCAGCTGTACCTGGTGGCCTTCCAGAGATTCCACGATCTTGTTGACATTGACCTCGGCCTTGTCATACTTGGCCTTCAGACCGGCCAGGCGGCTGGCACCCTTCTTGAAGAAGCTGAAGAAGCCCTTCTTTTCTTCATCCGCGTCAAAGTCCTTCAGTTCTACAACCAGATCAGAGATCATGTCGCCCACTTCGCCCAGATCCTTGGTGCGGACGCTTTCCAGTGCGCCTTCGGAAAAGTCAGACAGCTTTTTCTGTGCGGCAGAGCCGTACTGCAGGATCATGGTGCTGTTGGTCAGGTCGATCTGCTGGGCAAAGTCATTGACCACCTTTTTCTCGGCCTCGGTCAAAAAGCTGTCGTCCAGCACCACGGGTGTGACCTCGGGCTTTGCTTCTTCCGCCGGCTTTTCGGCAGCCATGGGGTCCAGAGTCAGGGTGGGGATCTGCTGTTCCATCATCTTCAGTTCGTCAGTCATTGTAATATCCTCCTGTCAGACTATGTTAAAATTGCAATTTGATTTCGTTTGGATCTTCCTGCACGGCAGGCTCTTCTTCAGCCTGGGGCATCTGCTGTCCCGCAAAGCCCTCCTGGGCCATCAGGGTTTGCATGGCAAAAATATCGCTGGTGATATCCAGCGCGGTGTGCTGGAACAGTGCATCCAGCTGCTTGGCAAAGGCGGTGTCCATCACGTCCAGCATCTGATTGATGCTGCCCTTGGCCTGAGAGATGTTCTCGCCTTCCACACCTTGTTCTTCCAGCAGGGCATAGGTATCGGTGATCTTCTCCAGATTGGGCAGGTAATAGTTCATGAACCGGCGCAGCAGGTCTGCCTTTTCCGGCTGTTGCTCCACCAGATCCAGGATCTTATCCACTGCCAGTTCCAACTTTGCCACCTTTGCCTGCACGGCGGGATCCTTGATGCGGTCACCGTTTTTCTCAATGCGGGCAAGGCGCTCTCTGCCATCTTTCAGCAGGGCGTCGGCCACCTTGTTTCCGGTCTGTACCTCGGGAATCGGCTCATAGGTGACAGTGTCTGGCACGATTTTGCGCAGGATAAGGTACAGCGCCACGCTGACAATGGCAGCCAGCACATAATGCAGCAGGCTGTGCAGCGGCAAAAACAGTGCCCAAGCCACCCACAAAACGCCAATGGCGTAAATGGGCAGGGTGCTTTTCTTCTTCACCGGCCGCATGCCTTCGGGCACGGTGGTTTGGGTTTGCTTCATAAGGAGTCCCTCCGTTTCAAAGGGTATTTTTGGGGTGTTTCGGTTGCGGAGATGGGTCAGTTGTCTTTTTTGGTCACTTTTTTCTTGCTGCCGTCGGGGTAGAGGATGGTGGTGTTCTGCAGCTGCACCTCCAGACTGCGCTTATAGGAGTCGATGTACTCCCGGCGCAGCACCTGACGCTCAGCCAGTTCTTCCTCGGTCAGCTCGCGCTCTTTGGCCAAACGCGCCAGCTCATTGATGCGGTCGATCTTTTTTTGTTCCATGATATTCTCCTGTTTATTTGATCTTGTTGTATATAATTCCCTGTTTTTGGTGATGCTAACGGTAAATCCGAAATGGAGGTGGCATATGAGCCCCAAAGAACTGTTGTATATCGAAGACGCGCTGGGTCATGAGACCCACATGCAGAATTGCTGCAATGCCATGCAGGGTCAGTTTCAGGACGCCCGTCTGGGCCGGTTCGCCGCAGACCTGGCTGAACGCCACAGATTAAACTTTACCCGAGTCATGGAGCTGCTGCAGAATGGAGGCGCAAAGTAATGGCACAGAATCAGACAATGACCGACCGTGATCGGATGGAGGGTTTCCTCACTGCCGCCAAAAACGCCTGCGACATGTATATGCACGGCGTGATGGAGGCCACCACGCCGCAGGTGCGTCAGACCTTCAGCCGGGCGCTGAACGAGAGCCTGGCCATGCAGGAAGAAATCTATCGCATCATGTCCCAGCAGGGCTGGTACGCGGGCCAGCAGGCAGAAAGTCAGCAGATTCAGCAGGTGCGGGATAAGTTCGTCACCGGCATGTAAGCTTCTTTTCGCACGACCCTTTGGAAAACGTAGTTCCTTCCTTGTTCCCCTGCTTCGGCGGGGGATTTTTTTATTCGTCCAACGGTTTGACGGGGCCAAAGAACCAGCCCTCTACACCGTCTTTTTTACAGTACAGCCACCGCTCCATCCGAGCGATGATTTTCAGCACATCTCCCGGCTGGGCGCCCAGGGCAAGGTTGCTCAGGTCGCCGGTATGGGTGGCGCCCTGCGCATCGTTCCACAGCAATTCGGTGGGACAAAGGTAGGTCTTGCCGGTGCTTTGCTGCCGCACCCGGCAAACATCGCCCCAGTTTTCCAACACATCCACGGTGTCACAGCCCCAGTACATCCGCTCTTCCGACAGATTGCTGACCGTGTTGCTGAGGGCGCGCACCCGCAGCAGCTGATCTACATAGCTGCAGGAGATCCGTTCCGGATCGCCGTTTTCAATGATCAGTGCATTCAGCTGTCCGCCCCACTGCACACTGCAGCCGCCGTCAATGGAAATGATCCGCCGCTGCCGGTCGATCAGGGGCTTGTGGTCGGCAAAGGGCTGGGGATACGAGGTCACCGGCCAATGCCCCACCACCACATATTTCTCAAAGGAAAAGCATTTCCCCAAAAAATCATCGCATTTGCGGCAGTCAAAGGAATCCAGCTCCTCAAACTGCGCCTGCCGCCCGTCATAAATGCCACCGTGGACAAAGATAAAGTCCTCTGTCACCAGAATATCCGGCAGGCTGTGGATGAACGCCAGCTCGTTGGGGATGGTTTCGTCCAGCTTTTGCAGCAGCTGCTGCGCCGAAAGATGATCCCACCGCTCCATGCCGGCCTTTGCCCAGACTTCCTTGCAAAAGCCCGAGCGCCGCAAAAAGTTCTCCATGCCGCCGCTGGGATAATTGCGGGCGATGATCTCCAAAATGTCGTCACAGTTGCCCCGCAGTACGGTGACACGGGGGTGCGATGCCAGTTCCATGACCCGCTGCAGGGTGCGGAGGTTTTCTCTGCCCTTCAGCAGAAAATCCCCCAAAATCACCAGCTGATCCACGCCCGGCTGATACTGCACCTGCTCCAGCAGTGCCTCCAGCAGGGTGGCATCGGCATGAATGTCGCTGATGACGATGGTGCGGGCGTCCCGTGGCAGCTGCCCGTAAATCACCCGGGCCCGATCTTGCAGGATGCTCATGCCAGTCCTCCGTCGGGCAACACGGTGACCACCGTCTTACCCGCTGCCTCGTCACGGGCGGCCACACTCAGTGCCGCATTCAATGCCGCGCCGGAGGATGGGCCGCAGAGGATGCCAAACTCTCTGGCCAGCTCCTTGCACAGAGCCAGACTGTCGGGGGTGCGCACCTTGATCACTTCATCCAGCAGATAGGTGTTCAAAATCTCGGGCAAAAAGCCGGGGCCGATGCCGGTTAAGGCATGGGAACCGGAAAAACCGCCGGACAATACCGGGGAATCCACCGGTTCAACGGCAATGACACGGCACTCCGGATTATCCATCCGCAGCACTTCGCCGCAGCCGGTGACGGTGGCGCCGGTGCCTGTGCCGGCTACAAAAAAGTCCACGCTGCCGCACTGGGACAAGATCTCCTTGGCGGTGGTCTCCCGATGGGCCTGGCAGCAGATATCATCGTCGAACTGCTTCAGCAGGCAGGCTTGCGGCAGTTTTTCCAGCAGTCGGGCAACGATCCGATCCCGCCCCTGGCTGCCTTCCCCTGCGGGAAAGGTGATCAGCTGGGCGCCAAAGGCTTCCATGCGGCTTTGGCGGGCTTGTGACACGCTGTCGGGCAGCACGATCACCGCCTGCAGCCCCAGGGCTGCCGACAGCATGCTGACGCTGAGGGCGGTATTGCCGCCGCTGGGCTCAATGACCACACCACCGGGTTTTACCAGACCCCGCCGCAGGGCATCCCGCAGCATGTACAGTACCGGGCGGTCCTTGACACTGCCCGAGGGATTACACAGTTCCAGTTTGGCGTACAGACGGCCATGGCAGCCCTTTTCAGCCGCCCAGTCAGACAGATCCAGCATGGGGGTGTTGCCCACCAGCCGGGTGATGTCAGAAACAGACTTTTTCATTGCTGCCAGCCTCCTTTGCGTTCTTTATAGAAAATCTAAGTTTTTTGCCGAAAACCGATTGTATATCCTGTATGAAAATGCTATACTGAAGCCATCTTTGATACCTTATATCATAGCATAAAATGTTATGAAAAGGCAAGTCTTTGCAAAGGAGGAACATCCCATGAAACATGACCGTGTATACAATTTTTCTGCCGGTCCCGCCATGATGCCCGAAGCAGTGCTGGAGGAGATTCAGTCCGAGCTGCTGAACTACCGAGGCACCGGCATGTCAGTCATGGAGATGAGCCACCGATCTCCCGCCTTCCAGCAGATTTTGCAGGAGGCCAAAGACGATCTGCGCGCCCTGATGGACATTCCCGAGGAGTATGAGATCCTCTTTGTCCAGGGCGGCGGCACGGTGCAGTTTTCCATGGTACCGCTGAATCTGATGCCCCGGGGCGGCAAGGCCGAGTACATCATCTCCGGTCACTGGTCCAAGCTGGCCTTCAAGGAAGCGCAAAAGTTCGGCGACGTGCGCGCCGTGGCTTCCGGTGAGGACTGCCATTTCTCCGCACTGCCCGATTGCAGCGACCTGCCCATCCGGGAGGACGCTTCTTATGTATACATCTGCGAAAACGAGACCATCCACGGCATTACCTACCCGGTCCTGCCCAACACCAAGGGCAAGATTTTGGTGGCCGACCAAAGCTCCATGTTCCTGTCCCGCCCCTGCAACGTGCGGGATTACGGCCTGATCTTTGCCGGCGTGCAAAAAAACGTGGGTCCTGCCGGCATGGCCATCGTCATTATCCGCAAGGATCTGCTGCAGCGTGAGGTTGACCCCGAAGTGCCGGTATATCTGCGCTACAATACCCACGCAGACAAGGATTCTCTGTACAACACCCCCAACTGCTGGAGCATTTACTGCTGCGGCAAGGTGTTCCGCTATCTGCGCGAGATCGGCGGCCTTACCGAAATGGCGTGCCGCAACGAAGAAAAAGCCGCCGTGCTCTATGCGTTCCTGGACAGCAGCAAGCTGTTCCGCGGCGCAGTGAAAAAAGAATACCGCAGCCTGATGAACGTGCCCTTCTTCACCAAGAGCCCCGAGCAAGAGGCCAAGGTGGTAGCCGCCACCAAGGCAGCCGGGTTTGACAACCTGAAGGGACACCGCTCTGTGGGCGGTCTGCGCGCCAGCATTTATAATTCCATGCCCAAGGAGGGCGTGCAGGCGCTGGTAGACTTTTTGCGCGACTATGAAGCAAAACAGGGGAAAGAAGGCTGAGCCATGAAACGTATTCTGATCACCGACGGTCTGGACAAGGCCGCTATCGCTCGTCTGCGTGAGCTGGACTTTACTGTGGACGAGCAGTTTTACCCCGGTGAAGAGCTGGGTGCTGTCCTGCAGCAGTATGATGCCGTGGTGGTGCGCTCTGCCACCAAGATCCGCAAAGAACAGCTGGACCTTGCCAAAGAAGGTGCACTGCAGCTGATCATCCGCGGCGGTGTGGGCGTAGACAATATCGACGTGGCCTATGCCGAAGCCTGCGGCATCCGAGTGCGCAACACCCCCGCAGCCAGCAGCAATTCCGTGGCCGAGATGGCACTGGCCCATATGTTTTCCTGCGCCCGCTTTGTGTCCGTAGCGGGGCATACCATGCGTCAGGGCAAGTGGGAAAAGAAAGCCTACGGCGCCGGTATCGAGCTTTCCGGCAAGACATTGGGCGTCATCGGCTACGGACGCATCGGCCGCGCTTTGGGACAAAAGGCCCAGGCGCTGGGTATGCAGGTGCTGGCATATGACGTGTATCAGGACAACAGTCTGGTCTGCGACACCATGCAGTATGTCTCCTTAGAGCAGCTGCTGGCGCAGTCTGACTTTATCTCCCTGCACACGCCGTCTTTGGACGGCAAGCCCGTGATCTGCAGCGAAACCATCGGGCAGATGAAAGACGGCGTGGTGTTCGTCAATACCTCCCGCGGCAGCAACGTAGACGAAGCCGCCCTGCTGGCAGGACTGGAAAGCGGCAAGATCCGCGCTGCCGGTCTGGACGTGTTTGCCGAAGAACCCAGCCAAAACACCGCGCTGCTGGAGCACCCCAGAGTGTCCTGCACCCCGCACATCGCCGCGTCCACCGGCGAGGCACAGGGTCGCATCGGCGGAGAAGTGGTGGCCATTCTGCAGGAGACTTTCTGTAAGTAATGTGATGCATTGCCCTTTGGGGCTTTGAATAATAAGGAGGAAATATCATCATGGAATACAAGTTCTACAACCAGCTGGATTATCCCGATGTGCCCTACGAGTACAATGGCAACGGCCGCAGCATCCGCACCAGCGGCTGCGGCATCTGCTCTGCCTGTATGGTGGTGGAAAATATGCTGGGCACCCCCTGCTCGCTGGAAGAAATGGTGCAGATCGCCTATGCCAGCGGCGCCCGTGACGACAGCGGCACCGAGATGTCCCTTTTGGCCAAGGGCATGTGCGAAAAATACCCCCTGACCTACGAGATGACCAATGATGCCGGCAAGGCGATGCAGTTCCTGCAGAACGGCGAAGGCATGATCGTTGCCAACTCCGGCGGAGACCGCGAGGGCTGGACCGGCGTGTTCACCTCCGGCGGTCACTTTATCGTGCTGGCAAAGGCCGAGGGCCGCAAGATCACCGTGCTGGATCCCTCTGTCCGCCCCGATAAGTACGAGGCGCCCGGCAGAGCGGGCAAGGTAGAGCTGGTGGGCAACATCGCCTACACCGATATGCAGGTCATTGCCAAGGACTGCGACAACCGCACCCCCAGCTATGTGCTGTTTCGCAAGAAATAAAAAATAAGAAGTAAGGAGTACAGTATGGAGTTCAAGTTTTACAACCAGCGTGAATACGAGCACGTACCCTATGAGTACCAGGGCAACGGCCGCAACATCAAGACCAGCGGCTGTGGTGTCTGCTCCGCCTGCATGATCGTGGAAAACATGCTGGGCGAGTCTCTGCCCGTAGAGGAAGGCGCCGTGATGGCTGTGGAATGCGGTGCCCGCATCTCCTACGGCAGCGATATGATCGCCATGGCGGACGAGCTGTGCCGCCGCTATCCTCTGACCTACGAGATGACCAACGATGCCGGTAAAATGCTGCAGTTCCTGAAGAACAAAGAGGGCATGGTGGTGGCCAACTCCGGCGGCAACCGGGAGGGCTACACCGGCGTCTTTACCAAGGGCGGTCACTTTATCGTGCTGGCCGAGGCCAAGGGCCGCATCATCACTGTGCTGGACCCCAACCTTTACGAGGGCAAGTTCGAAGAACCCGGCAGAGAAGGCAAGGTCACGGTAGAGGGCAATCTGGCCTTTACCGATGTGCATGTGATCACCGAAGACTGCAGCAACCGCACCCCTGCCTACTTCCTCTTCCGCAAGAAATAAGCGCAGAAAACAGAAACACCGCAGAACCGGCTTGGTTCTGCGGTGTTTTTTCTTGTTTATCGGTTGGAATACCGCTGCAGGAACTGACGGGTACGTTCCTTCTGCGGGTTGCCCAGCACCTGCTCGGGCTCGCCTTCTTCCACGATGACGCCGCCGTCCATAAAGATCACGCGGTCGGCAACCTCCCGGGCAAAGCCCATTTCGTGGGTGACGATGACCATGGTCATATTTTCATGTGCCAGCTGGCGGATGACCTTCAGGATCTCACCGGTCAGCTCGGGGTCCAGTGCACTGGTGGGCTCGTCAAAAAAGAGCATGGCGGGCTCCATGGCCAAAGCGCGGGCGATAGCTACACGCTGCTGCTGACCGCCGGAAAGCTGGTCGGGATAGGCGTTTTCCTTGCCCTGCAGATTCATCTTCTTCAGCAGCTCCCGTGCTTTCACCTCGGCCTCTTCCTGGCTCTTGCCCAGCACGGTCATGGGCGCGTCGATGAGGTTCTTCATGACGGTGTAGTGGGGAAACAGGTTAAAGTTCTGAAACACCAGACCGAAATGGCTGCGGACCTTTCGCAGTTCAGAGGCAGAGGCATAAACTGCCTTGCCTTCGGCATCGGTTCGCACCGCCACATCTCCCATGTACTGCAGCTCGCCGCAATCCATGGGCGTCAGCAGAGTGGCGCAGCGCAGCAGGGTGCTTTTGCCGCTGCCCGAGGGGCCAATGATAGCCACAACTTCGCCTTGAGAAACCTCCAGCGAGATATCCTCCAGCACCAAAAGGGTGTCATCAAAGGTTTTTCTTGCGTGTTTTAATTCCAATACCTTCATCACGACACCTCCTTATCGCTTGGTATAATCCATGCGGGCTTCCAGCTTTTCCATCAGCACGGCAACCAGCAGGTTAAAGACATAGTAGAACACACCGGCCACAGCCAAAGGCACCATGCTGGTGGTGCGCGCCGAGATCCACTTGGCCTCGGTAAACATTTCGGCATAGGCGATAACAAAGGCCAAAGAGGTGTCCTTGATCAGCGTGATGACCTCGTTGGTCACCGGAGGCAGGATCACCTTGACTACCTGAGGCAGGATGATCTTAAAGAAGGTCTGCCATTTGGTGTAGCCCAGCACCTCGGCGGCTTCGTACTGCCCCTTGGAGATGGATTCGATACCGGCGCGGTAGATCTCTGCAAAATATGCGGCATAGTTCACCGAGAAGGCGATGATGACCGCATAGAACTGATAATCCACGGAGATGCTCAGACCAAAGATGTAATACGGGCCAAAGTATACCACCAGCAGCTGCAGCATCAGAGGCGTGCCGCGCAGCACCGAGATAAACAGCTTGGTGATCAGCTGAATGGGCTTCAGCGAAGCCAGCCAACGCAGAAAAGTGCTGTTATATTTGCGCAAAAAACGCAGGGGCGCCCATTTGTTCAGGCGGCCAAAGGCTACCACCATGCCCAAAGGCAGGGAGAACAGCAGGGTCAGGCCAAAAATCAAGCAAGAGCGCAGCATGCCGTCGGCAAGCTGCACCGTTACATCCAGCCAGTTAACATTCATGGGGGACACCTCGTATCTTGAGAAAATCTATGGAGAAATATGACACAATGCAGTCTCCCGATGGGGAGACTGCATCATGTCAAAACGAAACTTTAAAGGGAACGTAGACAGGATTTTTTATTTACCCAGGCAAACGGAATCTTCCAGACCCCACTCCTCGGCGATTCTGGTAAAGGTGCCGTCGGCAACCATTTCGTTCAGGGTCTTCTGCACTTGATCGCGCAGCTCGGTGTTGCCCTTCTTAAAGCCGATGCCGTACTGCTCGGCAGCCAGTACCTGATCCAGAATGACGAACTTGTCGCCGCGCTGTGCCAGCTGATACTTGGCAACGCCAACGTCGATGGCGATGGCCTGGGCAGCGCCGGTTTCCAGATTCATAAAGGCGGTGTTGTAATCGGCTACCTTCATCAGCTGCTTAAAGGTTGCGGCCAGTGCCAGATTGGCGGCATTGTCTTCGGTGCTGGTCAGTGCAGCCTCTGCGGAAGAGTCAGCCTGAACTACAACTACCTTGCCGGTCAGACCAGCGAAATTGGTGATGCCGCTGTCCTTCTTCACCACAAAGACCTGGCTGTTGTCAACATAAGCCTCGGTCCAGGTGTACAGCTCTTCGCGGCCATTCATGGTAAAGCCGTTCCAGATGCAGCTGACAGCGCCGGTGTTCAGCTCTTGATCCTTGCTGTTCCAGTCGATGGGCTTCTTCACCAGTTCCCAACCGTTGCGCTTGCAAACTTCTTCGGCCAGGCTCAGGTCAAAACCAACATACTCACCGTTTTCATCCTGATAGCCATAAGGTGGGAACTCAGCGTCGAAGCCAACAACAAACTTCTTCTTTCCGCTGTCGCCGCCACCGCATGCGCACAGGCAACCCATCAGCATCAAAACTGCCATCAATAATGCAAAACTCTTCTTCATGATATGTTCCTCCGATTTATGGTAGGTGTTTGTTTTTTGAGTGTGACTACATTTTAGCACTTTAGCAGGAAAAAGCAATAGTCAAAATGCACAAACTTTATTGTGCTAAAGTAACAAAGCGCAAGGGGGTTTGGGTAATCTAACCAAAAACCCCGCTCCGGGTGGAGCGGGGTGTCAAAGTAATCGGTATTTGTTTACAGGACTTTGGACAAAAACTCCTGCAGACGGGGATTCTCCGGCTGCTCAAAGAAGGTCTTGGGATCGGTGTCCACCAGAATTTTGCCGGATTCCATAAAGATCACGCGGGTGGCCACCTCTTTGGCAAAGCCCATTTCGTGGGTCACCACCACCATGGTCATACCTTCCTTTGCCAGGTTCTGCATAACCTCCAGCACTTCGCCAACCATTTCGGGGTCCAGGGCAGAAGTGGGCTCATCAAACAGCATCACTTCGGGCTGCATGGCCAGGGCGCGGACGATGGCAATACGCTGCTTTTGACCGCCGGACAGCTGGGCAGGGTAGTTGTCAGCGCGGTCGCCCAGACCAACGCGCTCCAGCAGCTTCTGTGCCTGCTGGGTAGCTTCTGCCTTGCTGACACCCTTGGTGAGCATGGGAGCCATGATCATGTTCTCCATGATGGTTTTGTGGGGGAACAGATTAAAGTGCTGGAACACCATGCCCATCTTCTGCCGGTGCAGGTTGATGTTCACGCTCTTGTCGGCAATATCCACGCCGTCAAAGAGGATCTGGCCGGAGGAGGGCTCCTCCAGCAGGTTCAGAGAGCGCAGCATGGTGCTCTTGCCGCTGCCGGAAGGTCCGACAATGACCACCACTTCGCCCTTTTTAATGTCCAGATTGCAGTTGTCCAGAGCAACTACACCGTTTTTAAAATCTTTGGTCAGGTTCTTCACCTGAATCAGGTTATCGCTGGTCGCCACGGCGCATTCTCCTTTCCAACATTTCAATCAGCTTGCTTGCGGGATAGTTAATGGCAAAATAAATGATACCGGCCATCACGTAAGGTCCAAGGGTGATCAGGGTATTGCTGGCCACCTGCTTGGCGCCGAACATCAGCTCAGTCATACCCATGGTAGAGCAGATAGAGCTTTCCTTCACCATGGTCACCAGCTCATTGGCCAGTGCGGGCAGGATGTTCTTAATGGCCTGGGGCAGCACCACGTACTGCATGGTCTGCCAGGAGGTCATGCCCAGGCTGCGGGCAGCCTCGGTCTGACCCTTGTCCACCGCCAGAATACCTGCGCGGAAGATCTCGGCAACATAGGCCGAGCTGTTCAGCGCCAGAGCCACCACACCGGGGATGAACATGGCAAGGTTGACAAAGCCAAACAGATATACGCTGGGGATCCGGATGGCGTAAAACACGCCAAAGTATACCAGCGACAGCTGCACCAGCAGGGGGGTGGAACGGAACACGGCGATGTAGGCGCCGGACACGCAGCGCAGGATGCGGCTCTTGCTGAGGCGCATCAGCGCCAGGATCAAAGCGGGCACCACCGCCAGCAGCACGCCGCCCACGCTCAGCAGCAGGGTGTATTCTACGCCGCGAATAAAGTAAAAGGCGTACTTGGGGAGAAACGAAAAGTTAAAAAAGCTGGTAGGGTCACTGGAAAGCCCCTGCAGCAGGTTCGTCAGCCAGTCCATGGGGACAGCTCCTTTCAAAATCAAATAAAGGATAAAGCGGGAACAAAGCGATCGTGCGGGTCACAACCTCGCACGATCGCTCTGCACTTGCATGCGTTTATTGAGAGAGACGAATGATCTTAGAAGAGAGATTTATCGCCCAGTTCATCGGCCAGCTCATACCAGGTGCCGATCTTGTTGCCGTCAACAGCTTCCTTGATGGCGGCGTTGATGTCATTCAGCAGACCCTTGGGGTCGTCCTTCTTGACCCATACGCGATAGGGTTCAGCGGCGTCGCCCAGGCTGACAGCGCTGACAACAGCCAGCTTGTCGTTGGCGGCGGCATACTTCATAGCCACAGCGCCATCCAGAACAACGGCGTCAACCTTGTCATAAACCAGTTCGTTGATCAGATCGGTGACGGAGGTCAGAGCCTTGCTCTTTGCACCGGTCATCACATCGGTAACGATATCCAGCTTGGTGGTACCGGACTGTGCGCCCACGGTCTTGCTGGAGAAGTCGGAAATGGAGGTATACTTGCCGACGTTTTCCTTCTTCACCACGATCATGGGAGGCAGGTCGGTGTAGTAGGGATCGGAGTAGGAAGCGCCGTTTGCGCGGTCATCCTTGTACTCCATGGCAGCGATGACAAAGTCGATCTCGCCCTTGCCCAGAGCGGTGATCAGGTTGTCAAAGCTCATATTGACGATCTTCAGTTCCTTGCCCATCTTCTTGGCAATGGCCTTTGCCATGGCGACGTCGATGCCGTAGTAGGAATCGTCCTTGCTGTTCTTGACAACGATCTCGTCATACTTGTCGGACAGATCGCTGTTCAGTGCCATGCTCTCGAAGGGGGGATAGTCGGCAGAGGTGCCCAGCACGATCACGTTTTTGTCATCGCCGCCGGAGCAGGCTGCCATCAGGGAAAACATTGTGGCCATGACCAAAACCAGAGCCATCAGTTTCACAAACTTCTTCATTACATTCGCCTCTCATTCATAATTTATCGATGTGGGATAATTATACTGCTGCGCTTATATTTATACAATGGTAGAAGTGCACAAAGTTACAGGGGGATTTCTGTTCACTGTGCACAAATGGCACAAAAATCCCCTGCCAAACCGTGTTGACAGGGGAAGGCTGGTTATGCATGAATTGCAAAAAATATTCATTTATGCATGAAAATATGCAATAATCAGGTCGGCGGCCTTGCTGTATGCCGCCACGCCGTCCGGCTGACCGGTACCTTTAATATAAGCATCGTTGACACTGGTGCCCAGCTTTTCCAGCCAGCCGTCGTATTTTGCCCAATGGCGTGACACCGAAACCAGATCCTGTCGGGCGTGGCTGCACAAAAGCTCCCGGTACTGCAGGGCAAGCTCGGGATCGGTGCGATAGCAGGCGTTCCACACATACAACCAGGCGTGATGCAGCCCGGAATACTGCAGCCGCACATCGGTGCTTTGTCTGCATGCAAGAAAGGCGGCAAAGTTGGCTTCGTCCTCATTGCCCACTCTGCGGGCATGGGCGGATTCGTGGGCAATGGTAAAGGGTTGCTGCACCTGGGGATTGTTGCCGCTGACCACGCATTCTCCGGTCCAGGGAAAGAAAAAGCCGGTGATGCCCCAGTAGGACATGGGCACGCTCAGCAGCAGAGATTCCTTTGGCGCCACTCGGCTGGCGGGGGTCAGGCAGGGGAATGCGGCTTCCAGGGGGAGATATGCTTTCATCACCGCCCGAGACAGATCGTCAAAGGCACCAAAGGCGCATTCGCCGGTTTCGTCCCGAGGCACAGCGGGGGCGACAGCGTTGATCTCCGTGGCAAGAATGGTCAGGGTGGCCTCCATTTGCGCTATGGTGTAGCCGCCGGTACGTAGCCCCATGGTGTCGGCAAGGTCGGGACCGGTGTACTGCACCCCAAAGGCAGCCATAAACAGCAGGAAAATGGCGCAGCACAGGGCAAAAGCGCGACTGAGCCACAGCAAAAAGCCGCGGCCTTTGCCACGCACGGCTGCAACGACCAGCAGTGCGGGAATGCCCAGCACTACCACCGGCAGCAGCCATTCGCCAAGGGGGCGGCGGCTGAAGCTGAAGCAAAAACTCAGCACACCGCTGAGCGCCGCGGCAACGTGTCGCACCCCGTCTCCGGCAGCGGTGTCACAAAGCAGACGCAGCAGCCAGCCGGCAAACAGGCAGGCTCCGCCAAGGGCAAGCCAAAACCATGGCCGCCCGGGGGATAGCGGATGCCGTTTTGCAGGGGTAGCGGTTGTGTTCATAAAAACTCCTTGGGATACTTATGCGTCCATCAGCGCCTTGGCACGGGCGTGCTTGCTCCGGTGGCAAACCGGCAGACCGTACTTTTCCGCCAGAGGCAGGAAAAAGGCTTCCAGCTGCGCTGCCGTGCCGGAAACCAGCTCGGCTTCGCACTCGGCAATAGGCTCAGTGCGTTCACCGGCAAAGAGTTCGCCGCGGTCATAGGAAAGGATGCAGGCAAAATCTCCCTGCGCCAGTGTCTTGGCCACCCGGGTGAATCGTGCGCCGCAGGTGGGCAGCAGCATCATGCGGCTCAGCAGCGCGGCGGCGGGGAAGGGCAGACTGCCCTGCTCCAACAGCAGCTGAACGCCCTGTTCCACAGTGTCTGCCTCGCACTCTACCTCCAGCCGTGCAAAGCCCTCGCCGGCGGGAGCCTTAAAGGTGCAGATGCTTTTGTCATTTTCCCGCCGCAGCCGCAGTGTCATGTGCCGCTGGGCAAGGTTGCCGGGAATGTCATCGTAATAGGTGGCCTCCATGCAGAAGGTTTCCGCTTCCAAAGACAAGCAGGGTGCCACGGCGGGGTCTTCCAGCAGGGCAGAAAACTGCGCTTCGGTCACAGGAGCCAGCTTGATTTCAATTTCCATAGCAAACACCTCACAAAGGATGGCTTGTTTCTGCATTTATGATACCATTCTTCCGGCATGGGTGCAAGAAAATGCGCCCGAAAAACAGTAAACTTTTTATGATTACTTCCCATTCCGGGAAAGATGTGTTATAATTAATGTGTATGATTATATCCAAATGGCTTTTTACCACAATAAAGAAACAGAGAGAAAAACGGGGCAGTGCCCCAAGGAGGAATAAAGATGCTGAACAGAGTCGTCGTGACCATTGACGGTCTGGAGTACACTGTGGTTTCCGAGGATAGCGTGGATGCCATCCGCCGCAGCGCCAATCTGGTGGACGAAAACATTGCCGCCATCAAAAAGAGCGCACCCCTGTCTTCCCTCAGCGCTTCCGTTCTGGCCGCTATGAACCTGGCTGATTCCTATTACAAGGCGCTGGAGGGCACCGACAATCTCCGTCGCCAGATCAAGGATTATGCCGAGGAGAACGGCCGTCTCCGTGCCGAGCTGAACCGCTTAAAGCGCCGCTGATCCCGCCTGCCGCCAAAAGAGGAACGGGCAAGCCCGTTCCGCCTTTTGCTGCCTGTTACCATTAATTTCCCCGGAGGAAATGCCATGAAGCTGGAACTGATGAGCCCTGCCGGCTCTTTTGAATCTGTAATGGCCGCTGCCCGCAGCGGAGCCGATGCCGTGTACTTTGGCGCGGGCGATTTCAATGCCCGCCGCAATGCCAAAAACCTCACCCGCGAAGAGCTGGAAGAAGCCATTCGCCAGTGCCACCTGCGCGGCGTCAAGTGCTACATCACCATGAACACCCTGCTCACCGACCGCGAGCTGCCCGCAGCCCGTGATCTGGTGCAGCAGCTTTCTGCCATGGGTGCCGATGCCCTTATCGTGCAGGATCTGGGCATGGCCCGGGTGATCCGTGCCGCAGCCCCCGACCTGCCCATTCATGCCTCCACCCAGATGACCGTCCACAATCTGGCGGGTGCGCTGGCGGCAAAGGAACTGGGCTTCTCCCGCGTGGTGCTCAGCCGCGAGCTGCCCCTCAGCGAGATCAAGTTCATCTGCCAGAATGCCGGGGTAGAGATCGAGGTCTTTGTTCATGGCGCCATGTGCATGTGCTATTCCGGCCAGTGCTTTTTGTCTGCCGCCATCGGCGGCCGCAGCGGCAACCGTGGCCTGTGTGCCCAGCCCTGCCGTCTGGGCTATGCCGTAGCCGGTCAGCCCATGGGCAATCCCTTAAGCCTCAAGGATATGAGCCTTGCCTCCCACCTGCGCGAGCTGGAGGAAGCCGGTGTCGCCTGCATCAAGATCGAGGGTCGCATGAAGCGCCCCGAATATACCGCGTTGGTCACCGGCATCTACCGCAGAGCACTGGACGAAGACCGCAACCCCACCCGGCAGGAACTGTTCCAGCTGGAGACCGCGTTCTCCCGTGAAGGCTTCTCCGACGGCTATTTCACCGGAAATAAGGGTCCCCATATGTTCGGTATGCGGCAGGAAAGTGACGGCAAAGACAGCCGCAACCTGTATAAAGAAGTGCGCAAGCAGTACACCCAAGAGCCCGAGCCCCCCTGTGTGGCGGTGGATCTTGCCTTCTGCGCACAAACCAATGAGAATATGACGCTGACCGTCACCGATGAAGACGGCAATAGCTTTGAAGCCACCGCGCTGCCTGCTGAGCGGGCATTAAATCGCGCCACCACCAAAGAGGAGGTGGAAAGCGGCTTGCGCAAGACCGGCGGTACGGTGTTTTATGCCCGTGATATTGCGGTAGAGCTGGACGAGGGTCTGCGCATCCCCGCCGCTGCCATCAATGCCCTGCGCCGGCGTTGCCTGGAAGGGCTTACCGCCCAGCGCAAAAAGTTGCCGGAACGCAGAACCGGCAACTGGCAGCCCGGTGTCAAACGCTTAAGCTATAACGGCAAGCCGGGACTGATTTTCTCCTTCCTGAAGGCACAACAAATGACGCCCGCCCTGCTGCGCAGAAAGCCCGACTGGATCTGGCTGCCGCTGAAAGAGATGACCGAGCATCTGGATGTGGTGACCAAGCTGGCCGAGCTGGGTCAAAAGTTCGTGGCAGTGCCCGACCGCATTATCTGGGACAGCCAGTGGAAGCACACGCTGGAGCAGCTGCGCATCCTTTACAAAGCCGGCTTCCGTGATGTGGCGGCCACCAACATCGGTCAGATCGCGATGCTGCAAAAACTTGGCTTTACGGTGCATGGCGACTTCGGTCTCAATGTGATGAACTCCCAGACCATCGGCGAACTGCGCCGGATGGGTCTGGCTTCCTGCACCTTATCCTTTGAAATGAATCTGGCACAGATCCGTGACCTGTCCATGGGCATGGATTGCCAGCTGATCGCTTACGGTCGCCTGCCCCTGATGATCACCGAAAACTGCGTGATCCGTCACGGACGCACCTCCAGCTGCCCCTGCGGTCTGGAGCGCAGCGAAATGACCGACCGCACCGGCCGCAGCTTCCCCCTGATGCACGAAGATTTCTGCCGCACCACCGTGTACAATGCAGAAAAGCTGTATCTGGCAGACAAGCTGCCCGACCTGCAAAAGTTGGGTCTGCGCTGGCTGCGCCTGAACTTCACCACCGAAAACCACCGCGAGGCCGAAGACATCGTAGCCGCCTATCTGGGCGAGGGCGATGCCGCGCCTCAGCGCATGACGAGAGGACTGTATTATCGTGGCGTACAATAATCCCATGACCCTACCCTGCCGCCAGATCGAGCGGAACGGCAGAAAAGCACCCCTGCCCGCATACCAGACCGACGGCGCTGCCGCCATGGATGTCCATGCCTTTTTGGAGGAACCCGTCACCATTCAGCCCGGCTGCCGGGCACTGATCCCCACCGGCCTTTGCTATGCTGTGCCCCGGGGCTATGCCATGCTGCTGCTGGCACGCAGCGGTCTTTCCATCAAGCAGGGCATCTGCCTTGCCAACAGCGTAGGCCTCATCGACTCCGACTACCGGGGCGAGGTGCAGGTAGGTCTGCTGAACACCTCCGACCGGCCCTTTACCGTCCATGATGGCGATCGCATCGCCCAGATGCTGCTGACGGCAGTGCCTGCCTTTGCGCTGCAGGTCTGCGAGACGCTGGACGATACCGCCCGCGGTGCCGGCGGCTTCGGCAGCACCAAAGTATAAATCCGTTTTTTCGCTCAAGTATCCCCGGAGGTATCCGTTTATGTATGTATTGGCATCCGCATCGCCCCGTCGGCGTGAACTGTTGCAGCTGGTGCTGCCAGAGTTTACCGTGCGTCCGGCAGACTGCGATGAAACCTGCACCCTGCAGGACCCCCGCAGCCTGGTGATGGAGCTGTCCCTGCGCAAATGCCGCGCAGCAGTGGCCGACAGCGGCCCGGACGAAGTGGTTATCGCTGCTGACACCCTGGTGTTTTTGGGCAATACCCCCTTGGGCAAACCCAAGGACGCCCGGGATGCCCGGGAAATGCTGCGCATGCTGTCCGGCCGCACCCATCAGGTGATGACCGCCTATACGGTGTGGGGCAAGGGGCATGAAGTGACCCGCTGCGTAGAAACCGCAGTGACCTTTTTTGACCTGACCGATGCCGAGATCGATGCGTATGTTGCCACCGGCGAGCCTTTGGACAAAGCCGGCAGTTACGGCATTCAGGGCAAAGGTGCGCTGCTGGTGAAAGAGATCTCCGGCGATTATTATAATGTTGTGGGCCTGCCGGTCAGTGATTTGGCAAAAACCATGGGGCAGCTTGGCCTGTTGCCGCAAGAAGGGACCGGCGTATGAATCTAAACTATAAAAAACTGATCGCATTGGCTGCAGTGATCCTTGTGGTCTGCTGCGGTGTGATGCTGACTTCTGCTCTGCGTCCCGGCGAGCCCACTGTGTTCGGCAATATGTTGGGTGCGATTGTTACCCCGCTGGAGCAAGGGATTTCCGCCATCGGAGACAAGGTGTCGGATTTCTTTGGTTATTTCTACCGTTATGATGAGCTGCAGGCAGAAAACGAAGCGCTGCGCAAAGAACTGGCCAAGTTCCAGGTGCTGGAAAACCTGTATTACGAGGCCATCAACGAAAACGAAGAACTGCGCAAGCTCACTCAGATCCGTGAAAAGCATTCCGACTTCCAGTGCGAACTGGCAGCGGTGGTGTCCACCATCGATATCGGCATTCACAGCCACTTCACCATCAACAAAGGCTCTTTGGTTGGCATCGAACCCGGTGACTGCGTCATTACAGAGGAGGGTCTGGTTGGTTATATCGGTGAGGTGGGTCCCAACTTCTCCACTGTCATTACTGTGTTGAATCTGGAGTTCCGCGCCACAGCGCTGAACACCCGTACCCGCGAGACCCTTGTGGCCCAGGGCAACTTTGACTTTGCCCCCAAGGGTATGCTCAAGCTGTCTTGGCTGGATCATCATGCCAACATCCTGCCCGGTGACACCATTGTCACCAGCGGCAGCAATAAATATCCCCCCAACCTGACCGTTGGCAACATCGAGGGGTTTGCGGTGGAAGACCACGGTATCTCCAGCTATGCCACCATCAAACCCGCGGTAGATCTTGCCAAGCTTACCGACGTGTTTGTGGTGAAATCCTTTGAGGTAGTGAACTAATGACCCGCAACGAAAAAATCCAGACACTTAAATATTGTGTATATGCCGCAGTGATGCTGCTGGCTTTTGTGCTGTGCTCTGCCCGGGGCATCACCCCCGGACTGTGGGGCGCCACCGTGGATCCGCTGCCTTTTTTTGTCTGCGCCATTGCGCTGTACGAAGGCCCTTATGCGGGCGCCGGCTTTGGTTTGGGCGCCGGCATGCTGGTGAGCCTGCATTCCGTGATGGTAGAGGGCCTTGCCAGTCTGTATCTGGGTCTGTTCGGTCTGGGTTTTGGCCTGCTGGCCATCATTTGGCTGCGGCAGATCCTGCTGAATGCCGTTTTGGGCGGTGCGCTTTGCATTTTGCTTCAAGGCGCGGTCCGCTTTGTTTTTTACCACGGTCTGGTGCACGGTGTGCCCCTGCAGCAGGATGCGTTGGTGCTGGCCGGTGAACTGCTGCTGGCACTGGTGCCCGGTGTGCTTCTGTGCCTGCTGGTAAAAAAGATACACTGTAAGTTTGAGGAGGTGCTGGCGCAATGAAAAGACAAAGCTTTGTGCGTCGTGTCATCGCCCTTTGCTTGCTGATGGTGATGGTCACCGGCACCTTGACCATGCGTCTGGTGCACCTGCAGATCGTAAACGGCAAGGACATTGCCGCAGGCGTTACCGACAATACCGTACGAAAATACACCCAGCTTGCGTCCCGCGGCGAGATCCTGGACCGGGACGGCAACAAGCTGGTCTACAATACCAAGGCTTTTTTCCTGCAGCTGGACTATTATAACTGGGATAAGTCCACGCAGAACGAGGTGCTTCTGGATCTGGCACAGCGCCTGCAGGCCGCCGAAGCAGAAACCTATGACAACCTGCCCATCAGCTTTACACTGCCGTTTTCCTACACCTACTCCAGTACAGAAAGCGGTGATGGCAGAAAACTGGTGCGCTATCTGGAAAAACAAGGCTGGAACAAAGACTTAGGGGCAGATGCGGTGATGACGCTGCTGTGCAACAAGTACGGCATTTCCAAGGAACTGTCCGATACCGACCGCCGTCTGGTGGCCGGTCTGCGGTATTATCTGGAAAGCTGCGAGTTTTCCAGCTACAACACTCCGGTGACGCTGGCGAAGGATCTGGACATTGATACCGTTGCCGATATTTCCGAGGCCGCAACTTCGCTGCGGGGCGTCAACATTACGGTAGATGATATCCGTCAGTACAATACCACCCTGGCCGCCCATGTGCTGGGCAGAGTGGCAGCTATTTCTGCCGAAGAGTACAAGGTGCTGAAGGACAAAGGCTACGGCATCAACGACACTTTGGGCAAGGACGGCATCGAAAAGGCGCTGGAAGATTACCTGCGCGGTATCGACGGCACCTATGCCGTGGAATATGACAAAAACGGCGCGGTGGTGGATCAGTATTTTCTGGAGGACCCCGATCCCGGCGACAATGTGGTGCTGACGCTGGACATGAAGCTGCAGGCGGCGGCAGAACGTGCGCTGAAAGAAACGCTGACCAACCTGCGCGAAACCAAAAAGAAGGGTGAGGGCGGCGATGCTGAAGGCGGCTGTGCCGTGGTCATCGACGTAAAGACCGGTGAGATTTTGGCCATGGCCAACTATCCCACCTATAATCTGGAGACCTTCTCCGCGGATTTTGCCGCCAACAACAGCAATCCCCTGGCGCCGCTGTTCAACCGCAGCATTGCGGCCCTGTATTCCCCCGGCTCTACCTTTAAGATGTGCACTTCGGTGGCGGCACTGCAGGAAAAGATCATCACTCCCAGCACCAAGATCCGGGATACCGGCATTTACACCTATTATGAAGACTATCATCCCCGCTGCTGGATCTACCGTCAGTTTGGCGGCACCCACGGCAATATCAATGTCAGCCAGGCGCTGAAGTATTCCTGCAACTATTTCTACTATGAAGTAGGCAGACTGATGGGCAATGCAACCTTGGCAAAGTATGCCGAGGCATTTGGCTTGGGACAGAAAACCGGCATCGAGCTTTCCGGTGAAAAGGCCGGTCATATGGCCTCCGCGGCCCACCGTGAAGAGACCGGCGGTTCTCCCTGGTACGCGGCTGATACGCTGATGGCCGCCATCGGACAGAGCGACAGCCAGTTCACCCCCATCCAGCTGGCCAATTACGTGGCCACGCTGGTCAACGGCGGCACCCGCTACCAGCCTCATCTGGTCAAGCAGATTACAAGCAACACCGGCGACAGCATCGTCAAGGACTTCGAGCCCATCGTGCTGGGCAAGGTAGAAATGTCTGCCGCCACCGTCAAGGCGGTGAAGCAGGGCATGCTGGGCGTTGTGACCGAAGACGGTACCGCATCCAGCTATTTCCGCGATTTCCCCATCGAGGTAGGCGGCAAGACCGGTTCTGCCCAGAACACCGGTGACCGCAGTGCCCATGCACTGTTCGTGTCCTTTGCCCCCTACGACAACCCTGAGATCGCTGTTTGCGTGGTGGGTGAGTATGCTTCCAGCGGCGGTAATCTGGCGCCCATCTGCCTGGAGATTTACAACGAGTACTTTGGTCTCAACAAGCAGGAGGACGCTTCTCAGCCCGGCGCATGATCGGGATTTTTAAGGAAACCTCTTGAGTTATCAATGAAAATCATGTATAATGTCCACATCGTGGGTTACTGTACCAAGAAAGGGGTGCGCCGCTTTGGGTAAGGTCATTACCGTTGCTTCCGGAAAGGGAGGCACAGGAAAAACCTCGTTTTGCGCCAATGTGGCAATTGCCCTTTGTGCCATGGGAGAAAAGGTGCTGCTGATCGATGCCGATGCCGGCCTGCGCAGCCTGGATCTGTCCCTTGGTATGAGTGACCGGTTGCTGTTCACCTATGGCGACGTGATCGAGGGTCGTGCCAGCCTCAAGGAGGCTGCCGCAACCCACCCCCAGATCCCGTCCTTGCGGGTACTTACCGCACCGGCCTCTCCCGAGCTGCCCTATACCCAGGTGCAGCTTGCGTCCCTGCTGCGCTATGCCAAACAGCACTTTTCTTTCGTGCTGGTGGATTGCGCCGCCGGTTTGGGGCAGGATATCCTGTGGTTCGCCGCCGCATCCGACAGTGCGGTGGTGGTTTCCACTCCCGACCAGGCCGCCCTTCGCGGTGCGCAAGTCATCGCCCAGACGCTGGCAGGCGCCGGACAGAAAAAGGCGCTGATTGCCGTGAACCGACTGCGCCCCGGCATGATCGACAAGGGCGAGGCAGCCACGGTAGACCGTGCCATGGATGCATCGGGTCTGTCCCTGCTGGGCGCCGTGCCCGAAGATGAATCGGTGATCGCCGCCGGCAATCGGGGCGAGATCCTGCCGCTGTACCATTACGGCCCTGCGGCACAAGCTTACATCAACATCGCCAAACGTCTCCGCGGCCAGCGGATCCCCTTGCTGGATCAGGTGCCCGGACGGTACGATAAATAAACACTCCGCGGCAAGCGCCGCGTTCGAAGGAGGAGACCAGCATATGAACATTGCGCTCGTGGCACAGAACCGCAAAAAAGAACTGATGGTGCAGTTTTGCATTGCCTATTGCGGCGTTTTGGCCAAGCATAACCTGTGTGCTACCGGCACCACCGGAAAAATGATCATGGATGCAACCGGTCTGAAGGTGCAGTGCCTGCTGCCCGGCTCCAGCGGCGGCGAGCAGCAGATCGCAGCCCGTGTTTCCTATAACGAGATCGATCTGGTGCTGTTGTTCCGCGATCCTCTGGACAAGTACGGCAACGAGCCTCAGATCAACGACCTGCTGCGCAACTGTGACTTAAACAGCATTCCTGTGGCCACCAATGTGGCAACGGCCGAGGTGCTGATCCAGGGTCTGCAGCGGGGCGACCTGGCATGGCGCGAGATCGTCAATCCCGCCCACACCACTTTCTGATTTTTTTGTTTTCCACCGCAGAACACTGCGGAATTGCATAGTGCGACGATGGAGAAAGAGTATCTTGCTTTTCGAATCCACAGAGAGGATGCCGCGGCTGAAAGCATCCGGTTCGGTGCGGGAGAAGACATCTCCGGAGCAGGCGTATAAGGCAGCATTGCCGAAATCGCAGCGCACCCCGGCTGACAGGGGATAGAGGGCGGCATATGCCGCTGAACTTGGGTGGCACCACGAAGTGTATTCAGCACTCTCGTCCCAATTACGGGACGGGAGTGTATTTTTATTCCCCGGGAAAACCCTGAAACACAGAAAAACAATAAAAATTCGCATAGATCCACCGTGAAAACCGGTGGGAAAGGAGTCATGTATGGAAAAAATGAAACCCCGCACCCTGTCGGGCTTTATGGAGCTCCTGCCGGAAAAGCAGGCCAAGATGGAGCGCTTCATGTCCGTCCTGCGGGACACCTACGGTCTGTACGGCTTTGCGCCGCTGGACACGCCGGTGATCGAGTCTGCCGAGGTACTGCTGGCCAAGGGCGGCGGCGATACCGAAAAGCAGATATACCGCTTCCAAAAGGGCGACAGCGATCTGGCACTGCGCTTTGATCTGACCGTGCCTCTGGCCAAGTATGTGGCGCTGAACTACGGCCAGCTCTGCTTCCCCTTCCGCCGCTATCAGATCGGCAAGGTCTACCGTGGCGAGCGCGCCCAGCGTGGCCGCTTCCGCGAGTTCTACCAGGCTGACATCGACATCATCGGCGACGGCGCGCTGGATATTGTCAACGAGGCCGAAATCCCCTCAATCATTTACCGCACCTTCACCACGCTGGGTCTTAAGCGCTTCTGCATCCGGGTGAACAACCGCAAGGTGCTGAATGGTTTCTTTGCCCTGCTGGGTCTGACCGAGCAGGCCGGCGAAGTGATGCGCACCATCGACAAGCTGGATAAGATCGGCGAAGAAAAGGTGCTGGCACTGCTCATCGAGCAGGGCGTTGCCGAAGACAAGGCCAAGGAGATCATGGCCTTCATTGCCTTCCAGGGCACCAGCGCCGAAAAGCTGGAATATCTGGGCAAGTATGCAGGCCGGAACGAGGTCTTTGATCTGGGTCTCAGTGAGCTGCGCACCGTCACCGAGCTGATGCCCGCCTTTGGCGTGCCGGCTGAGAACTTCGCCATCGATCTGACCATTGCCCGCGGTCTGGATTACTACACCGGCACCGTATACGAAACCACCATGCTGGACCATCCCGAGATCGGTTCTGTCTGCTCCGGCGGCCGCTATGACAATCTGGCCGAGTACTATACCGATAAAAAGCTGCCCGGCGTGGGTATCTCCATCGGCCTGACCCGTCTGTTCTATGTGCTGGACGAGCAGGGCCTTTTGAGTGACCAGATCATCACCGCCCCGGCCGATGCACTGGTGATCCCCATGAGCGATGATCTGAACTATGCCATCGCAGCCGCCACAACCCTGCGTGCAGCAGGCGTGCGCACCCAGGTTTATACCGAAAAGAAAAAGTTCAAGGCCAAAATCGGCTATGCCGACAAGCAGGGCATTCCCTATGCACTGTTCATCGGCGAAGACGAAATTGCCGAGGGCGTGGTCACTGTCAAAAACATGACCACCGGCGAACAGTGCAAGCTGCAGCCCCGGCAGGCCGCTGAACGCATCAAAGCAGAGCTGGCTGACCGCAAGGCAGCCGCCGTTATCAAGGAGTGAAAGCCATGAAAACAACCTACCGTTCCGGCTATTGCGGCAATTACCGCCTCAGCGACGCCGGCAAGACCGTATCCGTCACCGGCTGGGTCCAGCGCAACCGTGATCTGGGTCAGCTGATGTTCATCGACCTGCGTGACCGCACCGGCATTTTGCAGCTGGCCTTTGACGAAACCACCCCCCGTGAGGCTTTTGAAGCCGCTTCCGCCTGCCGCGGCGAGTTTGTAGTGGGCGCCACCGGTGTCATCCGCGAGCGTTCCTCCAAGAACCCCGACCTGCCCACCGGCGACATCGAACTGGCAGTCACCGAGTTTCGTGTATTCTCTGCCGCACAGGTACCTCCCTTCGAGATCAACGACGATGTTTCCGTCAACGAAGCCCTGCGCTTAAAGTACCGTTATCTGGATCTGCGCCGCCCCAGCCTGCAGAAGTGCATGGAAATGCGTCACCGCATCGCCCAGATCACCCGCCGTTACTTTGATGAAAACGGCTTCTACGAGATCGAGACCCCCATCCTCACCAAGTCCACCCCCGAAGGCGCCCGCGATTATCTGGTGCCCTCCCGCGTGCATCACGGTGAGTTTTACGCCCTGCCTCAGTCTCCCCAGCAGTACAAGCAGCTGCTGATGCTGTCGGGCTTCGACCGTTATATCCAGATCGCCCGCTGCTTCCGCGACGAAGACCTGCGCTATGACCGCCAGCCCGAGTTCACCCAGATCGACCTGGAGATGAGTTTTGTAGAGGCCGAGGATGTAATGGCCATGCAGGAAGGCTTTATGCAGCGCCTGTTCAAGGAGATCAAGGGCATTGACATTGAACTGCCCCTGCCCCGCATTCCTTACAAAGAGGCCATGTCCCGCTTCGGCAGCGACAAGCCCGACCTGCGCTTTGGCTACGAGCTGAAAGACCTCAGCGATGTGGTCCGCGGCTGCGGCTTTGGCGTGTTCGAGAGCGCTCTCGGCGCAGGCGGCATTGTTACTGCCATCAATGTAGAAGGCGGCGCCAAGCTCAGCCGCAAGGAGATCGATGCCCTGGGCGAGTTCGTCAAGACCTACAAGGCCAAGGGTCTGGCATGGATGAAGCTGGCCGCCGACGGCACTATGAGTTCTTCCTTCGCCAAGTTCCTGCAGCCTGAGACCATCGAGGCCATCAAGGCTGCCATGTCCGCCAAGGATGGAGACCTGATCCTTTGCGTGGCCGACGGCAACGTAGAGCTGGCACAGAATGCCCTGGGCATGCTGCGCTGCGAGTGCGCCCGCAAGATGAACGTGATCCCCGAGAACGTGTACAAGCTGCTGTGGGTCACCGTGTTCCCCATGTTCGAGTACGGCGAGGACGACGACGGCAACACCCGCCTGTATGCCAAGCATCATCCCTTCACCTCTCCCATGGACGAGGATCTGGATCTGCTGGAGACCGCACCCGACAAGATGCGTGCCAAGGCCTATGACATCGTGCTCAACGGTACCGAGCTGGGCGGCGGCAGCGTCCGTATCCACCGTCCCGATGTACAGGAGCGGGTCTTCCGCGCACTGGGCTTCACCCAGGAAGAGTGCCAGGAGCGCTTCGGCCATCTGATCGATGCCTTCAAGTACGGCGCACCCCCTCACGGCGGTCTTGCCTACGGTCTGGACCGTATCGTCATGTGGATGTGCGGCACCGAAAGCATCCGCGACGTTATCGCCTTCCCCAAGGTGCAGAACGCCCGCGAGCTGATGATGGCTTCTCCCTCTGTGGTGGAAGACAAGCAGCTGCGTGACCTTGCCATCAAGGTAGACCTGCCTGCCAAGGAATGATCTTTCTTTCTTAGATTTCTATAAAAACAGCACCGCTGCTCCTGTTTGGGAACAGCGGTGCTGCTTTTTTATTCGGCTCTCTTATTGCAGTCCGCCTGCCGCAATGTAATCTGCCAGCAGGTCACGGGCAAAGATCTTGTCCGAAAGGCGAGCAACTTCGGTGAGGTTATTGGGCGCGTACAGCGAAGAATAGGTGTCGGTGACCACATAATAGGTCTTGTCCATGTCAATTTTGTCCCGCACCTGCGCGCCGTAGTCTCCGTAAGAGATAAAGTAATTGGAATTGTTCGAGGCAAAGAACTTGCTCCACAGATCCCGTCCTTTGATGCTGCAAAGTACAAGGGGATTGTCAAAGGGAAACAGTCCCTGCAGGTCTGCATAGGTCACGGTGCCCGCGGGCAAATAGCCGGGAGAACGCACCGAAAGGAACCCGCCACCCAGCACGATGTCGTATTCCTTGCCCCAGGTCTTGACGCCGGTCTGATAATACAGATCGGCCAGCAGCTGCCGCAGCGCATCCCGATCCTGCTGGCTGGAGCAAGTGCCCAATTCCCGGGTGCCCAGTTCGATCTCGTTGGCATACCGGTCCAGCAGGGTCTCCACAATGGGGTCATCCTCCAGTTGGGCATAGGCGCCGCCCGCGATCAGCTGGGCATCGGCCACATCCACCTTGCCGTTGGCGGTGTTGATCAGCACCGTGGCACGGGAAATCCCGCGGTTGTCACCGCCGTTTTGCAGGTGGTACACGCCATAACTGTCTTCCAGCAGATACCGCTGGTGGGTGTGCCCCTCAAATACCAGATCCACATAACCGGTGGATAAAATGGTGTCGTAATACGAGGAAAGCTCCCGGTCGGTAACATCCACGCCGGAGGCAGACTTGCTTTCGCCATAGCCATCATGCAGCACATAAACGACACAGTCAGCACCTTGGGTGCGCAGGCGCAGCGCTTCCGACTTGACCAGTGCGGTCAGCTCACGGCCGGTTTTAAAATAAATGTCCTGGGTCTTGTCTGCCGAGATAGAAGAATAGCAGTCGCCGATGGCACCGATGATGCCCACCTGCACGTTGCCCAGATCCACCAGCACCGAAGGCTGACAGTAGTCTGCCAGAGTGTCGGTGTCCCGCTGATACACATTGATGGCCAAAAAGGGGAACTCTGCCAGCTCCGCATTGGCGGCAATGGGGTCTTCGCCCCAGTCAAACTCATGATTGCCCAGGGTCATGGCGGCAAAGTCCAGCTCATTCATCCATTCGGTGGGCAGCTTGCCGTGGGTCAGGTTGCTCTCCCAGCTGCCCTGCCACATATCGCCGGCAGACAGCAAAATGGTGTTTTTATTGTGCGCCTTCTGTTGCTTCAGATAGGTCGTCATTTCATCCACGCCAATGTGGGTTTCGCCGTCTGCCACCTTGCCGTGCAGGTCATTGACCGAAAACAGCAGTACCCGCTCCAGCACCGAAATGCGGCAGGTGTCACAGGCGCCGTTGTCGTCGCGGTCGGTGTGCGTGGTACAGACCGACGGCGGCGATTGGGGCTTTTGTGCACAGCCTGTGCACAAAATCAGCAGTGCCAACAGCAATGCCGGAAAGATTTTTTTCATGATACATCCCCTTATCTTGCGCTTTCTGTTTTTGATTGTACAATGTTTTGTGGCAGGTTGCAATCCCCTCTTGCAAAAGTCCCGAATTTGGCAAAAACCATTGCTTTTTGGGGCTTTTGGCGGTATAATATCGACAGAAACAAACGTAATATCGTCATAAAAGCAGCTTTTCGGACTTTTGAATCAACTCCGGAAAACTGCTTTTTAAGCCCTTTGGGCTGCGAGATAGAGAAAAGAGTGATACCATGAACAAGCGGTTTCGTTTGTCTACGGCACTGGACGTAGACGACCTTTTGATGGAGTGCGTGCCTTACGCCATCAAGCTGGCCAATGAAAAATATAAGTTTGATCCCCCGCTGACCATTCACGAGGTCAACCGTTGGGGCAAGCTGGGCACCCGTGCCGATGTGATCTTCGAGTTCTTCCAGGATCCCGAGTTCTATCACAACCAGCCGGTGATCGAGGGGGCAAAGGAGTTTGTCCGCAAGCTGTCCCAGATGACCGAGGTCTTTATTTCCACTTCGGTATATCCCCAGTTTATGAGCATCCGCGCCAAGCGCATTATGGAAGAGTTCCCCGAGATCCCACAGGATCACATTTATATGGGTTCCCGAAAGGATAAGATCGATGTAGACATCCTCTTTGATGACGGCATGCACAATGTCTTCAGTTCCAATGCGGCATATCCCATTCTGATGCGCCGCCCCTGGAATCAGGAAGCCACCGGTATCCTGGCGGTGAACTCCTACGACGCCTTCCTCAAGCTGGTGCAGGTGATCATCGATGGTTACACCGCCAGCCGCGAGCGCTACTCCATGGACAAGCCGGGCATTCTGGTGCTGGTAGGTCCCACCGGCAGCGGCAAGACCCATGTGGCACGGCGGATCCTGGAGCGTGATGCCTGCTTTGAAAAGCTGGTCAGCTATACCACCAGCGGTGATGTGGCTGCCGGCGACCGGGACTGGTATCATCATGTGCCCATGTCCGAGTTCCGTGCCCTGGAACAGAGCGGTGAGATGTTCGAATCCACCATGTATGCCCATCACGGCTACGGCTCCTGCAAGGCCGATGTGCAGAAGATCCTGGATTCCGGCAAGCACGTGGTGACCGTCATGGACATCTGCGGCGCCATGGCCATGAAGACCCATTTTGACAATGTTGTGACGGTGTACTTAAAGCGCAACAAGCGCGATCTGCTCACCGCCATTGTGGAGCGTGAGATCCCCGTAGAGGACAAGGTCAACCGTCTGCTGGCGGTGGAGGCCGAATCCCGCAACGAGCAGGTGTGCGATTATGTGGTGGAGTATACCGATGCCGACGAAACCGTCGATCAGATCTTCCGCAGCCTGCATGTGGATGCATAAAGGAGCTTCTCATGGCTGTTTGTGACCTGCATACCCATTCCAATGCCTCCGACGGCACGGCATTGCCGGCAGAGCTGATCACCGGGGCAACAGCCGCGGGGCTTTCTGCCGTTGCCCTTTGTGACCACAACACGGTGGCGGGACTGCCTGCCTTTCTGGCAGCAGCAGCGGGCAGCGGGGTAGAGGCAGTGCCCGGCATCGAGATCTCCACCGAGTGGCAGGAAAAAGAACTGCACATCGTGGGGCTCTTTGTACAGCCGCAGCATTATGCGCCTCTGACCGCCTTGCTGGAAGAAGCTCTGCAGCGCAAAGAGCGCAGCAATCTGGCGCTGGTGGAAGCACTGGCAAAGGACGGTATCCTGCTGGACTATGCCGCCATCAAGGCGTCGACCCCCGGCGGACAGGTAAACCGTGCGGTGTTGGGCACGGCGCTGATGGAGGCCGGCTATGCCGCATCGGTGCAGGATGCCTTTTCCAAGTATTTATCCGTCAAGCGGGGCTATTATTGCCCGCCTCAGCGCCTGCAGGCGCTGGGGGTGATTGCCTTTTTGGGCAAGCTGGGTATCGTCAGCGTGCTGGCACATCCCTTTCTCAGTCTGGACGAGCCGCAATTGCGCACATTTCTGCCGTTGGCAGCCGCAGCCGGTCTGGACGGAATGGAAGTCCATTACGCTCGTTTCACACCGGAGCAAACGGAACTTGCGCGGCAGTTGGCCGATGCCCATGGGCTGCTGCACAGCGGCGGCAGTGATTTTCACGGCGCCCGCAAGCCGGATATTTCTATTGGCACCGGCACCGGCGACCTGCGTGTGGCATCGCAGCTGCTGGAAGCACTGCGCAGCCGCGCCCGAGAAAAGCAAACCGATGTTTAATACAAATAATATATAACAGACGCACTTGCGACAGCACTCGCAGGTGCGTCTGTTTGCGTTTGGCGGTGAAAAAACAAAGAAACTCAGCCTGCCGAAACAAACATTTTTGCCTGTTTTTTGAATTGCGAAAAGGGAGAAATTATGAAATTTTTGTGACGTTTTTCGTGCTTTTTAGTTGAATTATGCGTGGGGTATGATATAATAAAAAAAGTGTACATATATGTAAATTTTGCATATTGTTTCCATAAAAAGGGCGCAAGCCCAGACGATTTTCCCGCAGAAAGAAGTGATGAAACCGTGCGCACAGAACTGCAAAAGGCCAGCTTGTGGAAGCGCTTTGCGGCCTGGATGCTGGATGGAATTCTGATTTGTATTCTGGCGGTGGGCATCGCCTTTGTGCTGGCCTCGATGCTGGGATA
>JAZTYK010000024.1:0-30024 GCA_045636925.1 Oscillospiraceae bacterium
GGATACGGCTGGAGCCGCCTACCAGCAGGATCTTGGAGATCTCGCTCTTGTCGATGCCGCTGTCGCTGATAGCCTGACGAACGGGGCCCATGGTAGCTTCTACCAGATCGCGGGTCAGCTCGTCGAACTTGGCGCGGGTCAGGGTCAGATCCAGATGACGGCTGCCGTTGGCATCAGCAAAGATATAGGGCAGGTTGATGTTGGAAGAGGTCACGCCGGACAGCTCGATCTTGGCCTTCTCGGCAGCTTCCTTCAGACGCTGCATGGCCATGCGGTCGCCGGACAGGTCGACGCCCTGATCCTTCTTGAACTCCTGAACCATCCAGGTAACGATGCGCTCGTCGAAGTCATCGCCGCCCAGACGGTTGTTGCCGGCGGTAGCCAGAACCTCGATGGTGCCGTCACCGATGGACAGCAGGGACACGTCGAAGGTGCCGCCGCCCAGGTCGTAAACCATGACCTTCTGCTCATTTTCCTTGTCCATGCCGTAAGCCAGAGCGGCGGCAGTGGGCTCGTTGATGATACGCTTGACCTCCAGACCGGCGATCTTACCGGCGTCCTTGGTGGCCTGACGCTGAGCGTCGATGAAGTAGGCGGGAACGGTGATGACGGCCTCGGTGACCTTTTCGCCCAGATAAGCCTCGGCATCCATCTTCAGTTTCTGCAGAACCATGGCAGAGATCTCCTGAGGAGAGTACTGCTTATCGTCGATGGAGACCTTGTAATTGGTGCCCATTTCGCGCTTGATGGAGCTGATGGTGCGGGTTGCGTTGGTGACAGCCTGGCGCTTTGCTACCTGGCCTACCAGACGCTCACCGGTCTTGGAGAATGCAACCACAGAGGGAGTGGTGCGGGCGCCCTCGGCGTTGGAAATGACAACAGGTTCGCCGCCCTCGATCACAGCGACGCAGGAGTTGGTAGTACCCAGATCGATACCAATGATTTTAGCCATAATAATTTTCCTCCGTATATTTCGTGTAGTTTTTTATTGTTTTTGAATGTGTTGTATAACAAAGCACGTTGCGCTTAGTTTGCAGCTTTGACCATGGCGGCGCGAACCAGTCGGCCGTTTAAGGTGTAGCCTTGCAGAAGAACTTCTGCAATGACATTTTCACCGAAAGCCTCATCCTCGATGTGCATCACGGCATTATGCAGATTGGGATCAAATGCATCGCCCACTTTGGCACAAGGCTCTACTTTCAGCTTACTGAGCACTTCGCAGAACTGCTTATGGATTAGCTGAGCACCCTGGCTGGCATCCTCACGGGCTGCGGCACGCTCCAGGTTATCCAGTACCGGCAGAAATGCGCTGACGGTCTGCGCGGTGACATCGGCATAGATGGCTTCTCTCTCTTTGGCAGAGCGTTTGCGGAAGTTATCGTACTCGGCCAATACCCGCTTGTACTGATCCAGCTGACTCTCAGCGGCAGCCTCCAATTCCTTGATGCGGGCTTCCAATGCCTCTATCTGGCCGGCGGCTTGACTGCCTGCCTGTGTCTCAGGGGCTTCGTTCATCTGTTCCTTGCTCATTCTTGTTCACCATTTCCTTTGATTTGTTTCGGGGGGGTGTGCATATTACGCACGGTCTGCGCAAAGGCAGTCAATTTGGCGCAGGCATCGGCATAGTCCATACGGGTGGGGGCTACGATGCCGATGACGCCGGTAGTGTGGTCGTCAATGGGATATGTGGTAAAGACCAGACTGGCATCCCGCAGGCCGGGATCATCCAGTTCGGGACCGATTCGAATGTTGACTGTGCCACCTTTTTCCGTGGCAATGATATCACGTAAGCGTTCGGGGTCGGACATGTAGTCCAACAGTTCCCGTGCGCGGCGGGTATCCTGATATTCGCGATTGTCCAGCAAACGGGCTGCACCGTCTACATAGACTTTGGCATCAGCACTGTCTTGCTGGCGGCGAATAAAGTCCAGCACTTCACGAGTAAGCCGGTATACCGGTGTTTCAGTACCCATGCTGCGTGCCAGAGAAGGCAACAGATCGCCAAGACGGTTTTCCTGCAGGGCCAGGTCCACGGCGGCACAAAGCATAGCCGCGGTTTCAGGATCCACAGGATCTTTCAACCGCACCATTTTATTCACCACGTTGGTGTCGGTGACCAACACGATGGCATAGCTGCGACCACCGTCCACCGTAATCAGCTGGCACTTGCGGATTGCCTCGCTTTGGCTTCGCGTAATCATGGAAACTGCCGTATGGTGGGTCATCTCAGACACCACCTTGCTGGCAGAGATCATGATATCATCCAGCTCTTGCATCTTGGATTCCATTCGGGCACGCATCACTTCCAGCTCAGCAGAGGCCAGGCGATGCTGATCCATCAGCTCGTTGACATACAACCGGTATGCTGCGTACGAAGGCACTCTGCCTGCGGAAACATGAGGCTTTTCCAAAAAGCCCAGTTCTTCCAGCTCGCTCATCTCATTGCGGATGGTGGCGGAAGATACGCTTTGCTCCAGACTGGCTGCCAGCATTTTGGAGCCCACCGGCTCAGCGGTGTCGATATAATTTTCTATGATCGCTTTCAAAATGCGTCGTTTTCTCTCAGGAAGCTCCATGCCATCAGCCTTTCTTGTATTTTAGCACTCTCTTTCTTGGAGTGCTAACCATATACTACCACAAATCTTGGAAATGTCAATAGTTTTCCCGCTCGAGATGTAAATAAACCAAGAACATTTTGTTTACATTTTCACTCGACAATTCAAAGTGCTAAAAATTAACGCATATCTGTTCAATAAAATGCAAAAGGAGCAGCCAAAGCTGCTCCTTTTGATGTTTGAAAAAGAAAAAGAAAGAAAAAAAGAGGTATGTTCAAAACGCATTTTGCACTTGCTGTTTGTGTGTTTAGTGTACGCAATAAATATGACAAAATCATTTTATTGACATGAATATTTTGTAAACGATTACTCTTTTCGCAGATTACGGAAGAAACTCTGCAGTATCTGTCCGCATTCTTCTTCCAGTACGCCTCCATACAGTCGGGGGTGGATACCGAAGGCTTCTTCAAACAGATTCATCACGCCGCCACAGGCGCCAAATGTAGGATCTGCCGCTCCATAGACTACAGTTCCTACCCGGGCATTCAGAATCGCACCTGCGCACATGGGGCAGGGTTCCAGCGTCACATAGAGCGTGCAGTCGGAGAGTCGCCAGTCATTTACCGTACAGCAGGCTGCCCGAATTGCTTCGGTTTCGGCATGGCTCAAGGCATTTTTAGACTGCTCCCGGCGATTATGCCCCCGGGCTATCACTTGACCTTCACGGACAATGACGCAACCTACGGGGACTTCGCCCTCGGCACCGGCCTGTCTGGCTTCTTCCAATGCCAGACGCATATAGGTTTCATGCATGGGCTTCGCCCCCTTTATCACAATTAAATCTCAATCAAAATAGGCAGAATCAGCGGCTCTCGCTTGGTCTTACGATAGAGGTAATCGCTGAGCTTGCGGCTGATGTTCTCTTTGATGGCGTTGCGGCTGTTCATATTCTTATCCAGACATGCTTCCAGCGTGTCATAGGCGATCAGACGCATTTCTTCCATGAGGTCTTCTGCTTCACGCACAAAGATAAAACCGCGGGAGGTGATGTTGGGTCCGGCCAAAATCTGCCGGCTGCGGAAATCCACCGCTGCAACGGCGGTGATAATTCCGCTTTCACTGAGGTTTTTGCGCTCACGGAGAACCGCAGCACCCACATCGCCCACGCCGTAGCCATCTACCAACACGCGGCCGCTGGGCACGGTACCGTTAAATCCGGCACCCTCAGCAGAAAATTCCAGCACCTTGCCCAAATCGGAGATAAAGATATTCTCACTGGGTACACCGCAGGCAACGCCTAATCCGGCATTGACCTTCAGATGGCGATATTCGCCATGGACAGGCATATAATACTTGGGTCTGGTTAAAGCCAGAATCAGCTTGATTTCCTCCTGGCAGGCGTGACCGGATACGTGCATATCCGCCAGACGCTCGTAGACCACTTCTGCACCCTTGCGAATCAGTTCGTTAATCATGCCGTAAACAGGCTTTTCATTGCCGGGGATGGGGCTGGCTGCAATGAGGATCTTATCTCCGTAGCCTACCTGTACCTGTCGATGGTTGGAATAAGCCATGCGGTACAATGCGCTCATGGGCTCTCCCTGGCTGCCGGTAGTGATGATCACCAGGCGGTCGGGAGAATATTTGTAAATGTCTTTCAGATCGATAATGGTACCTTTGGGCGGGGTGATATAGCCCAGTTCGGCGCCCACTTTCAGGATATTCTCCATGCTGCGGCCGGAAACAGCCACCTTGCGGCCATAGCGCACCGCTACGTTAATGATTTCTTGAATACGGTGCACGTTAGAGGCAAAAGTGGCCACAATGATGCGCTGATCACAATTTTTGAACTCACGCTCGAAGCTGTTTCGCACCTTTTGCTCACTTTGAGCGATGCCGGGGCGTTCTGCGTTGGTAGAGTCGGCACACAGCAGCAGCACACCTTCCCTGCCCAGCTGACCAAAGCGCTCCAGATCAATGACCTTGCCGTCCACAGGGGTGGTATCAATTTTAAAGTCACCGGTAAAAACAACATTTCCCAAGGGGGTATGGATACAGAAAGCACAGGCATCGGGAATGGAATGGTTTACATGAATAAACTCCACAGAAAAGCATCCAGCCTTTACCTTGTCACCATCCTTGTGTACCTTCATGGTAACTTTGTTCAGATTGGGATGCTCTTTTAGCTTGGTCTGGATGATACCCGCTGTCAGCGCAGTGCAGTGAATGGGCACATTCACATCACGCAGCACATAGGGCAGACCGCCGATATGGTCTTCGTGACCATGGGTAATAAAAATACCCTTTACCCGCTCCAGATTTTTCTGCAGATAGGTGGTGTCGGGGATTACCAGATCCACGCCCAGCAGTTCATCGTCAGGGAACGTCATGCCGGCATCGATGACAATGATATCATCGCCGTACTCCACCACCGTCATATTCTTGCCGATCTCGTTCAGTCCACCCAGGGGGATAATTTTCAGCTTGCTGGTTGGTACTTCTACCGTTTTTTTGGTTTTTCCCTTGCGCGGGGCCGCTTTTGCAGGTGTTGCCGTGACCGCAGCCTTTTCCTCAGTCTGTTTGGCGGTCTTTTTTGCATTTTTTTGTGTCACGGCCTTACTTTTACCTTTTGTTGTAACCTTTGTGCTTTTGCTTTTTGCCACTTTGGACTTTGCAGGGGCTTGCACCCGGTTTTCTTCTGCAGGAACTGCTTTTTCCGTACTTTGGGGCAGCTGCGTCTTGCGACGGGAAGGCTTCGCCTTTTGCTTTTGTGTCTGTTGCTCTTCAGAAATAATCTTGTTTTTCTTTTCTGCCATAGAAACTCCTTTGTAAAACAGGTGCGCCAAAAAGAAGCCTTACCTAATATTAGAAAGGCGCAGCGCAATACTTCATTGTCTTATCAAAACTGCAGATCCACACGGGCAACTGCAGCAATCATTGTATTAACTAATTTAGTATAGCATAAGTAGGAGAAAATTGCAAATCTATTCTGTTGAACTGCTCTGCACGGTACCTGCCGGCACCGACAACCATGGAGTTGACGGTGCCGGCGGATATGCCATCCAAAAAATCAAAACCAAGGTCCGTAATAATGCCAACCGATGCTCCAGTCACGGCGGGCGCGGTATTCGCCGGGATATTCTGCCTCCAAATATTCCTGCGGCAGCTGATCCAGATATTCCTGGTAGCTCAGTTCCCATTCTTCATAAGGTTTTGGTTCATAGGACATGAGGCTTCACCTCCATCATTTCATGCAAAGCACGGAGGGCATCCTGCAGGGTTCCCACCCGGTCACATAATCCTAGATCCACCGCTTCTTGTCCGGTGACCACGCTTCCGATGTCATCCACCAACTCATCGGTGCGCTGCATCAGTTCCCGTAGTTTTTCCCGGGAGATATGGCTGTGAGCAGTAACAAAGGATTCGATTCGTCCCTGCACCCGGCGAAAATAGGCCGAGGTCTGCGGTACACCCAGCACCGTTCCTGTAATGCGCACAGGATGCAGCACCATGGTGCCAGTAGGAGAAATGAATGTCTGTTTGGCAGCTACGGCAATGGGCACGCCAATGGAATGGCTTCCGCCCAAAACCAGGGCGGCTGTTGGCTTGGACATGCCGGCAATCAGCTCGGCGATTGCAAGCCCGGCTTCTACATCTCCGCCAACTGTGTTCAGCAAGATCAGCATGCCGCCAATATCAGGGGCTTCCTCAATAGCTGCCAGTTGGGGCAGAATGTGTTCATATTGCGTAGCCTTGGATGCGCCACTCAAAGATTGATGTCCCTCTACCTGACCGATGATCGGTAAAACATGCACGCGGGGCGATTCGGGCAAAGTAATCGTGTGGGTAGATGTGTCTGGATGCTGCAATGAAAACACCTCCGGTACGTAGTGTTTCCAAAGACACATATAATATACCGTTCTGCACCGGACGATCATTCATTTCAATTTTCAAATCATGCAATACACGATTTTTTGTCAAGGGAAGCCTTCGTTGTTCATTTCCTTTTTTGCCATGTATGATGGTGCCAAACTTATGAAGGAGGTCATTTTGAATGGCACTGGACTACGCACACGCATATCAGACTTTTATCGATGAGGAACTGGCTGCCGCCTCGGCTACCGAATGGATGGCTGCAAAGGGCGGCCAGGTACGCTTTACCGGCGGCAAGGATGTAGAGATCTCTACGCTGACCACTACTGGTCTGGGCAATTATGACAGCACGCAGACTGACGGCGGCGCATATCCCACCGGCGCTGTCACCAACGATTGGAACACCTACGCACTGCGCATGGATCGCGGTGTAAAGTTCGCACTGGATCGTACCGATCCCAGCGACACGGCATTTCTGGTTACCGCTGAAAATGTCATCCGCGAGTTTGCTCGCACCCAGCTGACCCGCGAGCAGGACACCTATCGCATCAATCAGCTGTATCAGCTGGCAGTTTCTGGTGAGCATGCTGACACGCATGTAACCACGATGAATCCCGCCACCGACAGCGCGCTGGACAAGGTTTGCGATCTGCTGCAGACTCTGGAAGATGACAGTGAGCACAGCGGCGATTTTGTGGCACTGATCAACAGCAATCTGAAAAACGCCTTCCTGAAGGCCACCGCTGACACCTATCATCAGGTGACCTTTGAAGAGAGCGTGGAAATCAACGGCATTCGCTATGACAATGTAATGATGCTCAGCGGCCTGCCCTGTATTTTCGTACCCTCCAGCCGCATGCAGACTGTACTGGACATTCAGTCCGGCCGCAGTGGTCAGGAGCAGGGCGGTATTCTGGCTGCCGCAAACTCCAAAACCATCTATGCCCTGCTGGTAGCCTGGGACGCACCTCTGGCAGTTTCCAAAATCGACAGCCTGAAGCAGTTTGGCCCTGCAGAAAACCAGCTGTTTGACGGCACCGCTATTCAGGCACGCTATCTGTATGATCTGTTTGTGCCTGCGGCAAAGCAGGTTGCCATCGGCGCACTGGTGCAGGCATGATGACCAAGCGGTATCAGCAGGAAGGCGGCGCCTTGCGCGTACAGGCCAAGGCACTACAGCTTTCGGGCCTGCAGGCGCCTCCGGGCGGCGCGACTGTGCTGCATGATGCTGTGGTGCATACGGCGCTGGCTTTATGCCAGCGCCGGGATATCCCCCCGGAAATGGAAGAACCGCTGAGTATTTTGCTGGCACAAGCCTATGAATCCGGCGTTGGACGCAGTGTGTCTAATGTAAAGCGAGGCGACACCTCCATTACCTATGCACCCGGAGGCACAGAGCAGTGGAAAAATCTGCTTGCGCCGTTTATCCGACTGGGCACTGTGTAAACAAAAGGAGGTGCTTCCCTTGCGAGAAGCCGATGTGATTCTTTCTACCCTAACCGATCGGGCGACTGTTTTGCGCGCCGATTCCCGGAACCCCACGGGAGTGCCCCATGCAGTCTACCGAGATTTGCCCTGCGCCCTATCCCGTACCGCCACGGTTACTGCTCCCGATCCCCATAATCCCCATGACGCGTTGGCAGAATGTGCCTTTCGTGCGACCCTGTTTCTTCCTGCACAGACTGATATCCGCGCGGGTGACCAGGCTGAGGTTTCGCGCCATGGCATGCTTTTTTCCGGGGTACTGAGCCCCGGTATCCCCTATCCCTCACACACCGTGGCCGTCATGCATATATGGGAGGTGAAAGCGGTATGATCGCACTGTCTGCATTGACAGAGGCATTTGCCTTATATATTCAAAAAAAGACCGGCATCCCTGCCTACACACAGCGAATTTCTACTGCTGTCTATCCCATGTATTCCGTCTCAGCTCTGCCCCGGGAAACCACATTGATGGCCGGTGGCACTCAGCTGCTGCGTCATATTGACATATCGGTTGCCTGTTATCCTTCCCGTCAACGGCAGGAAACGGAAAGTCTGGATATGGCAGACAAGCTTTTGAGTGTTATCCCAGCCGGTTTTCCTCTGGGTTCCCGGCACTTTTCGCCCTATGCCTGCAAGTGTCTGGAAAAAGAGCAGATTCTGACACTGGAGTTTTCTCTGGAGTTCTGCGATCTGCCTGCTGAGGATACAGAATCCAGTCCTGCAACAGAGACCATGCAGAATCTGTCTCTGTCGCTGAGTTCGAATAACAAGACATAAAGGAGGAAATCAAATGGGTTTACCCCAGATTATGATTGATTTCAAGAGTGCCGGCTCCACTGCCATCCGTCGCAGCAGCCACGGCACTGTGGCACTGCTGCTGAAAGGAACCGGCGAAAATGTCAGCTTCCGCAGTTTTGCTCAAGCTGAAGAATCCGGACTCACCGGTCGCCCGCTGGAGTTGATGCGTCTGTGCTTTTTCGGTAACCCCGACAAAGTTGTACTGCTGTATGATAACGGAATCACTGCCGAGGCACTTTCTCAGGCAGCCGCTGCCGCACAGAGTGGTTGGTTGTGTGCCCCCGACACCGACAGCGCAGTAGTTTGCGATTTTGTCAAAACCGCGCGGGCAGCCGGCGAAGCAGTACGCGCTGTTGTGTTTGACGCAGAAACACCCGACTGCGAAGGCATTGTAAACTTTTCTGCCCAGGACATCCGCATTCAGTTGGATGACACCGTTAAAAGTGTAAGTTGCGCCGACTATACTGCGCGCATTGCCGGCACCCTGGCAGGTCTGAGTCTGGCACGCAGCGCTACTTATCTGGCACTGCCGGAGGTCGTGGACATTCGCGATTCTGCTTCGCCCGACAGTGAAATCGCTGCTGGCAAGCTGATTCTGTTCCGCAGCAGTAGTTGTATCCGTCTGGGACGCGCTGTCACCAGTCTGGTCTCGCTGACTTCTGACAAAGGCGCCGCCTTTCAGAAAATCAAAATCGTGGAAGGCATCGACCTTATCCGCCGGGACATCCACAGGGTGTTTGAAGAGGATTATATTGGTCAGGTGCTGAACGATTACGATTCCAAGCTTCTGTTGATTACCGCCATCAACACTTATCTGCATGCGTTGGAAGGCAGTGTGCTGGATGCAGCCTGCGACAACAGTGTATCTATCGACTTTGAGGCCCAGCGTCAGTGGCTGGAAGACCAAGGTATTGACACCGATGACCTGCGTCCGGTGGATATTTTAAAAGCCAACACCGGCAGCCATGTGTTTCTCTCTGCTTCTCTGCGGTTCGCAGATGCAATGGAAGACTTGCTGCTTCGGGTAAGCATGTAAAGGAGGAATATCATGGCAGTGATTCAAGCCAATCGTGTGCTGTCCGGATCCTTTGCCGAACTGTGGATCGATGGTGTGCGGGTGGCAGAAGCAGAAAACATTCAGCTCTCCATTCGGTTTCAACGTACTGATGTGCAAATCGGCATGGATATTGATAGCAAAATCACCGGATTTCGAGGTGAAGGTCAGCTGCGGCTGCGGCAGGTGTTCAGCCGTTTCTTTGATGTGGTTGAACAGGCCAGGCACGGCAAGGACCTGCGCATTACCATTACCACAGCGCTGAAAGATCCCGACAGCTTTGGCGGGCAGGAGGAACGTTATAGCGTAACGGACGTTGCCCTGACTGACCTTCCTTTGGTAAACTACACCACCGGCAAGATCAACCAGCAGACCATTCATTTTCGATTCTTGCCCGGACAGATGCGTAAGTTGGCGGGCATTGAAGAAGGTCAGGTGCAGTAATGACAAGCCCGGAGACATGGACCCGCGCGTTGTCCCGGGCTTCCGGGACGGACACCTTTACTCTGGATTTTTCCCGGTTAGGAGTGCACGCACAGTGCCGCAGTCTTACTGCTGCAGAAATCAGTGATGCCATGACGCTTTCTGATGAAGCGTCGGCACGGCAGCTTCTGTACCTGGCCTGTCCCAGTCTGCAGCAAGCCGGTGACGAACTGGTACAGCAGGGTATCCTGTCGAACGCGCAGGAGATCACCCTCAAGCTGCCCTATTCCGATGTATTGCAGGCAGCCTCGCTGGTCCTGCAGTACAGTGGTGCTGGCCCGGGCATGGTACGCGTTATCTCTGGGGCAGACACGGCATTGCAGCCATACGCTGAAGTCCCCGGTGAAGATGTGGAACTGGACGGTTACGCTCTGCTGCAGCAGTGGGCAGCCCAGGATCGCAAGGTAAATACTTTTGGGCATATGTCTGACAGTATACCTCACTTAGACGCCTTTTCTTCCACGCAGTCCTTGCTCCACAACTGGACATCGGAGGCCGGCCTTGCGGCCGGCAATGCAGAAGCCACCAATTCTGCTGCCGATGGATATCGGGGTCGAGCACTGTTTGATGCTGTTACGCCCGAACAAGTTGCAGAAATCATTTGTCGACGGCTTTGCGATGCTGCGGGCAATATGTAATTGGAAAAGGAGCCTGTTATATGACAGAAAAAACAAGAACCGTCATGTTGTGGTATAACCAGGATCAGGCACGCCTGACTTTTGCTGTCAATCCGCGTCAAATGCTGGTTTCACGATCTCAAATGGTGCGGGATTTCCGCACTGTCACCGGTGACCCCGTTCGGATCTCTCAGGGGCGCGGATTACGGCAGGTAAGATTCTCCACTTTCTTACCCGGCCCTGCCTCCCGGTTTTACGAGGGCACGCCTCCGCTGACCGCTCTCGCCCTGCTGCATCACTGGCAGGATAGTCACCATGCAATCCGTCTGGTGGTATCAAACACAGATCTGAATGGGCTGTTTCTACTCACACAGGTAGGTCAGACTTTAACTGAGGGTGACCAGGATATTGGTATCAGTTTGGAGCTGACAGAAGTAGGATGCCCCACCAACAACATTTCTGCCATCGGCAAACACAGCACCGGCCTCGCTCGCCGCCCCGACGAACGGGTGGAGCCTGGCACTTATACCGTGCAAAAGGGCGATACCTTGTGGACCATCGCACGCCGATTGTACAGTGATGGCACACGCTGGAAGGATATTGCCCATAAGAACGGCATTGCCGATCCGAAAACCTTGCAGATCGGACAGGTACTGGTATTATGACATGCATTACATGGAAAGACACAGATATTACCCATCTGGTTACACTGGTGACCGTTGAGCAATCTATGGCCGCCGCCGGACGTGAGGCTCGGATCTGCGCCCTTTACGTCCCCGAGGACCCACGGTTTACAATTCTGAATCCCGCCTGCGGTGATGCTGTAGCGATTACCGCAGAGGATCACAGCCTGTTCACCGGTTTCGTTGAACGGGTGGAATGGGACAGTCAAAGCATGCTTTTGACGATGATTTGCTTTGAGGTGTCTTCGCTTCTAGCAAAAAACGAAGTTTATCGTACGTTTTACGGTACCCCTAAAGAAATTGCAACCGCATTATGCCAAATCTGTGATTTGCCCATTAAAGATTTATGGGACAAGCCCGGCAAGCGGTTCATCCCGCCCTCCTGCGGGCGGACACTGTTTTCGCTGCTGCGCGAAGCTTATGGCGATGACTGTGTGGTAGAAAGCAGCAATGGCGCATTGGTGGTTCGGCAGACGGGCACAGAACAGTATCCGCTCCAAAACGAAACCATCTTTTCTCTGGAGTCTGCCCACAGCTGCGAGCATGTGGTAACCGGTGCCGCTGTGATTTCCGCCAAGGGAAAAGAACTTGCTGTTGTGCGACAACCCCAGTGGGAATCCCTCTATGGCGTTCGCCGCCGTGTATACACACTGGCGGGAGTGCAGAATCAAGCCTTTTCTCAAGCGCAAGCACAATTAACCCCGCCTGATTACACCGGCACAATGGTGTTACCCGGTGACCCGGATATCCGCTGCGGCTCTTTTGCAATGCCGGAGCAAAGTGCTTATGGCCTGTGTCATCGGTATCTGATCCGGCGAGTGGTGCACAAATTAGAGGCCGGTGTTTTTACCACAACGATTGGAATGGTGCGTTTATGACAGAAAATCCTTATTATCGGCTTTTGGCGCTGATCCGCTCGCAGCAGGCAGCTGGGCAATCTCACTTTTTCACCGCCAGGCTCCAGCAATTATCTCCTCCTGTCTTTACAGCAGATGACATGCCTGTTTCCCCAGATCTTATTCCTGCAGGTCTTGTTCCGCAGGAAAGCGATTTGGGTGCAGATTTCCTTTGTCTGTATCTGGAGCATCAGGTATTGCTGCTGTTTCGCCTGGAGCATCCATCTTGGAGGTAAATATGGCATTATTTGAACAGACCATCGGCATCGGGCTGCCACTGCTGACCGATGTGGCCGTAGATGCCGTCACCGGACTTCCGGTAGAAGCAGACGGCCAGCTGACTCTTTTGACCGGTCAGCAGGCGCTGCGGCAATGGATTCGCTTTGCTCTGGACCCCCAGAGTCGCCGCTTTGCTTATGCTGCTCACACGGCTGCTTACGGCAACGAGCTGGAAATGCTGATGGGTCGTCCGTGGGCTGAGGCGGAAAGCCGCCTGCCGGATATCATTCGGCAGGCATTGGGTGTGAGCCCCTACATTATCGCTATTACCGATCTTTCCGTGCGATCTGAGCAAGGAAAACTGACCGCAGACTTCACGCTGGATACGGTGTATGGCCCTATGGAATATGAAGGCGAGGCGATTTTATATGAATACCTTTGAATCAATTTTAGCTAGACTGAAGCAAAACTTTTCCGGCGAAGCCAGCACGCTGGAAGGCACGGTGACAGGTGATATTCTGCTTGCAGTCGCCAACGAACTGGCACGTATTTATTCTCAGGAACTGGCTGTCATGGAAGACAACCTCTTTCTCAGCAGTGCCTCGGGCAGATATCTGGATGCGCTGTGTGGCAATTACGGAATCTGCCGGAATGAAAACGAAAACGATGACCATCTGCGCGCCCGTGCGTTGCAGCAAATCCGTCAGCCCGCCTTAGCCGGCAATGCCGCGCACTATGCCGCTTGGGCCAAGGAAATCTCCGGTGTAAAAGCAGCGCGCGCCGTTGCAGGTGTTCGCGGTGCCGGAACCATTGATGTGTATTATGTGCCTGAAGTGAATGCTCCTTCTGGGCTTTGGGAGCGTTTGCAGCAACATCTGGAGGAACAGTGTCCGCTTGGCGCCGACGTCCTTGCATTGGAAGCTATGCCCTATGATCTTACGATTGCTGCATCGGTAGATTTGAAGGAAACCGCCCTGCTGGATGAAGTCAGAGCAGCCTTTACCGCCGCACTGATGGAGTATTTTGACCGCATTGCTATGACGGATGAAGGCAACCGTATCAGTCCCAGCCGCCTGACCGCCATGCTTTTGGACTGTGCAGGCGTACTGGATGTAAACAGTCTGACAGTCAATGGAAAAGATGTGACGCTGATTCTGGCTGATGGGAGCTATCCGCATCTGGAAATTCTGGATCTGAATTGGGTGTTGATGAATGGGTAATCTGTTGTCTTCACTTCCCCCTCGTTACAGCAATTGTGGGCAGATTACCCTGCTACTGCAGGCACTGGAGCGAGAACTGGCTCGCTTAGAAAATGCTGTGCAGGCAGTCGCCGAATGGAGCCTGATTTCACAAGCAGACGAAACCGGTCTGCAGCGCTGGGAACAGGACTTCGGTCTGTCCTATCGCCCGGATCTTACGTTGGAAAGTCGGAGAAATGTTCTGCTTGCTGCTCTGGATCGAAACTGCAATGGCACCGCTAAGTCATTGTGCGACTATGCAGATCGTTTGGCTGGCTGCACAGGTACACTTTTGCAGCAGAACTTCGGAACTTACGCCTCGGCTTTTATCATTCCGCAAAATACTTCACTGGATTTTTACAGTCTGCAGCACTGGATTCGCAAGCGCTTACCGGTTCACATTTCAAGTCAGTTTTCCCGGGCTACAGATAGTGTTGTTGTCGAAAATAGTTGAAAACTGGAAAAAAACATGCTATGATGTGAGTAACTTTTTTCGGAGGTTCTTGATTATGGACAAGAAAGTAACCGGCATCGTTGCATACATCACCATCATCGGCTGGGCTGTTGCCTATCTGATCGGCGATAAGGAAGGTGCCAAGTTCCACCTGAACCAGGCACTGGTTCTGGCTCTGGCTGAACTGCTGCTGGGCGTTGTTGCCAAGATTGTTCCCATTCTGGGCATTCTGGGCGTCGTGATCTTTGTTCTGTGGGTCATGGGCATTGTTGCTGCGATCCAGGGCAAGGACAAGGCCGTTCCTCTGCTGGGCGGCATCGTTCTGCTGAAATAAGCATACAGCAAACACAAAAGCGGTCATGCAAACGCATGGCCGCTTTTTGTACATATCCCGGCTTCTTTCCGTACAGAATAGCGGGAAGAGGTGATTTTATGAACAACAAAGAGGATTGGGCTTGTTTTGCCGCCGGTGCGGCCGGATATCCCATTCTGGAATGGCTGTGGCGAGGGCACTCTCACTGGACCATGAGCTGTACCGGCGGCATTTGTCTGGCAGGGATTCGTCGCATCTGCCAGCGCATGCAAACAAGCAGTCTGACTCGGTGCTGCATCGCGTGCGGCACACTGATCACAGGGGCAGAACTTGCGGTAGGGCTAATTGTGAATCGCTTGCTGCACTGGAAGGTGTGGGATTATTCCCGTCAACCACTAAATTTGTTTGGGCAGATCTGCCTTTTATACAGTATTTTATGGACAGTGCTTTCTTTACCCATCTGCCTGTTTTTCCGCCACAGCAAACAGTAGGGTTGCGAAAGCGTATATACCGTGATATAATGTCGAAACACGATCCCGCCTTTGCAGATTAATTCTGCCTGTCGAAAAGGAGACCCCATGAAAAAACGCATTTCCGTTCTTTTAATTTTGCTTTCCCTGTTTCTGCTGACTGCCTGCAGCCGTGACCCGCAGCCCAAAGGCCCCACCGTCAGCATCCGTGTAGAAGGCATCAGTGAAAACCTCGCCTTTGATGCAGCATATCCCCTTACCCAAGAGGCCTCTGCGCTCAGTCTGGTATGTGGGTTGCTGGATGATCTGGACATTCCCTATGACACCGATTCCGGTTATCTTACCGCGGTTGCCCACGACAAGGCCGGTGCATTTGGCGGTTGGGACGGGTTTGTCCTTTATCTCAACGGAGAAGAATCTCTGGCTTCACCGGAGAATGTGTTGCCCAAAGATGGCGATACGCTTTTGTTCTGCTATGCGGACTTAAGCGGAGAGCCACCCACTCTGCTGCCAAAGATTGAAGCCACCCGAAGTTCCGATGGTTTGATTACACTGAAAGTTCTGGGCGGGAAGCTGATCTTTCAAGGAGAAACTCCGCTGATGAATTACACTGCCATTGCCGATGCTGAGATCACAGTAAATGAAGTACTGTACCATACGGATGCAAGCGGAAGTCTGGTACTGGACGAAACCTTAAGCAAGAAAAGCCATATCACGCTGCAGGTTGAGCACTATACCGAAGATGGCAAGCCTCTCTTGATCCGGCTAGAACCCGGATTCACCTTGGAGCTTCCCCGATAAATGATAAAAGCACGATGTTCGCGGCATCGTGCTTTCTTTTTTGCAAATTTTCTGCTATGATAAAAGCATCAAGCATCCGGAGGTGCAACATGAAACTCACCGGTGTACAATGTATATATTTCAGCCCCTGCGGTTCGGTCCGAAAGTTGGCTGTGGCGGTGGCACAAGAAGCCGCCCGTGCAGCAAATCTGCCGCTTTCTGTCCTTGACTTGACCCTGCCCGAATCCCGCAAAACTGCCTTAGCATTTTCTCCCGGCTCGCTGACCATCGCTGCGTTCCCGGTTTATGCCGGGCGGCTGCCCAACCGGCTACTTGGTGACTTGCAGCGGATTTTTTCCCATGGTTGCGGTCCTGCTGTTCCGTTGGTCGTCTATGGAAACCGCAGCTATGGAGATGCCCTGCGGGAGCTGTGTGTGCTACTGGAGCAAAATGGCTTTGCAGTCGTTGCCGGCGCTGCCTTGGTGGCGCAACATGCTTTTGCGGACACGCTGGCTGCCGGACGTCCCAACACAGAAGATCTGGCTGCCGCCGCAGCCTTCGGTAAAATGCTCCCCACGCTTGCACAAATAGGTGCACCCGTGTCGCTGCCCGGAAACGACCCTATTGGCCCCTATTATCAGCCCAAAGGACTTGACGGACAACCCGCCATGTTCCTCAAGGCCAAGCCCATCACCGATCCTTCTCGTTGCACCGGTTGCGGTGCTTGTGTCAATGCCTGCCCCGTGGCAGCCATTGATCCCGCAGACCCTACGGCAGTGCCCGGAGTGTGCATCAAGTGCCAAGCTTGCATCAAAATCTGTCCTCATGCAGCAAAGTATTGGGAAGATCCGGCTTTTCTCTCTCACAAGGCTGCTCTGGAACGGGACTTTACCGCCCCCAAAGAAGCCGCTTTCTTCCCACCGCCATCCCCCATCGGCAGATGGGTACATGTTACCGTAGACCGTCCTCTGGGGAGCACACACCCCAAGCATCCGCAAATGATGTATCCCGTCAACTACGGATTTATTCCCGGGACCCTTGCGCCGGATGGCGAAGAACAGGACGCTTATATTTTGGGTGTGGATACTCCTGTCGAAACCTTTGTCGGCCGTGTGATCGCCGTCATCCGCCGAGACGAAGACCCGGAAGAAAAATGGGTCATTGCACCGGATGGCATGTCCTTTTCCAAAGAAGAAATTCTTGCCAAAACCCGGTTTCAAGAGCAATTCTTTACGGTAACAGTAATGCTTTAATCTCCATGTAAAAAATCCGTAGGATCAATTAGTTGATCCTACGGATTTTCATTTTTAATCTTTTTTACTGAGCAACAGTACCTACAATGCCAAAAGCACCGGGACCGCCATGGCAAGTAATGACACAGCCTGTCTTCATCCAAGTAACGGCCTGGAATCCCAGATCGGCAGCTTCCTGATTCAAAGCCTCTCTGACATTTTCATCCATGTAGGGGGTGTTGATAAAGTAAATATGTTCTTTCTCCAACTGATGCTTCTCAGAAAACTCCCGCAGTAACACGGGTGCCACTTTTGCGAGTTTGCCGCGGTATTTCTTTCCTGCGATCAGCTTTCCTTCAATGATCTCGATGCAAGGATGCAACTGCAGCAGATTGCCCACCAGTGCAACCGCATTGCTGCAACGACCACCTGCACGAAGATAATCCAGATTATCGGGAATAAAGCACATCTTGGTTTGTTCGCCAATTTCTGCGGCTACCGCTGCAGCTTCCTCCAGGGTTGCTTCGGGATGCTTTGCCAGATAAGCGGCAACTGCAACCACCACGGCACATTGACCCACGGAAACATGCTTCGTGTCCACAATGCGGACATTGTTGGCATAGGGCTTGCCCTCGATGGCCAGTTCGCAGCTATGATAAGAGCAGGTGGTCACTGCGGAATATGCCAAATGCAGAATCTGCTGATCCGGATTCTCCGCGAAAATCTGATCGTATACGCCTTCAAAATCATAGGGAGTGCTTCCACTGGTAGTGGGGCATTTGCCGGTATTGTTGTAATATTCACAGACGTCCTCGGGAGGGAAAGTTCCATCATCCAAAGTTTCATTGCCCATGGTAACATGCATGGGAATCAAGATGATGCCCAGTTCCTGTGCCAACTCCTTTGTGATATCAGAACCCGTCTCTGCGGTAATCAAAATTTTTCCAGCCATCTTACTCTTTCCTTTTCTATCCAAAATCCATTCGAACATTCTACATTCACTGATGAGCCACCTTACGCAAAATTACATCAATCACACAATTTTGATATATCGCATTTTCTGTCTCAGTCTGTTTCAGTTCACATTTATTTTACAAGTTTTTCAAATACCTGTCAAGGGTTTTTCAATAACCGATTATTTGGTTTTGCTGATAATATTGTGTTTTTCCAAAAACATAGTGCATTCGGTCATTATTTGCCCAGCAGGCAGCGTAAAGATGAGCAAAAGCACCCCGATGGGGTGCTTTTGCTTGTAAGGGAATTTCCCTTATTCCATTTCTTCAATTTTGATCAGATTGGTGGTGCCGCTGCGTCCGCTGGTGCTTCCGCCGGTGATGACAATCTTGTCACCGGACTGCAGGGGCAACGTCTGTCCTGCGATCTTTTTTGCCATATAAAACAGCACATCCACCGAAGTGTACTTTTCGCACAGAGCAGGAATCACGCCCCAGGACAATGCCAGTTTGCGCCATGTGACTTCGTCGGTCGTCAAGCCGATGATGGGAACTGCCGGGCGGAAACGGGAAACCATGCGCGCTGTCATGCCGGAAATGGTGCACGCTACAATAGCAGATGCCTCCAGATCACTGGCCATACCGCAAGTAGAGTGAGAAATTGCATCTACTGCATTCTTGATATGAAAATCGGCATTGCGGAACCGTTTTTTATAGTTAATATTCTGCTCGGTTGCTTCTGCGATTTTTGCCATGGTTGCCACAGCTTCTACCGGATACTTGCCGGCAGCAGTTTCACCGGACAGCATAATGGCGCTGGTTCCGTCGTAAACCGCATTGGCGACGTCCGAGATCTCTGCACGGGTAGGGCGTGGATTGGCAATCATAGACTCCAACATCTCGGTAGCGGTGATTACCCGCTTGCCCAGCAGACGGCATTTGGTAATCAGCTCTTTTTGAATGGCGGGCAGCTGCTCGAAAGCAACTTCTACGCCCATATCACCGCGAGCTACCATGATTCCGTCGCAGGCCTCACAGATTTCTTCGATGTTATCAATGCCGGATTGGTTTTCGATTTTCGCGATCAACCCAATGGAGCCTGCATTCAGACTCTTCAGATATTCCTGTACATCCAGCAGATCCTGCTTTTGCGATACAAAGGAGCAGGCAATAAAATCAACGCCGTTCCGCACGCCAAAGGCCAGGTCTTTTTTGTCCTGTTCGGAAAGATAGGTCTGTTTGATGACCTTTCCGGGAAAGCTCATGCTCTTCCGGTTGGACAATGGGCCGCCCTTTACTGTTTTGCAGTGGATATTCTGCCCTTCCACACGTTCCACCTGAAATGTAAGCAGACCGTTGTTCAGCAAAATCAGATCGCCGGGATTCATTTCCTCATGAAGCTTGGGATAATTTACCGACACATAATCCTGCGTACCAACCACATCCCGGGTCGTAAAGGTAAAAGCTGCGCCGTCCTGTAGCAGGATTTCGCCGTTTTCAAAGGTACGGATGCGATACTCCGGGCCTTTGGTATCCAGCAAAATGGCAATGGGCAATCCAAGTTCTTGCCGCACTTCCTTGATCACGTCGATGCGACGCTGATGCTCTTCGTGAATACCGTGTGAAAAGTTCAGTCGTGCCACATTCATACCGGCCTTGCACAGACCTGCGATCATCTCCCGGCTCTCGCAGGCCGGGCCGATGGTGCATACAATTTTTGTTTTACGCATAAGTTCCTCCAAATATCGGCAAAACAGAAATTATTTTTTCTCCAGCTTGATATAGTTGCTCCAGACGCGATTACCGCAGGCATCTACGCCCTCAATGCGCACCACATGATCCCACTTGTTGGGCGTATAAGATGCGCCGGTGAGAGTTTCGCCTTCCGGCGCAACCACCGTGCGTCCGGCAGCATAAAAGCTGTCACTGTAAAATATGATTTTTTGCAGAGGTGATGTTTCAACGGTAATTTTGTCATCCTCCACGGTAATCTGGTAAAGTTCAGGCCCCTGTGAAGAATAAAACTGTCCGTTTCTCAACGCTTCCAGGATAGCATCCCGACTGCATTCGGTGGTCTTGACACGCACAAAACCGGAGTACAGATCATCTTTATAATAATGGGTGTCATCCACAGCGGTCATGGGAATCAGCTTGCCGCGAGCCGCCAGTACGTCCAGATAAGCACTGCTGTCTCCGCGGCCGGAATATACGCCACTGACACCATTCCAGATCTCGATGGCATCCAAACCTTCCAGCGCGTCCACTTCTTCATAGGTCATCAGTGACCAGGCCGGATGTGCCAAGGTAACAAAACCGCCGCATTCCTTAATACGGTTCACCATCTCTTGGGGATCGCCACCCGGCTCCATCTCCACCGGACGTTCAATGCCGATACCGGTAATATGGTAGCAACGACGAATGGGGGAAAATCCATTTTTATGCAGCTCTACCCCGGCCAGCAGCAAAACACCATGGGCTTCTCCGCCGGGATAATTCTTGTGATGGTCGGTAATGGCCATAAACTCATAACCGGCCGCTTTATAAAGCGCCGCGCTTTCTTCCACTGATTTTTGTCCATCCGAGATGGTTGTATGTGTATGCAGATTGCCCTTGCGCCAGATTCCGTCTTCCCGAAACAGCTTCATCCGGATCTCTCCTTTATCAAACAGATGTTTTTCTTATTATAACAGAGTTTTCCTTCACTTTCCAGTAGCCGAAAATATTTTGCAAGCACTTCTTGACTATTTAGTGCTAAAGTGCTACATTGTTTACATATTCTTAATTTCCCGCAAATACACAGCAGAAAAGAGTGAATCGTATGGAACAGAAATTGGAGAAAAAGTACGGTCTTGTGACCGCCATTTGTATGGTCGTTGGTACCCTGATCGGTAGCGGTGTCTTCTTTAAGGCACAGGCCATTCTGCAAAAGACCGGCGGCGATATGACCACCGGTATCATCGCATGGATCATCGGCGGCTTTATCATGCTGGCCTGCATCCTGCCCTTTGCCCGTATGGCACAGAAGTATGAGCGTGTGAACGGTATCGTGGACTACGCTGAGGCCACCGTAGGCGGCAAGTATGCCTATGTCATCGGCTGGTTTATGAGCACCATTTATTATCCCTGCCTGACCTCCGTGCTGGCTTGGCTGTCCGCCCGCTACACCCTGGATTTCCTGGTTTCCGTCAACCCCGACCTGTCCCTGCTGATCCCCGCTGCAGAGGGTGGCACCGTGGTGGGTCCCGAGTGCATGGCACTGACCACCCTGTATCTGGTGATGGCTTATGCCATGAACGCCCTGTCCCCCAAGCTGGCCGGTAAGTTCCAGGTCAGCACCACCGTCATCAAGCTGATCCCCCTGGGTCTGATGGCTGTTGTGGGCATCGTTTACGGTCTGGCCAACGGTACTCTGGCAAACAACTTTGATTATTCTGCCGCAGTTCCCGCCGCCTCCGGCAATCCCCTGTTCGTGGCTGTCTGCGCCACCGCCTTTGCATACGAAGGCTGGATCATCACCACCAGCATCAATGCCGAGCTGAAGGATTCCAAGAAGAACCTGCCCCGTGCTTTGATCATCGGCGGTATCATCACCATGGCTGTTTACATCCTGTACTTCGTCGGTGTTGCCGGCGGTGCTACCGTTGAGCAGCTGATGGGCGAGGGCGCCACCACTGCATTCACCAATGTCTTCGGCGGCGTTCTGGGCAACATTCTGAACCTGTTCATCGCCATCTCCTGCATGGGTACCTGCAACGGTCTGATGCTGGGCTGCACCCGCGGCATGTACGCACTGGCTGTTCGTGGCCAGGGCCCCGCTCCCAAGACCTTCCGTCAGGTTGACGAAGTCAGCAACATGGCTTCCAACTCCTCCATCTTCGCACTGATGATGTGCGGCGCTTGGGGTCTGTACTTCTACCTGTCCAATCTGGCAGGCACCTGGAGCAGCGTGCAGGTTCTGGGCTCTGCTTTCATGGTCTTTGACTCCAGCGAGCTGCCCATCCTCACCATGTACGCCTTCTACATCCCCATCTTCATCGTCTGGATGAAGAAGGAAAAGAGCGAAAGCGCCTTAAACCGCTTCGTTCTGCCCGGTCTGGCCATCGTGGGCTCCGTGTTCATGATCGTCGCCACCATTCTGGGTCACGGCATGGCTTGCGTCTGGTACCTGATTGTCTTTGCCATCGTTACTGCCATTGGTCTGGCTTTCGCAAAAACTAAGAAATAAACAATCGCTTTCAATACCGCCTCCGTGATGGAGGCGGTATTTTTTTATTGCAAGTGTCCCCGCTGTATGGTATAGTGTTTTTCATAAGGAGTTGATACCATGCATTGTAAACATTGCGGCGCCGATCTGGATAAGCAACAGACAATTTGTCCCGAGTGCGGTGTCCAAATTAATGAAGAAATGACCACTACTGTCTCCCAGCAAGAAGATGATTTTAGTGGTGCTCAGCCTAACGGCGATTATGGCGATTTTAAGCAGTCTGAGGATACAGAAGACCCCTCTGTTTCCAAAAAGAAAAAGAATCCGGGTCTGATTGCTGCTATTGCCGTCCTTTGTGTCGTGGCAGTTGTGGCAGCAGTTCTGTTTTTAGGACGTGACAAATCCCCCTATACCGGCCCCATGGCTTCCGACCAGTATATCGTTGCGGAATATAAGGATCACCAGCTCACCAACCAGATCTTCATGTACTACTACTGGGCCCAATTCTATCAGCTGTACCAGAACTATGGCAACAACATTACGCTTTTTGGGTTGGATCTGAACAAGCCCTTTGAAGAACAGCCCTTTGGCAGCGACGGCCGCACCTGGGCCGACTTTTTTACCGAATATGCCCTGATGCAGTGGTTGCAGGATATGGCGGTGATGGATGTCATCAAAGCCGAAGGCTTCACGCTTTCCGAAGCCCAGCAGACCGACCTGAAATCTGCCATTGATGCCCTGGAGACCGAAGCCGCGAAAAACGGCTATGCAAACGGTGAAGAATATCTGAAGAATGCCTTTGACCTGAGTGCGGACGTGGCCTCTTACAACACCTATACCACCATCACCTATACCGCCGGTGTATATAAGAACCAAAAGTATTACACACTATATGCACAGGGTATGGCAAACCCCGGCGATTACAAAGACATCTACTGTATCAATATCCGCCACATCCTGATTAAGTTCGCAGATTCCACCGAAGCTTCCAAAGCCGCTGCAAAAGCCCAAGCCGAAGCACTGTACAACACCTTCAAGCAGAATCCCACCGGGGACAATTTCATCCAGCTGGCCAAAGATAACAGCGCCGACAGTTCCGCTTCTGCAGGCGGTCTCATTGAAAATGTAGAGCCCGGTCAGATGGTGCAAAACTTTAATGACTGGTGCTTTACCGAGGGTCGCAAAACCGGCGATCATGGTCTGGTCGAAACCGAGTACGGCTGGCACCTCATGTTCTTTGACGGCTACACTGAAAACATCTACCAGCGTGCCGCCGAACAGTACGCCAATGACAAGCACAATGAATGGATGGACGAGATCACCAAGGGCTCGCCGCTGACCCAGTTCCGCGACAAGATCACCTTCCGCCACCCCAAACGATAACCAATTTTCAGGCCGGTGAACCCCTCACCGGCCTGTTTCAGACAGGAGCGATTATATGGAACGAACTGTACTCATCAACGGCAAAATCTATCTGGAGCGCGACCGTTTTGCCCAGGCGATGCTGATCGAAAACGGTATCGTCTCGGCCGTAGGGCAGCAGGATGCCATTCTGGCGCAAGCGCAGGATGCCGCTGTTTATGATTGCGGCGGACGCACTGTGATCCCCGGCCTCAACGATTCCCACATGCACTTACTGCATGTGGCCGACCAATTGGCTCGGGTAGAGATCGGCAGCTGCACATCCGTGGAGGATCTGATTGCCCGCTGCCGTGCTTTTCTGGAAACCCATCCCCATGCCCGTGCCCACGGTCTGCACAGTGTGGGCTGGAATCAGGATTTGTTTGACGAGCCCCGCATTCCCACCCGTCATGATTTAGACCGTATTTCCACCGATATTCCCGTTGTATTGGAGCGTATCTGCGGTCATATTCTCAGCACCAATACCCGTGCCATCGAGCTGTTGGGTCTTACCGCCGATTCTCCGCAGTACACAGGCGGTACATTTGAGTTTGGCGAAGATGGCCTGCCCAACGGTATTTTTACCGAAAATGCCTGCCGCTATGCCATTGATCTGATTCCTGCGCCTTCTACAGAAGAACAGGAGCAGTTATTGCTGCGCACCATGAAGTATGCCGTGGCGCACGGTCTGACTACCGTGCAAAGCAACGATGCGGGTACCTCCCGCAGCGCTGCGCTGGGTCCCCAGTTTTTCGCTATGATGCGCCAGATTTATGCCCGGGGAGATGCGCCGCTGCGTTACCGACATCAGGTATGTTTCCAGCATCCTGACCAGTTTGCCGCGTTTCTTCGTTCCGGTGAGCGTGAACACCCTGCCTACCACGGCGACAGTTGGCTGACCATGGGGCCCTTGAAGCTGTTTAAAGACGGCAGCCTGGGTGCCCGTACCGCCACCATGCGGCAGGAATATCGGGATGACCCCGGCAATTACGGTGTGGAATGTACCGACGATGCCCTGATGCATCAGTTCTGCCGCATGGCGCAGGATGCCGGAATGCAGGTGGTCACCCATGCCATCGGCGACGATGCCATTTCCCGCACGTTGGATGCCTATGAAAGTGTAAATCTTTCCGGACAGAATCCTCTGCGCCACGGTGTTGTCCATTGCCAGATTACCGACCGCCCCATGCTGCAGCGCATGGTGGACAGCAAGATTCCCGCCTTCTTCCAACCCATCTTTTTGGATTATGACATGCACGTGGTGGAAAGCCGCGTGGGCAAAGAACTCACGCAGAGTTCCTATGCCTTTGCCACCTTCCCCAAAATGGGCGGCAAGGTCTCCTACGGCACGGATGCCCCGGTGGAAGACTGCAATCCTTTCCCCAATCTGTACGCAGCCGTCACCCGTATGGACCGTCACGGACAACCCGAAGGTGGCTTTGTGCCGGAAGAAAAGGTGGATATCTACGATGCTATCGATGCCTACACCACCGGCAGCGCCTGGTGTGAGTTTACCGAAGATGTGAAGGGACGCTTAAAACCCGGCTATCTGGCCGATCTGGTTGTACTGGACACCGACATCTTCACCTGCCCCGAGCAGCAGATCCGCCACATCCTGCCGGTAATGACCATGGTAGGTGGCAAGATCGTATTTGAACGATAATCTTTTACCGACATAAAAAGAGGAACTATAATGAAACGTTTTTTTGCAATTACACTGCTATTCGCTCTGTGTCTGACCCTCTGCGCCTGCGGCAGCGATAAAGACACCGACAGCAAATATGATACCCTGCTTCAGCTGATGGAGCAGGGAAAATACGACGAAGCCAAGGCTGAAATAGACCGCATCTCAGGCAACAGCGGCAGTTCCAACAACAGTGGCAGTGGCAACAATTCCGGCAGCAGCGGCAATTCCGGCAGCAGCACGCCGCAAGAAATCACCGTCGAGATCACCCCTGAAAACTGGAACCAGTATTTCGAGCTGCGAACCTACCATAACGTTCAATTAAACGGTTTTGGCGAGTTCGCTGGAGGAACCTCGTACCATTCTATCATCAGCAAGGACGGATTCGTACCCGTTTTCAACAAATGTAACGTGACGATCGAGTTTACTTATAATGGCGAATACCGGTCCGCTACTGTGGATCTTGCCAACCAGACGGTAAACTATGGAGATTTCATCAGTACGTTTACAGAATCCAAGCCCCGTGTTGACACTTTTAACAATGTCGGTCAATATATTGGCGAGCATACCAGTACTCGTTACGGCGAATACATTTTCAGCCGCTCTATCACTGCCATGCAGATGGACAACGCCATGCTCCTTACAGAAATCCAGGTTTCTCGTGCCACCGGCAGTTTTACTTACACCCAGGCAAACTAATGCAATCGAACAACCACAAAAACACCCGGAATTCTGCCGAATTCCGGGTGTTTTTCATGTAATATCACTTATTCTTCCGTATATACCCGCTCTACACTGCCGGGCACATAAATGGGATTGGCAGGCAACGTCACCACATCACCGGGCCGGCAAGCGATGTTGGTCACATCCACCATGGTATGGGTCAGTGCCACACGACCCACCACCCAGGTGCTTTGTCCGTTCACCAGCACTTTACTTCTGCCATCCTTCACCAATAATTGAGCATCCCTGCGCAGATACCGCAGCACATCAATCGGGCGGAAGGCATCATTTTCCTTCTTCACCAACATTCCATGGGCAGAGCCGGCACAAACCACTGCCACCCGAGCATCTTTCTTTAATGTAAAGGCATTGCCATAACCCATGTTACTGCCCTTTTTCAGTGTGCGCAGGGCGGCAATGGTGCTTTCCAGCGCACCGATGCGCTCCAGCGGAATACGCACCTTCACCGGCAGACGCCCCAGCAAAGCCGAACCCACACGCACGGCATCCAACCGATACTTGTCCCATCGCAGCGCGCCGCAGGAGTTGGCAATATGCCGCAGGCCGATATCAAACCCATCGGCAGTCAGGCGATTGCACAGACTGACAAACGCTTGATACTGCATCTCGGTATCTTTTGGATCTCCGCCAAAGGCATTGGAAAAATGAGAGAAAATGCCGCACACCCGCAGGTTCTTCAGCATAAATACCGCCCGCAGATCAGCATCTTCCTCCGGCAAAAAGCCAAACCGACCAAAGCCGGTATCCACCTTCAGATGTACCCGCACCTGCCTGTCCGCTGCCACAGCCAGCTTATTCAGCAGCTTGGCCTGCTCCAGACTGTCTATAGAAGCAGTAATATCGGCAGCTATGATATTTCGCAGATCCTCTTCGCCATGATAGGCCGACAATAGCAAAATTTCAGCCTTGCCGTCACACAGTGGAAGGGCTTCTTCTATACGGCTGACTGCAAAGCGCGTTGCGCCCTCCTGCAGCAGCACTTCATAGACTTTCTGCGCACCGAGGCCGTAGCAATCGGCCTTCAGCATGGGAATCACCGGCACACCGGTCTCCCGGCAGATGGCACGGTAATTGTTGCGCAGTGCGGCAATGTTAACAACCAGTCTGGTCATACAATCACTTCCGGTTCTTCAGCTTGAAACGAATGCGGTTCATGGTGCGGAAGGCCTTTTCACCGGTCTTGGCCAGCTGCATCATACCGGGACGGTACACAATGCTCATCTCACCGATAAACTCAGTAAACTCGCCGTTAAAGCCCTTCTTAAATCGGTACAGGCCGTACAGCGGATTATCCTCGCTGATGTCACCGGAGACACCACGGAAGTCATAGACCCGGGCATTCCGCTCTACCGCCCACTTGATCATTTCCATCTGCAGCAGATAGTTAGGCATGGCGTTGCGATCGGCATTGGAAGAAGCGCCGTACAGATACCACACCTTGTCACCATAGGCAATGGCAATAGTGCCGGCAATGGCACGACCATCCAGATAGGCCATGTACAAACGGGCATGATCTCCCATGACCTGCAGCAGTCGCTTAAAGTATGCAGGCGTGCGGATGACAAAGTTGTCGCGCAGGCCGGTCTCCAACATAATGCGATGGAAATCCTCTACGGCACTTTCATCTGCCAGTTTAACCTCAACGCCCTTTTTGATGGCAACACGGATGTTATAGCGGGTCTTGGAATGGAAGGACGCCATCAATTCCTCTTCACCACGACCTTCCGGATACAGACGGAACACATACCGGGGCTGAATACCCTCGAAGTTTTTGCTCTGCTTGGGGAGTGTAAAACCTAATTCCTGACACAGATCAGCGAACTCGGTGTCGTCACTCTTCACATCAGTGTCCATACGCAGCACATAGGCATTGTACTTGTCGGCGATTTCCTTGGCACCAGCCACCAGCTGTTCCATCACAGCCTTGTCATGCACATCGCAAACCGGGCCACGGGGCGAATACATAATGGCGGTGGGGAACACCGGCACCTTGCGCACCAGAATGCCCATGCTGCCGCAGATTTTGCCCTCGGCATCACGGACGATGACTGCCTCAAACTGCCATTCGGTCTTCAGCTTTGCCCACATTACAGACTGGCAAAAATGTCCTTTGGGATGGCTTTGCACAAAGGCCTCGTACTCTGCCACGGCGGCAGGATCTTTTATATTCAGAAACTCCATATTCACAGCTCCTTTGTTCTCTGGGAGTCGGTACATTTCAAATATGCATACTTATAAACAGTATAGCCTATTTTCATGCATTTGTCCACCACTTCCAAAAATCCAGCCGGTGTAAAATTTCTCCCTACCTCTCGCTGATATACGGCTCCTCATCGCCAAAGATCAGTGCATCCAGATCTCCCTCGGGCCACTGGATCGGAGTATTCCGTCTTCTTTCTCTACGCTTCATATTCTTTCCTCCTCATAAAAACTCTCAATAGGATAGTCTATGCAGGTAGAAACATAAATTTGACATGGATTTTGAGTTTTTAAAAAATGGAATTTCCCCATTGACAGAAAGCACTCATTGTGATATGATTTTGATATCAAGATAAAGCAAGGAGGAAACTCTGATGACTGAAAAACTGCTTTCTACGAAAAAGAACGGTATGCTCGTTCTGCTTTTGACCATCCTGTGGGTGATTGCCAGCATCGCGCTCATTGTCTATGGTGCCATTGTGGCAGATGCCGGCGGCACGCCTGTTTGGGTGATTCTGGGTATTCTCAGTACCCTGGTATCTTGGATTCCCTTCTGCGGACTGAAGGTGTTAAAGCCCCAGGAAGCTTTGGTTCTGACTCTGTTCGGTAACTACATCGGCACCCTGAAGGGCGAGGGCTTCTACTTTGTCAATCCCTTCTGCACCGCCGTCAATCCCGCTGCCAGCACCAAGCTGAAACAGAGTGGCGATGTGACCACCCAAACCCGCACCATCCTGAATGCCAACAATGCCGCTGAAATCGCCAGCATGGATCTGCCCAGCAAGAAAATGTCTTTGAAGCTGATGACCCTGAACAATGCCCGTCAGAAAATCAACGACTGTCTGGGTAATCCCGTAGAGATCGGCATCGCTGTAACCTGGCGCATTGTGGACACTGCCAAGGCTGCTTTCCAGGTAGACAATTACAAGGAGTTTCTGTCCCTGCAGTGCGACAGCGCCCTGCGCAACATCGTGCGCATCTACCCCTATGATGTTGCCCCCAATGTAGACACCACCGGCGACGGTCACGCCGACGAGGGCAGCCTGCGCGGCTCCAGCGAAGTGGTTGCAGGCCGCATCCGTGATGAAATCCAGAGCAAGGTCACCCAGGCCGGTCTGGAAATTGTAGAAGCCCGCATTACCTATCTGGCATATGCCCCTGAGATTGCCGCTGTCATGCTGCAGCGTCAGCAGGCCTCCGCCATTATCGATGCAAGAAAGATGATTGTGGACGGTGCCGTTGGCATGGTGGAGCTGGCTTTGGAACGATTGGCGCAAAACAATACCATTGAGCTGGACGAAGAACGCAAGGCCGCCATGGTTTCCAACCTGCTGGTGGTGCTGTGCGGTAATCACGATGCTCAGCCGGTGGTAAACTCCGGCAGCCTGTATTAATGCCTATGTCTGAAAAAAAGCAAATCCCCTTGCGGCTTTCGGCCAAGCTTTACAACGCCATTGCCGCCTGGGCAGAGGATGATTTCAGAAGCATTAACGGACAGATTGAATATCTGTTGACTGAATGTGTGCGTCAGCGCAAGAAAAATGGCAAATATGTTTCTGACCAGATAGACGTTCCACCTGAACTTGATATTGAATAATACCGTTTTCAGAACATTATATTATTATCATTTTAATAAAAACAAAAGCTGTTGGGAAATTCTCAACAGCTTTTTTATTATTTATCTTTTTG
>JAZTYK010000025.1:0-86896 GCA_045636925.1 Oscillospiraceae bacterium
CCGCTGTGCGGTTTCGTTCAGGTCCTCACGGAGACAGTGTTCCAGGAAACCGAACTCAATGGTATTGGGGGACTTTGCGACGCCTACACGGTCGCAGAAATTCCGGATGGAGGCAGGGGTGTAGCCACGGCGGCGCAAACCGCACAGGGTGGGCATACGGGGATCGTCCCAGCCGGAGACACGGCCTTCTTCCACCAGCTGACGCAGCTTGCGCTTGCTCATGACGGTGTAGTTGATGCCCAGACGGGCGAACTCGATCTGGCGGGGGGTATGGGGCACGGAAACATTCTCCACCACCCAGTTGTACAGGGGGCGGTGATCCTCGTACTCCAGAGAGCACAGAGAATGGGTAATGCCCTCGATGGCATCCTGAATGGGATGGGCAAAGTCGTACATGGGGAAAATGCACCACTTGGTGCCCTGGCGATGATGCTCTACAAAGCGGATACGGTACAGCACGGGATCACGCATGTTGAAGTTGCCGCTACTGAGGTCGATCTTGGCGCGGAGGGTATACTTGCCCTCGGGGAACTCGCCGGCACGCATGCGGCGGAACAGATCCAGGCTCTCTTCCATGGGGCGGTCACGGTAGGGGCTGACAGCAGGACGGGTCAGGTCACCGCGGTACTCGCGGAACTGCTCGGGAGTCAGCTCGCAGACGTAGGCCAGACCCTTTTGGATCAGCTCTTCGGCATACTGATAAGTCTGCTCGAAATAGTCGGAACCGTAGAAGAAACGGTCACCCCAGTCAAAGCCCAGCCAGCGGATATCTTCCTGAATGGCTTCAACATACTCGGTGTCTTCCTTGGCGGGGTTGGTATCGTCCATACGCAGGTTGCACAGGCCGCCGTACTTTTCGGCAGTACCAAAGTCGATATACAGTGCCTTGCAGTGGCCGATGTGCAGGTAGCCGTTGGGCTCGGGGGGAAAACGGGTATGGATCTTCTTTACCTTGCCGGCGGCAAGGTCTTCATCAATGAAATCATGGATAAAATTGGAGGCCATATTGGCGCTCATTTCAGTGCTCATGAGGCTCTCTCCTTTTCTTACAGGGTGTTCATATAATCATTCAGACGCTTCAGACAGCGCTCCTGACCCAGCAGGGCCATGATGGCATGGAGGTCGGGGGTATTCTTTCGTCCGGTGAGGGCGATGCGGATGATGCCGCTGACATCGCCCACGTGACCCTTAAACTGCTCGGGGGCAGCCTTGTAGGCCTTGACATCGGGGCTGAAGCCCAGAGGCGCGCAGATGTCCTTGATCTTGTTAAACCAGGTGTCCTTGTCGTCCTTGGCATCCACCACAGCCAGATAGGCTTCCAGCACCTGCTTCTGCAGGGCAGGTTCCACCTCGGCGGCATCTTCCAGAGCGAAGGTATCGTCAAAGAAGTATGCGGTATAGGCGGCCACATCCTTCCAGCGGAGGATGTCCTTACGGGGCTTTTTGCCGCCGCGATCGATGGCAAACAGACCCTTGGAATAGTCGGCATCGGCGGTCAGACGGCCATGCAGTGCGGGATCAAAGCGCTCTGCCCAGGCAGCGGCCTGCGCGTACACTTCTTCAGCAGTCATGCGGGAGATGACCTCGCCGGAGACGCTGTCCAGCTTCACATGGTCAAACAATGCGCCGGAGGCAGACATCTTCTTCAGCTGGAAGGGGAACTCCCAGCAGGAAGCGGTCTTGTTCTGCTTGCGCCAATCTTCAAAGTTGGAGTTGGCGATGGTCAGCAGGTATTCCACCACGGCCTCGGAAGGGTAGCCCTCTTCTACAAAGTAGCTGACGGCGGCCTCGGGATCCTTGCGCTTGCTCAGCTTGCGGCGGGCGCCGTTTTCCTCCTTCATGATGGGGGAAACGTGGGCGTACTTGGGGGCCTTCAGCCCGCAGAGCCAGAACATCTGCAGGTGGATGGGCACAGAGGCGATCCACTCGTCGGCACGGATCACATGGCTGACACGCATCAGGGTATCGTCTACCACATGGGCAAAGTGATAAGTGGGGATTCCGTCGCTCTTCAGCAGCACCACATCGGCGAAGTTTTCTTCCATCTCGATGTCGCCGCGGATCAGGTCTTTATACTTGACTCTGCCGCCGGGCTTGCCGGGGGAACGCAGGCGCATGACATAGGGCTTGCCCTGCTGCAGGTTGGCTTCTACCTCTTCGGTGCTGAGGCTGCGGCACTTGGCATGGTCGCCCCAGTATCCGGGGGTCAGGCCTGCGGCTTCCTGTGCATTTCGAATGGCTTCCAGCTCTTCGGCAGCGCAGAAGCAGGGGTAAGCCAGACCCTTTTCTACCAGATCCTTGCAGAAGACATGGTAGTAGTAGCCACGCTTGCTTTGGGTATAGGGGCCGTAGTCACCGGTTTCGGTACCCTGCAGCCCCGCGCCCTCGTCAAAAGAAATGCCGAAGTCAGAAAGGCCCTGGACGATCATGTCCACGCCGCCTTCTACCTCGCGCTTTTTATCAGTGTCCTCGATACGGAGGATGACCTTGCCGCCGCTGGTATGGGCCGCACGTTCGCCGACCATAGCGGTAAAGACGCCACCGATGTGCAAAAAGCCCGTGGGGCTGGGAGCAAATCGGGTGACCACTGCGCCTTCCTTTTGCTGCCTCGGGGGGAAGGTTTGCTCAAGAAGTTGAGCGGGAGTTTCCTTCACATGGGGAAACAGCAATTCTGCCAGACGTTGATTGTCGGTCATAGTCATACACTCTCCTATATCTTGGACTGATGCAATTTCTGCATATGCGCATAATGAATCAATTTATTATACCTTGTTCTCCCGTGTTTCGCAAGGGGAAGCAGGAAAAAACCGCCGAAAAATCGGCGGTTTTGATGGGTTTTATTTGGTTTCTGCCTCGGGCATGTCAATATAGACAGGATCACTGTCCTTGGGGTAATTCTCCCAGGAGTCTCCCTCGGCATTTAAGTCGCCGATGGAAGAAAGGGGCAGCTTGGCATACTTGGCAGTGGCACGGGCGGCCACAGTGCCGTCGGGCAGCAAGATCTCGCCCTCGCCGATGAACAGCAGGCGGCTGTCGCGGGTGATGCGGCCGGTGACACGCAGATCCACGTCATAGGGCACCGGCTTTAAATACCGGGTGGTCAGCTCGGCGGTGACGCCCCAGGTGTCGGGGTCGGCGATCTGCACGGCACGGCCGATGGTCTCATCCAGCATGGCGGTGATGATGCCGCCGTGGACACGGCCGGGATAGCTTTGGTGATGGAACTTGGGACGGAACAGACCCACCAGGGTACCGTCTTCCAGTTCAAAGAACTCGCCATGCAGGCCAGGTTCGTTGTTTACGCCGCAGACGAAGCAGTTGCGGCCTTGATTTTGCTTGCCAGTGACTTTCTTTTTCATACTTATTCCTCGATTTCTGCCAGCAGACGCATGCCTGCGGTGTCGGTAACGGGCAAGGAAAATACCACGGCGCCTGCCTTGGTATCCACGCCGGCATCCTTCATGATAGCGTGCATAATGTCGTTTTTCTGCTCGCTGCTGACCACCATAAAGACCATGTCTTTTTCGGGAGCCAGCGTAACGCCCATGAACTTTTCAGACTGCTTGGCGCCGGTGGCGCGGGCATGGATGACGGTGCCGCCTACAGAAGCTACCTTGCGGGCAGCGGTCATGATGGAATCGGAATAACCCTGGTTTGCGACGGTGATAAGCAGTTCATTCTTGGTGTCTTTCAAGGAGCTCTCCTCCCCTTTCACAAATTCTTGACCGGCGGTGAGATAGTTCAGTGCCTTTTTTCCGCCAATGCTGCTGAGCGGGATGATAAAGGCAATGCCCACACCGGGATAATTGATGCGCATTTGCACCTGCAGCTGGCGCTTGATTTTTTTCCACTTTTCACCGGTAACCACGCTCATCATAACAGCCTTTTCACTGCCATCCAGTCCCAGATAATCCAAAACTTCGCTGGATGCCGTACCGGCACCTACGGTGATCAGATTCACCGGCAGGCCATGCTCTTCGTAAAACACGGTAAACTTGCGGGTAAACTTACGGTCGGTAATGGTGACCATCATATGTAATTCATGCATACGTTGTTCCTCCTAACCGCTTACAGCTCGATGATGGCGTCTTCATCAAATCCGGCCAGGGAGTATTCCATGGCGCTGGGCTTGCGCAGCTTCAGCTTGTGGATCAGGCCCAGGATCTGAATGGTGATCAGCGGGGTCATGGCTACCATTGCCACAACACCAAATGCATCGGCCACCACATTGCCGCCCATTGCCTGACAGGCACCCTGGGCCAAAGGCAGCAGGAATGTAGCCGTCATGGGGCCGGAGGCCACGCCGCCGGAGTCGAAGGCGATGGCAGAGAAAATTTTGGGCACAAAGAAGGACAGTCCGATGGCCACGACATATCCGGGCACCAGGAAATACAGGATGGGCAAACCGGTGAGTACACGGATCATGGCCAGGGCCACCGAGGCGGAAACACCCAAAGAGAGGCTCATGCCCATGGCACGGGCAGAGATGGCGCCGTCGGTAATTTCCTCTACCTGATGGTTCAGCACATAGACCGCAGGCTCGGCCTTGACAATAAAGAAGCCGATCAGTGCGCCGATGGGTACCAGCAGATAACGGAAGCTGCCCCCCGTCATCACCGAGCCCAGATAGCTGCCGGCGGGCATAAAGCCCACATTGGCACCGGTGAGAAAGAGCACCAGGCCGATGTAGGTGTAGACCAGACCGATGATGATTCGCCCCAGATGACGTCCGGTCAGTTTGAGAGAAAGCACCTGAAAGATGCCGAAAAACACTACAATGGGAAGCAGGCTGACGGCAATCTCCTGTACATAATGCGGCAAGCCGCGCTCGAACAGCTGCCACAGTTCTACGGAGTTATTGATTTCGGGGATCAGCAGTGTGGTCACATTGGCATCACCGGGATGATAGATCATGCCCAGCACCAGCACCGCCAGAATCGGACCGATGGAGCACAGCGCAACCAGACCGAAAGAGTCGTTGGCTGCATGACGGTCGCTACGAATGGCAGAAATACCAACACCCAATGCCATAATAAAGGGAACGGTCATGGGACCGGTGGTGACACCGCCGGAGTCAAAGGCCACAGCACGGAAGTCTGCCGGGACAAAAAACACCAAAACAAATGCCAAAATGTAAAACACCGTCAGCATGCGGCTGAGGGCAATACCGAACAGCATACGCAGCAGCGCCAGCACCAGAAACAGACCCACACCGATGGCAACGGCATAAATCAGCACCGCATTGGGTACCGACGGTACCTGCTGTGCCAGCACCTGCAGATCCGGCTCGGACACCGTGATGATAAAGCCCAATACAAAGCTGAGCAGAACAATGAACCAAAGCTTTTTACTCTTGGTCATCTGGGCACCCACCTTTTCGCCCATGGGGCTCATGGACATTTCGGCACCCAAGGTAAAGAACATCATGCCCAGAATGACCATCAGCGCGCCCATCAGAAAACTGAGCAGAATGCTGGGGGTCAAGGGTGCGATGGTGAAGCTGAGAATCAGAACGATGGCTACCACAGGCAGCACCGCCGTCACAGATTCCTTGAGCTTACCCTGGAGCTTCGGGTTCCAAAACTTCAATACGTCACCTCATATCTTGAAATTTAATACTAAACTAGTATAACATAAAAAGCATTTTAATTCAAAGGATTTTCCGACTTTTTTACCAAAAATTTATTTTTCAGGAAAAAAGCAAAAGAGAGTGGCTGCACCACCCTCTTTTGCGAAAGATACCAAGCCCCTTACCCCTGACGAATGGCAATTTTACCGTCCTCTGCCGTAATGGTGGCTTTTTCCCATAAGGCGCCGGCAAGCAGGCCTTCGGCCAGGGGGTCTTCTACCTGTTCGGTGACCTTGCGCCGCAGGGCGCGGGCGCCGCCATTTTCCCGCACCTGGCTCAGCATCTGTTCCACGCACGCATCCCAGGAGATTTCCAACCCCGCCTGCCGGGTCTTGTCTGCCAGATGCTGCAGTGCCTGCCGGGCGATGAGCTGCAGCTCGTGCTCTGCCAAGGGATGGAAGAACACCACCTTATCCAGCCGTCCCAACAATTCCGGTCGCAGGACCCGGCGCACCTCACGCATCACGGCTTCCTGCTGCCCGCTTTCCTTCCAGTCCCGAGCAAACCCGGTGCTGCGTCCGCCGGCTGCGGCATCGCAGCCTAAATTGCTGGTGAGGATGACAATGGCATTTTGAAAGCTCACCTGCTCGCCCTGTCCGTCGGATAATACGCCGTCTTCTAAAATCTGCAGCAGCAGATTCAGCACATCGGGATGAGCTTTTTCGATTTCATCCAGCAGCACCACAGACGCAGGGTTCTGGCGGATGCGCTCGGTGAGCTGACCCCCTTCGCCGTAGCCCACATAACCCGGCGGCGCACCGATGAGCCGGGACACGGTATGCTTTTCCATATATTCGCTCATGTCCAGTCGAAGCAGCGCCTGCTCTGTACCGAACAGGCTGCGCGCCAAAGCCCGAGCCATGCTGGTTTTTCCCACACCGGTGGGCCCGCAAAACAAAAAGCTGCCCACAGGGCGTTCACCGGTACCAAACAGAGTATTGCGCCGGATGGCATGGGTCACCGCCTGCACCGCTTCCGGCTGCCCCACCACATCGGCGGCGAGTTCTGCGGCCATATGCTCCAGCCCTCCGTCATCCAAGGGGCGCTGGCTGTCCTTGCCCAAACGCTGACGCAATACGGTTTCCACCGTGTCACGGGTCAATGTTTTTTCCCGCAGCAGTGCGGCAGCCGCCGCGGATTCGTCCAGCAGGTCGATGGCCTTGTCCGGGAAATAGCGCCCCACCAGATAGCGGCCGGACAGTTCCACCGCAGCGCGGATGGCATCGTCACCGATGTTCAGGTCATGGTGATTTTCATACCGTCCACGCAAGGACCTGAGCATATGCTCGGTCTGCTGTGCATTGGGCTCGCGCACCTCTACCGTCTGAAAGCGTCGGGCCAGCGCGCTGTCCCGACGGATATATTTTTTGTATTCTTCCGGTGTGGTGGCACCCATCAGCTGCAGCTGACCTCTGGCCAAAGCCGGCTTGAACATATTGGCTGCATCGATGGCACCCTCGGCGGCGCCGGCACCGGCAATGGTGTGCATCTCGTCGATGAACAAAATGACATCCCCTGCGGCACGGATCTCCTGCAGGGCGGCACGGACACGTTCTTCGAACTCCCCCCGGTATTTGGTGCCCGCTACCATGCCCGCCACGTCCAATGCGATCAGGCGCTTTCCGCTGAGGGCAGGCGGCACTTCACCGGCGGCCATACACATGGCCAGACGCTCGGCAATGGCGGTTTTTCCCACGCCGGCGGGACCCAGAAGCACCGGATTGCTTTTTTGCCGCCGCGCCAGAATGCGCATGACCTGCTGGGTCTCATTGTCCCGTCCCACCACCGGGTCATATCCGCCGGACGCAGCGCAGGCGGTCATATCCTGACCGAACTGCAGCACCAACTTGAGCTCGTTGCGCTTGGGTTTTTCCTGTCTGCTGTATTGCCGTCTGGCCAGACGCAGGTCAAGGTCCTCCAGGTCTGCCCCGCAGTCGGTAAGCAAGCGGAATCCGCTGCCGTTTTTCATGCGCAGCACTGCCAACAGCAGATGCTCGGTGGTGATGGTGCCGGTCAGGGCGGTTTCGGCGATCATGGCAGCCTGTTCGATGACCGCTGCGCCCTCCTGGCTCAGGGATACGGAGCGGACACTGCCGCAGGGTGAAACCTCGCAGACTGCGTTTAACAGCTGTTCGTATGTGATCCCCTCCTCCAGCAGCAGGCGGCGTGCCGGACTGTCTTCGCCATAGAGTCCCAACAAAATATGTTCAGAGCCGATGCAGGTCTGACAAAGCTTGCGGGCAATGGAAAAAGCACGACCCAGCGCCGCACGGGCGGCGGGTGTAAAACGACTGTCAGTCATTTTTTCTTTTCCTTTTTGACAGAAAAACGGTCTTCATGCGGGGTTGTCATGGCTGCATGATTCCCCGGCTGGCGTAATTCGTTCTGCGGATAATTCTTCTGTTTCATGACGTTCCCTCCCTGATTTCTTCCTGTATTGTCTGCAAAATCCAGAAGAATATTTGTAATAACCCATTGCATTTTTAAAAAAATATGCTACAATGATAGTACTACTTTAAGGAGGTACTTTGTCATGAAGATTACTGATGCTTGCATTGGTTGCGGTTCCTGCGCTGCTCAGTGCCCCGTTGGCGCTATTGCCGATCAGGGTGGCACTTATCAGATCGATCAGGGTGCCTGCATTGGCTGCGGCGCTTGCGCCGGTCAGTGCCCCGTTGGCGCAATTGTCGACTAATCCTCGATAAAGACTCAACCTTTAAGGCCGTTCTCGAAAGAGAGCGGCCTTTTGCTTTTTTGCCGCAAGTGCCGATGTGTTTCCTCTTGTCAACCGGGCACTTGCATGATACAATCAATGGGGCAAGTCCCTTTATTACAACGAATCGAGGCGTATGCTTTATGAAAAAATCCATTGGTATTCTGGGCGGCATGGGTCCTTTGGCCACCGCTGATTTGTTCCGCAAGATCGTGCTGATGACCAGGGCCGGCTGCGACAATGAGCACCTGCGCATTTACATCGACAACAATGCCAACATCCCCGACCGCACCGGCGCCATCCTGCAGGGTGGCAAGGATCCTGTGGAAGAAATGAGCAGCGCCCTGCGCAATCTGGTTGCCTGCGGTGCCGACTGCATCATTATGCCCTGCAACACCGCACATTACTTCCTGCCCCGTCTGCAGGAGCAGACCGATGTGCCCTTTATCAGCATGCTGGCTGAAACTGCAAAATCCTGTGCCAAGATGTTCCCCGGCAAGACCGCCGGCATCATGGGCACCCGGGGCACTTTGGCTTCCGGTCTGTACAATCGGGCACTGGAGGCCGAGGGTGTTGCCTATGTGCTGCCCGAGGAGGCCGACCGCGATGTGCTGATGACCGCTATCTATGACTGTGTCAAGGGCGGCAAGGACATTGAACTGGTGCGCGAGCCTATGGAAGGCGTTATGGCGCACATGCGCGCAGCAGGCGCTGATTACTTTATCCTTGGTTGCACCGAGCTGCCGATCGTTGCAGAAGAGCTGCAGCTGGAAGGCGACTTTATCGATCCCACCAGTGAGCTGGCCAAGGCTGCCATTCTGTTCTGCGGCGCAGAGCTGAAGTAAAGAAACCACCGATACCACGAAAAAAACGGAAGGCACATGGCCTTCCGTTTTTGTTTTATGCTTCCCAGAACAGTTCGTCCAGTGTTTTGTCCAGCGCTTTGCAAATGTCGATGCACAAACGGATACTGGGGTTATAATCCCCTTTTTCAATGGCGTTGATGGTTTGGCGGGAAACGCCCACCATCTCGGCAAGTTCCTGCTGGGATAGATCCTTGGCTGCCCGGGCAGATTTCATACGCAGATTTTTCATGTTACACGTCCTGTTCCCGGAGACCGTCGTGGATCTCCCGCAGATAAACAGCCAGACGCTTGATGCAAAAAGCCAGCAGGAGCACCGCCATAAAGACCGCTACGAACAGATTGGTGCTGCGGAAGTTGAGCACACCGTCGGTCCACATTTCCTTCCAGTTGACCCAGGCCCCAAATCCGTTGCAGGCCACCAGCAGAAGCAGCAGCCAAACGGTCTTGCCGGGTTTTTCCCGCAGAGACAGCCAGGCCTCCCGATGGATGCACAGGACCACCGATACAGCAGAAGCCACAAGGCAGCAAAGGACAGTCTCTACCATAAGATCAAAGGGCAATGCCACGCCGCTCTGCCGCAGCACTGCCATCAGCAGATCCAGCACCGCCAGCACGCCAAAGCCCACGGCAAAGGAGGCCTTGCGGTCGGCCCGCTGCCGCTCGTCATACTCAAGCCGCAGCTTACCCTCTTTGTTTCGGGTCTTGCTCATCACCGTAATGATAATGCCGGCTGCCACCAGACCTGCAATGAGTCCCACACCATACGCCATATTCATCTCACGATCCATCCGACACCCTCCTTTGTGTTTTTTGTTGCCCAAAGTGTAACATCAGTTCATCATAATGTCAAGTATTTTTGACAAAATTGCAAAAATATATTTCACAGTATAAAATATCCGCTGCCGGATGCTCCGGCAGCGGATATTGTATCTATGCACTTACAGCAGGCCTTTTTCCTTGCAGAAGGCCTTGAAATCCTCGTAATTCTCCCGGAGCAATGCGGGGGTATCCAGCTGATAGGGGCAGCGGGCAGCGCAGGCACCGCAATTCACGCAGTCCTCGATCTTTTTCATCTTTTCGATCCATTCGGGGGTGGTGTATTCCTGCCAAGGTGCCCGGCGCAGCATAAGGATCATGCGGGCAGCGTTGGAAATATCAATGCCGGCGGGGCAAGTGGACTTGCAGTAGCCGCAGCCGCGGCAGAAATTGCCTGCCAGCTCTGCGCGGTCACGGGCAATCACAGCCTGCAGGTCTTCGGTCATGGTGACGCCTTCTTCGGCATAGCCCAAGAACTCAGCCAGTTCCTGCGGTTTCTGTACGCCCCAGATGGGCACGGCATTGTCATACTGGGTAAAGAAGGCATAGGCTGCCTTGGCGCTGGAGATCAGACCGCCGCTCATGGCCTTCATGGCGATCAGACCCACATTCTGCTCTTTGCAGACGCGGATTAGTTCCAGATCTGCATCGGTGGACAGGTAGCACAGAGGGAACTGTACCGTGTCATACAGGCCGCTTTTTGCGGCAGCCAGGGCAATATCCAACCGATGGGTGGTAATGCCGATGTAGCGGCATTTCCCGGCCGCTCTGGCCTCCAGCAGGGCATGGTAGGCACTTTCGGGATCATTGACATCGGGCAGTTCGGGAATATTGTGCAGCTGCCAGATATCCACGTGATCGGTCTGTAGGTCGGTAAGGCTGGTTTCCAGCTCTGCCAGCGCGCCGGCACGGGTGCGGTTCATGCTTTTGGTGGCGATGATGATATTTTCACGCACGTCATGCAGTGCATAACCGATTTTGCTTTCGCTGTCGGTATAGAAGCGGGCGGTGTCAAAGAAGTTTACGCCGCCGTCATAGGCCTGACGCAGCAGCGCGGCCGCATCGTCACGGCTGATGCGCTGGATGGGCAGGGCGCCGAAGCTGTTTTCGGTGACAAGCAGGCCGGTGCGGCCCAACAGTTTTTTCTTCATGGCTTTATTCCTCCGTATTGCGATCCACGATACCCAGTTCTATGGTTCCCGTGGACAGAAACCAATCATCGCCCTCTCGGACGCAAGCGGTATATCCCTTCATTTTGATATAGCCTTTATCACCGGTCAGCGTGATATGGAACTCCACATCTACCAGTTCTTCTGCATTTTCAATGGTCTGTTTCAGGCTGCCCAAAGCACCGGGCTCGCCGGGGGTCTTTTCCTGAACTTCCACCTTTACCTTGACATTCTCACCCACTTCGACAATCGCCTCGGCACGCCATCTGTTCAGCTGAGAGTAGTCTGTGCCACCGTTGGTGGTATTCATGTAATAATTGCCACGGATCTCGGGAGCAAGGCAATTGCACAAATCATCAAAGCTTTTGCCATTGTTGCTGTACATGGTTTCATAATAGATCTTCAGCATGCCGCCCACAGTTCCCTGTCCGGCATATACTTTGTACAGGATGCCGCCAATGGCTCCTGCCACCACCAGAACACCAATCACCAGGCACAAAATCATCTGCTTTTTCTTGGTCTCCCAGATCGATGCCTCGATTTTCTTTGTTTGCTTTTCCTTCATGATCATTGTCCTCTCAATTCTTTATATCTGCATCAGAATGTCCTGCGCGCTCTGCGCACAGCCGGATGCCAGGGCTTCTGCCTGCTCCAGACTGTCGCCCCGCACCAGGGCATAAATCTTGATTTTAGGCTCTGTACCCGAGGGGCGCACAATCAGGTTGCTGCCGCCCTCCAGCTCGAAATACAGCACGTCAGAGCCGGCGATATGCAGCTTGCTCTCGCCTTCTGTGCTCTTGCGGATGCCGGTCTGGTAATCACGCAGGGCACAGACTGCCTTGCCGCCAATGGCCTTGGGCGCATCCGCGCGAAGGCCTGCCATGATGCGCTGCATCCGTTCCATGCCGTCTGCGCCGGGGAACATTACATTTAAGGTTTGCTCGGCATAATAGCCGTAGGTCTCCCAGATCTCCTGCAGGCCTTCCAGCACACTCATACCCCGGCTGTGGTACCAGGCCGCCATTTCGGTCAGCAGCAGTGCACCCACCACACCGTCCTTATCCCGGGCATGGTCTCCGACCATATAGCCGTAGGATTCTTCGTAAGCTAAAATGTAATTACCTGTGCCCAGGTCTTCCATCTCTTTGACTTTTTCTGCCATGTACTTAAACCCGGTGAAGGTGTCGTGGCACTGCGCGCCATGGGCCTCGGCGATCTTGCGCGCCAGGTCGGTGGTAACCAGTGTCTTGACCACTGCCGGTTGCGCAGGCAAACTGCCGCAGCGCTTGCCGGCAGTCAGGATATAATGCAGCAGCAGCGCACCGGTGCGATTGCCGCTGACCGGGACAAACTTACCGCTCGTATCCTTCACCTGAATGCCCACCCGGTCGGAATCGGGGTCGGTGCCCACGATAAAGTCTGCGCCCACCTGCCGAGCCAGTTCCACTGCCATGGCAAAGCCTTCAGGGTCTTCGGGGTTGGGACTTTTTACGGTGGGGAATGTTCCGTCGGGCGCCATCTGTGCCTGCACGCAGTCCAGATGCTGGATACCGGCCTCTTTCAACACCTGCGGAACAATGGAACCGCCCACGCCGTGGAAGGGAGTATAAACCACATGGAAATCCGCTGCTACGGCAGGGATCGCGCTGCGGTCAATGGCATTTTTCAGCACGGCGTCCATATACAGGCGGTCGAATGCCGCGCCCAGATACTCTACGCTTGCCGTCTGGCCCAGCGGTTCGCCGTCCCGGGCCAGCACCGGCAGCTTTGCCATTTCTTCTGCCACCAGATCGGCCTGGGCGGGCGGCAGCTGGGCACCGCCTGCCCAATACACTTTGAATCCGTTATACTCTTTGGGATTATGGCTGGCGGTGACGTTGATGCCTGCCGCCGCGTCAAAATACCGCACGGCAAAGGACAGCTGGGGCGTAGGGCGGCAGTCTTCAAACAAATACACCTTGATGCCGTGGCGGCGCATGGCATGGGCTGCCACACGGGCAAAATCACGGGAGCCGATGCGGCAGTCGTAACAGATGCAGACGCCCCGCTCCTTGCCCCTGGGATCTTCACGCAGGATGACCCGGGCAAAAGCCTCGCTGGCCTGGCGCACCACGTAATGGTTCATGCGGTTGGTGCCCATGCCCATAATGCCCCGGAGTCCGGCAGTACCAAAGGAAAGATTGCGGTAAAAACGGTCTTCGATCTCCGCTTCCTGTCCGGCAATGGCGGTCAGCTCTGCGCGCTCTTCGGCGCTGAGGACATCGCTTTCCAGCCAGCGGGTATATTCATGTTGATACGTCATGGAGAAACCCTCCTGTTTCGTGTGTTTTCGGTATCACAGAGCAGATGAAGATACCACACCTATGGTATCATACTGGTTATCATACCATCTTTTCCGGTTGATTTCTACAAAAAGGTTGTAAATTAGAGAAAACTTTCTTTCTTTTTTGGGATTGTGTGATATAATAGCCACATTACGACTTTTTTCGGAGGAATGTATCGTGCAAGACAACACCCCGTTACATAATGCGCCGCAGGTGGTATTCAGCCAGCCCGGCAAAGCCGTTGCCACGGTGGAGGCGGCCCCTGTTCCCAAATACGCGCCTGCTCAAAAGCAGGTGTCCACCGTACCCGCTTTGGGCAAGCCCGGACGCAAGCACCGCAAGCGTGTCTGGCTTCGCGCTTTGGGTCTGCTGTTACTAATGGTTTGCGTTTCTGTGGCTTCCATCCATGCTTATGTGTCGCTTACCGGCGGCATGAACGAAGGACAGAAGATCGCCAAGGTCTATCAGGACGCGCTGCCTTCTGTTGTGCTGATTTCTTCTGAGTATCCCGGCAAAGGCGACGACAAGCTGCCCGACAGCAGTACCGGCAGCGGTGTGATCGTGAAGCTGGACAATGCTGCTACCCCCCATCCTCTGATCGTGACCAATGCCCATGTGGTGCAGGGCGCCAGCCGCATTACGGTGACGCTGCATTCCGGCAAGAAACTGGACGCGACAGTGGAAGGACTGGACGAAAACACCGATCTGGCCGTGCTGCGCATCAAGGAAAACAACCTGCCCGCCGTCCGCTTTGCAAGCAAAAGCCGTATGAGCCGGCTGCAGGCCGGCGAGACCGCCATTGTCATCGGCAACCCCTTAGGGGAAGAACTTACCGACACCATGACGGTGGGCGTGATCTCTACCACCTGCCGCGGTGTGGAAATTGGCAGTACCATCGTAGAGATGCTGCAGACCGATGCCTCTGTCAGCCCCGGCAACTCCGGCGGCCCCATGTTTGACCTGCAGGGCAACATCATCGGCATCATCACCAGCAAGGTGATCGAAGAAGGCGCCGAGGGCATTGGCTTTGCGTTGCCCGCTGATTTGGTAAAAAAGACCGTTACCGAGCTTGCCCTATACGGCAGCGTGGTCAGCCGTCCCATGATGGGCATTACCGTGCAGGCCATGGATCAGGCAACAGTGGATTATTATAAAGATACCTACGGTGAGATCTACGAAGTGGGCGTGATCGTCAAGGAGATCAACCCGGGCAATAATGCCTGGAAGGCCGGCCTGCGGGTGGGCGACAAGATCTTGGAGTTTGAAGGTCACGAGGTGTTTACCGCCAATCAGGTAAACTATCTGAAAGAAAAACTGAAGATCGGTGATACCGTTACGATGAAAGTTCTGCGGAACGGACAGGAAATCGAACTTCGTTTTCAGTTGGAAGGCGCAAAATAAACAGTAAAAAGCTCTGCATCGGCAGAGCTTTTTTCATGCCAATTTCTCTTTTTCAGGTTCTTTTTTGTTTACTGCCGCAAAATTAAAAAACAGTTCATACTCCTGTCACACATTCTTCTGCCACATGTGCTAAGATGGGTTTGTAAAGAAAGATACCTCTCTTTATCCCCTCATTCCTTACCAGAAGCAAAAATGCCGTCTGTTCCCCACAGACGGCATTTTTGTATGTTATAAATTATTTTTGTATGCGGAAGCATCCAAAATGATGTGCTTGCATTTGGGACAGCAGTCACTCTCCACCTGATTGGGCGAAAGCATCGGTGTTTGCAAATGCAGGGCATAGGACTCTTTTCCATCGGGCAGCATACTGAACTTATGCTTGCGCTGACTCCAAATGGCAGCGCCGCAGTTCAGATAGCCATGCAGCATTTCCTCATCACAAAAAGGGCATTTCATTGGGCACGCTCCTCTCAAGACCGATACTGCTCATCCAGCAGGCGGACAAGGTCGCTGTAGATGCCGTAGCCGGTCTGGGGCAGTTCGGGGTCGTGCTCTACCACGGTGACTCTGCCCATCAGGTCGGTTTCGATGGCCACCACGGAGGATGTGCCGGTGATGGTAGCCCACAGACTGCCGGTATCTACCTCTGTAGGACGCACCCAGGCATGGAGTCCCTGGGCATCCCGATGACCGTGGCACAGCAGCTTGATGAGCTTGCCACGGGCTTTGGCATCTGCCATTTGTTCTGCCGTTACACCACCGATGCCGGTGCGGTCGATGTCCATGGGGGTGATGCCGGCATCCATCAGCACATTCAGCAGAGCGGTGAGTTTGGCGGCGGCATCCCAGCCGTCCAGATCCATGCTGGGGTCGGCTTCTACAAAGCCGCGGCGGCGGCCTTCTTCCATCACGGCGTCATAAGGCTGACCCTTGGCCAGTTCTTCTAAAACAAAGTTGGTGGTGGTGTTGAGAATGCCCTCTACGCAGGTGACCTTGCAGTGACGCAGGGTCTTTTGCGCCAGATTAAACACCGGCGTGCCATCCATGACGGTGGTTTCGTAATAAAAGCCTACGCCCTGTTCTGCCGCCATATCCCGCAGTCTGCTATAGGCCCAGGCAATGGGGCCTTTGTTGGCAGAGATCACATGCTTTTTCTGCGCCAGCGCCGCTTCGATGTGGCTGAGGGCAGGCTGGCCTGTGAAGATGTTCAGGGGCGAAAGCTCTACCAGGCAGTCATAGCCGTGCATCTGTGCAATATCCAGACCGGACAGCTTGCGGTAGGCAGGATGCCCGGGGGCAAAACGCCCCTCTTCCTCCAGCTGGCGAATCGCTTCGCGCAGGTCGATGCCCTGCGCGTCTACCAAAGCGCCACGGGAACCGGTGGCGATGGCGGTGACGGCTACCTTGACACCGAACTCGGCAGCCAAAACCGCTTCTTTCTCCAACAGGATCCGGGCAAACGCCCGGGCGGCGTTGCCAAAGCCGATGAGTGCTAAATTGACAGTTTTCATAAGTCTTCCTCCTGCGCGATGCCGCTGTGATGGATGCCCAGATCATTATCCAGCACGGCAAGGGGCTGAATCGCGCCCTGCCCGAACCGCTGGCGGATAGCATCCATGGCGGTTTCTAATTTTTCTTGCTTTGCCCGCTTTTCCCGTGCAGGCTGATCGAAAAGCATCATCTGTTCCACCGCCTCTTCGACAGAGACCAGATTCTGCGCTGTAACGGTGATCATGCGGATGGGCTCGCGCATGTCCCAATGCTGTGTGATCAGTTCCATGGCGGTTTCTGTCAGGACAGATGCCAGATGGGTGGGGTTTTCCAGCCGCTTTTGGCGGCAAATGGAGCGGAAGGACGGATCCTTGATCGTGACCTGCACCGTACCGCACAGCAGGCCGTGGCGGCGCATGCGGCCTGCCACACTGTCTGCCAGCACACCCACGCCCAGGCGGATATCTTCTGCACCCGTCAGATCGCGGCGGAAAGTCATGCCGTTGCCCACGCTTTTGACTTCTTTTTTCGCATACGCTGAGGCCACAGGACTGTCGTCCAGTCCGGCGGCATAGGTGTACAGTTGCCGCCCCATCTTGCCCATGTGCTTTTCCAGTATCGCCGGGTCGGCATGGGCCAGGTCACCGATGGTGCGGATATTCAGGCTCCGGAGGGTCAGTTCGGATGCCTTGCCAACAAACAGCAGGTTGCTGACCGGCATGGGCCACACCAGTTTTGGGACGGCGGCACGGTCAAAGACGGTGGTGGCATCGGGCTTGTTATAGTCGCTGCCCAGCTTGGCAAAGACCTTGCAGAAGGAAACACCCACCGAGATGGTGAGATCCAGTTCTTCCCGCACCCGGCGGCGCAGGGTGTCGGCGATCTCCCTGCCGTTGCCGAACAGATGGGTGGTGCCGGTAACATCCAGCCAGCTTTCGTCGATGCCGAAGGGCTCTACCAGATCGGTATACTGCTGATAGATCCGGTTGACCAAACGGGAGTATTTGGTATACGCCTCCCGATGGGGAGCAACCAGTACCAGGTCGGGGCATTTCTTCTTTGCCTGCCAGATGGTCTCGGCTGTTTGAATGCCATAGCCCTTGGCCAGTTCGTTTTTAGCCAGAATGATGCCATGGCGGCTTTCGGGATCGCCGCAAACGGCCATGGGGACTTTGCGCAGCTCCGGCTGCAGGATACTTTCGACCGATGCGTAAAAGCCGTTGCAGTCACAGTGTAAAATCACGCGGTCAGACAAGGAAACACCTCCTTTCCCGGGGATCAAGATCGGGTTAAATACGGATTTGCTCGAGTGTTTTGCCGATGGGTTCGCGGATCACCAGGGTAGCCTCGTCATCATACGGGGTAGCGTCCCGGTTCAGCAGCACCAGCTCCCTGCCCTTGTAATAGCGCAGCAGACCGGCGGCGGGATACACCACCAGCGATGTGCCACCCACAATGAGCAGATCGGCATGGCGCAGGTGCTCGATGGCCTGGCTCATGACAAAGCCATCCAGCATTTCTTCATACAGCACCACATCGGGGCGGATGATGCCGCCGCAGCTGCAGCGGGGCACGCCTTGGGTATTCAAAATATGCTCCAGCGAATACTGCTTGCGGCAGCAGGCGCAATAATTGCGATAGGTGGAGCCGTGCAGCTCCAGCACCTGCTTGCTGCCGGCGGCCTGATGCAGACCGTCGATGTTTTGCGTAATAATGGCCGTCAGCTTGCCGGCTTCTTCCAGCTTGGCCAGGGCGCGGTGAGCACCGTTGGGCTGCACATGGGGGCACAGCATCTTTTCCCGATAAAAGCGATAAAACTCTTCGGGGTTTTCCTCGAAAAAGCTGTGGCTCAAAATGATTTCCGGCGGGTAGTCGTACTGCTGATGATACAGACCATCCACACTGCGGAAGTCTTTGATGCCGCTTTCGGTGCTGACGCCGGCACCGCCGAAAAAGACGATGCGTTTGGCGGAATCGATGCGCGCTTGCAGGCGTTCCAGATCGGTCATGTTAAACCTCCTCTACGATGGGCAAAAAGTCTTCCAGCCGGGCGATGATGTGATCCCACTCCCCTGCTGCAGCTTTGCCCTTGGGGTTAAACCAGCAGGTGGTGATGCCGGCATGCTTGCCGCCCAGCATATCACTGGTCTGGCTGTCGCCCAGAATGATCACATCTTCACGGGGCGGGTTGCCGAGGTCGGCAAACACGGCGTCAAAATAAGCCTTTTCCGGCTTTTGCACGCCCATTTCCTCGGAGATATAGACCTTTTGGATATAGGGCAGAATGGAAGATTCCTTCAGTCTGCGGTACTGCACATCGGCGGCGCCATTGGTGACGATATACAGCCGATGCGTCTCTGCTAACCGGCGGCACAGGTCGGCTGCGCCGGGGAGTTCGATGGAATAGCTGCCCAGACGGGACATGTAAAAGTCATTGCAGCTCAGCGGATCGGCACGGGAGCCCAGGCGGGCGAGAAAGATGCGGAAGCGGGAGATCTTCAGTTCATCCCGGGTGATCTCGCCCCGCTCCAGGCGCTTCCAATGATCCAGGTTGATCTCGCTGTACATCTGGCGCACCTGCGGCGTGTCGGGCAAGCTGAACTCTTTGAGGGTGTCGCCCATGGCGGCGGCTTCAGACGCGCCGAAGTCCAGCAGGGTATCATCGGCATCCAGCAAAATGATGGGGTATTTCATAGTTTCTCCTTTTCAAAACGCCCGGCAAAGCAAATGCCGGGCGTCTGGGGTATGCGTTATTGTTCCTGCTTCTGTTCCTTTTTCAGTTCCTGCAGTTTGACACTGCGTTCGGGAACCAACACGCGCAATGCCTGTTTGTGGTTGGAGATCTCCACCTCGCTGTGGGTGCCGCCATATTCGCCGTCGACGGTCCAGGGCACAGGACGGTCCGCGATGATCTTCATCTTGCTGGATTTGACACAATAAACATATTTTTCGTTGAACTCGCCCACCAAAAAGCCATTGAGAATGCCTTGCAGCTCGATGAGAGAGGAGGGATTTTTGATGAGGATCACATCCAACAGACCGTCGGTCATGCTGGCATCCACCATCTTGCCCATGGGCATACCGGCTACATAATCACTGCTGCCGATGATGCCCACCAGAATGTCATCTTCGATGACACCGCCCTCGTATTCCAGACGGACATGGTATGCCTTCAGACCGGGCAGGCGCTTGGCGCCCTCCAACACATAAGCCGCATGACCCAGCAAACTTTTTGTAGATTGGGGCGTTTCATAAGTCACATCGGTAAAGGCACCAAAGGCCACCACATAGCTGAAATAATCGTCGCCGAACTGACCCACATCTACGGGGATGGCTACGCCTTCCATGATGTCATTGGCAGCAACCTCGGCATTTTTGGAAAGACCCAGGCTGGTGGCAAAATCGTTGGTGGTGCCGGCGGGAATATAGCCCAAACGGGGCGGATTTTCGCAGCGCATCAGACCGTTTACCGTTTCGCTCATGGTGCCGTCGCCGCCGCTGCACACCACCAGATCAAACCGTGGGGCATTGTCACGGATATAATCCGGCAGCTGCCCGGCACGCTGGGTAGTAAACACGGTGACTTCGTAGCCGCCGCGGGTAAAGCGCTCTACCACGGGCAGCAATTTATTCTTCATCATAGACTTGCCGGCATGGGGATTGACGGCAAGGAGCAATTTGCGTTTCAAAATCATGGCTTTCACCTCGAATGAATTTTACCCCAATCGAAGGAAAAAGTCAACGGCAGCAGCGAAATCTTCGAAAAAGCGACAAAAGCGGTGCCAAAATACCACTTGTTTTTTCATAGGGGCTGTACTATAATAAATCATGCACAAAAACTGCATCTGCAGGGTTGGTATATCGGTATTACAGCGGCTTCCCAAGCCGTTAAGGCGGGTTCGACTCCCGTACCCTGCTCCAGAAAGAAACCTCTTTTGTCTACCAAGACAAGAGAGGTTTTCTGTTTGTTTGAAAGATTTATGATTTTGTGGTATAATCAGTTCGATAAACCGGAATTTGTCATACTTTAAATGAAACTTTAAAATATAAAAATACTTAAAGGAGAGATTGTGATGTCCGCAAATTGTTGCTGTGGTACAATCATGAAGGAAAAGGTTGTCAAGGTTGAATACTTGTATCTGGATTTGGACACCTGTGAAAGATGTGTGGGAACGGATAAAGTTCTGGAAGGTGTTTTGGATGAACTAAGCAATGCTTTTAAACTAGCTGGTTATTCTCTTGAATATCGTAAAGTGAAGGTTGAAACAGCAGAAATGGCGACGATATATCGGTTCCTTTCTTCGCCCACAATTCGTGTGAATGGCAGAGATATCTGTAATTCCGTGCAGGAAAATGACTGCGGTTGTTGCGGAGATATTGCTGGCACGCAAGTGAATTGCCGCATTTTTTCCTACAATGGAGAAATGTATGAAGTGCCCCCAGCAGAAATGATTGCGGAAGAAATTATGAGAATGGCCTTCTTGCCGAAGGTGTCCTCCTGCTGTTCGGGCGGATATGTTTTACCTGACAATTTAAAGAAATTCTTCGATGGAAAACAGAAAAAGTGCTGCGAAAGCACTTGTTCCTGCGAATGTTGTTGACCAAATTCCAATTTATTGAGCCGCGCAAGTACAATACTTCGGGTCGCACTTGCCCCTTATTTGCGCTGCTTTTGCTCAGCATTTCGCGCGAAATGTTGATGGCATAGTTCTCTCAGCTTCTTTTCTTTCAAAGTCTATTCCGCGTTTCAGAACAGGAGGTTTTGCATGAATTACGAAGGTCAGATTTGCCGTTCGCCCATGGAACGGTCTGCTTTTATGTTGCCCGTTGCAGTGGGCTGCTCTTATAATGCCTGCACCTTCTGCACCCTGTTCAAGCATTTGAACTATCGGGAGCTTCCCATGGAGGAAATCGAAGCTGAGTTGCTGCGGGTAAAAAACATCGGCGGAAACCCCAAGCGGATCTTTCTCGGTGACGGAAACGCATTTGGTCTGGCCACCGATCAGCTGTTGCGTATTTTACACATGGCGCGGCAGTATTTCCCCGGTTTTCAGGGAGCAAATATGGACGCCACCGTTACCAACATTCAAGAGAAAACCGACGATGAGTTGCGCGCCCTGCGAGAGGCAGGTGTGGAGCAGCTGTATCTTGGCATTGAGACCGGACTTGATGATGTGCTTGCCTTTATGCACAAGGATCACAATCTGGAAGAGGTGTATGCCGCGATCCGGCGGCTGCACCGCGCCGGGTTGCAATATAACGCGCACATGATGACAGGCATTGCAGGAAAAGGCCGCGGAATTGAAAATGCAGAAGCGCTTGCGGCATTTTACAACGGTACGAAGCCACGCAAAATCGTGAACTTTTCGCTTTTCCTGCACAAAGAAGCGCCGCTGTATCGGGATGTGGAGCGCGGTGCCTTTGTCCCGGCAGATGAGCTGGAAAATCTGATGGAAGAACGCCGGCTGCTGCAGCTTTTGGACGTGCAAGATGTGATGTATGACGGTTTTCATGATTTTATCAAAGTGCGCATCCGCGGCACGTTGCCCCGTGACAAGGAGAACATGCTTAGAAAGTTGGATGAAGCCATTGAAGAATACAAGGGGAAACCGCCTGTTTTTTCTGTTCTCAGCGGCAGCATTCATGAGCATGAGCTGTACAACATGACCGATCCCGGATTTGAGACATGATCAAGCTAAGAACTGCTTTCCTCTGCTGATGCAAAGGCTGACGGACACACGATATCATGAAAAAAGCACCCCGAGCGGGGTGCTTTTTTGTGTCAGGGTTTTGGGATCAGGTTGCCGCTGCCGTCTACGGTGACAGATTTCCAAGCATCTTCTACTGCCGGGGTATTGTCTGCATCGGTAGTTCCCTTTGCCTGGATGGTCTGAGCTACCATGTTCAGCGTCAGTGTATAGCCTGTAGGCGGTGTGCCGATCATCTCAAAGGCAGAGACCAATGCCGTTGTATTGGCATTCGATGCAACAGGCTTCTTGTAATAATAGAAGCCATCCTTGTAGAACCAGTTTGTGGTATCAAAAGAGATGTTATAATCCGTACTGACCTTGGGAGAAAGGGCATAAATCTGCTTGCCGTTTACCCAGTTGACAGTGACTGCGGCACGGACATACATATCGTACCCGGTTTCACCTACATTGACCGCATAGTCGTCAATGGAGGGAGTCACCTCGTTTGCCATGTCCAAGGAGCTGTGTGCTCTGCCTTGGACAAGCAGATAAGCAAACGCAGAAACGGCAATCACGCTGACTGCCAACGCAAGAATCACGGGGACAGAAAGGCCTCGCTTGAAATTATGGATCTTCATAAAACTGTGGCGCATTTGTCCACCTCTTTTCTATGTGTTAATTAATCCGCGTCTGTAACGACGGTAGGAGCTGCTTCACCGTCCAGCCAGTTGGAATCGGCATAGGTGTTGGTGAAGGAGACGGTGTTCTCGCCACCTACTGCAACTGTGATCTCTCTGCTTGCTTCATCGGGAGCGGATTCCCAGCTCCAGGTGGTGCAGGTAACTGTATAGTCGCCAATGGGCAGATTGTCAAGGGTGACCTCACCGGTACCGGTAATGACAAAGGTGATGTCTACATAAGACAGCTTGCCCTGACCCTGGACATGGAAGACGAAGTTCTGCGTGCCCGAACCATCAGCGAGCTGATTTTCAATGGTCATGCTGGTGGAAATGGGCGCAAAGAGGGCGTAATACGACAGGCTTTCTACGTTATTGTCCCATGCACCAGGCTTCAGCTTGGTACCTTCGTTGTTCTGCACATCGGGAGCGCCGAGCGTGCCGGGAGTGTATCGCCAGCTTGCGGGAACCTTTTCAGTGTCACGGCAAGTTGCTGCGGTATACCAACCCGCGAATACATAGCCGTCACCGGGCATTGCGTTAGCACCTGCCAAACCGGCAGAGGTGGCTGCCTGCTCACCGTTCAAGGAAACTCGTCCAAAATCAATGGCACCGGGTGCTGTACAGACTGCATAATAATTGATCTGTACTTTCTTGAGGGTGTAGTAGAACACCAACTTATTGGGGTTTGTCTCTACTTCGGGCGTGGCCGGATCATCGCCATTGAACACACGAATCTTCACGGACTTGGTACGGGTGTCTTCGCCCTCTGCCGCATCGGGGTCATAGTAGAGGTATGTATAATTCTGTCCCGCAACGTTCAGCACTTTGCTTTCTTCAGCGGTATGGGTGATGACGGTATCGAACTTCGCCGTACTATCGACATTGGTAATCGTCCACAAAGGCGCTGCATTCTCATCAGCACCGTATTCGCGGTATTCGATGATGTAAGCGTACTCGACACGCTTGTAGTAGACCTTAATAGTCAAGCCGTTTTGTGAAACCACACCCTCTGGCGCACCGCCAACAGTCGTAGCATTTTCAGAACCATCTGCATTGAATGTGATTACCGTGTTCAAGGCCGGCACATGCGTATAGCCGTTGTACTCTCGAATGGGTGCGGTAATCGTATTGGGCTGACCGTCTACAAGCAAGTCGGCGCTGCCAACGATAGACTCGTACTGATGATAATTGTCCACATTGGAGCTATCATCAGAATCCTCATTTTCCAGATAGTACTCGAAAGAGTACATGCCGTGTTCGTCATCCTTGATGTAATAGAACACAATAATGTTTTCTTCCAGCACAGGATCAGCTTTAACATTGTCACCGTCGGAAACAAATGCCTTGCGCACATAGTAGCTTTGGGGCACATATCCGGGAATCGGCTTGAACTTGATGGTTTTAATTGCCTCTTCGGTGTACATCGTTTCAGACGGTTCGATAATATCCTCTCGCGTAACATAGTTCACATAACGAATCTGATACCAAACACCCTCGTCATGCACATAGGTGAACTCAAACTCGTTTTGCGTTTCATCCTCGTCCATCAAAATGGAGTGAGAACTAAGGCTGGGGAAGATATTATTTTGGAACACCGGGTACAATTCTGTTACACCCTTGGCGGTAAAGGTTTTGGTCTTACCCGCGGTAGAGTAACCGGCGGTCGGATTGGAAATCTGTGTACCAATGGGGAACGTTGTGCCCACAGGCAGCACCGTCCCTTTGGGGATCACGTCACCGGATTTGTACTCTGTCTCACCAATCTTCAAGATTGCCGACGCGTCCCCGATCTTTTCTGACATTTGGAAAACCATGTCTGCCGGCAGGGTAAAGGGTGCTGTCAGGCTCACCTGCTCTTCCAATGCATAGGTAACCTTATAGGTTGTTGCGATACCGGACTGCCATTCTGCAAACAGTACCAAGTCGCGGGAAATTTCCATAGAGTCGGGGGCAAAACGCTTTTTGTTGTCCTCGTCCATGTAGAACCAGCCGACAAACTGATAACCCTCACGCTCAGGAATCAGGTCATAGGCTGTTTCCAAAATCTTCCCGTGGGTAACAGAGACCGGCCCATAAAAAGTCGGGTTATCCGCCGCAATATCGGTATACAGTGTGTAGAATACAACCTCATGGGTCACGGGCTCCCACTTGGCGTACAGGGTGACGTTTTCTGCAGGCATTGTGGTGGCACCCAGATTTTCTATGGTAACCTTGGTGCTTTCATCAAAGACCGGTGAAATATACCAACCCATAAACTGATAAGCACCTTTTTCAATGCCGGAAGGCTCTTGCAAGCCACCATTCTCCAGTGTAGGAAGTTCGGTAAGCTTACTGTTTACTTGCGCACCATATGTGATCGACACACTGGGCGGTGCAACACTCATGGAATTGTAGTTGTAGAAGGAAATGGTATAGTCATTGCGATCATAGTAAAGAACATTACAGTACGTACACTTTGACCCAGCCGGATTCGGGCAATTGGGGTTGTTTTCAGCTGTGTTTGTATTTGAAAGGTCTTCGCCATGCTTGTTTACATAATGGTAACCAGGATAGTCAAAAGGTTTGATTGGGGTGCTACCATTGTGTGCCGCTAGGAATGTCACCGAGTGAACAGGTTCGTAAACACCTGCATCGACAGTTTCGAAATACATATGATATGTATGTGTATTAATTTTTGCAAAGTCCAGAATATCCAATTCTAATCCCCAGAGAGCACTATTGCCCCACCAACCAACCATACTCTGTGCCAAATAATGACCTTTTGAAATCTCAGTAGGATTAGACTTTATTAAATCAGCTTCCATATAAGGATACGGACCAATTATTTTAGCGTTACTGGAGTTGTGCGTATAATATGGCGTACCTTTTTCCGCAGCCCAACTTCCGCAGTCATAATGACTGCCACTAAGGAGTATATCTTCAAGACCAGACCAAGAGCTTTGATAATTCACCGTTGGTAGTGCGTTTGCTACTGGCCATTGATCCTCAATCTTGGCTTGATATTCTGCGGTTAAAGTAAAGTAATAATAGGTTGATCCGTCAATTACTTCCGAATACTCAGTATAACCTGTCACAGTAGGCTTGCTCTGCATTCTCGACCAAGTCGCTCCCGTAACAGTTCCTGCATTTGTGTTGGTTGCAACATAATACCGGGAACCTGTCACCCTTGCATAATAGAACCGAATGGTATAGGTATTTCGACTATAATACACATTGATAATGGTAGAGCCGTCACCCTCGACAGTTACGGTCTTTTCTTCCGGATTTTCCGGGTCTATTGGATCTTTTGTGTTCAGATTTTTTGTTCTGGTTGCTTCTTTATCATAGGTGAAAAAAGGAACTTCGTTAATTACAGTACTTGCTTTATCTTCTTGATAAAATGAAGTAACGCCAGGGTAAATCTTTGCCGCGGTTGCTCGATTTTCTGCAAGATCTCCTATTTCAGAGGGCGTAAGCACGCTATTGGACATTGCCTCAGCGGTGGCCTGTCCCCAGTAGCTATAGGTGGTGGGTTGACCGTCCTTTTGCAGGTCGGCCTTCCAATAGACGATGGTATAGGTAGTCTCTACGATCGCCCACACTGCCTGATAGGCAGTGTTTTCATGGGGCATGGTCAAAGGCAGAGTTGCACCCACAAAAGAATTGGGATTTGCAACCGCGGGGAAGTTAATCTGGGTTTTGTTACCCGGTGTGATGATAATTTCGCCTTTATTCCAGCCCATAAACTGATAGCCGGTACGCACGGGTGTAGGCACAGAAATATAGGTGCCGTAGCGCACATACAGGGTATCGGTGCCGTAACCGCCGGCACAGTCGAACTCCATCAGGTAATAATCGCGCTCGTAATACACCTCGAATGCCGTACTGCCGTCGGCAGCAATGGCATCGGGCTCGTAATACAAAGAGGTAAAGCCGGGAAACTCACGCTCGGTATAATCGGGATCCGGCTCGGAGCCGGTGGGGCCTTTCAGATCGGGGATGCCGGCGGCAACGCCCTTATCGTCTAAAACAGAATGATCTTCGACATACAGGTCGTCGTAGATATTCTGGAAATAGTAACGCACGGTATACTTAACATCTGCCGGTACATATTTGACGGTATAGGTGATGTCCTGCGTTACAATGCCCTCGGGAATGGTAACCGAAGAACTGAGAACATCTCCTCCGTCCGTTACCAAATAACGGTCATAACCAACCAGCGTGGGATTCGGCACGACAGTCTCGGGCAGATATGAGTTTGGCTCCAGCGTTGCTACATAGGACATAAAGGCAACGGTAGGCTCATCGTATACCAACTTACCTTTATCGTCTTTGACCAGCTGACCCATGTTATCGCGCAGGAAATCATAGCGCAGATACTCAATGGTAATGGTAACGAACTCATTGCTATCATCTGCAATAGGGGCTGCGCCGCTGCCGAGGGGAGTCTGGCCGCCGGAGCTGAGGCTGCCGAAGCCGCCGGTTGCACCCAGCAGAGGATCGCCGCTGCCGAGATCGGCCAATTTGACGGTGATGGCGGGGGTCAAGTAGGCATAGGTATCGGTATAAGCGCGGCAGCGGAGATAAGCGTTGCCCTGCTCATTCAGCACGCTCTTAACCAGAGCTGCGGTGACCGGCAGCTCTTTGGAGGTGGCATCATAGATATTGACCCACACATTTTCTTTTTCGGGATGCTTGATCTGCCACTGATAGGTGGCTTTGCCCTTCAGACCGTCGGCAGAGATGATCTTTTTCCCGCCGTACGGCAGATCCATAGAGGTGGCAAAGCTGCCGTCCAGGGTGATCTTGAGGGTATGCTCGTCCACAGGCAGGTCTTCGGGCGCAACAGCAGTAAGCTCCTGCAGCTGCTGGCTGAAGAAGCGCACCATGGCGGGAGCTCCGCTGAGCAGCATGATGGCTGCAAACAGCAGCGGCAGCAAGCGGAACAGAATATTCTGTTTTGCGTGTCGAAGTACAGATTGATGCATAGTGCGGTGTCCTTTCTGCGGGGAGAGCGGAAAAATCGGTTAGGGTGCGACCTGCTCCATAGAGACAAGCCAGCCAAGGCTCAAATGACCGCTGGCCAGATGACTGACATACATGGTGTTGTCACTCAAAACAGAGATGTCGACATTGGCAATGACCTCTGCCGCGGTGCCGCCGGGGGCGTAGATGTATTTGGTATCCGAAACCCATTTCCAGTGATCGGCCAAGGTGTAGGTGACAGTGCCGTAGGCCAGGGTGCATGTGATGGTTCGATTACCCTCGCCCGAAGGAGTGCCACCGACTGCATTGAAATATACATACGCCGGGATCGAGGATTTGTCTACCACTGCCACCCATGCGTTACGGGGAATGTCCACACCGGGCATCATGGTGTAATTGTCATTGTACGTGCCGTCGGGAAGCGTCACATCGTTCAGCATATAAGTGCCGTTGGACTGTTTGACTGCCTGTTTCTCACGAATAAGAACATCACCCAGTTCGGCCTGAAATGTGATATTTCCGTTGAGGGTGGTGTCTTTTACGTATTTCGCCCAGACATCCTTGACTGTGCCGCCGAAAATCAGCAGGGCGCAGACAGACAGGATCAGGATACGCAGTTTGCTTTGTTTCATCATACGCTGCGCACCCCCTTAGTCGACCTGTTCCACACGGACCGTGACGGAGAACGTGGCATCGATGGTTTTAGAGGTATCAACGGAATCGCCGCCCACAAACTCAAGCCAATTCACAACGAAGCTTAAAGTCGCAGCCGCTGAGGTATTACCAGCCTCCAATGTGCCGCTGGCGGGCGTTACAACGGCGGATACGCCTTTTAATTCCGGCTCCCCTGCTTTTTCCTTTACGGTTGCCACGATATCATACGTCACCGCAACTTCGGATCTGTTCTCGATGGTGATGGCATAGGTATCATTCTTGGAACCAACTGCCACGCAGGAAACCTGGAGATCTTCGGCAGGCACGCCCACCACGTTGATGTCGAACTTGGCAACTCTTGCCTCGTCCTCGGCGAAGCCGCCGGAGGTATAGCGGGCGTACAGGCCGCCCATGAGATGTACGGAAAACAGCACCAGACACAGCAGCACACCGGCTGCGCGCATCATGATGCTGCCCATGTTCAAGGGCATGGAGGCGCTTGCTTTTCTATTCTTCTGTGTCATGGCAATTGCCTCCTTCCCTGCTTGTTTTCTTACTTTTGTTCTTCTTGGTCCGCTTTCAGCCGGCGGATCTCGGCCTTGATGTCTTCCAGCTTATCCTGATCCTGCTGCTTTTCTTTGCGGTAGGACTGTTCCAGCAGGAAGAATGCCGCCACGGCCAATCCGATGATCACCACCGGAGTCTTCAGCAGCTTGACGACTATACCCAGACCGGGGATGTGCCCCACCACCTTGCCCTTGATGAACTCGGCACGGATGGGGGTGTCGGCGGTGTTATTGGCATCGCCCTGGGTGGTTACATTCTCGCCGTCTGTTTCGATGATGCGGTGCACCACCAAACTGCCGCCGCTTTGATACACCACGATATCCCGCAGCGCGTAATCCCCCTGCTGCTGCACGATAATCACATCGTTGGCGCTTAAGGCAGGCTCCATGCTGCCGGTCAAGACCACTGCCACACCAAAGCCAAAGGGCATGGGCAAGGCATTGCCCGCCACATTCTGCGCGTTCCACAGGTAAATGTTGATGCCCAGCAGCAGGCTCAGTAGCACCAGTACAACGGTGCGCAGGATCCCCTTGAGGCGCTTGTTATTCATGCTTGTCGTCCTCGTCGTCCTTCTTCTTGCGAGGCCACAGAAGGAGCAGCAGGAATGCCGCCAGCGAAGACAGCATCATGGCTGTCATCACATACAGCTGGCTGCGGTCGCCGGTATCGGGAATGCCGCCCTCGCTGCCGCTTTCGGCAACGGTCTTGATGACGATGTTCAGGGCTGCGTCTACATCTACCTTCAGGTCGCCCAGGGCGGTATCCACGGCATCGTCTCCCTCAAAGGGCCATTCCCACTCCAGGGTAAAGGGAGCGATATAGCCGGAGGAGATAGAGTCGGTGACGCTGACGCTGTTCAGCTCCATGATGTCTGCCATGCCGGTTTCATCACCCAGCACATAATTGCCCTTGTGATCCAGCAGGCGCACATTCAGCGGAATCGTGTTGATGCCCATGGTAAAGTAAGCTTCCATGGTCATGGTATAATCCAGGGCGATCTTGGCGGTATTCTGCAGCGTAAAGGTATAGGTATTCTTGGTGCCGGGTGCCACCAGCTTGTCGCCGTTCTGGCTGCTGACGGTGACCTCACCGCTTTCGTTTTCATATTCCATATGGAACAGCTCAAGATCGCTCATGCCGATCCAGATGGGGCTGCCGCTTTGGGTATTGTCCATGGTGGATGCCATGGGGGTGACTGCCATGGTAACATTGCCGTCGCCGGGCTGCACGTTGCCGTTTTCGTCACGGAAGCCGGTTTGCACCTTGGTGATGCCGGAGGTGACGGTCAGGGGGATATACTGGGCCTTGCTTGCGGGGGTATACGCCACCAGACGGCTGAAGAGCATGGCACCGGAAAGGAGCACGCACAAGGCCAGCATCACGGCCGGGGCCAGAATGCTTTTATGCTTTTTTCGCAGGGATGCATACTGTTTCATGCTTTGCGGCTCCTTTCTTGTGGGATAAAGTGGTGTCTGCGACGCATTCCATAAGGCAGGGCGTCTGCGTGCCCTGCACCCATGCGTGATTTTTGAGCGCCAAAAGTCACCAAAATCGCCGGGGAAACGCTGTGGTAACGTTGCGGAGGTTTCCCCGGACCCCTCCGCCGCTATGTCTGACGGTAACATGGCAACTTTGCAGCGCCATCTGTACCTGCGCAATGGCGGAAGGTTCAGCTCTTTTGCTTTGGCAGAGACCGAAAAACCGGTTCGGTGTTTGACAAAGGAAAAGAGAGGCACCCGGCCCAGCCACGTAAAGGCCGGGTGCCGTATTCTTTTTAGGGTTCAATCAGATCAATTGCTGAGAGAATGGATCAGCAGCAATTAGTCGATCTGAGTGACGAAACACTCAACAGAAACAGTGATGCCAGGATCGTTGGCATCATCAGCATCAGCAATCAGATCGCCCAGCTGAGTATCCTTGCCATCGGTCTGATCGATGCCATCGCCATTGTATGCCCAAGACCAAGAAACATTCAGCACGCTTGCGCTAATGGTTTCTTCGGTGCTATAGGAAGCGTAAACAGCATCAATAGCGGCCTTAACATCTGCTGCAAAATCAGCAGCATCAGAACTCTCCCAACCTTTAACCTCAGTACCGTTTACGGTAACAACCAGAGGACAGTAATATACACTGTCAGCAGCCCAAGTGCCATTCATGGTTACAGTTGCAACAAAAGTAACCTTAACGTCAACCTCGGGATCACCAGCAACAGTAAAGTCCACCAAGCTGCCGCCAGTACCGGGAGCAACAACATCGGTAGCAGCCTCAACAGTAACCGAACCGGTTTCGTCGTAAGAATTCGCGAACAGAGAACCGTCACCGTCAGCAGTAACTGTCACACCCCACTTGGCAACACGAGCAGTGTCATCAGCAGTTGCAGAGCTTACGTACTTAGCATAGGTTCCGCTGATGGCGCTGGTGGAAACCAGAACGGCAATGAGCAGGAAGGATGCCAGACGCATCATTTTGTTTTTCTTCATGTGTTTTTTCTCCTTTCTTTTATGGGTCTTCGGATTTCCCCCGTCGGGGAAAGTAGGTATACCGGGCATCTCTGCCCATTCGCGGAGAATGCCGCGGCATGATCTATATCTCTCCCCGGCGTGGCTTCCGGAGGTAGGGATACAACAAAATTAAGTAAGGGGTTTGCAGGGGCTTATTCTGCCTTGTCCTCGGCCTGCTGTTCCTGCTGGGCCTTGAGGGCACGCAGAGCTTCCAGCTCGGCCAGCAGAGCGTCGGTGTCCTGCTTTTGCGCTTTCTCGTACTTCTTGCGGCGCAGCATGTCATAGCCGATGAGCAGGGCTGCGGGGCAAACCACGCAAAGGATCAGACCGGGGGTGGACTGCATGAACATGGCCACATTGCCGGCGCCGGGGATGCGGGTCTTATAGATGCCCACCAGATTCTCGGCGGGGACGGGCAGGCGGTCTTCGGTGTTGTTGTAATCACCCTTGGTCATAAAGGAGATCTTGCCGTTTTCGGTCTTGACCTCAAGCACACGGTGAGTAACAACGGCGCTGCCGCTGCTGGCGGGGTCGAAGAAGGAGATGATGTCGCCTTTTTTCACATCCTCGGCATCGATGGTCTGGCAGATGATCAGGTCACCGGCATGAATCTTGGGATACATGGAGTCGGTAAGCACGATCATGGGGCAATAGCCGCCTAAGGAGGGAACCTCATCGGTGTTGGTGTAGCTTTTGATGATGAGGGTCACATTGATGATCAGCATGGGCAGCAGAATGATGCACAAGACCGCACCGACGATGGTAAGCACTTTCTGCTTGGAATCAGCTTTTTTGTTGGGAGTGGGGTTGTTCATATAGAACCTCGCTTTCTGCAGCGCCTGCTGCGGAAATTACCGTTTGTCCCCCTGATGAGGACGAAAGTGGCAGTATGTTTGAGCGCAAAATACACGGCAAAATACGCATGATTTTGACAAAAAGATACATGTTTTGATTTTGTAATTATATCAAAATTTGCCGAAAAAAACCGATTCGGGAGTGAATGGCAGTTTTTGCGGAGCAAATGGTGGCTTTTCGTTGACGGAACACAAAAATGTGATATACTTTAATTATAGAAATTACCAAGGAAAGCGAGGGCAGATACATGATCCGAGTTGGCATTTGCGATGATTCGCCTGCTTTTTTGCTGCAAACCAAGTTTATGCTGGATCATTGGGATGACCGCCCCACTCCCATTACCACAGAATGCTTTGAAGACGGTGACAGCCTGATCCGCGCACACAGCAGGCATCCCTTTGACTTGCTGCTGCTGGATGTGATGATGCCGCTTTTGAACGGCATCGACACCGCAAAAGAAATCCGCGAGCAGGACAAAACGGTAAAAATCGTGTTTTTGACCTCGTCTACCGACTTTGCCATTGATTCTTATGCTGTAAAAGCCAGCAACTACTTGCTGAAGCCGCTGCATCCGCCCAGCTTTTTTTCCTGCCTGCAAGAGGTAATCGGCGAGATTCAGGATGCGGAGCGCTGCGTTTTGATCCGCAGCAGCGACGCTACCCATCGGGTGCGGCTTTCGAACATTGCCTATGCAGAGGCACAGAACAAGCACGTGCTGTTTATGCTGGCTGACGGCACCCAGCTGTCCGCGACGGAGCCCTTGTATGCCTTTGAAGAAATGCTGCTGCCGGAGGACGGCTTTTTCAAGTGCCACCGCAGCTTTGTTTTGAATGTGCGGCACATCGACAGCTATACCCACAAAGAGATCCAGATGCGTACCGGTCAGCAGATCCCCATTTCGCGGCGGTATCAAAAGACCTTTGAGGACACGTATTTTTCGCTGCTGTTCCGAAAGGCGGGTGACCGGGCATAATGGAGAAGTTTCTGTTGATCGTGCATGCCGCCCTGCTGCTGTTGTTTGGCATCATTTTATCCTCGAAGTTTGCGGGCGTTACACTGAGCAAGTGGACTTTTTCCATGATGATGGTGCTGTTTGCGCTGTGTCTGGTGCTTCAGTTCTCGGTGTTTGCAGCCGCCGGAGAGGACGCGGTGCGCAAAAGCTATCCGCTGCTGGTGCACATACCGATGCTGGTGATGCTGCTGTTTGTCTTTCATTGCCGTCTGCCCACCGCCCTTGCCGCCATCGCCTCGGCATACATCTGTTGTCAGCCCGCCAACTGGTTCGGCCTGCTGGCTGAGTCACTGTCCAGGAACCAATCGGCTGCTCTGGTGGTGCGCATTGGCATGCTGCTTGCCGTGGGCATGTTTGCCATCCGGTATTTATCTGCCTTTATCGCAAAGCTGTATAACAAGGATGGCCGCAGCATTCTGATATTCAGCGCCATTCCGCTGGTGTATTACATGTTTGATTACATGACGGTTTATTACACAGACTTCTGGACCACTGACAACCGTCTGGCCATTGAGTTTTTGACGCTGTTTCTTTGCGTGATTTTTATGGGCTTTTGCGTGATCTATTATAAAGAGTACGAACAAAAGGCCGAGATTGAGCGTCAGGAACAGATCGTGCGCATTGCTGTTGAGCAGCAGGCCCGCGAACTGGTTGACATGAAGGAGCGTGAACTGGAGACCCGCCTGGTGCGCCACGATCTGCGGCATTTGCTGGATAACCTGGCCATGGCCATTCAGCAGGATGACAAAGAAGGCGCGCTGCGGATGATCTCGGGCTTTACCAACCAGATGCAGGCGCCTTCACTGCAGCGGTACTGCACCTTTGACACTATCAATTATGTGCTCAGCAACTATGCCGGCAAGTGCAAGGCGCTGGGCGTGGATGCCCAGTTTACCGTGGCGCTGCAGACGTTGACGGTGGATGAGGCATTGCTGGCGCCCATTTTGTCCAATGCGCTGGAGAATGCCTTGCACGTACAGAAGCAGCTGCCGCCCGCCAAGCGGCGGATCACGCTGATGCTGAAGAACAGCGGGGACAAGCTGCTGTTTTCTTTGCGCAATCCCTATCGCAACCGCCCGGTGTTCGTAGACGGGATTCCGGTTTCCAAGGAAGAAGGACACGGCTACGGCACGCAAAGCATTCGCTATCTTACCGACCGTGAAGGCGGAAAGTGCCATTTCTCGGTGCAGGATGACGAGTTCGTGCTACGGGTCATTCTGTAAAAATTGGTTTTCATGCAAAACATAAAAGCTCCGCTTGCTGCTGCAAGCGGAGCTTTTGTATCGGTTGTCAATTAAGATATATCTTTTCCACGTCTTCACTCATAAAGGCATAAAGCATGGCCTGGTACAGCAGGCGGAAGCGCAAAATACTGCCTACCGGATAGGCCTTGGGGCAGGCATCGGTGTCGACGATGATATGGTCGCTGCTGCCGCCCAACACCTGCAAACGGGAGTCTACGGGGGTCAGCTGGGTCAGTTCGCCCACATCGGCAGCACCGATGGCGGCAATGGTGCGGGCACGCATGCCGCGGTCGCGGATCTCGGGGGTCATGCCAAAGCCGTTTTTGGCCTGCAGGCCGGTGGGACGGGTGGGTTTGACATTTGCCTCTACCACTTGGGCATCCAGCAGCATGGTATTCGTGTGCAGGCCTGGGATGACAGTGTCCCAAAACAGACCGAAGTCCCGGGCCAACAGAATGCCCTCGCCCACACGCAGGTGGTTGATGCCCTGGGGCAGACCCTCCTGCAGCATCATGGGAACGCTGGTGGTGCTGCCGCCGGAAACGATTTCAAGCTTGCGCCCGATAGCTTCTTCTACCTTGGCTGCCAGGTCGGTCAGCTCGGTAAGGTTTTTTCGGCTGGGAGAAATAGCGGCATAGCAGTTCAGGTTGCAGGCAACACCTGCCAAAATCAGACCGGGCAGCCGGTGCTCTACCAGCAGTGCCTGCTGCAGAACTTCTTCGCTGGTCATCTTGCCTTCACGCAGGTCACCCACGTCGTACATCAAAATGACCTTGTGCCGGGTGTTTTGCGCCAAGGCGGCATCATTCACCGCATGCAGCACGGCTTCTTCGCTCTGCAGGCTGTAGTCGCAATAGCGCACCACGTCCTCTGCCTCGCTGTGCATGGGGATGCGGATCAACATGGTGGGCACACCGGGACAAGTCTGGCGAATGCGCTTGATCTGGCTGATGCGGGAGGAGGACAGCTGGGCTACGCCACCGGCTGCTACCGCCTTGGTCACCCGCGTGTCAGCGCAGCAGCCCTTGACTACACCGGCAACGACGATGCCCCGGTGAGCGCACAGTTGCGTGATCAGCCGGGCATTTTCTTCGATCTTTTGCAGGTCGATCAGCAGTTTCGGATACGGCATTTTATGCTTCCTCGGATGTGCCTTCGCCGCCATGGGCATCGAAGAGACGTTTGCTGATGGAAGCGATGAGGCAGTTGTACTGGCCGGCATCTACTTCGCTGCTGGTAAAGGCAACCACAAAGGGCTTGTCTGCATACACGATGCCTACGTCATGGCTGACACCGTCCACCTCACCGGTCTTGTGCGCCACCTGGAAGTCCAGCGGCAGCAGCAGGGGGATCTTGTTGTTCAGCTGCTGGCAGGAAAGGATCTCCAGCATAGCATCAGAAGATGCTTTGCTGATGACCTCGCCGCGATACATGGCAGCCAGCAGACGACCCATCTCACCGGCGCAGATCTTGTTGCTCTTACCGGCAAACTCAGGCCGCTTTTCAAACAGCTTGCGCTCCAGTACGGTCTTTTCGATGCCCAGCGCGCGCATAGTGTTGTTGATATTCTCAATGCCCAGACGCTCGATGAGCAGGTTGGTGGCCATGTTGTCGGAAATGGTAATCATCAGATAGCACAGATCCAGCAGTGTCACCTGCAGGCCGGTGTGCATCAGCGTCAGCACGCCGCAGATGGGCACGCGGTCCTCATCCCGCACTTCCACCAGTTCATCAGCCTTCAGCATACCGGCTTCGATCTGACGGAACAGTTCTACCATCACGGGCACCTTGATGACGCTGGCGGCGTTCATCAGCATATTGGCATTATATTCGGCAGTTTCACCGGTGGTCAGGTCTTCGTAGTAAAAGCCTGCGTTGCCGGGAAAAGCCTCCAGCTCTTTTAAGATTTCCTGCATCATGGACATAATTGTTTCCTCCTATTTCTTTCTCTATATCATCAGATCGGTGTTCAAATCAGTTGCAGCAGCAACGGGGTAATGTAGGTTTCGATCAACGCTGCTACCACAAGCATCGGAATGATCAGCAGCAGATAGACCCGCGCCAGATTCTCCAGCAGTGCTTCCAAGGGCAGCGCCCAGGACTTTTTTAAAATGCCGCCGCTCAAATGCAGGCAAAGCACCATGCCCAATCCCATGCCCATCAGCACGGCAGGCAGCTCGAAGATTCCATGGGGCAGCAGACCCAGCAGCACCGTCAGCAGCACATTGCTCTGCCCCACCGCCTGCACCACTGCCAGCACGCCGCCGATGACCACACCGTTGAGTACCAGGGTCAATAGCGGCAAGAAAACAAAGGGCAGCAATCCGTACAGGGTAGAAATGCCGCTGGCCTGCACATTGTGCATAAACAGATCTGTCACGCTGATTTCTCCCTGCTCATTCATCAGTCCGGAGTCTTCAACGCTTTGGGCAAAGAAATCGTAAACCTGCTGTGCGGTTTCGGGCATCATGGACAGCGCTGTATAAGACAAAATGCACAGTACCAGAAACACACCGCAGCAGACAAGATACAGCTTTTTCAGCGGCCCGCGGAGAAAGGCAAAGGCTTTGCTGTATTGCTCCTTCAGAAAGAACATACTCAGACCCCTTTCACCGGACGGGTGACAAAGACTGTGGGACAGATCTTGCGCAGTTGCTCTGCTGCGGCTTCGGCATCCTTGACATTGGGCCAAATGCCAAAGCAGGCCGCGCCCGAACCGGTCATTCTTGCGCCCATGGCGCCAAGTTGCTGCAGCTTTTGCACCAGTTCGCCGATGGCGAGATACTCTGCCGTCACGGGGGCTTCCAGCGAATTAAAGATGCCGTCACACAGGCCTTGCAGGTCACCCTGCGCCAGCGCCTGCTTCATCTGCCCGGCGCCGGGTTCGGGCTGGGCAGCATAGGCATCAAACAGCTCGTAGGCTTTTTTTGTTGCCACAGAAAAGTTCGGTTTGCACACCACGATCCCGCAATCGGGCATATCCGGCAGGGGCGAAAGCTGTTCGCCCACGCCTTCGGCCAGCATGGTGCCGCCCACCAGACAGAAGGGCACATCGGCTCCCAGCTGCAGGCCCAGCTCCAGCAGTTCTTTTTTCCCAAGCGGATAGCCAAAGGCCCGGTTCAGCAGACGCAGCACTGCGGCAGCATCGGTGCTGCCGCCAGCCATGCCGGCACCCACGGGAATGACTTTTTTAATATTGATATACAGGCCTGTATTTTCTTTGCCGGAATGAGCAAAGAACAGTTCTGCCGCCCGATAAGCCAGATTACGGCTGTCGGTGGGCAGATACGGCCAGTTGCATTTCAGCGAAATACCGCCACGGTCGTGCACGGTAATGGATACCTGGTCACAGACATCGATGGTCTGAAACACGGTGCACAGGTCATGGTACCCGTCGGCACGGCGGCTGCTGACTTCCAGATATAAATTGAGTTTGGCGCAGGCACGGTCTTTGTATTGACGCATGAAATTGCACCTCCTGACACATCCTAACGATGGAATCTTTCTTCATTTTTTGATTTTACCACATCTTTTCAAAAAAATGAATAGGGTTTTGCACTTCTGTCAATACTACCCAAAAATAAGGAAAGGTCGCGTATCATATGCTGAACAAAATTGCACTGGCGCTGGTCATCATCGGCGGACTTAACTGGGGTCTTATCGCACTGTTCCAGTTTGACCTGGTGGCCTGGATCTTCGGTTCTCAGGCCGCATTGGGCAGCCGCATCGTCTACGGTCTGGTAGGTTTGGGTGCTCTGTGGAGCATTTCTCTGCTCTTCCGTCCGGATCACGAGTAAGCATACCGAAAAAAGCATGATCGCCTTTGCTGCGATCATGCTTTTTTCTTTTCTTTTTCTCCGCTTTATGCTATGATGGATTCATTGGAAGAAATCAACGCATAAAGGAGCGTTTGTTATGGCAAGAACGGTTCTCATCACCGGGGCATCCCGAGGCATCGGCCGCGCCTGCGCCTTGGCCTTTGCCAAGGCAGGGTATCGGGTGGCAGTGCATTATCACCGCAGCAAGACGCAGGCCGAGGCACTGGTGCAGCAGCTGCAGGCAATGGGCTGTGACGCCGCCGCCTTCCCCGCCGACATCAGCTGCAGCGCACAGGTGAACCAGATGGTGCGGGACGCATCCGCCTTCTTAGGCCATATCGACGTTTTGGTCTGCTCGGCCGGCATCGCCAAGCAGCAGCTGTTTACCGACACCACCGACGCCGACTGGCATGACATTCTTGCCACCGACTTAAGCGGCGTATTCTATGCCTGCCGTGGCGTCCTGCCCGGCATGATCACCCAGGGCAGTGGCCGTATCATCACAGTGTCTTCGGTATGGGGTGTCCGGGGGGCTTCCTGCGAGGTGGCATACTCCGCCGCCAAGGCCGGTGTCATCGGTCTGACGAAAGCTCTTGCCAAGGAAGTGGGCCCCAGCGGCATTACCGTAAACTGCGTGGCGCCTGGGGTCATTGACACCGATATGTGTGCCTGCTTTGACGCGGAAACCAAAGCCGCACTGGCAGAGGAAACGCCCCTTGGCCGGTTGGGCACGCCGGAAGATGTGGCAGAAAGCATCCTGTTTTTGGCAAGTCCTGCTGCAGGGTTCCTCACTGGGCAGGTGCTGGGCGTAGACGGCGGTTTTGGACAATAAGCCTATAAAATACCATTCTGCTGCGGCAGAGTGGTATTTTTTCTTGCAACTTTTTCGCATTGGGCGTATAATTAAGTTTTGGAATGACAACGCAAAGGGGACGTCCTATGAAGACCAAGGCCATCAACTGGATCAAGAAAAATGCCGTGGTGTGTATCGCAGCAGTAGCCGCCGCCATCACCGCCTGCATCATCCCGCCGGATCAGGCTTATCTGGGTTATTTTGACTTTAAGACCCTCACCTGCCTGTTCTGCACCCTGGCAGTGGTGACTGCCCTGCGGAATATCCGTTTCTTTACACTGCTGGCACAAAAGATTGTTTTTGTGTTCAAGTCCACCCGCAAGGCGCTGCTGGCACTGCTGGCCATTACCTTTATCGGCAGCATGCTGATCGCCAACGACATGGCGCTGCTCACCTTTTTGCCCCTGGGTTATTTTGTGCTGGTCAGTACCGGTAACCGTCAATACCTGGCCTTTACCTTTATCATGCAGAACATTGCCGCCAATCTGGGCGGTATGCTGACTCCCTTTGGCAACCCCCAGAACCTGTATCTGTACAGTTATTTCAACATCCCCACCGGCGAGTTTGTGTCCATTATGCTGCCGCCCTTTTTGCTGTCCATCACCCTCATCGGCCTCAGCGTGTTTATGCTGCCCGACCAGCCGCTGAAGCTGAACGATCCGGAGGACATCAAGCTGCCCCCTGTCCGTACCGGCATTTATCTGGTGCTGTTTGCTTTGTCCATTGCCATTGTCTTCCGCTTTATCCCCTATCAGATCGGTCTGGCAGTGGTGCCGGTGTTCCTGCTGTTTATGGATCGCAAGGCGCTGATGCAGGTGGACTACGGTTTGCTGTTTACCTTTGTGTTCTTCTTTATCTTCTCCGGCAACCTGTCCCGGGTGGATATGGTGCGCGCTGTGCTGGAGCCGCTGCTGGGCACAAACACCCTGCTCTTTTCCTCCCTGTCCTGTCAGGTGATCAGCAACGTGCCCTCTGCCGTGCTCTTAAGCCAGTTTACCCAGAATTATCCCGCCCTGCTGGTGGGTGTGAACATCGGCGGCGCCGGTACATTGATTGCTTCCCTGGCGAGCCTGATTACCTTTAAGGAGTTCTGCCGTACCCAGCCCGACCGGAAAAAGCAGTACATCCGCATGTTCTCTATTTTTAATTTCGCATTTCTCGGCATCCTGCTGATTTTTGAGCATTTCGTGCTGGGACTGTAACCATCATCACATAGTACTGGATTGATTTCTGGCACTGCTTGCAAGGCACACCAAACTGTGCTACCATAAAGGCGACTTCAAAGAAAGAAGGCATCTGTTATGAAAGCTATCAAAACTGTGCACATCGTCGGCATGGGTGCACTGGGTCTGCTTTACGGCAGCATCATCCAAAAGAATCTGGGGCCGGACACCGTTACCTATATCATGGACCCTGCCCGCTATGAACGATACAAAGACAAACACCCCTGCATCAACGGCGTGGAAACGCCCTTCCGCAAGCTCCCCTGCACCGAAGCCGGCCCCTGTGACCTGCTGATCGTTGCGGTAAAGAACCCCGGTCTGAGCTCTGCCCTGGAGGTAATGGCATCTTCCGTAGGCCCTGACACCGCCATCGTATCGGTGATGAACGGCACCACCAGCGAAGAAACCATCGGCGCTCGCTTTGGCATGGAGTGCATGCTGCATACCGTGGCACAAGGCACCGATGCCACCTGTTTGGACAATCAGTTGTGTTACGCCAATCCCGGCTATCTATGTATGGGTGTGCTGCCCCCGGCATCGGAAGCACTGCTGGATCGAGTATGCACTTTCTTTGACAAGGCCGGCATTGCCTATGTGCGCGAGGCCGACATCCGCCGCCGGATCTGGAGCAAGTATATGCTGAATGTGGGACTCAACCAATCCTGCATGGTCTTTGGCACCACCTACGGCGATGTAAATACCGAAGGCAGCGAGACCAGAATGACCATGGTTGCTGCCATGCGTGAGGTGATTTTGATTGCCAATGCCGAAGGTGTAGCCCTGTGCGAAGAAGACCTGAAACAGTACCTGGAACTGATGCGCACCATGGCGCCCGGCAATATGCCCTCTATGGCACAGGATCGGGTGAACAAAAAGCCTTCCGAGGTAGAGATGTTTGCCGGCACCGTGCTGAAGCTGGCCGCCAAGCACGGCATCCCCGCCCCTGCCAATGCATTTCTCCTGCGCCGCGTCCGGGAAATTGAAGCTGCGTATTAAGCCTCTTTCCTTTGGTGCAGAAAAGCATTGACGAACAATGTCATTTGTGCTATACTGTCTTTATTCTAAAACTCGGAGGAAGAGACCATGAAGATTCAGACTCTGGAAACCAAGAACCTGTGTGAGAGCGCCCTGAAGGGTGGCTGCGGTGAGTGCCAGACCTCTTGCCAGTCCGCTTGCAAGACCAGCTGCGGCATCGCCAATCAGCAGTGCGAGAACAAGGACAAATAAGTTTATTTGCCAACTGAAATGCCGCCAATTTTGGCGGCATTTTTCATGATATTTTTCACAGAAAGCAGGAACACATTATGATCCATCGTTATAAACTCGGCGGCCTTTGCATCGTGCTGGATGTCTATTCCGGTTCGGTTCACGTTGTGGACGAAGTGGCCTATGACATCATTGGCATGTTTGAAGAAAGCAGCCGTGAAGAAATCGTCCGCGCCATCATGGACAAATATCCCAACCATCCCGAAGTAAGCGAAGCAGAGATCTTAAACTGCTGCGACCAGATCGCCCAGCTGCGTGATATGGGCAAGCTGTTTGCCCCCGACACCTTTGCCCCCATGGCAGGTGAGCTGAAGGCCCGCACCAGCGGCGTGATCAAGGCACTGTGCCTGCACGTGGCGCATACCTGCAACTTGAACTGCAGCTATTGCTTTGCCAGCCAGGGCAACTATCATGGTGACAGGGCCGTCATGAGCTTTGAGGTGGGCAAGCAGGCCCTGGACTTTTTGATGGCCAACTCCCAGGGCAGACGAAACCTGGAGGTAGACTTCTTTGGCGGCGAGCCCCTGATGAACTTTGACGTGGTGAAGCAGCTGGTGGCCTATGCCCGTGAAGAAGAAAAGAAGCACGGCAAGAACTTCCGCTTTACCCTGACCACCAACGGCCTGCTGATCGATGACGATGTCATTGACTTTGCCAACCGTGAAATGAGCAATGTGGTGCTGAGTCTGGACGGACGCAAAGACGTGCACGACCGCTACCGCGTGGACTATGCCGGCAACGGAAGCTGGGAGCGCATCGTGCCCAAGTTCCAGAAGCTGGTGGAAGCACGGGGTCATAAAAACTACTACATGCGCGGCACCTTTACCCATGCCAACCCCGATTTTCTCCGGGATGTCCGGGAGATGCTGCGTCTGGGCTTTACCGAACTGAGCATGGAGCCTGTGGTCTGCGACCCCAGCAGCCCCTCTGCCCTTACCGAAGAGGACCTGCCCATCGTGCTGGCACAGTATGAAGAACTGGCCGAACTGATGCTGCAGCGCCACAAGGAGGGCAAGCCCTTTACCTTCTATCATTACATGCTGGACCTGAGGGGCGGCCCCTGCATCTACAAGCGTATTTCCGGCTGCGGCTCCGGCACCGAATACATGGCCGTCACCCCTTGGGGCGATCTGTACCCCTGCCATCAGTTTGTGGGCGAAGAAGCCTTTAAGCTGGGCAATGTGTGGGACGGTGTTACCAACCACGAGGTACAGGATATGTTTGCTGCCTGCAACGTATACACCCGTCCCGAATGTGCCGACTGCTGGGCCAAGCTGTACTGCTCCGGCGGCTGCGCCGCCAACGCCTATCATGCCACCGGCTCGGTGAACGGCGTGTATGCCTATGGCTGTGAGCTCTTCCGCAAGCGCATGGAATGCGCCATTATGCTGGAAGCCGCCAAGACTCTGGGTGCAGAATAAAATGGATACCCCCGTTTGTGACTTCGTGCGGGACTACCTCCGCCGGGCACCTCAGCGTCTGCATATGCCGGGACACAAGGGCATCGGTCCGCTTGGCTTTGAAGCACTGGACATCACTGAAGTATCCGGTGCAGATGTGCTGTACCATGCCGACGGCATTCTGGCAAAAAGCCAGGCAAATGCTGCCGCCCTCTTTGGCGCGGCAAGGACCCTGTACTCTACCGAAGGGTCTTCTCTTTCCATTCGTGCCATGCTGTACCTTGCCATGCTTTGGGCAAAAGAGCAAGGCAAAGCACCCAAAATCGCCGCCGGACGCAATGCGCATAAAGTGTTCATGACTGCCTGTGCCCTGCTGGATCTTCCGGTGGATTGGCTGTATCCCCGGCAGCGGCATGATCTGCTGTCCTGCGAGATCACCCCGGAAGCGCTGGAATCCTATTTTGCCGCTGCCGAAGAATTGCCGATAGCTGTGTACATCACCAGCCCCGACTATCTGGGCAATCTGGCAGATATTGCCGGGCTTTCTTCCGTGTGCCACCGCCATGGCGTGCTGCTTTTGGTGGACAATGCCCACGGTGCCTACCTGCGCTTTCTGCAGCCCTCTCTGCATCCCATGGATCTGGGCGCGGATCTGTGCTGCGACTCGGCGCACAAGACCCTGCCGGTACTCACCGGTGGCGGTTATCTGCATATTTCCGCTGCCGCGCCGGTGCTGCTTGCACAGCAGGCCGATGCAGCCATGGCATTGTTTTCCACCACCAGTCCCTCTTACCTGATCCTGCAGTCGCTGGATGCTGTCAATGCCAGACTGGATGAGGACTATCCCCCTCAGCTGCAGGCCTTTGTGCAGGAAGTTGCCCTGCTGAAGCAGCATCTGCAGCAAAAAGGCTTTGCTTTATTGGGTCACGAGCCGCTGAAGCTGACCCTGTCTGCCAAGCCCTTGGGCTACACCGGTGACGGACTGGCTGACTTTCTTGTAGCTTCCGGCATGGTCTGCGAGTTCAGTGATCCGGATTATATAGTGCTGATGCTGACACCGGAACTGGGCAGTGCTGCTCTCGCGCAGTTAGAACAGCAGCTTTCGCTGCTCCCCCGTAAGGCACCCATTCTGCAGGCACCGCCCGCGCTGCCCCATCCTCAGCCGGTATGCACGCTGCGTCAGGCGCTGTTCTCCCCCGCCCATGACCTGCCCACAGACGCGTGCTGCGGCAAGGTGCTGGCACAGGCCTCTATTGCCTGTCCCCCGGCTATTCCCGTGGTGGTCTGCGGCGAGCGGCTGGATACCCGGGCCATTGCCTGTCTGGAATACTACGGTATCCATACCTGCCGTGTGATGGACTAATTTTAAAAAACAGAAACACCCTTTCTACTGCATGCGAAATGCAGTGAAAGGGTGTTTTTTTATTGTTGAATTACGGCAGCAGTGCTTCCAAAAGCGGTGCCAGCGCCAGCAATCCGGCACGGTCTTCTGCATCAAAGCGCCCGGTCAAGGGGCTGTCAATGTCAAGCACCGCGGCCACCGCGCCATCCTTATGCAGCGGCACTACGATCTCTGACCGGGAAGCGCCGTCGCAGGCAATATGCCCGGGAAAGGCGTGCACATCGGGCACCAGCTGCACAGCATCCTGCGCCACAGCCGTGCCGCAAACACCTTTGCCCACGGCGATCTCCACGCAGGCAGGCTTACCTTGAAAGGGCCCCAGTACCAGCTTTCCCTCCTGCATCAGGTAAAAGCCCACCCAGTTGATGTCCGCCAATGCATCCCACAGCAGTGCCGAAGCATTGGCCAGATTGGCCATGGGGTATGGCACTCCGTCGGTAAGTGCCAGCAGTCGCTGGCGGAGCAGATGATACAGCGCCGGTTTCTCCTCCGGCCATAAAACGGGTCGATATGCCATGCAGCACCTCCGGATCCAAGCTTTTCTTTACCATACCACAGTTTTCATCAAATCACAAGCAATACCTGCCGCTGAGCAAGCGGGATTCCCCCTCTATTTTCCGGTGTACATCCATCGCCCCTTCCTCCCCCGGTCCCCCGTGACATGCGTCATTTCAATCGTTCTAATATTTGCACCGATTTTCTCAATATTGATAAAATATTTTGCATTTTTGCAAATATCGGTAAAAATAACACTTATTTTGTCAGTTTATCTATGTTTTACGAAAAAAGTATTGTTTTATTAATGTTTTTTTGATATAATTCATAATATAATGAAGACAGACATTTTCCAAAAAGGGGTGAAATCATGCTGGACGAAAGCATCCGAATGATACAAGAGGCTGAACATGAGGCCGAAGTCCGCAAGGCACAGCACCGTGCTGCACTCCAGCGCATGCTGGCAGATGCTGAAACCCGGGCTACCGAAGCACTGTCACAGACGGAAGCCGCCATTCGCCGTGAGCAGACCGATCTGCTGCAACAGGCGGAGCAATCGGCTGCCGCCATCCGGGAGGAGATCCTGGAACAGGCCCGGCGGGAATGCAACCTGCTGCGGGCACAAGCACAGAACAATCAAGAGCAAGCTCTTGCATACATCCTGTCAAAGGGGGTGTGAGTCTTGGCCATTGTAACCATGAAAGCCCTGACCTTGCTGATCCCCGGGGCTGACCACCAGTCTGTGCTGCATCAGCTGCAGCAGCTGGGCTGTGTGGCACTGGAGTCGGCAGAACAGGAGGGCTTCCGGCCGGTGGCATCCCGCACCGCGGAATGTCAGCAGCTGATCCGGCTGGTGCAAGGCGCACTGGAAACGCTGCAGCACTACGCCCCCTGTAAGAAACCGCTGTTTGCTCCCGTGGGGAATCTTTCGCACCAGGCATTTTGGAGTGAAGCTGCCTGGGCTGACGGAATTGCCGCAGCGCAGCTGCTGCAGCGACTGCAGCAGGAGCTGAACACACTGGCCGCCCGCGAAACGGCGCTGGAAACGGCAAAACTGCAGCTGTTGCCCTGGAAGGATTATCCCATGCCCCTGGAGCTGCAGGGTACCCGCAACGCCAAACTGGTACTGGGTACCATGCCCCCTGATACCGATACTGCCGCTGCCGCAGAAAGTCTGGCACAGGTGGCCGACACCGCTATTTTGCAGCAAGTTGCACAAACCCGTGAACTGACCTGTGTGGCACTGCTGCTGCACCGGGAGCAGGAGCGGGACGCGCTGGAGCATCTGCGGGGATTGGGTTTTACCATTCCCGCCTGGAAGACTTTTACCGGCACTGCCGCAGAAAACCTGCAGGCCATTCAGCAGGCTGCGCTGCAATTGGAAGCCGACCGGGAGGCTATGCTGCAGCGGGTGCGGGAGGCCGCCGCCCACCGTGATCTGCTGGAACTGACCTTAGACCGTGCCGAACAGCGACTGGCACGGGAGGAAGCACGGGAACGGCTTTCCTCCGCAGGCCGCGTGGTACTGCTGCGAGGCTGGCTGCCGGCAGAGCAGGAAGAAGCCTTCCTCTCCCTGGTACATCAAACCGACTGCGCCTGGGAACTGCGTGACCCGCAACCGGAGGAATACCCCGATGTGCCGGTGCTGCTGAAGAACAACCGCTTCACCGCACCACTGAACATGGTCACCGATATGTACTCGCTGCCCGCCTACGGCAGCCTGGATCCCAATCCGCTGATGGCACCCTTCTTCATCTTTTTCTATGGCTTTATGATGGCCGACATGGGCTATGGCCTGCTGATGATGGCCGCCTCCCTGTTCATCATGAAGAAGGCAAAGCCAAAAGGCCCTACCATGCGTCACATGATCCCTCTCTTGGGCTGGTGCGGCATCAGCACCTTTATCATGGGCGCACTCACCGGCGGATTTTTCGGCGATCTGATCCCCCAGCTGGCTATGATGCTGGATCCCGATACCAGCTTCACCGCCATGCCCCAGCTGTTCTCTCCGCTGGATGACGCGCTGGCTGTACTCATCGGCTCGCTGGCCATCGGTGTGTGTCAGATCTTTACCGGCATGGGCATCAACATTTACAAGCAATGCAAGCGCGGCCAATGGATGGACGCTCTGTGCAATGAAGTTGCCTGGTTTGCCGTCTTTGCGCTCTTTGCTGTCGGGCTGTTGTTTGGTCAGTTGAAGATCGCCGGCATCGCCATCGCGGTTATTTTGATTGTTACCCAAAGCTATGGCAAACAAGGCATTCTGGGCAAGCTGATGGGCATCGGCGGATCGCTGTACAGCAACATCACCGGTTACTTCAGCGACATTCTGTCCTACTCCCGTCTGATGGCTCTGATGCTGGCCGGCGCCGTTATCGCACAGGTGTTCAACACCCTGGGCGGCATCACCGGAAATGTGGTGCTTTTCTTCCTCATTTCCATGATCGGCAACGGCATCAACTTTGCCCTGAACCTGCTGGGCTGCTTCGTACACGATATGCGCCTGCAGTGTCTGGAGTTCTTTAACCGCTTTTATGAGGATGGCGGCAAGCCCTTCCGTCCTCTGCGCACCGATCCCAAACATATCAATATTGTCAATGAATAAATAAAAGGAGGAAATCGTATGTTCCTGGAAAATATTGGTGGTCTTGCAATGGCACTGCTGGGCAGCGGCCTGGCTGTTGGTCTTTCCTGCGTAGGTTCCGCAAAAGGAACCGGCATTGCCGGCGAAGCAGGCGCCGGACTGTTGAGCCAGGATCCTTCCAAATCCGGTAAGGTCATGGTTCTGCAGCTGCTCCCCGGTACCCAGGGTCTGTATGGTCTGGTGGTTTGGTTCTTCGCCTTGATCCAGATGGGCATGATGAGCGGCGACGCCGTGAATCTGACACTGGTAGAAGGCTTCCGTTTCTTCGCAGCCTGTATGCCCATGGCATTGGGCGGCTGGCTGTCTGCCATTGCCCAGGGTCGTGTTGCCGCCAGTTCCATCAACATTCTGGCGAAAAAGCCCGATGACTGGAGTAAGGGCATCATTCTTTGCGGCATCGTTGAGTTCTACGCCATTCTTTCTCTGCTGGCTTCCATGCTGATGCTGCTGTGGCTGTAAACGCAGACAGGAGGTTCCTATGAACGGCTTAGAAAACATCCTCCGGCGCATCCGGGAGGAAACACAGGCCGAACTGGATGTCATGCAGCAGGAGACCCAAGACAAGATCCTGCAGCTGGAAACCGAAGCATTGGCGCGTCGGGAGGCAGTTGCCGCATCCGGCGCCCAACAAAATAAAACACTGACCGAAGCTTATCTGCAGCGACAGACCGGTGCCGCCAACATGGAGGCACGGCAAATGCAGCTGCAGACCAAGCAGGACCTGCTGGATGAAGTGTTCGCACTGGCACTGCAGCAGGTGCGGGAACTGCCCGACGCCCAGTTCGTGCCGCTGCTGGCAGAATGGGTGGCTGCGGTGGCCGAGACCGGTGAGGAAGAACTGATCTTTTCTCCCGAGCACCGGGACACCATTGGCGCACAGGTGGTACAGCAGGCCAATACCCTGCGACCCGGAAGCCGCTTTACCGTTTCTTCTGAGACCCGGGACACCGACGGTGTGATCCTGCGCCGCGGTCAGGTAGAGTACAACGGCAGTCTGGAAGCCCGCTTCCGGCTGATGCGGGAGCAGCTGGCGCCTCAGGTGGCGCAGATCCTGTTTTCCTGATCCATTTCTTTGAAAGGAGGAGATACGTTTGGCAAGAAGCAGAAAAGACCAAGAATACCTCTGTGTTTCTGCCTATGTCCGGGCATTGGAAAGCCGGCTGCTCAGCAGCGGGGATTATGCCCGCATGATCGATGCCGACAGCGCGGAAAGTGCCCTTCGTATCCTCAGTGATCGGGGGTATCCGGCCATGATCCCCCATATGTCCGCAGTGGAAACCGATCTGCGGCAGGCACGGGAAGAAACGCTGGCCGATCTGGCCTGCATGCTGCCCGATGCCGCCATACTGGATCTGTTCCGCCTGCCTTATGACTACCACAACGTCAAGGTTGCGCTGAAAGCCCTTTGGACCGGGCGCGATGCCCGGCATCTGCTGATGGGCGGTGGAACACTGGATCCGGCCACGCTGTACCAGCGCGTTGAAACCGGCGAAGAAGGACAGTTTTCGCAAGACCTTGCCATCGCCATCCGGGAGGCACGGGATACCGTTGCTGCCACCGGCGATCCGCAAAAGGGCGACTTTATCTTAGACCGCGCCTGCTTTGCCGCGCAGCAAGCCATGACCGCAGCGGCAGACAATGGCTTTTTACAGCAATACACCCGCCTGCGCATTGATGTAGCCAACCTGCTGACGCTGATCCGGGTACTGCGCATGGGCAAGGCTGCGTTGCTGTTGGAGGACGCACTGTTCCCCGGCGGCAACCTGGAGCCTCAGGAGCTGATGGCCTGCCGCGGCAGCGCCGACATCGCGCAGCTGTATCTGGCAACCCCCCTGGAAGATGCCGCAGCATTGGGTATCAGCGCCGTTGCCACCGGCAGCATCACTGCCTTTGAAAAGGCCTGTGACGATGCCATCACTCATTTTCTGCAGCAGAGCATCCTGATCTCCTTTGGCCCTGAGCCGGTACTGGCATATCTGGCCATGCAGGAGCAGGAGCAGCGGAACATCCGCATCATCATCAGCGGCAAGCTGGCCGGCTTGTCCCCCGACACCATTCGGGAAAGGATGCGTGAAGCCTATGTCTAAAATCGCAGTCATGGGCGACCGTGACAGTGTGCTGGGCTTTCGCGCCCTGGGCCTGGAGGTCGTCTTTGCAGAAACCCGGGACGAAGCCCTGACGGCATTGGGCCGTCTGCTCCGGGAAGATTGCACCATTCTGTATATCACCGAGGCGCTGGCACAGACCATCGCCCCGGAGATCCAAAAATATCATGATAAACCCGCCCCCGCCATCATTCTCATCCCCGGCAAGGGCGGCAGCCTGGGCATCGCCCAGCAGGCCCTGCAGAAAGCCGTAGAACGGGCTGTAGGCGCCGATATCTCTTGAAGAAGGGAGCTTGCACATGAGCGGAAGAATCGTAAAAGTTTCCGGCCCTCTGGTGGTGGCCGAAGGTCTGGAGCATGCCAATATGGCCGACGTGGTGCGCGTGGGTGAACAGCGCCTGATCGGTGAGATCCTGAATATGACCGGAGGCCGCGCCTCCATCCAGGTTTACGAGGAAACCTCCGGCCTGGGTCCCGGCGCCGTGGTGGAAACCACCGGCATCCCCCTCAGCGTGGAACTGGGTCCCGGCCTGATTGAAAATATCTATGACGGCATTCAGCGCCCGCTGGACGAGATCATGAAAAAATCCGGCGCCAACCTGGCCCGCGGTGTGGAAGTCCCTGCGCTGGATCCGGAAAAGCTGTGGCACTTTGTCCCTGCGGCAGCCCCCGGCGACCGTCTGGTTGGCGGTGATCTGCTGGGCACCGTACAAGAGACCCCGGTGGTGCTGCACAAGATCATGGTTCCGGTAAAGCTGTCCGGTACGGTGACTGAACTGGCACCCGAAGGTGACTACACCATCCGGCAGATCATTGCACAATTGCAGGATGACAAGGGTGTGACCCATGACCTGACCATGGTGCAAAAGTGGCCGGTACGCGTGGGACGCCCCTATCAGAAGAAATATCCTCCCACCCAGCCCCTGCAATCCGGACAGCGTGTCATTGACACCATGTTCCCCATTGCAAAGGGCGGCACCGCCGCCGTGCCCGGCCCCTTCGGCAGCGGCAAGACGGTGGTACAGCATCAGCTGGCCAAATGGTCTGACGTGGACATCGTGATCTATATCGGCTGCGGTGAGCGCGGCAATGAGATGACCGATGTGCTGCGCGAGTTCCCCGAACTCACCGACCCCCGCACCGGTGAGAGTCTGATGAAGCGCACCGTGCTGATTGCCAACACCTCGGATATGCCCGTGGCAGCCCGCGAAGCTTCGGTCTACACCGGCATCACTATCGCAGAATACTTCCGTGATATGGGTTATCACGTGGCGGTTATCGCAGACTCCACCTCCCGCTGGGCAGAAGCCCTGCGCGAGATGTCCGGCCGTCTGGAAGAAATGCCCGGTGAAGAAGGTTACCCGGCTTATCTGGCCTCCCGTCTGGCACAGTTCTACGAGCGTGCCGGCATGGTGCAAACCCTGGGCAGCGAAGACCGCATGGGCTCTATCACCGCCATCGGCGCCGTATCGCCCCCGGGCGGTGACCTGTCCGAGCCGGTAGCGCAGGGCACCATGCGCATCGTCAAGGTGTTCTGGAGCCTGGACGCCTCTCTGGCCTACCGCCGCCACTTCCCTGCCATCAACTGGCTGAACTCTTACTCCCTGTATCTGGACAGCGTCAAGGACTGGCTGGATGCCAATTGTGGCAAGGAGTTTTTGGAAAATCGCAACCGTGCCATGGCTCTGCTGCAGGCTGAGGCCGAACTGCAGGAGATCGTGCAGTTGGTGGGTAAAGATGCCCTCAGCCCCACCGACCAGCTGACGCTGGAGGTTGCCAAGATGGTGCGCGAGGACTTCTTGCAGCAAAATGCCTTTATGGACGTAGACGGCTATTCTGACCGCAACCGGCAGAAGCTGCTGATGGGTCTGATCATGGATTATCGTCGTCTGGCACAGGATGCCATTGGCAAGGGTGCCGAGCTGCAGCCGCTGCTGCGGATTCCCGCCAAGGAGCAAATCGGCCGCGCCAAATACGTGCCTGTGGACGAATATGTTGAGGAATACGCCCGGATCACCCGGGATATGACTGCACAGATTGCCGCCGTAGCGGAGAAAGCAGGTGACCAGCTATGAAAGAATATCGCACCATACACGAGATCTCCGGACCGCTGATGGTGGTCAAGGAAGTCAGCGGCGTTACCTATGACGAGCTGGCCGAGATCGAGCTTTCCGACGGCAGCATCCGTCGCTGCAAAGTGCTGGAAGTCAATGGCGACAAGGCTGTGGTGCAGCTGTTTGAAAGCTCTGCCGGCATCAACCTGCGGGACTCCAAGATCCGTTTTTTAGGGCATCCGCTGGAGCTTGCAGTGTCCGGCGACATGCTGGGCCGCGTGTTCAACGGCATGGGTCAGCCCATCGATGGCGGCCCCGCCATCCTGCCGGAAAAGCGGCTGGATATCAACGGTCAGCCCATCAACCCCGCCGCCCGTGACTATCCCAACGAGTTTATCCAAACCGGCATCTCTACCATTGACGGTCTGAACACCCTGGTGCGCGGACAAAAGCTGCCCATCTTCTCCGGCAGCGGTCTGCCCCACGCCCAGCTGGCTGCACAGATCGCCCGCCAGGCCAAGGTGTTGGACGGCGAGAGTAACTTTGCCGTAGTCTTTGCCGCCATCGGCATCACCTTTGAGGAAGCGGACTTCTTCATTTCCGATTTCAAGCGCACCGGTGCCATCGACCGTACCGTGCTGTTTACCAATCTGGCCAACGACCCGGCCGTCGAGCGTATCGCAACGCCCCGCATGGCGCTGACCGCCGCCGAGTATCTGGCCTTTGAAAAGGGCATGCACGTGCTGGTAATTTTGACCGACATCACCAACTATGCCGAAGCCCTGCGCGAAGTATCCGCTGCCCGTAAGGAAGTACCCGGCCGCCGCGGTTACCCCGGCTATCTGTATACCGACCTTGCCACCATGTACGAGCGCGCCGGCCGCAAGCTGGGACAGGAAGGTTCTATCACCATGATCCCCATCCTCACCATGCCCGAGGATGACAAGACTCATCCTATTCCCGACCTGACCGGTTACATCACCGAGGGTCAGATCATTCTGTCCCGTGACCTGTATCGCAAAGGTGTACTGCCGCCCGTAGATGTACTGCCCTCTCTGTCCCGTCTGAAGGACAAGGGCGTTGGTGTGGGCAAGACCCGTGAGGATCATGCCGCCACCATGAACCAGCTGTTTGCCGCCTATGCCTCCGGCAAGGAGGCCAAAGAGCTGATGACCATCCTGGGCGAAGCCGCACTGTCCGAAACCGACCTGCTGTATGCCAAGTTCGCCGAAGAGTTTGAGCGGCGCTATGTGTCCCAGGGCGGCGAGGAAAACCGCAGCATCTTTGAAACGCTGGATCTTGGCTGGGAACTGCTGCGCATGCTGCCCAAGGGCGAACTGAAGCGCATTAAACAGGAAATGGTGGATAAATATTACACCAAAGAGAGTTGAGGTGAGCGCATATGGCAAACACCACCATCAACCCCACACGGATGGAATTGACCCGGCTGAAACGCCGGCTGCGCACCGCCATGCGAGGTCACAAACTGCTGAAAGACAAGCGCGATGAGCTGATGAAGCAGTTTTTAGAGGTCGTCCGCCGCAACCGTATCCTGCGCCAGCGGGTAGAAAGCGGTCTGGAGCAGGCCAACGGTGCCTTTACCATTGCCTCGGCTGTGATGAGTCCCGAAATGCTGGAGCAGGCTCTGCTGTATCCCAAGCAGAGCGTCACTCTGGAGGTGGGCCAACGCAACATGATGAGTGTCAATGTGCCCACCTATACCTTCCGCACCCGCAACGAAGACCCTTCTGATATTTTCCCCTACGGCTTTGCCCAAACCTCCGGCGAGCTGGATACTGCCTTGGAAAGCCTGAGTAGGGTCTTCCGGGATATGCTGGAGCTGGCCGAAGTGGAAAAAACCATGCAGCTTCTGGCGGAAGACATTGAAAAGACCCGCCGCCGGGTAAATGCGCTGGAGTATATGATGATCCCCGAACTGCAGAAGAACATCCGCTACATTTCCATGAAACTGGAGGAAAACGAGCGCGGCAATATCACCCGCCTGATGAAGGTAAAGGATATGATCTTGCAAGAAGCGCATCAGTTTCAGGATACATAACACGCATGTGACATAAAAACTCCCTTGCCGCAGGGCAAGGGAGTTTTGCAAACAACAAAGGGCACCCCGCAGGGTGCCCTTTTGATTTTCAATTTGATTAGCCCATCATATACAGGTAGGTGAAATGCATATACCATTTGTTGCCGATCTTGACAACATAGAACTCTTCGATGTCGGTATCGCCATCTTCATCTTCGAATTCCACACGAACCTCTGCAGCATCGCTGACCTTGATGTCAATCTCGTCATACATTTCCTTGACGCCTTCCAGGTCAGAGCTGCTGACCTTAGAACTGCCGATTACAGAAAGCTTCTTGAAGTCTTCCGCTTCTTCTGCTGCATCCTGCAGAGCTTCTTTCAGTTCCTTCTTCAGTTCTTTCATGCTGCCGTCGAACTCTTCGTCAGCCAGTTCGTCCAGGATGTCATCATCGAAACAATCCATGAACTTGCTCACATTGCCGTCCAACACTGCGTCCATATACTTCTCAACAACGCCCTCGGGAGAGCTGTTGCCGCCTGCCAGAAGCAGGATCAGCAGCAGAGCCAGTACAGATACCACACCGATGACAGCCAGAGGCATATTCTTGGCACCGATCTTCTTCTCTGCCATAGCATAGCCTTCCTTGGCCTTTTTAACCACCTTGTCTACAGTTTCAGTCACTGCAGGGGGAATGGTGATGGTGGTGGGGGCAGCAGCGGGGGCAGCCTGTGCTGCAGGTTCGGCCTGAACAGCAGGGGCAGCCTGTACAGCAGCTTCATTGCCACAAGCGGGGCAGAATGCTGCGCCTTCGGGGATCTCTTTTCCACATTTTGCACAAAACATGACAAATACTCCTTTACCATGAAGTTGGTACTTTCAATATAGCATAAAAAAATATTTTTTACAACACATTCTGCGCAAAAGCCGATACTTTCGCGTTTTTTCGCAAAAGTACCGGCTTTTATTTTGGATTCAATCAGGTTTCGTTGCCCTCGAACTGGGTCATGTACAGTTCGTAGTAGCGACCCTTTTGCGCCAGAAGCTGTTCATGGTTACCCATCTCCACCACACGCCCCTGATCCATGACCACGATCTTATCAGCATCGCGGATGGTGGACAGACGGTGGGCAATGATCAGACTGGTACGGCCGCCCATCAACTTGACCATAGCATCCTGAATATGCTTTTCAGTACGGGTATCCACCGAGGAAGTTGCCTCATCCAGAATCAGGATCTTGGGATCAGCCAGCACAGCGCGGGCGATGGCCAGCAGCTGTCGCTGTCCCTGGGACAGATTGGCACCCGCCTGCTTGAGGAAGGTCTGATAGCCCTTAGGCAGCTTGCGGATAAAGAAATCCGCATTGCTCATATGGGCAGCCGCCTCCACATGCTCCATATCGGCATCCATGTTGGCGTACTTTATGTTGGTCTCCACCGTGTCAGAGAAGAGCACAGTATCCTGCAGCACGATGGCGGTGTTCCGGCGCAGTTCGTCACGGCTGATGTCCCGGATGTCCACACCGTCGATGAGGATCTGTCCGGCATCAATGTCGTAAAAGCGCATCAGCAGGTTGACCACGGTGGTCTTGCCGCTGCCGGTAGCACCGACCAGTGCCACCTTTTCACCGGGACGCACATCCAGCGTGAAGTCATGCAGCACCTGTTTTTCGGGCACATAGGAGAAGTCTACGTTCCGGAAGCTCACCTCGCCCCGGGCCTGCTCCATGCTCTCCTCACCGCTGCGGTCTTCGGAGGGATGATCCATCAGTTCAAAGACACGCTCGGCACCGGCAATGGCGGTCTGCACCGTGCCGTACAGCTGGGCGATCTCGTTGATGGGACGGGTAAACTGCTTGGCATAAATGACAAATGCAGAAATCGTACCCACGGTGATGATGCCTTTCAAGGCAAAATAACCGCCAAAAGCCGCCACGATCACAAATCCGATGTTGGAAATACAGTTCATAATGGGACCCATGCTTCCGCCCAGGATCTCAGCCCGGATGCTGACCTTTGCCAGCTCGTCAGAGGTCTCATTAAAGGTATCCTTCACCTGCTGCTGTTCGTTATAGGCCACAATGGTCTTGTAGCCGGTGATCATTTCTTCGGAATGACCGTTCAGTCTGCCCAGCACCTGGCTGCGGCGACGGTAGACCCTACGCATGATGCCCGACAGCTTTTTGGTAACCAGCACCGTCAGCACCACCGTCAGCATGGTCACCAGTGTCAGCTGCCAGCAGTACCACAGCATAATGGCCACTGTGCCCACCACCGTCAGCACACCGGAGATCAGGCTGCCCAGGCTTTGAGACACCGTCATGGAAATATTCTCCACGTCGTTGGTCATGCGGCTCATGATATCGCCGTTGGAATGGGTGTCGATATACTTGATGGGCAGACGCACGATCTTTTCAAACAGATCCTGACGCAGTCTGCGCACGATATTCTGACTGAGGAACGCCGAGATCAGCGACTGACCAAAGGTGCCCAGCACATTGACGGCAATTACTGCCAGCATGGCACCGATCAGCTTGGGCAGAGCTTCCCACTCCCGCACCGTGATCCGGTCGATGACCGTACCCTGCAGCGCGGGGAAACACAGACCCATGACAGTGACCAGGGTCACCGTACTCACCATCAAGAACAGCAGCCGTTTTTCTCTTCCAAAATACTGCATCAGCCGCAGCAGTGTACCCTTTGCACTTTTGGGCTTTTCTGCAACCATTGCCATGCGGGGGCCGCCTTTTCCGTGGCCGCCGGAACCCTTTTTATCGGGCACATGGTCAAAGGGGTTACTGTTGGGGGCGTGACCAAAGCCGCGAGGCAGGGTCTTTTCGTTGTAATTTCCCTGTTTCATTGGTCTTCCTCCTTCAGCTGAGAATGATAGATATCCCGGTAAGTCTCCGAGGTATGCATCAAGGTGTCATGGTCGGCGCAGGCTGTGATCCTGCCGCCCTCCAGCACGGCGATACGATCCGCAGAACGTACCGAAGCGATGCGCTGGGCGATGATGATCTTGGCGGCATCGGGTCTGGCCTCTGCCAAAGCATCGTAGAACCTGGCCTCGGTCTTCAGATCCAGCGCACTGGTGGAGTCGTCAAAGATCAGCAGATCAGCCTGCTTTAATACAGCGCGGGAAATGCTGATGCGCTGCTTCTGTCCGCCGGACAACGAGTGACCGCCTTCGGTCACATAGGTTTCATAGCCATAAGGGGTCGCACAGATAAAGTCATCGGCCTGGGCGATCTCGGCTGCCGCTTTGATCTCCCAGGGTGTTGCGTCATCCTTACCCCAGCGGATGTTGTCGGCAATGCTGCGGGTATACAGTTCTGCCTTCTGCAGCACGATGCCGATCTGACTGCGCAAGGCTGTCAGATCATACTCCCGCACATCTACGCCGTTAAAAAGCACCGTACCCTCGGTGACATCGTAGAATCGGGGAATCAGATTCACCAGACTGGACTTACCGCTGCCGGTAGCGCCCAGAATAGCCAAGGTTTCACCCCGGCGCACCGACAGATCCACACCCTCCAACACCGGCTCGCCGGTGTTGGGATAGGCAAAGCTGACACCCCGCAGTTCTGCCACCACCGGGGTCTCCTCACCCTGGGTACGGGTACCGCCGGAGAAAGCACGGTCCTGATTCAGCACTTCTTTGATACGGCCAATGGATGCCCGGGCACGGACGAAGTTCTGGAACATAAATGCCAGAAACAGCACGCTCTGCAGGATCATGGTAACATAGGTAATGGCTGCAATGATCTCGCCGGTGGTGATATCGCTGCCGCCCTTGATCTGTATGCCGCTGATCAAGATCACCGACACCACGCAAAGGTTCAAAATCAGGCTCATCAGCGGAGACATAAAGGCCAGCAGCTTGAAGACCTTCAGATAAATGCCGCAAAGGGCATCGTTGGCCTTTCCAAAGCGGCTGATCTCATAATCTTCCCGCACATAGGCCTTTACCACACGGGCACCGGCAACGTTTTCCTGCATCACGTTATTGACGCCATCCAGTTTTTCCTGCATGACGGAAAACATGGGTCCGGCCTTCAGCAGAAAGAAGGTTGCCAGCACCAGAATGATGGGCAGCACACATGCCACCACAACCGCAAACTGGGGTGCCTGCCCATACAGCATCACAATACCACCGATGAACATAAAGCCGCTGCGCACCACACCGCGCATGGACATGGACACCATGTTCTGCACCTGATTGACGTCGTTGGTGAGACGAGTCACCAGACTGCCGGTGGAGATTTTATCGGTCTGCTGAAAGGACAGATCCATAATACGGGAAAACAGATCCTTCCGCAGATCATTACCAAACTGCTGGGATGCCAGATTGGTAAACACACCGCACAAAATGCCGCATACCGCACCTACCAGCACCAGCAGGATCATGCGAACCCCCACCTGCAGCACCACATCCATATTACCGGCCAAAGCACCGTTGTCCACGATGTCTGCCATCATATCGGGCTGCAGCAGATCCATGGTGATCTCGCCGATCATAAACAGCGGTGCCAGCATGCACCATAACCAATATTTCTTCAAATACTTCAGCATCTCACTGCTCCTTTCTCACGGCTTCATACAGCTGCTCCAGCAAGGCAGCTACTTCTTCTTCCTTGCCGGCAGGCAGCGCCATACGCACCTGCGCCTCTGCCTTGCCGATCTCTTCCCGCATACGCAGGGCATATGTAATTCCCTTTTCGGTAAGATATAGTTTGGCATAGCGCTGATCGTCACTGTCGGTCTCGCGATACACATAATCCTCCCGCAGCATTTCCTTCACCGTCTGGCTGATAGCCGCATAGGTTTTTTGCGTATGCTCGGAGATTTCCTTTTGGCTTGCACCAGGATTCCGGTGCAAATAGGACAAAATCCGGGCGTAAGGATCGGGAATACCGGCCTCGGCCGAGATCTTCCGTAGCCGCTCCCGCCAGGCGCGGTCCAGCTGCCGCACCATCAGCATCAAGGGTTTTCCGTTCATAGGTGCCTCCCAAAATCGACAATCAGTTAATCAATTAATTAATTCCTTAATTAGTTTACTGCAGTAAATGCTACTTGTCAAGTAAAAACTGCATCGCCCACGGAACCAGGCGATGCAGTTCACATATTTTTTATTTGCAACGAAATACGTACTGTTTTTTTGTTCCAAATCTCAAAGCACATCAATGACGCACGGTTTTGATCAGGATACTGACCCATGCCGGACACCAAAGGACCAAATGGATGTAACAGGTCTTTTTATCCTTGCGTCCATATTTACGCCAGCTTTGCAGCAGAACAGCTGCAACGATCATCGTCCAGGGGAGAAAGATCAGCATGCCTGCCAGGGGGTCGGTAAAATACCGTTCTGTCACCATCACGTAAAACAGCAGCATCACCAGCCACGCAATTGCAATGATCCACAGGCCTACAATGATCCGACCCAGCAGTGCATTCTGTCGGTCAGCCTTGCTTTGCGTTTTTTGTTTCATTGCACATCCTCGCTTTCATCCGGCAAATACCGAACCGCGTGATAATAGCACAGTCCCAGATAAATGGCGGCGCCCACCCAAGCGCCTACTTCGGCGCCAAATACGCCGTAAATATAGCCGGTAGCTGCCACCACAAGAGCCAAACCCACGCGGGTGATAAACTCGATGATACCGGATACCATGGAGATCATGGCATTGCCCATCCCCTGCAGCGCCGCCTGATAAACATGCAGCAGATACAGTGCCGGCAGACATGCCGCCATGGCGCACAGATACCAATAGGCCACATCTCCTGCAACCTTTGCCAGTTCCGGGGTTTCGGTAGAGATAAACAGCATGGTAATGGGGCGGCCGAAGACCACCATCACCAGCGCAATGGCTGCCGCAGTCACCAGACTCAGAACCACCGCGGAACGCATGCCGCGGCGAATGCGCTTATTCTTTCCTGCGCCGTAGTTCTGCCCCACATAGGTGGTAACGGCATAGCCGTAGGAAATCGCGGCGATCTCCAGCACGCCGTAAAGCTTGTTGGTAGCGGTAAAGCCGGCAATAAAGCTCATGCCAAAGCCATTGACCACCGCCTGAATGCCCATGCCGCCCAGGGCAATGATGGTGTTTTTTCCTGCCACCGGAAGACCCATGCCCAACAAATCACGGCTGCGGGCAACATCGTGCCGCATCTGGCTTCTGTTAAAATGCAGCACCGGCGTTTTCCAAATGCGCCATGTGCACAAAAGGCCGGAAAGGCACTGGGCAACGACCGTCGCGACGGCCGCACCGGCAATACCCCAGCCCAACACAAATACCACCAGACAGTCCAGTACAATGTTTGTAGCAGCCGCTGTCATCATGGCCACCAGCGGTGTTTTGCTGTCACCGATGGCACGCAGGACAGAAGCGCAGAAATTGTAAAATACCATGGCAGGCATACCCGCCATAATAATGCGGATATAGGTGCTTGCCATGCCGGTCAGATCTGCGGGCACACGCAAAAGCTGCAAGAACAGCGGAAGTCCCAGTTGTCCCAGCATGGTGCAGGCCAGCGCGATGAGAATACTGAGTCTTGCGGATTGCCCGATGCAATCCTGCAGTCCCTGACCGTCTCCCTCGCCGTACTTTTGCGCCATACGGACAGAAAATCCCTGTGTAAGGCCCTGGGCAATACCCAGCATCAGCCAGCCAAGCCAGTCCACCGTGCCGATGGCTGCAAGAGCATCCATGCCCACGCCCTGACCTACGATGGCGGTATCCACCACGGTATATAATTGCTGGAACACATTGCCCAGCATCAGCGGAATGGCAAAACGCACCAGCAGACCCATGGGCTTCCCCCGGGTCATGTTTAAGGTTTTATGCATGGCGCGCCTCCCTTCCTTCGACATTGTTCGCCTGCACATTATAGCATAAGCACAGGGAAAATGGAAGTGTCCCGTCTGTTGAGCGCGCCGGATATTTCACAGATTGTTCACCTGCCTGCGCCCTTTCTGCCCTTGTGAAAACTCTCGCACAGCGATATAATGAATGCAGCATTGGAGGAGGTGAGCACCATGGAGCATATTGGGATGATACTGGGCATCTGCGGCGGAATATTGGCGCTGGTGCTTTGTCTGCTTTTGGTATGCTTCTTCTTGGTGTTTTATATTCCCACCCGACATCCCGAAAAAGACCCCTACCCCGTGCCCCAAGGCAAGCCTTATGAGCCGTATCACGAAAAGATGCGGGAATGGCTGAAGGCCGTTGATACCCTTCCGCGGGAGCAGGTATCCATCACTTCCTTTGACGGCTTGACCCTGCGGGGCTTATACTTTGAACAGGCACCCGACGCGCCCACCGAGCTGATGTTTCACGGATACCGGGGCTCTGCCCGCCGGGATCTGGCCGGCGGTGTCATCCGTCGCATGGCGCTAGGGCACAATGTGATCCTCATCGACCAGCGCGCCGGCGGCGCAAGCGACGGACACATTACCACCTTTGGCATACGGGAGAGCCGCGATTGCCTGTGCTGGGTGGATTATGCCGTACAGCGTTTCGGCCCCCACTGCAAGCTGATCCTCACCGGCATCTCCATGGGTGCTTCTACGGTGCTGATGGCAGCGGGCAATCCCCTGCCGCCCCAGGTGGTGGGTGTGCTGGCCGATTGCGGCTACACCTCTGCCCGGGACATCATGTATCATGTGATGCAGCAGCTGCGCCTGCCCCCGGCTTTGCTGTATCCGCTGATCCGTCTTTCCGGACGGCTGTTTGGCGGCTTTGACATTGAAGACGCCGTTCCTCACAAGGCGCTGATGCAGTGCACCGTTCCTGTGATCTTTTACCACGGCGAAGACGATGCCTTTGTCCCCTGCCGCATGAGCCTGGAAAATTACGATGCCTGCGCCGCGCCCAAACGGCTGCACCTGACTCCCGGCGCTGGACACGGCATGAGCTATCCCACAGATCCCGAGAGCTATATCGCCGCTCTGCGGGAGATGCGGATATTGTGGGGCATAGATACATCCCGGATGCAAGAAATCAAATAACAAATCCCCATTTCTGCCTTGCAGAAATGGGGATTTTCGCTTGTTTAGTCAGAAACTGCTTTCGCTTGTTTTTCCTTCTCTTTTTTCGTCAGCATGGGCCAGACCGTGCACATCATAGTAACGAAGCTGGCCGTTCCGCCAATCAGGTTGGACACCGGCTCTGCCAAAAAGACACCGTCTACGCCAAGACCGCCTACATGCGGCAGCAGCAGGGTCAGGGGGAATACGATAAAAGCCTTGCGCAGCAGGGAGAAGAACACCGCATGGCGGGATTTACCCAGTGCCACAAAGGTGCTTTGTCCCGCAAACTGCATGGACATAAAGAAGAACCCGAAGAAATACAACTGCATGGAATGGACACCCACTTCCCGCAGGGCGGGATCGCTGCTGAACAGCGAGATCAAAAACTCGGGATTTGCCAGCACCCAGATCCAGCACAGCACGGTAACGACTGTGCCGGTAATGGCGGTAAAGACAATACCCTTTTGCACCCGCTTATATTCCCGCGCACCGTAATTAAAACTCAGCACCGGCTGCGCGCCGTGGGTCAGACCGGTGACCGGCAGACTGAAAATCTCGCGCACCGAATTGATAACGGTCATGACACCAATGTACAAATCGCCGCCCCAGTTTCGCAGGGTGGCATTGCAGGTCACCTGCACCAGACAGTTGGTGCCCGACATAATAAAGCCCGGCAGACCCAGACTGACGATCTCTCGCAGCAACTTGCCATCCAGTGCCATCTTTGCTTTCTGCAGCCGGAGCAGCGCCCGCTTGCCGGTGAGAAACAGCATGACCCAGGTGCAGGACACCGTTTGCGAGATGACGGTGGCCAACGCCGCGCCTTTCACGCCCATCTCCAGTGCAAAAATAAAGATGGGGTCTAAGATCACGTTCAGCACCGCACCGATGATGATGGTCAGCATACCCATGCGGGGAAAGCCCTGGGCATTGATAAATCCGTTCATACCGGTACTCAGCATGGCAAACAGCGTGCCTGCCAGATAAATCTGCAGGTATGCGTTTGCGTATCCGTAAGTGGCATCACTGGCGCCAAACAAATACAAAATCGGCTTTTTGAATGTGTATCCGCACACCATCAGCACCACAGCCATGATGCAAAGCATCACAAAGGTGTTGTTCATAATTATTTCTGCCCGATCTTTTTCTCCCGCGCCTCGGGCAATGGAGAAAAGGGGTGTGCCGCCGGTGGAAAACAAATTACAAAATGCCGTGATCAGCGCAACAATGGGAAAAATCAGACCCACACCGGTGAGCGCCAGACTGGATGCGCCGGGCAAATGCCCCAGATAGATGCGGTCTACCACATTGTACAGCAGCTGTACCGACTGTGCGATGGTCAAGGGAATGGCCTGGCGAAGGATATTCCGCCACATTGCTCCCTTGGAAAAATCATTGCGTATGGCTGTTTCTGCCATAAAAGAGATTCGCCTTCTTTCTTATGCCTCTGTGTCCTGCAGACGAAGTCTGCCGGAATCGATAAGTTCCTGCCGGAACTCCTCCGGATGCTTCAGGTAATAGTCCTGATGCTCCTCTTCCGCGGGGTAAAATGCCAGAAAGGGCTCTATGCTGATGCAGACCGGTTGTCCGGCGCTTTCCTCCAGCGCACGGATCTGCGCCAGCGCTTCCTCTCGCTGCTCATGGGACAGTGCATACACCGCCAAGGTGTAGGAATGCCCACGGTCGATAAACTGACCACCGCCGTCAAAGGGATTTACTTCCCGCAGGAAGGTGGCAAACAGTTCTGCAAAAGAAACCTGCGCTGGGTCAAACTCGATGCGAATGGTCTCGCGGTGACCGGTGTTCTGATTTTTTACATCCAGATAAGCAGGATTTACCTCATCACCGCCGGAATAGCCGCTGACCACATCGGACACGCCGGGCATTTCTTTGAACACAGGGGTGATGCACCAAAAGCATCCGCCCGCAAAATATGCTGTCTCTAACATATCTCTTATTCCTGATCCAGCAGCAGCTGCATGGCCTGCAGGTACTTTTCCCGTCTGGTCAACACCTGTTCAGTGACTTCGTCCATGCGGGACAAATCACTATTATGCCGCAGATCCGCCAGCTTGACAGCCGCCGCCACGGGATTCTTTTTCACTTCCCGCACATAGTCCATGTAGGGCACAGCATCATCATGCGTCAGCAGGCGCAGGGCATCCAGCACCACGGGCGGAAAGCCCATTTCTATAAGATCCGCAAAGGTATATTCGGTATCCTCCACCACATCGTGCAGCAGCGCTACCGTAGTCGTTACCTCGTCCTGCATCTGCTCTGCCAAATGAAAGGGATGGAAAACATAGGGCATCCCGCTTTTGTCTGTCTGCGCTTTATGTGCATCAAAGCAAAGTTTCAGTGCCTTTTTTGTCATAGGCGTATAGATCATGTCGATATCCTTCCTTTCAGCACGCAATATGTATAGTATACTCCAACCGTTCCTTCCTTTCAAGGGGTACGCAACATCCAAAAGCCCCGCTTGCGATCACGCACAAGCGGGGCTTTCTGCTTATTGAATTGTGTCTGCAATATGGCGCGCCACATGAACGCCGCTGGCAGAAGCGTGGGACAGCGAGTGAGTGATACCGCTGCCGTCACCAATGATATACAGGCCTGCATACTTGGTCTGCAGCTGTTCATCCACCGCTACCTCCATGTTGTAGAACTTAACCTCTACACCATAAAGCAGGGTGTCATCATTGGCAGTACCGGGTGCTACCTTGTCCAGCGCATAGATCATCTCGATGATTCCGTCCAGAATTCGTTTGGGCAGCACCAAGCTCAGGTCACCGGGGGTTGCGTTCATGGTAGGCGTGATAAAGGCCTCTTCGATGCGGCTGGGGGTGGAACGGCGGCCACGAATCAGATCGCCAAAGCGCTGCACGATCACGCCGCCGCCCAGCATATTGCTGAGCCGGGCAATGCTTTCGCCATACCCGTTGGAATCCTTAAAGGGCTCGGAGAAATGCTTGGCCACCAGAAGCGCAAAGTTGGTGTTTTTTGTCTGCTTGGCAGGATCTTCATAGCTGTGACCGTTCACCGTGATGATGCCGTTGGTGTTTTCGCTGACCACGGCACCTTTGGGATTCATACAGAATGTGCGCACTTTGTCCCCATACTTTTCGGTACGGTATACGATCTTGCTTTCGTACAGTTCATCGGTCAGATGGGCAAATACCACGGCAGGCAGCTCTACTCGCACACCGATGTCCACGCGGTTGGACTTGGTGGGAATATCCAGCTCTCGGCACACGGTCTCCATCCATTTGCTGCCGCTGCGTCCCACAGAAATGATGCACTGGCGGCCTTGGTACTGGGCATCCTTGCACTTGACCAAATAGCCTTCTTCCGTCACAGCCACCGTTTGCACCGGGGTGTCAAAGAAGAACTGCACCTTGTCCTGCAGATACGCATACAGATTCTCCAGCACCACATAATTGATATCTGTGCCCAGATGGCGCACCGATGCGTCCAGCAAATGCAGGTTGTTTTGAATGCAGATGGTCTTGAATCGGGTGCCGGCAGTGGAGTACAGCTTGGTGCCCTCGCCGCCATAACGCATATTGATCTCATCCACATAATGCATCAGATCCAGCGCCCGCTTTTTACCGATATACTCATATAATGTACCGCCAAACTCATTGGTGATATTATACTTGCCGTCAGAAAACGCGCCTGCACCGCCAAAACCGCTCATGATGCTGCAGCTCTTGCAGTTTACACAGCTCTTGATCTTTTCTCCGTCAATGGGGCAGCGGCGCTGATGCAAGGCGTGCCCCGCCTCAAACACTGCTACCTTCAGCTCCGGTTTCTTCTGCATCAGCTCGTAAGCGGCAAAAATACCGCCGGGACCGGCGCCGATAATCATTACATCATATTTCATAGGGTCTCCTTTTCAGGCAAATCGCCTGTTTTACCAATCAACATCTTCTTGTGAAAAGGCCTTCTCATGCTTTCGCAACAACTTGCGTGGCAGCCTCTTTCTCTATGTTACATTATACCATTTCTTTTCATTTCTTCAAGTAAAGGCACGAAAATTTCTCAAATGCAGATTTTACTTCTCTTCTGTTCTGTGCTATACTAATAACAAGTTCATGCTGAAAAGGCGGTATTCCATGTTAAAAAAAGCCTATCTTGAAATCACAAATGCCTGCAACCTGCGTTGCAGTTTTTGTCATGGCACCAAACGGGAAATCAAGTATCTGTCCATCGAAGAGTTTACGCTTGCCGCTTCCAAACTGCGGGATGTGACCGAATACTTATATTTTCATCTCATGGGTGAGCCGCTGCTGCATCCGCAGCTTGCCGCGTTCTTTCGTATCGCAGGTGAACTGGGCTTTAAGGTGATCCTCACCACCAACGGCACGCTGCTGCCGCAAAAGAAAGACCTTCTTTTGTCCGCCAAGCCTCTGCACAAGGTAAGCATTTCCCTGCATTGCTACGAGGCCAACGACATTGGTCTTTCGCTGGAAGATTACCTGCAGCACTGCTTTGATTTTTGCGCCAAGGCAGCCGAGCAAGGCATCGTCGCCGTCATGCGCCTGTGGAACATCGGCGGTGAGGACAGCTTAAACCGCACCATTTTGGATGCCATGCACGCGCAGTTCCCCGGAGAATGGGCGAAGACCCGTTCCGGCTTTCGCCTGCAGAACCGGGTATTTCTGGAGTGGGGCGAGCGTTTTGATTGGCCCGACCCGGAGGCTGATTATGTTGGCAGTGCCCATACCTGCTACGGTCTGCGTGATCAAATCGGCATTTTGTCAAATGGCACGGTAGTCCCCTGCTGTCTGGATGCCGAGGGCAACATCCCCTTGGGCAATATTTTTACCGATGCTCTTGCCGATATTCTTGCTTCTCCCCGGGCAGTAGCGCTGAAGCGCTCCTTTGAAAACCGCAATGTCACCGAAGAACTGTGCCTCCGCTGCGGCTATGCAGGACGGATGGTAAAAAAATAGCAGAAACGGACGTTGGAACATGTTCCAGCGTCCGTTTTTCCATAAAAAAGTTAAAAAACCGAAGGTTTTCACCTTCGGTTTTTTGGTGGGAGCGGGTGGATTCGAACCACCGTAGACATTGTCAACAGATTTACAGTCTGCCCCCTTTGGCCACTCGGGAACACTCCCATGTTCCGCATATTCTATTGTACGCGATTGGTGGAGCTGGTGGACGGATTCGAACCCCCGACCTGCTGATTACAAATCAGCTGCTCTACCGGCTGAGCTACACCAGCACATGTCGCCTTTAGAACGCAATATGTATTGTAACACAGCTGGCTTCAAATTGCAAGTGTTTTTTTGCAATTTTATCAATAATTTTCTTCTTCCTTTTCCAGCCCGGCAGACACACTGTGCAACAGGGTAAACAAAGAAGGTGCCAGCTGCGGATACTGCTGCTGCAGTGCTGCAATATTCAGCTGCATTTCCGGAGACTCCTTGCTGTTCGCCAGCTTGCGCAGCATCACTTCGCTGCGCTTGAGGTGCAGATCGCACAGTTCGGAATAATTAAAATCTGCTGCCGGGAACACATCGCTGCGGGACTCCTGTCCCATGGCATACACCATACGGAATGCTTTGTAAAAGGCGGTGCAAAGGTACTCAGATACACCAAGCACCAGATCATTGTCGCACTTACCCAAAGCTTCATACAACAATGCCGTAGAATTGACCAGCAGCTTTTTATTCAGCATCGCAGTGGCGCTGCCGCGCAGGATATTATCCTTTTTCTCCGAGCTGTCTGCCACATCATTTGCCAAAATCACGCCGCCGTCACGAGCCATGGTTCGACCCAACAGATAGTCTGCTGAAACACCATAGTAATCAGCGGCACGTACTACAAACTGTAAACCGGGTTCACGGACACCGTTTTCATAGTGCGACAACAAAGCCTGGGAGACCCCAAGCTCAGAGGCAGCTTTCCGCTGACTGATTTTCTTTTCCTGACGCAATAAGCTCAGCGTCCGGGGAAAATCCTGCACCATAACCCTTTTACGCTTCCTTTCGACATTGTTTTATTATAATACCACCCCTTTTTGCCCTTGTAAAGAGCTTTCTGTTCAACTTTTCGTAATATTTATCACAAATTTTTTTGACATGTTTTCCAGTATTTCTGCGGGTTTTTGGGTTTTGGTTCACCCAAATTTTGGAAATACACAAGATGTGCGAAAGACTTTGGTTTTTTGCCCCATATACGGCTTGTATTTATCCACAAAGAGGTATATAATGTTGAACAAACACAGATTTCATCGTTTTTTCGTAAAGGAGATAAATCTTATGTCCATTGAAAAAGTTCGCGCATACTTTGCCCCCCTGGGCCGTGAAAAAGACATTCTGGAGTTTTCTGTTTCCAGTGCTACGGTGGAACTGGCCGCACAGGCTGTTGGTGTAGAAGGCGCCCGTATTGCCAAGACTCTGGCATTTGCCGACAAAGATGGCGGCTGCCTGCTGGTGGTTGCCGCCGGCGACGGCAAAATCAGCAACCGCCGCTTTAAGGACACCTTTGGCTTTAAGGCAAAGATGCTGTCCCATGACGATACCGCTGCCATGACCGGTCATGCCGTGGGCGGTGTTTGCCCCTTTGCCCTGCCCGAACATGTCACCGTTTACTGTGACCGCTCCATGCAGCGCTTCCAGACGGTGTTTCCCGCCGCCGGCAGCTCCAACTCTGCCATTGAGCTGACCTGCGACGAGCTGTTCCAGTACGCCAACGCCAAAGCATGGGTAGATGTCTGCGACATTCCCCAGCCCGATGCCGAATAATCGATCGTAATAGCAACAGCGCTTGCTGCGGCATGCGCTGTTTTTTAGTTTTTTAACTTTTTGTAAAAGCCCTTTTCTTTTCATCATGCTTATGCTATGATACGCCTCGCGCAAAATCAAAGTACTGTTCTGAGTTTAATTTCATGCAGGTTTTAACCGATATTCTTTTTTACATACCACCATGCCCACGCCCAAACCCTTTGGCATGTTCCATTTGGTTTTCTGTGTCTTTACCGAAACCGTGGGTGTGAACCTGCAGACCATGATCTGGCACGGCAGTATGGTCAGCGTTGGTATTTATCTGCTGCACAGCGGCTATGTTCCCTCTTCCCATGACACCCTGCGCCGCGCTGTGCCCATGTTTATCTTTACGGTAGCTGTGGCATGCATCATGAACGAAGTGGTCTATCATTTCGATTTGTCCAACGAGGAAACCTTCAACATGTTCTATATCAGCCAGCACTTTGAGTCGGTGCTGCCGGTGTATTCCATCATTCACGAAACATTGCCTTTTGCATTGAGTCTGCTGATTTACATCCTTGGCTTTACCGCCGCAGCCGGCATTGTGGTATTTATTTTCCATCTGTTGGAAAAGCTGTATCTGCATCTTCGCCGCCGTAAAAAGGCCGAAGTATAACAAAAATCCTGCCGCAAGCGGCAGGATTTTTTTGTTCTTACAGTACGCCGTAACGTCCCAGCAGATTTTCCAGTTGCTGGCGGAAGTTTTCGGTATCTCCGTCATTCCGCACCAGCGCATCGCAATGGGCGGCATAATAGGCATCATCAGGCTGTGCGTCCAGTCTTGCCTTGGCACGGACGGTATCAATGCCGTCCCGCCGGCAAATGCGCTGCAGGCAGGTCTCCCGCGGCGCTGTGACACCAACGGTCAAGGTGCAGTCACGGTCAATGCCGCTTTCAAACAACAGCGGTACATCCAGCACCACCAGCTTGCCGGCATATTCCCGGGTGCGCCGCAGCATCTCCTGCCGCACGGCACCGTGGGTCATGGCATTCAGGTCCAGCCGCGCCTGTTCATCTGCAAAGACGATCTCGCCCAGCTTCTTCCGATCCAGGGCGCCATTCTGCACCACGCCGGGGAATCGGGCTTCCAGCTTTTGCAGCAACCACTGCTGCCGGATCATCTCGTGATAAATGGCATCGGCATCCAGCACCAGAGCTCCGGCATCTCGCAGCATCTCTGACAAGGTGCTCTTACCGCTGCCGCTGGGACCGGTGATGCCGATCACCATTTTTTCCGTGCAAGTCCTGGAAGCAAAGCCCGCAGCTTTGCGCAGGCGATTGACCGTAGCAGCATTAGCGCCGTAAGCGCGGGGGCACTGCGCCAAAATACGCTTGGCCCTGGTACCGTCAAACTTTCGCAGCAAGGCGAACAGTCTGCGGGCATGGGTCTTGTGATCCCAGCTGTGGCCCAAGCTGTATACCCGGCAGGTATGGGCAGCCTTCAACGCGGGATAATATTCTTCAAAGCACAAAATGCCGTCATAGGCCTGTCCTGCTTCGTCTGCCAGCACGGCATAGCTTTCTTCTGGCGCGCCCTCGAACAGCAGCACCGGTGCCTTGGGCGCATAATGCCGATACTTCATGCCGGGAGCTTTGGGCTGTTCTCCCGCCTCCAGCGAACGGGTGACGGCAGCATCGGTATGGGCTTTGCCCATGACAGCGGCAATCATTTCTTCGGTAATGGCGCCGGGACGCAGCACCTGGGGATATTCCCCCGTCATGTCCACCACGGTGGATTCTACGCCCACCTGACTGGCGCCGCCGTCCAGAATGGCAGCGATGCGTCCGTCCATATCCCGGGCGGTGTCCTTTGCGGTGGTGGGCGAAGGCTTGCCCGACAAATTGGCCGACGGCGCGGCCAACGGCACACCGGCAGCACGAATGACAGCACGGGCGATGGGATGGCTGGGCATACGAATGCCCACGGTATCCAGTCCGGCGCTGACATCGTCGGGAACGATGTCACTTTTCCGGACGATCATGGTCAGCGGACCGGGCCAAAAGGCCTCTGCCATCTTCCAGACCCCCTCGGGGATCTCCCGGGCAAGGGGACCGATCTGCTGCAGATCAGCAATGTGCACGATCAGCGGATTATCCTGGGGTCTGCCCTTGGCGGCATAAATAGCCGCCGCACCGTCGGGAGACAGGGCATTGGCCGCCAGCCCGTACACCGTTTCGGTGGGAATGGCAACCAGCTGTCCCTCTGCCAGCAGTTTACCGGCCAGGGCAATGTCTTTTGGATTTTTCCCCTTTAAATACAGGGTTTCCATATGATCCCTCTACTCTCTGTCTAAGTCGCAATTGTTTCATTATGCCTGCAGATTCTGCAGCTTTTCTGCCTGATCCGCGGCAGCCAGCGCATCGATGATCTCGTCCAGATCGCCGTTCATCACCTGCTCCAGACGATAAATGGTAAGGCCGATGCGGTGATCGGTCAGCCGTCCCTGGGGGAAGTTGTAGGTGCGGATGCGTCCGCTGCGGTCGCCGGTTCCCACCTGACTGCGGCGGGTGTCCGCACGCTCGGCCTCGGCCTCGGCACGCTTGGCTTCCAACAGACGGGAACGCAGGATCTTCATGGCTCGCTCACGGTTTTTGTGCTGGCTGCGCTCATCCTGGCACTCCACCACCACACCGGTGGGCAGATGGGTAATGCGGATGGCGGATTCGGTCTTATTCACGTGCTGACCGCCGGCACCGCCGCTGCGGTAGGTGTCGATCTGCAGGTCGGCAGGATTGATCTCCATATCCACTTCTTCTGCCTCAGGCAGTACGGCTACCGTAGCGGCAGAGGTCTGGATACGACCCTGGCTTTCGGTATCGGGCACACGCTGTACCCGGTGGGTGCCGCTTTCAAACTTCAGTCTGGACCAGGCACCCTTACCCTCTACGGCAAAGGAAACTTCCTTGATGCCGCCCAGTTCGGTTTCGTTGATGTTCATGATCTCTACGGAGAAGCGATGCGCCTCGGCATACATGCTGTACATGCGCAGCAGGTCTGCGGCAAAGAGTGCTGCCTCCTCGCCACCCACGCCGGCACGGATCTCCATGATGACGCTCTTTTCATCGCTTTCATCCTTGGGCAGCAACAGCACCCGAATGGCCTGCTCCTGCTCCTCCCGCTGCTGTTTCAGGCTGAGACTCTCCTGGGCAGCCAGCGCCCGCAGTTCGGGATCGCTTTCCTGCTCCAGTTCCTTGGCCTGCTCCAGTTCTTCGCTTAGCTGCTTCCAGCGGCGATAGGCATCCACCACCGGCTGCAGTTCTTTCTGCTCCTTCAGCAGCTTGGCCGCCCGGGGCGGATCTTGATACAGGTCACCGTCAGAAAGCAGTGTTTCCACCTCTGCAAGGCGAACTTCGATCTGTTCCAGCTTTTCAAACATACCCGGATCTCCTTTCACGCATACCAAAGGGCAGCTGTACAAACAATTTCTTACAACATTTTATTATACATGAAATGATAGGCAAAAACAAGGTTTGGTATACAAGAAAGGGAAAAAGCCATACTACCTGCGAGGTGATCGCAATGAATAAACGCCAACGCAAAAAAAGCCACAAGCTTTACCTCTCTGACCGTGGCGATTCCCCTGTGGTAGTGCCGGCAGGTCGCCGGGCAGACAAACGCGGTTACGGCGGCATTCCCGTTCCCTCGGACGAAAGCATCCGGGAAGCGTTTCTTTGGGTGCAGGAACACCAGCAGTAAAGGGGTTTTATCATGATGAAACACATGGCATTCTGGGGCTCTGCAGCCCTGGGCTTCATGGCCGGAGCCGTAGCCGGTTCTGCTATGATGAGCATGGACAACAGTACCACCGGCAAGCGCATCAAACGCAGCGCCAAAAAGGCCGCGCATTCCATGGGCGAACTGGCAGAAGATCTCACCGATTGGATGCAGAGCTGAAGACAAGAGGCAAGCCGCGGCTTGCCTCTTGTTTTTATATTGGACATATCCCCCTGCCCCTTTGCATAACTTGTACCATCGGAGGCGATGGACATGACCACAGACAATTTTACCCTGCCCGGCGGACTATCTGCCCAGGAGGTTCGCCAAAGCCGCGACACCTTTGGCAGCAACGGCCTGACACCGCAAAAAGGCACGGGCTTTTTCCGCAAGCTGCTGGAAAGCCTCAGTGACCCTATCCTGAAGCTGATGTTGGCGGCACTGGCGGCCAATGTACTGCTTTTATGTCGGGGACAAGGCTGGTTTGAAACGGCCGGCATCGCGCTGGCCGTGTTTTTGGCATCTTTTATTTCCACCTTATCGGAATACAGCAGCGAGCGGGCCTTTCGCCGCCTGCAGGAGGAAGCCGCTCGCTGTACCTGTCGCGTGCGGCGGGATTCCCGCACCGTGACACTGCCCACGCCGGAACTGGTGCGTGGGGATCTGGTACTGCTGGAAAGCGGTGAGGGCATCCCCGCTGACGGGCTGTTGATCCAAGGCAATCTGACCGTAGATCAGTCTGCCCTCACCGGTGAAAGCAAAGAAGTACATAAATCCCTCGATCCCTCGGGGAAAGAACCCCAACGCCTCACCGCACAACATCCGTCTATGCTGCTGCGGGGCTGTAACGTCACCGGCGGCAGAGGCCTTATGCGGGTGCTGCAGGTGGGCGACCGCACACTCTTTGGCAGCATGGCACGGTCACTGCAGGAAGAACCCCGTGAAAGCCCCCTGAAAGTGCGGCTGGAGCATCTGGCTGCCCGTGTCAGCCGGCTGGGGATGGTGGCTGCCCTTTTGGTGGCCGGTGTATCACTGTTTCAGGATCTGGTCGTGGCCGAGCATTTTGATCTGGATTTGATTTGGGCCGAGCTGCGTCATATGAAAACGCTGGTAAGCGCATTGCTGCATGCCGCCACCCTGGCCATCGGCATTTTGATCGTAGCCGTGCCCGAAGGCTTACCCATGATGATCACGGTGGTGCTTTCCCGCAGTATGCTGCGTATGCAAAAGGACAATGTCATGGTGCGCAAGCTCACCGGCATCGAGACCGCCGGCAGCCTGAGCCTGCTGTTTACCGACAAGACCGGTACGCTGACCCACGGCAGACTGGAGGCGCAGAAGCTTCTGTGCTTTGGCGGCAAGCTACTTTCTCCCGCGGCTTTGGCCGAGCATCCCGCGCTGCACAAAGCGGTTGCATATGCCTGCTGTCTGGGCAGTCCCACACAAAAAACACCCGGCGGATATTCCGGCGGCAACACCACCGACCGGGCACTTTTTCGTTTTGCGGACAATTACTCCGCCGCACTGCCCCGGGCAGAAAGTCTTCTGTCCTTTGACTCTGCGCGAAAGTACTCCGCCGCCGCCACAGAAGGCATCGCCTATTACAAAGGCGCTCCCGAACGGCTGCTGCCCTTATGCAGCGCCACCCTGGACATAAACGGAAACCAAGTGCCCCTCGCCCCGTCCATGCTGCCCGACTGGCAGCAGTATGCCAGACAGGGCTATCGCATTGTAGCCCTTTGCTGCGGCGGAGTATGGCAGCAGGATCGTCCGCCGGAGGGGCTGACCCTTTTGGGTCTTCTTCTGCTGCGTGACGGCCTGCGCCCCCAAACGGTAGGCGCCATCAAGCTGCTGCGTCGGGCGGGGATCCGGGTGGTGATGCTCACCGGTGACAGCCCTGATACCGCCGCCGCCATTGCCAGGGAGGCCGGCCTGCTGGATGCCGATGGTCTTTTGCTTACCGGCACCGAGCTGCAGGAGATGACCGATTACCAGCTGCTGCGCGCCCTGCCCCGGCTGCAGGTGCTGGCCAGAGTGCTGCCCACCGACAAAAGCCGCTTGGTCCGTCTGGCACAGCAGGCAGATCTGGTCACCGGCATGACCGGCGACGGTGTCAACGATGCCCCCGCCCTGCGGCTGGCAGATGTGGGCTTTGCCATGGGCAGCGGCACGCAGGTGGCCAAGGACGCCGGTGACATCATTATTTTGGACGACGACATCGCCTCTATCGCCAAAGCGGTGCTCTACGGCCGAACCATCTTCCGCAGTATCCAGCGGTTCGTAGTTTTTCAGCTGACCATCAATTTCTGCGCCGTAGCCATTTCGCTGATTGGCCCCTTCATCGGCATTGACACCCCGGTCACCGTGGTGCAGATGCTTTGGGTCAACCTGATCATGGATACCCTTGCCGGCCTCGCCTTTGCCGGCGAGCCTACCGATGCCCGTCGGATGGCAGAGCCACCCAAGCGACGGGATGCACCCATTCTCACCCGTGGGATGCTTTGGCAGATCATCGGTCTGGCTTCGGTGATCATTCTTTTTTGTCTCGGCTATTTGACATTGCCTCTGACGCGGACATGGTTTCCTTCCGAAAGCACCTTCCTTACCGGTTTTTTTGCACTCTTTGTCTTTTGCGGCATTACCGGGGCATTTTGCGCGCGGACAGCCGGTGTGCATCTGCTGCGGGGACTGCGGCATAATCCTTCGTTTTTGGGCATCATGGCAGCTGTGGCCGGTGTGCAGCTGGCACTGCTGTATGTAGGCGGTGATTTGTTCCGCACCCATGGTCTGACTCCCACGCAGCTTGGGACCACAGCGGCACTTGCCGCTGCGGTGATCCCGCTGGATCTTGTGGGAAAAAGCTTGCGTTCTTTGGGGAAATCCTCTACAATGAAAGCAAGAAATGCCGCAAGGAGGATTACCCCATGACCTATTATGTTGTCGATGCCTTTACCGATCGTCCCTTTTCCGGAAATCCCGCCGGTGTCTGTCTGGTGGATTCCTGGCCTTCTGATACAAAGATGCAGCAGATCGCCGGTGAAAACAACCTGCCCGAAACGGCATTTATCTGCAAAGAACCGGAAGGCTGGCGCATCCGCTGGTTCACGCCCGCCTTTGAAATGGATCTTTGCGGCCATGCCACTTTGGCATCCGGCTTTGTGATTTTGACTCAGCTGGAGCCCGATGCTGACCGCGTAAACTTTTCCTCTGCCAGCGGCCCGCTGTGCGTGCTGCGTCAGGGTGACTGCTTTACCCTGGACTTCCCCTCCCGCGCTCCCGTGCCGGTCAGCACTCCCGCCGGTCTTGCCGAATGTCTGGGCGTACCGGTTCTGGGCTGCTTCCAGTCCCGCGACCTGATCGTTCTGGTGGAAAGTGCCGCACAGGTGGCTGCCCTCACCCCTGACTTTGTTGCCATGGCACAGATCATTCCCGCCGAAGGTGTGGTGCCCACCGCCCCCGGCGCAGACTGCGACTTTGTGTCCCGGTTCTTTGATCCCCACGATGCCATCATCGAAGATCCCGTCACCGGCTCTGCCCACTGCACACTGATCCCCTTCTGGGCAGACAGACTGGGCAAGGATACGCTGGTTGCCCGTCAGCTGTCCAAGCGCGGCGGCACCCTGTACTGTGAGAACGCAGGCGACCGTGTCTTTATCTCCGGTACTGCGGTTTTGTACTCTGTGGGCGAGATCAAGGTCTGATCCTTCTTAAAACACAAAAAATCCACTGTTTCGCAATGAAACAGTGGATTTTCTCTTTTTACTTCAGTCCTGCCAAAAGGCTGCCGGAGGTGTGGGCATGGCACAGAGCCACGGCCAATGCGTCTGCCGCATCGTCGGGCTTGGGCACCGCCTTCAGTCCCAACAGGCTGCGGGTCATTTCCATCACCTGTTTTTTCTCAGCCTTGCCGTAGCCAACCACACCTTGCTTTACCTGCATGGGTGTGTACTCTGCCGGGATCAATCCCCGCTGGGCGCAGGCCAGCAAAATCACACCTCTTGCCTGTGCCACGGCAATGCCGGTGGTGACGTTATTGGTAAAGAACAATTCCTCCACCGCCACGGCATCGGGTCGGATGGTATCCAGCAGCTGGCACATATCCTGATAGATCTCCCGCAGACGCAGGGAAATATCCGGACCGGGCTGGGTGGTAATGGCGCCATAGGTCAAGAGCTTACTTTTTCCGCGGCTATGTTCGATGGCGCCATATCCCACGATGGCATAGCCGGGGTCGATTCCCAGAATGATCATGCCTGCAACTTCCGGATCTCCTGCACCGCCCGCATAACACCCAACATACCGGACTCATAAGTCAGGCCGCCCTGCAGATAGCAGGTATAGGGTTCACGCATGGGCGCGTCGCAGGACAGTTCGATGGAGCTTCCCTGAATGAATGCGCCGGCTGCCATCACCACAGGATCATCATAGCCGGGCATCGCCCAGGGCTCGGGGGTGGCAAAGCTGTCCACCGGAGCACCTGCCTGGATACCGCGGCAGAATGCCAGCAGCGGCTCGGGCTTGCCAAAGGCAATGGTCTGAATGATGTCATAGCGCACCTCATCCGAGGAGGGAGATGCTTCAAAACCCAGTTCCTCCATGATCGCAGCACAGAAAGCCGCTGTTTTGATGGCCTGGGCCGTCACATGGGGCGCCATAAAGAAACCCTGGAACAGCAGGCGATTCTGCCCCAGTGTTGCGCCGCACTCGCCGCCAATGCCGGGCACGCTCATGCGGGCTGCGGCACGATCTACCAGATCAGCACGACCGGCAATATAACCGCCGGAAGGCGCCAGACCGCCACCGGGATTCTTGATGAGAGATGCGCAAATCAGATCTGCGCCGTGATGGGTAGGCTCGGTAACATCGGCAAACTCGCCGTAGCTGTTGTCTACCATCACCACCACATCGGGACGGATGGACTTGACCAATGTACACAGCTCACCGATCTCCTGCGGAGACAGCGTATGACGGATGCCATAGCCTCGGCTGCGCTGAATGAACACCGCTGCCACATCGGGTGCTGCCACGGCCTCAGTGATGGCAGACAGATCGGGTCTGCCGCACTTCATGTCTACCTTGCGGAAACCGATGCCGTAATCGGCAAAACTGCCGGGCACCTTACCCCGCTGACCGGTGAGCGTCTGCAAGGTATCGTACACATCACCGGTGATGCTCAGCATGGTCTGGCCGGGAGACACACAGCCAAACATGGCGCAGCCGATGGCATGGGTGCCATTGACAAAGGTGGTGCGCACCAAGGCCTTTTCACAGCCGAACACATCGGCATAAATGGCCTCCAGCTTTTCTCTGCCCATGTCGTCATAGCCATAGCCGGTGGTACCGGCAAAGCAGGCATCGCTGACTCTGTGGGCAGCAAAGGCATCCAGCACGCGCTCGGTATTCACCCGTGCCACATACTCAATGCGCTCTACGCTTTCTTTGATTTTTTCCTCTGCCCGTTTGGCCAGTTCCCATTCTGCAGGGGTAAATCTGCTCATATACGAAAACTCCTATTTGTTAAAACTCCAGTTCTGCAGCGGCAGCGATGACCCTGGCTGCGCCTTCCAGATCAGCCAGAGATACCACTTCACCGGGGGTATGGATGTTGCGGCAAGGCAAGCTGACTGCACCGGACAGCACGCCGCCGCGGCTGCGCTGCATGGCACCGGCATCGGTACCGCCCATCACCAGCACTTCGTTCTGGCAGACCACGCCGGCCTTGTTTGCGGCCTTGATCAGATGCGCGATCACCTGAGGATTGCACAGCAGGCTGCTGTCTTTGTACTTGATGGTGGGACCGCCGCCCAGCTTCACGTTCATACGACCCACTTCGGGGCAGCAGGGTGCATCGCCGGTATCGGTGACGTCCACGGCAATGCCCACATCGGGAGCAATGCTCCAGGCAGATGCCTTGGCGCCCCGCAGACCCACTTCTTCCTGTACAGAAAATACAAAGTACAGGTCATTCTTAGGCTCACGGATCATTTCCATAGCGCCCAGCAGTACGGCACAGCCTGCCAGATTGTCGGCATAAGGGGTCAGCACCGTGCCGCAACCGGTGTCTACGGTCTCGGCATCAAAGGTAAAATAAGTGCCAACCGGTGCCAGCTTTTCAGCCTCTGCCTTGTCGGCTGCACCGATGTCGATATACATATCGGCCATATCCAGGCTGCGCACAGTCACCTCGGGAGATACGGTATCATCGGCCCAAACGCTGCCGCGGATGCCGTTTTCACCCTTGACCACAGCACCCAGGATCTCACCGGGCACATGACCGCCCACGGGTGCAAAACGCAGGAAACCCTGCTGGTCGATATAGGTCACCATAAAGCCGATGACATCCATATGTGCAGGGATCATCATCTTTTTGCCGGGACCCTTCTTGTGACAGATCACATTGCCCAGCATGTCGGTATACACCTCGTCCACATAGGGTTTGGCCAGTTCAGCCAGCACCTCTGCCTGGGGCTTTTCCAAACCGGAGGGCTGTGCCACAGCGGTGAGTTTTTTCAAAATTTCCACATAATTCATGGCATTTCCCTCCTTTACAGTGCTTCTGCCAGCAGTGCTGCCAGCACGGCGCCGGCCTGCTCTACATCCCGACGGTTAAAGGTCTCGGCGGGAGAATGGATGTGTCGGGTAGGCACACTGACACAGGTAGCCAGCGCACCGCTCTTTGCCATCTGCATGGAACTGGTATCGGTGCCGCCGGCCAGCAGGATTTCCTTCTGGCAGACAACGCCGGCCTTTGCGGCAGCCTGCTCCAGCAAAGCGTTGGCCTGATGGCTGCACATGACAGAGCCATCCTTGATCTTGATGGTGGGACCGGCGCCCAGCTTGACCTCCATGGGCACCTTGCCGGTGGGTACATCACCGGTGCCGCAAACGTCTACCGCCACACCCAGATAGGGTTCAACCGCAAATGCGGCAGTTTTGCTGCCTCTGCAGCCCAGTTCTTCCTGCACGCTAAAGACATAATATACGTCATTGGGGGTGTTCTGGCTCTGTTCCATAGCCAACAGCAATACCACACAACCGATCAGGTCGTCGGCATAGGGACCCATGATGTTGCCGCCTCCCACTTCGCGGGGCTCGCCGTCAAAGATCGCAACATCGCCCACCTGCACCATTGCCTTTGCCTGTGCGGCATCGGTGACGCCCAGATCTACATACAGCTGGGTCAGGCTCAGCTGACCGGGACGCAGGCCAAAGTTCTTGCCTTCTTCACGCAGACGGACAATGCCGCGTGCGCCGTTTTCAAAGCGCACACGGGCGCCCAGCATCTGTACGGGACGCAGACCGCCCACATTGGTGAACCACACAGCGCCGTCATCACCCACAGAGGTGACGATCAGACCGATGGCATCCATATGGGCACACAGCATGACTTTTTTGCCTTCGCCCTTCTTGTGGCAGATCAAATTGCCCATGGCATCGGTGTACACCTCGTCTACAAAGGGCTTTGCCAGCTCTGCCAGCAGAGGTGCGATGGCCTTATATTCACTGCCGGAGGGGCAAGCCGCCGCCACCAGCTGCTTTTGCAGTTTCAGTACATCAAACATTCTGCTCACCTGCTTTCTCCAGAACGATACCTGCCATAGCGCGGATCTCTGCCAAATCGGGCAGATAAGCAACACCGCAGGCGCAGTGGATGTAGCGCACCGGGGCTGCCAGACCAAAGGTCAGCGCGCCGCTGGCGCCGATGGTTCCAAAGGAAGCATCGGTAGCGCCGTTGGCGCTCTGGCGATACTGCCACTTCACACCGCGCTGATCGGCCGCGGCACAAACAGTCTCACGCAGGCCACGGCTGTAAATGTTGCCGCCATCCATAATGGAAACTACAGCACCCTGACGGATGCGGGTGGACTGCTTGTGTGCAGGCACATCGGGCATATCGGCAGCGGTGGTGCCTTCGATGACCAGCACCGCAGCGGGATCCAGACGCTGCACGGCAACACGTGCGCCACGATGACCGATCTCTTCGCCTACGGCAAAAACAAACCAGGTGTCCTGAGGCACTTCACTCTGCAGCATGTCCAGCATCACGGCACAGCCGATGCGGTCGTCCAGTGCCTTTGCCTTGACGCAGTTATCGCCAAACTCCACAAAGGCGCTGTCAAACATCACGGGCTCACCAACGCCCACATAATTCTCCGCTTCTTTTCTGGAGGTGGCGCCCATATCCACATACAGGCTCTGCAGGTCGGGTGCTTTCTGCCGCTCTTCGGGAGTGGTCAGATGGATGGCCTTGATGGAGATGATACCCAGTGTCTTCTTAAGACCCACCTTCATTCGGCGGCCGATGAGTACACGGGGGTCAATGCCGCCGGCGGGTGCCAGCTTGACCATACCGTCTTCGGTAATATTGCGGACCAAAAAGCCCACTTCATCCATATGTGCGCAGACCATCAAGGGGCGCTTTGCGCTTACCTTACCCTTTTTCAGTACAAACAGGTTGCCCACGCTGTCCGAAAACATCTCGTCGGCAAAGGGCTTGGCCTTTTCTTCAATGTACGCTCTTACTTCGTCTTCATAACCGGGCACGCCGTCCAGCTGGCACAGTTCCCGGAGCAAATCTTTCAGTTCCATGCTTACAGCCTCCCATCAAAACTCATGGCAAACTCCGCCAGACAGCGGCCTACGCTGTCCACGTCCTTCATGCGCAGGACTTCTACGGGAGAATGCATATACTTTAGGGGCAGAGACACCACCAGGGTGCAAATGCCGCTCTGCATCATCTGCATGGTCCATGCATTGGTACCGCTGGCGCTGGGGCACGCATCCACACGATGGGGAATCTGCTTGGCGCGGCACACTTCCACCACCTTGCGTGCAAAGCCGGGATGGCTGTTGGAGCCAATGGAAATATCGGCGCCGTCGCCCAGTTCCTTCAGCACGTTGGGTGCATCGGCAGTGCGGGCATGGGTCACGTCGATGGCAATGGCAAAGTCGGGATTCTCACGGTAAGCACAGGCCTGTGCGCCGTGACCGCCCATTTCTTCCTTGGTGGTTGCAGTGACGATCAGGTCCACCTGCAGAGGCTTGTCCTTCATCAGTTCCAGTGCGTGCAGGATGCATACCAGGCAGGCACGGTCGTCCAGCGCCTTGCTACACAGACCACCGGACAGCATATCAAAAGGTTCGGCGGCAAATACCATGTAGTCGCCTACCTGCACCATTTCCTTTGCCTTCTCGCCGGTCATACCCACGTCTACTACCATGTCGCTGATGGGCACGGACTTTTTCTGATCACCGGGCTTCTGCATATGGGGCGGCATGGCAGCCACCACGCCCAGAATATCACCGTGGTTCTTGGTGAGCACACGCAGCTCGCTGCCCAGCAGCATACGCTGATCGACACCCATGGCCACAAAGCGCAAAAAGCCTTCGTCGGTAACTTCGGTGACCATAAAGCCGATCTGGTCGATATGAGCATCCAGCAGCAGCTTTTTCGCACCGGGTACGCCGCAGCTGCGATAGCCGGTCACATTGCCGAAATCATCGATCTCTACCTTATCCACATAAGGCGCCATCAACTCGGCTGCGATCTTGCTGACTGCAAACTCGTCACCGGAGACACCGTAGGCACGGGTCAGCAGTTTGATTTTTTCCTTCAGTTCCAATGTAAACACCTCAATTCTCTTGGGTTAATTCGTTGACTCGATCTTTAAAAAACCGTCCCCGGATCATAAAGTTGGGGAACTGGTCAAAAGATGCACAAGCGGGGCTGAACAGCACCACATCCCCCTGCTCCGCCAGCTTGGCAGCCGCCTTCACCGTATCGGTCAGGTTGTCAAAGCGATGGATATCGGGCTTGCCGGGTGCATAATCGGGAGCCGCCTTCACGGCCGCCTCGATCTTATCCGCCGTAACACCGCACAAAAGCAGATGCTTGACCTTGCCGGGAACGGCTGCGCCCAGCTCGTCAAAGGGGATCTTTTTATCATACCCGCCGGCGATCAGCAGCAGCGGCTGGTCAAAGCTGGCAAGACCTGCCAGAGTGCGGCTGGGGCTGCTGCCGATGGAGTCATTGTACCACCGCACGCCGCCCACTTCACGGACGAACTCGATGCGGTGCTCCACACCGGCAAACTCTCTGGCTACCTGTGCCATCACCGTATGGGGTACTTCCTCATCCAGCGCAGCCATGGCCGCCAGATAATTTTCTACGTTGTGCACGCCGGGGATGCGGATATCCTTTGCCGCCACCACCGGCTGACCACTGAGGCACAGCACGCCGTCCAGTAAGGCAGCGCCTTCGGTTGTGCCGTTCTGTCTGGAGAACCGACGCACTTTGCCGGGCGCGGTATCACGCAGTGCCCAGGAATCTTCATTGTCACGGTTCAGCACCACAATGCCGTTTTCATCCTGATGGCGGAACAGATTGCATTTTGCCTCGATATACTCCTCCATGCCACGATGCCAGTCCAGATGATTGGGGGACAGATTGGTGATGACAGCCACAGCCGGAGACTGCTGCATGCTCATCAGCTGGAACGAAGACAGCTCCAGCACCACACGGTCACTTGCCTGCATCTTGCCTGCCTGATCCAGCAGCGGGGTGCCGATGTTGCCGCCCACCCAAACATGTTTGCCTGCCGCGCGCAGCATTTCGGCGATCACTGATGTGGTGGTGGTCTTTCCGTCAGAGCCGGTAACGGCAATGATGGGGCAGGGACACACCTTAAAAAAGACCTCCATCTCGCTGGTGATCTCAGCACCGGCCTGCTTTGCCTGCACCAGTGCAGGCACGTCGGGACGCATGCCGGGGGTGCGGAACACCACATCGGCCTCCACGCCTTCCAGATATTGCTCGCCCAGCACCAGCTGAATGCCCAGCGCTTCCAATTCACCGGCCAGTTCGCCCAGCTGCTCCCGGGTCTTTTTATCCCGGGCGGTGATGACAGCACCACTGCCGGACAGCAATTTCAGCAGCGGCACATTGGACACACCGATGCCCATTACCGTCACGCGCTTGCCCTGCAGGGATACCAGATATTCCTGTAAAGTCATAGACAGCTTCCTCCTAAATGGATTCTTCTCTTAACTGATAATTATACACTGTTTTCGCGCCGATAACAACCCCAAAACCTTGAAAACACCCCTTTGTTCTGCTTGCTGCGCAACAGAAAACCGGGACCCCCACTGGGATCCCGGTTTTATCATTGTCTAAGCAAAAGACTGTTCTATAAAAATGACGGAAATCAGATCAGAGCCAGAGCCTGCTCCAGATCGGCGATCAGATCGTCCACGTCCTCAATGCCGATGGACAGACGCACCTGGCCGTCGAAGATCTCAGAAGCATGACGCTCTTCGGGCGTCATATCAAAGTGGCTCATGGAGGGAGAATGCTGGATCAGAGAGTCCACGTTGCCCAGACTGGTAGCCAGGGTAAAGACCTTCACATTGTTCATCACAACACGTACTGCGTCCATGCCGCCCTTGATATCCACACTCATCATGCCGCCAAAGCCGCCGTGCATCTGCTTTTTGGCGATCTCATGGGTGGGATGGCTGGGCAGACCGGGATAGTACACGCGGTCGACCTTGGGATGGTTTTCCAGATACTGTGCCACTTTCATGGCATTTTCGCAATGACGCTCCATGCGCACGCCCAGGGTCTTCATACCCTGCATCAGCTGCCATGCGGCAAAGGGATCCAGCACGGCGCCGAAGCACTGCAGATAAGGCATGCGGCAGCGGTCGATGCGCTCCTTGGAACCGGCGATGACACCGGCGGTGACGGTGCCGTGGCCACACAAATACTTGGTGGCAGAATGCACTACCATATCAGCGCCCAGATCCAGGGGATTCTGCAGATAGGGAGAAGCAAAGGTGCCGTCGACGATCAGGGTGACACCTTCATGAGAATGTACTACCTTTGCAATTTCTTCGATGTCGCTGACCTTCAGGGTGGGGTTGGCAGGGGTTTCCACATACACCAGAGAGGTGTTGGGCTGGATGGCCTTTGCCACTTCTTCTACCTTGGAGGTATCTACACGCGTGTAAGTAATGCCCAGATTGGTGAGCACTTTTGCAAACAGCGCATAGGAGCAACCGTAGATGACGTCGCCGAACACCACATGGTCGCCGGCTTTGACCACGCTCATTACAGCGGTAGAGATTGCGCCCAGACCGGAAGCCAGAGCCAGTGCGGCTTCTGCGTGCTCCAGATGTGCGATCTTCTTTTCCAGCTCATCGCAGTTGGGGCTGCCGAAACGGGTATAAACAAAGCCCTCGTCCACATGCTGGTTCAGATAAACGGCGCTGTCAAAGTCTTCCAGAATGTAAGTGCTGGTCTGATAGATGGGGCTGACATGGGCCATGGCCTGGGGGGCATAGTCGCCGGTCAGTTTTGCGCGCAGCTGCTGGGCATGCAGCAGATCGGTATTGATTTTCATATCACAAATCTCTCCTTTACGAGTTCAATATAACTGGTTTTCTCTTTTTAGTTTATCATGTTAACCGTCCTGCAATCAACATGCAATTTGTAAGAAGATTTTATCTTATTATCATACATATTGACAAATGTTTTTTCTCTGTATTATGATAGTGATATCATACCGGTCCGGGCTTGTCAGGAGGAATCACCATGTATACAATGCTGGATTTCATGCAGGATTTTCCAATGGAGGGGCTGCGTCTTTTAACCGCGCCTGCTGATTTTTCCGCCATTCCCATCCGATCCATTTCTGTACAGGAAATGCCGCTGGACGCCTTTGTCCGGGAAGATGAGATCATCCTGTCTACCTTGATCGGTTGCCTGGAGGACGACCGCAAGTTTCAGCAGTTCCTGCAGGAGCTGCACGGGGCCCGGGCTGCGGCGCTGGTGGTCTCCTTCAAAGACCCGGCCTATCGTCCCAGTCCCGAGGTGCTAGCCTGTGCCGAAGCACTGGGCTTGCCGCTTTTTTCCATCCCCTGGGAACTTCGCTTTGCCGAAATCATCCAATGGATCGGGCGACAGATTCACGAAAGCAACATCGCCGGCTACAAACGCACCCAGGATCAGTTGTTTACGGCATACTTTACCATGCAGACGCTGGATGATGCCGCCCGTATCCTGGCGCAATTCTTTGACTCCCCTGTTGTCATTGCCGACAAACACGCCAATTTGAAAGGCAGAAGCGCAGCGCTGATCCCCGATGAATCCGCCGCCCGACAGGACATCCGCATCAATGACTTTTTGTGGGGGCACCTGTACATCTGCCAGCCGCACCGCTGCGCTGCGCTGCTGCAGGACACGCAGCTGCTGGAAAAATACATCGCGCTGCCGCTGACGCTGTGGTTCAACAAAGAAAGCATCGAGGATATGCTGGTGCTGAAGATGAAAAACGACTTTGTGTGGGATCTGGCCAACCGGAACTACGGATCGTTTTTGGAGATGGTACGGCAAGGCACGCGTATGGGGTTTGACCTTTCCGCTTCTCATGTATGCGTGGCACTGCGCATTTGTGCCCGTGACCCGCAGCAAGTGCTGGACGAATACTCTGCTTCGTCGGCAAACTTGGTTTCTGCCATGGAAAGTTTGATTTTGACCGAAAGCAAGCGCCGGCAGCTGAACCTGATGTTTGCCGACCGGGGATTGCAGTTTATCCTGTACATTCCCGTAGACCCCACCCGTGCCCTGCAAACAGCAGATGGGCTGGTGGATGCTCTGGACACTGTGTTTTGCCGCCAGTACCCTCATCTGCATCTTTACTGGGGCATCAGCAATGTTTACGCTGCCCATGAAGATGCCTTTCACAAGTTGTATCAAAACGCGCAGCTTGCTCTGCGCTACTGCATGAATGCCAAGGGCACCAAGCATAGTTTCACCTACAAGGATACGCAATTTCATCAGATCATTTCGGAACTCTCCACCAATGATCAGATCAAGCAGACAGCTTTGGAGACGCTGGACCCCTTGCTGCAATATGACAAAACCTCTGCCACCGATCTGCTGCAAACACTCATCACTTTTATCCGGTGTGACGGCAATGCCAGCGAAACAGCCCGCAGCTTGCACCTGAACCGCCAATCTCTGCTGTATCGCTTGAAAAAGATTGAGGCACTGACCAATATGTCCCTGAGCCAACGGCGGGATTTGTTTTTACTGGAATTGTTTACCCGAATCCACTCTGACTATTGATTTGTCCCACGCAAGCCCATTGACATTTGGGGTGCAATTTCATATAATATAGAGCGCAGACTGTGCAGCCGCGCGCGCAAGCGTGAGGAAAGTCCGGGCTTCGCAGAGCAGGGTGCCGGCTAACGGCCGGTGGAGGCGACTCTAAGGATAGTGCAACAGAAATAGACCGCCAGGCTTGTACCTGGTAAGGATGGAAAGGTGGGGTAAGAGCCCACCGCTGAGGCAGTAATGTCTCGGGTCCCTGTAAACCCCACCCGAAGCAAGACAAACTGAAACTATGAGGCTGCTCGTCTCGTTTCGAAAAAGTCGCATGATGCCGCTGGCAACAGCGGACCAAGATAGATGGCTGTCTGAAAAACAGAACCCGGCTTACAG
>JAZTYK010000026.1:0-63497 GCA_045636925.1 Oscillospiraceae bacterium
GGCAGTTTTCAACGTAGATAACTACAAAGAATTCCTGTCGCTGCAGTGTGATGCCGCCCTTAGAAACATTGTACGCTTATATCCCTACGATGTAGCACAAAATGTTGATACCACCGGTGATGGAGAACCCGATGTCGGTTCCCTGCGCGGCTCCAGCGAAATCGTTGCCGGGCGCATCCGCGATGAGATCCAGGCTCGTGTAGAAGAGGCCGGTTTGGAAATCATTGAAGCCCGTATTACCTATTTAGCATACGCTCCCGAGATCGCTGCCGTAATGTTGCAGCGCCAGCAGGCTTCTGCCATTGTAGATGCCCGCAAAATGATCGTTGACGGTGCCGTTGGCATGGTAGAAATGGCGCTGGAGCGTCTGAATGAAAACAATGTGGTAACGCTGGACGAAGAGCGCAAGGCTGCCATGGTCTCTAACCTGCTGGTTGTGCTGTGCGGCAACCACGATGCCCAGCCCGTAGTGAATTCGGGCAGCCTGTATTAATCATGGCCCCCGGCGAGAAGAAACAGGTGCCCCTGCGCCTGTCGGCAAAGCTCTACAACGCAATTGCCGCCTGGGCCGAGGATGACTTTCGTTCGGTAAATGGGCAGATCGAATATCTGCTCACCGAATGTGTCAAACAGCGGAAGAAGAACGGCAAATATGTGTCAGACGAGCTGGATGCCCCTTTAGATATTGAAATTGAATAACGTATAAAAAGCCGCTTCGGAGTCTACCCTTCCTCCGAAGCGGCTTTTGCCTTGACAATACCCGAAGACAAAGATATACTAAAGATGCAAAATACCCCCCAGGGGTATCAGAAGGAGGCACTTTATGCATCACGATTCTACTCCAGCCGCCGAATGTGGCTGCTGCCAATATAAGCATACACCCCGCAGCGAAGAAACTCTGCGGTCCCTGCAGAACCGCTTAAGCCGTATCATCGGCCAACTGGGCGGCATTCGCACGATGCTGGATGACAACCGCTACTGCGGTGATATTTTGACACAGGTAGCTGCCGTAGAGAGCGCTTTGCAGGCATTTGGATACTGCATTCTGGAAGAGCATATGGAAACCTGTGTAGCCGAAGCATTGCAGCAAGGCAATACCGAAATTCTGCAAGAAGCCGTGGCCCTGATCAAAAAGTTGAAATAAGGAGGCGTACCATGCAAACGCAAAAATTTCAAGTAACCGGCATGACCTGCGCTGCCTGTCAGGCACACGTAGAACGTGCTGTACAGGGTATTTCAGGTGTTTCCGATGTGTCCGTCAATTTGCTGTTGGGCAGCATGCAGGTAACCTTTGATGCGCCGGTCACAGTTTCTTCAATTTGCTCCGCTGTGAAAAAAGCCGGCTATCATGCCACACCTGCCGACACTTCTGCCGCCAAGCCTGCATCCACCACCGATTCTTTGGAAGATACCGAAACTCCTCGCCTGCTCCGCCGTCTGGCCGCCTCGCTGCTGCTTCTGCTTCCCTTGATGTATGTATCCATGGGCCATATCATGTGGGGCTGGCCTCTCTTTGACGCTTTGGAAAGGTCGCCCATGGCGCTGGGTTTATATCAGCTGCTCTTTACCGTTGCCGTCATGGTCATCAACCAAAAGTTCTTTATCAGCGGCTGGCAAAGCCTGCGCCACGGAGCACCCAACATGGACACCCTGGTAGCCATGGGCAGCGGTGCCGCCTTTGCCTACAGCACTGCCGTGCTCTTTCAGATGGCTACTCAGCCTGAACACGCTGCGCATCTGCTGCACGAGCTATACTTTGAGTCGGCAGCCATGATCCTTGCACTGATTACTGTAGGCAAGACGCTGGAAGCCCGCAGCAAAGGCAAAACCGTGGGTGCCATCCGTGCCTTGATGGATCTCACGCCCAAAACCGCTCATGTCTACCGCGACAGTCAATGGGCAGACATCCCGGTGGAGGAAGTAAACGTTAAAAATCTGTTTGTGGTTCGCCCCGGAGAAAGCATTCCCGTAGACGGTGTTGTTGTCATGGGACGCAGTACGGTAGATGAATCCGCACTTACCGGTGAAAGTATCCCGGTGGACAAAGGCCCCGAAGATCATGTCAGTGCCGGCACCATTAACCAGACCGGGGCGCTGACCTGCTCCGCTACCCGCGTGGGTAGTGATACCACGTTGCAGCAAATCATTCAGATGGTAGAGAATGCCGCTGCCTCCAAAGCCCCCATTGCCAAAATCGCCGACAAGGTTTCAGGTATCTTTGTGCCCGCTGTATTGGGCATTGCCGCCATTACCTGTGTGATTTGGCTGTTGTTGGACAAAAGTTTCGGCTTTTCCCTCGCCCGTGCCGTCAGCGTGCTGGTCATCAGTTGCCCCTGTGCCTTGGGTCTGGCCACGCCTGTGGCCATTATGGTGGGCAGCGGCCGCGGTGCCAAAGCCGGTATACTCTTTAAAACTGCAACCTCCCTGGAAGCCACCGGCCGCACGCAGATTGTCGTGCTGGACAAGACAGGCACCATTACCGCCGGAGAACCGCAGGTAACTGACCTATGGGTAGCACCCGGCTACAGCGAAGAGTATCTGCTTGGCATCGCACGTTCTCTGGAGGAACTCAGTGAGCATCCCTTATCTCATGCGGTGTTCCAATATACCGAAGCGCAGAACTACCGCAGCGTGCGGCGTTCGGACTTTACCGCACTGCCCGGCAGCGGTGTCAGCGGCACCCTTGATGACAAACCTGCTTTCGGCGGCAATGCCGACCTGATGTCTCAGTACGGCTTACTTACCGATACCGCTTTGCAGCAAGGCAAGACCTTTTCTGAATGCGGCAAAACGCCCCTTTATTTTGCCCATGATGGCAAGTTGCTGGGCATTTTGGCTGTAGCCGATGTCATCAAATCTGACAGTCCTACTGCCATTGCCCAACTGCAGAAGATGGGCATTGAGGTGGTAATGCTGACCGGTGACAATGCACGTACAGCCGCCGCCATTGCCCGGCAAGCGGGCGTGGATCAAGTAATCACCGATGTCAAACCCGACGGCAAAGAAGCCGCCATTCGCCACCTGTGTCAGTACGGCAAGGTCGCTATGGTGGGTGACGGTATCAATGATGCCCCCGCCCTGACCCGCGCTGACATTGGCATCGCCATCGGTGCCGGTTCTGATGTAGCATTGGATGCCGCCGATGTGGTGCTTATGCGTTCGACGCTGATGGACGTACCTGCTGCTATCCGCCTGTCCCGGGGCGTGCTGCGGAACATTCATCAAAACCTGTTCTGGGCATTCTTCTACAACTGCATCGGCATCCCCCTCGCCGCCGGCGTGTTGATTCCCTTGGGACTGACTCTAAACCCCATGTTTGGCGCCGCCGCCATGAGCCTTTCCAGCTTCTGTGTGGTGAGCAATGCGCTTCGACTGAATCTGTTCGATCCCACGAATCCCAAGCACGACCGTCCTATACGTAATGTTACCCTGCCCCCGCTGACCGGGGACTCGGAACAAGATACACCCCAAATCACACATCAAACGGAGGAACAACCTATGAAAAAGACCATTTATATCGACGGCATGATGTGCCCTCATTGCCAGGCACATGTAGAAAAAGCCCTGGGTGGCCGTGAAGACGTGGAGGCCGTAGAGGTTAGCTTGGCTGACAAGACGGCAGTTGTCACCCTGAAACAGCCCGTAGACGATGCTTCTCTGATGGCTACCGTCAAGGATGCCGGCTATACCCCCGTCCGTGTAGAAGAATAATTCCCCGCACACGAAAGCCGCCTGCAGATAGCAGGCGGCCTTTTTTCTCTCCCCTTCGCTCTTGACTTTCCGGGAGATTATCATATAATGAAGGTATAATGGTGAAATATATGCTGCGGATGTTTTCCCGGCAGACAGGAGCAATTTATGCGTTATTTTGAAACCGAAACTTATGCCGAAGCTTGTCAGCTGGCAGCAGATATGATTATGGAGCAGATTCAGGAGAAGCCCGACTCTGTACTTGGCCTGGCCACCGGCTCTACCCCCATTGGCATTTACGATATCATTTCCAAGGCTGTGGCTGAGGGTGAGCTGGATATCAGCAAGCTGACCACCTTTAATCTGGACGAATATGTCAATCTGCCGGTCACCGATCCCAACAGCTATCTGTACTTCATGAAGGAAAATCTTTTCGACCGCATTGGCCTCAGCGAGGAAGCCTACAACATTCCCAATGGCAATGCTGCCGACATCGACGCCGAATGCGCACGCTATGAAGAGGCCATCAAAGCCGCCGGCGGTATTGACCTGCAGCTGCTGGGTCTGGGTCTCAACGGTCATATCGCCTTTAATGAACCCGGCACTTCTTTCGAAGCTGTGACCCATCAGGTAGAACTCACAGAGTCTACCCGTGTGGCAAACTCCCGTTTCTTTGCCTCTATGGACGAAGTTCCCACCCATGCTGTTACCATGGGCCTCAAAACCGTCAGCGAAGCTCGCAGCATCGTACTGATGGCTTGCGGTCAGGCAAAGCATGACATTCTGCAGGCTGCAATGAACGGCCCTGTCACCGAGGATGTTCCTGCCTCTATCCTGCAGCAGCATCCCGACCTGACGGTGATCTTCAGCCGCAACAACTAATTTACAAAAAAGTGATGCCCCTGTGCCGCAATCGGCACAGGGGCATTTTTCATGTTGTTAGTTCAAAAAGTCCTTCAGCTTCTTGCTGCGGCTGGGATGGCGCAGCTTGCGCAGAGCCTTGGCCTCAATCTGACGGATACGCTCGCGGGTAACGTTGAACTCCTTACCCACTTCCTCCAAAGTGCGGGTACGGCCGTCCTCAATGCCGAAGCGCAGACGCAGTACCTTTTCCTCTCTGGGGGTCAGAGTCTTCAGCACCTCCACCAGCTGTTCCTTCAGTAAGGTGTAAGATGCCATCTCGGCGGGTTCGGGAGTATCGTCATCGGCGATAAAGTCGCCCAGATGGCTGTCCTCCTCCTCACCGATGGGAGTCTCCAGCGAGACAGGCTCCATGGCGATCTTCAGGATCTCACGCACCTTCTGCACGGGCATGTTCATGACCTCGGCAATCTCCTCGGGGCTGGGATCGTGGCCCAGCTCCTGCAGCAGCTGGCGGGATACACGGATGACCTTGTTGATGGTCTCCACCATGTGCACAGGAATACGAATGGTACGTGCCTGGTCGGCAATGGCACGGGTGATGGCCTGACGGATCCACCAGGTTGCATAAGTAGAGAACTTATAGCCCTTGGTATAGTCAAACTTCTCAACAGCCTTGATCAGACCCAAATTGCCCTCCTGGATCAGATCCAAAAACTGCATGCCACGACCCACATAACGCTTGGCAATGGACACCACCAAACGCAGGTTTGCCTCTGCCAGACGCTGCTTGGCTGCTTCGTCACCCTCCAGCATCCGCTTGGCCAGCTCGATCTCCTCGTCAGAAGACAGCAGGTTCACCTTGCCGATCTCTTTCAGGTACATGCGCACGGGGTCATCAATGGCGATACCCTCCATCAGTGCCATGGGGTTGGTCAGTTCTTCTTCGGGGATTTCTTCCACATTGCTGAAGTCGTCACCGTCCAAAGACTCGATGAGGGGTGTTTCCTCCATCATATCTTCTTCGCCCATAGCGATCTCTACGCCCAGCTTTTCCAGCGTTGCATAGAACTTATCCTGCTGTGCGCTGTCCAGCTCCAGTTCGTCGATGGCATGGTTGATTTCTTTGGCAGTAATCTTGCCGTTCTTCTTTCCAAACTCCACCAGTTCACGCAGAATCTGCTGGCGCTTTTCCATCTGTTCCCGTTCAGTCATATCTTATTCCTCCTGTTTTTTTCTCAGTACCGCAAGCAATGCGTTATCTCCGCCTCCACGCTTGATGGCTTCCTGCTTGATTTTTTGAATGCAGTCCTCCAACTCCTGTTTTGGATCTTTAGATTTAATTCCGCTTGCTAAAATATCTGTCAAAAGCCGGGTCTCGGCTTCGGTCAGCTCCATAATCCAGCTTGCCGGATGGATTGCTTGTCCCGTGTTCAGCTTTTCCAGTGCTTTCCCATATAGTTTTCCTAGGAAAGGTGCAGAAAAATCTTCCGGATCCAACCGCACTTCGGTATACTCCAGCAAATCCTTATCCTGCAGCGTAACCGCCAGCACCCGTTCTTCACACAAGGCAGATGCCGGATTGTCATACCGCAACTCCCGATCTCTGGGCTGATGTGCCCGGGTAGGATTCAGCGCCTCCCGTTGAAACTCTGCCTGATCCCTGCGGCTGCGCTTTTTCCGCGCGTTACGCACTTCTGCAAGCATGGTTTCTTCGCCGACGCCGGCATCCTTTGCAGCATTGCGGGCAAAGATCTCCCGCTCTACGTCGCTTTGCAGCGATGCGATATACCGCGCCGCCTCTTTGAGAAAGGCGATGCGCTGGTCATCCTGGCTCAAGTCAAACTTTGCCTTGATTTCGCCCAGCCGATACTGTCCGTCAGTCTGAGGACGCTCCAGCAGCCGGCCAAAGGCCGCCGCGCCATTTTCTTTGATAAAGTCATCGGGGTCTACCTTTTGAGGTTTGCCTTCAGCATCGTAAAGAATGCGACCATTTGCATCCCGTCTGGGCGGCAAGCGCAGCACCCGCACTTCCAATCCCGCAGTGTTCAGAATATCAATGGCCTTTTCTGTGGCCTTTTGTCCGGCGGCATCTGCGTCATAACAGATGACTACCTCTTTGGTATATTTGGTCAACAGCTTTGCTTGCTCCGGCGTAAACGCCGTACCGCAGGATGCTACTGCACTGTCAAAGCCCGCTTGATGCAGCGCGATTACGTCTACGTTACCCTCGCACAGGATAAACTTGTCCGCCTTGGTCTGTTTTGCCAGATTCATGGCATACAGCACCCGGCTTTTGTTATAAACCGGTGTATCGGGACTGTTCATATACTTGCGTCCGCCGCCATCACCCTTCAGCACGCGACTACCAAAGGCCACCACATCGCCCCGGATATCGATGACCGGGAACATAATACGATCGCGGAAGAAACAGTATAGTCCTCCATTCTTACCCCTGGAGGCAAGACGTGCATCCAGCAGCTCACGCTCGGTATAACCCTTTTGCTTCATGGCGATAATCAGACTGTCCCAGCTGCCATCAGCATAACCCAACCCAAACCGAGTCACTGTTTGGGGTGTCATGCCACGTTTGCCCAGCAGATAAGCCCGCGCCTCAGCGCCCTTATCGCCCATCAGCGTGTTGTAATAAAAGCGTGCCGCCTCTTTGTTCAGTTCCAGCAGCCGCTTGCGCCGCTGCGCCTGTTCTCTGTCGGCCTCATTGTCCTCGGGCACCTGCATGCCGCAAAGGTCAGCCAGCTTGTGCACTGCGTCGATATAGGGCAGGTTTTCAATCTTCATGATAAAGTTGATCACACCGCCGCCCTCTCCGCAGCCAAAGCATTTATAAATCTGTCGCTCTCGATTCACATGGAAAGAGGGCGTTTTTTCATTGTGGAATGGGCAGCAGCCCCAATGATCACCGCCACGCTTTTTCATGGGCACGTAACGGGAGACCACATCCAGTATATCGCTGCGGTCTACCAGTTCATCTAAAAAACTCTGGGGAAGAGCCATCTAAACGCCTCCTTTCTCATCCAATTCTCAATCAATAAGTATTCCAAGCTTTGGGAATGAAAATATCCTGATACTTGGTAATGGCATAACGATCAGTCATGCCGGCAATATAGTCACAGACTGCGGTGGGCACATCATCCTCAAAAGCGATCTGCAGATATTCATTGGGCATCGCCTCGGGGTGTTCTTCAAAATAACGATACAGGGCCTGCAGTACTTCGATTCCTTTTCCCTCTTCACCTTTTGCCACCGGGTTGCGGTACACCGCTTCAAACATAAACTCCCGCAGGCTGTCCATGGTTTCCTCCAACCGGGGCGACAATCCAACCTGTCCGGTCTCCCGGCCAAAAGCAACTGCATCGGCCACCAGTGTTCCGATGCGCTGGCTGTTGCGCTCACCCAACTGTCGCCGCAGTTCCGTGGGAATCTGCGCTGCAGAGAGCACACCGGCACGGATGGCATCGTCAATGTCGTGATTGATATATGCAATGCGGTCTGCGTACCGCACGATTTGGCCTTCCAAGGTATAGGCCAGCATGTCACCGGTATGACGCACGATGCCGTTTAAGACTTCTTTGGTCAGATTCAGGCCTTTACCGTTCTTCTCTAACCGCCGCACAACCCGCAGGCTTTGCTCGTTATGATTAAACTCTCGTCCGGCAACCTGACTCAATGCGCGCTCACCGGCATGACCGAAAGGCGTATGCCCCAAATCATGTCCCAGCGCAATGGCCTCGGTAAGATCCTCATTCAGATTCATGCCGCGAGCGATGGTTCTTGCGATTTGGGATACCTCCAAGGTATGTGTGAGTCGGGTGCGGTAATGGTCACCTTCGGGAGAAAGGAAGACCTGAGTCTTGTGCTTAAGTCTGCGAAACGCCTTGCAATGAATGATACGATCACGGTCACGCATAAAGCAGGTGCGCAGATCATCTTCTGGTTCCGGACGCTCTCTTCCCTTGGATTTTTCTGCCAGTGTTGCTTGAATTGACAGCGTGTTTCGCTCAAAGGCCTCAATTTGTTCCCGCACCAGCATAGCATCCCTCCATTTGGGGCATAGCATCCCAATTTCTTGACTAATTATGTAATACGCAAAGGTCTGCGCTTTTTCTTCTTTTTTTGCAAAAAATATAAAAACTCTGTCACAGTTTTTCTGTGACAGAGTTTTCTATAGATTGACTTTAATATTCCTGTCGCTTGGGCCTGCTGTGGTACCACAAAACCAGCAGCAGCACCAGCTGCAGCCCGATAATGGGAAGCCGCCACAGATCCCAGCGGAAAGATTTTTTCTTTTGCGAGTCCATGCGATCCCTCTTTTCGCAATAAACCTGTGAAAAATGTATGCCGATTCTGCCGATGCTATTCGGTTGCCAATCCAGTTTCTTTCAGAAGTGCCTGTGCGATCGCGTTAGCAAGCTCTTCATGATAAGTATCCAGGATCGCATTATCATCCGGATTATCAATAAAACCAAGCTCCATCAGACATGCCGGCATCTCGGTGCGTCCGATTACCGTATAGTTCTGACTTTTACTGCCCGCTGTGCCTTTTTTCACACCGCGGTTGGTGAAACCTACCTGCACCACGGCCTTTTGCAGCTGGGCGCCCAGACTTTTTTCCCACCGATCCGGAGATTTATCGATCCAAACCTCGCTGCCCTGTCCTCCGCCGGCATTCCGATGAAAGGACACAAAAACCGATGCGCCCTGGTCATTGGCATAATCTGCCCGGTCACGAAGCTCTACAAAGGTATCGTCACTGCGGGTATAGATCACCATTGCGCCGCCTGCCTCCAGCTTTGCTCCCACCGCCAATGCCATACGCAGATTATCATCCTTTTCCAGCCTGCCGTCCAACACCGCGCCGGAATCATCACCGCCGTGGCCTGCATCCAGACAAAAGATGATCTGACCCTCATAGGGATTTTTATCCTCTCCGCCGCCGCAGCCACCCAGCATCAAAGGCAGGGCGACCACTGCGACCAGGATGAGCGTGCGCAGTTTCATCTCAGTTCACCCCGGCAATCTGATCTTTAACAGGCGTGTCCGCTTCCTTCTTTGCCAGATACTCTGCCAGCACCGTTTTCATCCATGCCAGGGTATTGGGGTTTTCTTCATCAATATAAAACTGCACGTGTTTGCCGGTATCGCTGAAGATGCTGAGTTCTCCCCACACCTTGGAGGTTTGCGGATATTTATCCCCGGCAAATAACCGACCAAACAGTTCGCCTGCACCGATGCCCCCCTCTTCGATGTCCTTGTGCAGTACCATCAGCAGACTGTCCATTTTCCCCGGTACTTCCTTATCTACATAGAAGGTGACCTCTTCGTACACCTGCGGATCCTTTGGCGTATGATAGACATACAGTTTTGCGTCAGTTATCTTACCAAAATCCTTCAGCCCACTGCGCTCCAGTCGCTGTTCTTTGCTTTCGGTAAAGGCATACAGCAAACCTACCGGAGTACGGGTGTCCCGAATCAGATCTTTGTCAATTCGCACATAATATTCTCGTGTCACCTGCCGTCCACTCTTCAGCTGATACCGCAAGCGCAAGTTTTGAATATAGGAGTTCTGATAATCCACCGGCTGACGCAGCTGTGCCTGCAGGGTCTCACGCTGGGCCAAAATGGTCTTGTGGATGTGAATGACCTGCTGAATATTCTCTTGTGTATCCGCATTCCCCGCCGTCATCACCTTGTCTCCGGCCACCCAAATGGCCTCCACATCCTCTGCATCGGGCGTCCAGTTTTCAATACCGAAAACATCCGCCTTGATGCACAGCACTACCGCCAGCAGAGCCAGCACAAAGGCACCGTAACCCCGCCAATCCCGCTTGGAGAATACGCGGAAACTCTTTTTCTGCAACATCCTGGCAGAAAAATATCCCACCGTGCCACCAATTAGCATGCACAGTGCAAATCCTACACTCTCTGCCGTACTGGGATATCCGTAACGGGCATTGGTCTCTGCAAACAGAATACCCAGAATACTGCCCTCGCCCAGCAAAAGATAAAGCACACTACCCAAAGCCAAGCTGCATCCTGCTGCCCAGCCGTAGGTAAATACCGGACGCAGGAAAGAAAAGGCAATGAGGTCGCCGGCAGATTCCGACTGCCAGCGGCGGTACAGCCACAGTGCCATACCTGCAAAAGCCAGCCCCACCAAGGCCAGCAGCAGCACATAACCCCAGTCCTCAAACCGGACATAAGATTCGATCACCGTACCATTTCCCCGATCTTGGATGCATTCCAGTCGGTTATTCGCAAAGCCCTGCCCCATGATATAGGACATAGGCGACCATTTCTGATACAGCATGGTGCTGTCAGAAATACCCCATAAAAACATAGAGGCCAACCAACGCAGCAGGCTTTCTGTCGATACCACCGCAAAGTTTAAAATCACGTACAGCACCGGCATCATCAGTCGGGTAGCCGTTGCCATGGCGCACAGTGTGGCAGCTCCATAAAAGAAAACTGCCATCAGCGTGGTCACCGCAAACCAGGTAAGCAGCGGCACGATGTCCTGCATTGCGCCACGAATCACCTGCAGAACACCGAAATACCCGGTCAAAACCAAATTGGGAACAAGCAAAAAGCTGATACCGGTGACAAAATTGGTAACAAACATCGTATCCCGCCGTACCGGCAGCGCATGAAACAGATTGATGCTGCGGTTTTGGTACAGATAGCCGTACAGTGCTGTGGCGATGATAGGTGCATAAACGCCAATTACGATGCTGCAGCTATTTAGGCTTTGGATCAGACTGCGTCCGAACAAAAAGGTGGCGCCGTCCAATCCCTGTGCTTCTTCAAAGTAATAATAGCTATCCAGCATCTGCGGCGCTACTAGCAGCCAGATCACCAGATAAGACGTCCAAATAGGCCAGAAGCGCAGAGTCTGCTTTTTCCAGATGCCAAAACTGAAGTAGTTACAAAAGGATCTCTTTGACAGCATAGTCTGCACCTCCCAACTCGTAAATAAAGATTTCTTCCAGTGTCAGCGGAAGCACGTCATAAAACACCGGCTGCAGCGCCTTCATTTTCTCATGCAGCGCCGTCTGGGTGCTGCGGACGATCAGTGTGCGCAGCCGCCCGGTACGGCTTTCATTCAAAAGCTCAAAGCCGCCAAGATCCGGCTCACTCTCAAAGACCACCTGCACCTTGATTACAGTATCCTGCAACTGGCTGAGCGAACGCTCTACCATCATTTTACCTTTGTTGATGATGCCCACATGGTCGCAGACATCTTCAAGCTCCCGCAGGTTGTGAGAGGACAGCACCACCGTGGTGCCGTGCTCGGCAAGATCTGCCATGAGAATGCTCCACATCTGCCGGCGCATCACCGGATCCAGACCGTCCACCGGCTCATCCAGCAACAGATAATCCGGATGCAGACTGATGGCCAGCCAAAAGGCCGCCTGCTTTTGCATGCCCTTGCTCATGCGGCGGATGGGCATTTTTTCGTTCAGGGCAAACACCTGGCGCAGGGTCTGATACCGCTCCTCGCTAAAGCGGGGATACATATCTCGATAAAACTTTTTCATATCCAGAATGCTGGCAGAAGTAAAGTGATACAGATCATCGGGGATATACGCGATCTTTGCCTTCAGATCCGGATTTTCATACACCGGGGCGCCCCCGAACGTCACACTTCCGCTATCGGGACGATATACGCCGGACAAATGCCGCAGCAAGGTAGACTTGCCGCTGCCGTTGGGACCAACCAATCCATATACGCCGCCCTTAGGTGCAGTCAGACTGATGCCATCCAACGCGCGAAATCCCTCAAAGGTCTTCACCAAGTTGTGCACTTCAATCATTGTTTTTCCCTCCTTGAATGCGAGAAGTCAGCTCTTCCGTGGAAACACCCAAAAAGCGCAGCTCTGCCGCCGCTTTCTCCAGGGTCTCCCACAGGGTCTCCATTCGTTTTTGGTCGCCTATGATCTGTCCCTTAGCAAAACATCCCTTGCCGGGGATTGAATAAACATATCCTTCGTGCTCCAACTCCCGATATGCCCGCTGTATCGTATTGGGATTGATCGCCAGGCGGGACGCCATTTCCCGTACACTGGGCAGTTGCTCGCCCTCACGGATCCCACCGGAAATAATCAGCTGACGCAATTGCTCTTTCAGCTGTTCATAGATCGGGCGGGAATCCCGCAGATTTAAGTCAAACATCGGCGCCTCCTTTCTGTACCTTCGCGTTGCCCCGCAACTGTACTAACTGTGTTAATACAGTTATAGCACAGAGTTGCCGTGATTGTCAACGCTTCGGCGCAAATTCAAATAAAAAAACAGCCTCAAGACTTGCATCTTGAGGCTGCTTGTATCAAATTAGTTGTTGACCAGAGACAGGCCAAAGTTGTGATACTTCACGGTGTAGTCCTTGCATGCGGCCTCATACCACTTGTTGTAGTCTTCGGTACGCATGTCGTTCAGCAGCACGTGCTGGTAATAGTCACCGTCATCGGATACGTAGAACATGATGTGCACGCCGTACTCGGTTTCTACCAGATCGGTATCACCGTACTTGCGGCTTTCATCGAAGCACCACTTGTCAAAGGCCTCTACCATGTCGCCCTGTGCGAACTTCTCGTACTTACCGCCGTTATTAACACTGCCGGTATCTTCGGAGTTGTCCTTAACCAGCGCGGCAAAGCTGTCTTCGTCAGCCTTACCCTTCTTCCAGTCATCCAGCAGCTTCTGAGCCTTTTCCTTCTGCTCCTTGTTGTACTTCTCGATCTCGGCGTTTTCCTTCTCCAGCTTTGCCTTCTCTTCGGCAGTGGCGGAATCGGGGATCTCTTTCAGTTCCTTGTAGCCCAGCAGAATGTGACGCACAGTAGCAGCCTGATCGGGGTTGATCTGGCGGTCTGCATACTTCACCACATAGAAGGTCTTACTGGTGCTGTCGGTAACGACTTCCTGATCGCCGATTTTGCGATCCTGGTGCTTCAGCCAGGTCTGCAGAACAGTGACAAACTCAGTCATAGACATGTTATCCTTCAGTGCGGTGGTGAAGGTTGCGGGATCTTCGCCTTCCTTCGCCTCTTCCCTGGCCTTGATATCAAAGTACTCCTTTGCAATGGCGTCAAACTTCTCGCCCTGCTCCAGACGCTTCAGGAAGAGCTTTGCATCGGCTTCTGCCTTCTTCTTGGACTCTTCGGTCATCTTTTCGGCTTCTTCCTTGCTCTTAGGCTCGCCATCCTTCACAGTCTCGCCATCCTTGGGAGGTGTGTAGGTGTAGGTTTTGTAGGTGAAGGCATACTGATACACGTCAAAGACATCGTAATCGTTCTGATTCTTCTTATAGAAGTCGTCTTTCTGAGCGTCGGTGTATTCCTTCTCGAAGATCTTCTCATAGAAGCTGCTGGCGTAGTAATTCATCTTGTAATAAGACGTCAGGGTTTCCAGATTCACAGCCTTGCCGTAAACCTGCTTGACGTACTTGTCAACGCCCAGATCATTCTCTGCAGCAACATCCTTCAGCTCATTCAGCATTTCCTTCCAACCATCGGGATCTTTGGGCTGGAAGTTCTCAGCCTCGCCCTTCAAGGTCAGAACCATCATCTGCAGTGCCTGTGTTTCGGCCTGCTTCAAGAAGTAGTCGCGGAAAGAAATCGTGTTGTCAAACAGACAAGGCAGTGCATCCAACGAGGAATTCAGAGGATATCCGTACATATACAGATAATAATAATACTCACTCAAAACATCTGCGCGGACATTGTAGTACAGAATATCCATATAAGCGGCAGAAAACTCCTCAGACACCTTACCGTCACTTACGCTCATAGCGGTAGTGTTGCGCTGCAGGAAGCCGGTGCTGGTAAGAATAAAGTACACCAGAGCCACCAGGCACAAAACAGCTACACCGATAAAGGCCAGCTTGATGCCCAGCGACGTCTTGGGTGTCGCCTGTGCTGCTGCAGGCTTATGCTCTACAGCACGGTTTCTGGAACCTTTTCCCATTGTGAAAACCATCCTTTATATTATAATATTATTTGCGTTGTATCTGCGCCACATAAAAAAGGGTATAGTACAAACACTATAATTATCGTTGAACGCAGCTTAAAAGTCAACCTTTTTTTTCGCATTTTCAAAAGTTTACAATTAAAAAATCAATAAAATCCTGCGTTTATTTTGAAAAAACACTTGCATTGTTGTTTTTGTTATGGTAATATGGATTGTGCGAAAAGTAAGCTTTGCGAGGTGAGAAGAAATGAAAGAGGGTATTCATCCCAAGTATGAGGTGACCACCGTCAAGTGTGCCTGCGGCAACGAGTTCCAGGTCGGCTCCACCAAGAAGGAAATCCGCGTGGAAATCTGCAGCAATTGCCATCCCTTCTTTACCGGCAAGCAGAAGCTGGTTGACACCGGCGGACGCGTCGATCGGTTCAAGAAGCGTTTCAACATGGGCAAATAATTTTGACACAACGGCGAGCGGCATCCTTGGATGCCGCTTGTTTTGTTATTTTCCCTTCCCCAACCAATATCCTGTCTTTTAAAGGTGCGTGATACCATGCTGGAAAAGCGTGAAGATGTGCGCGGCCGTGCCCTGCTGGTAGGGCTAAGCTGCCCCGGTCTTGCCGGATTCGATGATTCCGATGCTGAGACCATGGACGAATTGGATGAACTGGTACAGACCGCCGGCGGCGTGCCTGTGCTTCGTGCCATGCAGAATCGCCACACCCCCGATCCTCATACGTTCATCGGTGAGGGCAAATGTGAAGAACTGGCTGAGCTGATTCGGGCGCATAATATTGATCTGGTGATCTTTGACAACGAAATCTCCCCTTCTCAAGGTCGCGCATTGGAAGAAGTTCTCTCCTGCCGCGTTATTGATCGAAACGCTCTGATCCTGGATATCTTTGCCGATCGTGCCAAAACCAGTGAAGGTAAGCTACAGGTCGAACTGGCGCAGTATCAGTATCTGCTGCCTCGGCTGACCGGTATGTGGACCCACTTGGTGCGACAGACTGCAGCGGGCAGCAGCAGCCCCATCGGTACCCGCGGTCCCGGCGAAACCCAGTTGGAAACCGACCGCCGACATATTCGCCGCAAGATCCAGAAGTTGCAGGAAGAAATTGAGGATGTCAAGCGCATCCGCGCTGTGCAGCGCAGCAAACGCCAGAAGAGCGAAGTTCCTCTGGTGTGTATCGTGGGCTATACCAACGCCGGCAAGTCTACGCTGCTGAACAGCCTCACCGGCGCCGGTGTGCACGCCAATAACCGTTTGTTTGATACCCTGGACCCCACCACCAAGACATTAACCACCAAAGAAGTGGGCGACGTGCTGATTTCTGACACCGTTGGTTTTATTCGCAAACTACCTCATCATCTGGTAGATGCCTTCCGGGCAACCCTGGAAGAACTGGTCTACGCTGATATTCTGGTGCATGTGGTGGACTGCTCCAATGAAAACTGGCCGCTGCATGCCGAAGTCGTAGAACAGCTGATTTGCGAACTGGGTGCCGGCGAAACGCCCCGGATCATGGTATTCAACAAGGCTGATCTGGTAGAAGATGCCCGTCTCCCCCGACAGACCGATGCAATGTACTGTTCTGCCCTCCGGGGCATTGGCTTGGATGCACTGGTGCAGCGCATCTGCAGCATTCTGGCAGAAAAGATGCATCACGTGCAGTTTGTCCTGCCTTACAGTGCCGCCGGTATGCTGGATCAGCTGTACCGGGATGCCAACGTCAAAAAAGCCGAATATCTGGCAGATGGCATTAAAGTAGAGGCCATCTGCGATGCCAAACTGTATGGTCGCCTAAAGCCCTATCTGCCTCAGGAGGAATCCGATGGAGAAGTGTATTAAAGTCCCCTACGGCACCGGCGTGGCAGAATATGTAGAGAAAAAATCCCGGTTCATCGGCCAGATCTTTCCCGTCAGCACGGCAGAAGAAGCCCAAGAACAGATTCGCGCACTGCAAAAAAAGTATTGGGATGCCACCCACAACGTCTATGCCTACATTTTGGAAAACGGTGTCATGCGTTTTTCTGACGATGGCGAGCCCCAGGGCACCAGTGGAATGCCCACCCTTGAGGTGCTGAAGAAGGAAGGTGTGTGCAATGTCCTCTGTGTCACCACCCGTTATTTCGGCGGTACGCTTTTAGGCGCAGGCGGTTTGGTTCGGGCGTACAGCCACGCCGCCAAAATCGCACTGGACGCAGCCGGCATTGCCGAGATGGTGCCCTTTTCCTTGCTGGAGCTCCGCTGTCCCTATGATCTGTACGACCCGGTACGAAAGGTTCTGCCAGATTTTGAGGCTGAGGAAAAAAACGCCGAGTACGGCGCAGATATTGCCGTGACCATTGCGCTTCCCGCTCAACAGCGTGAAGCCCTGTGCCTGCGCCTCACCGATATGAGTCGTGGACGCTTGTCTCCCGTTCATACCGGTGACATGCGCCTGCCAAAGAAAATCGGATAATCGCCCGGCTTTCACCGATCCGCATACTGTTGATAAAAAGGATGAGAAAACATGTCTGTGGAAAACGCAATTTTCTTTTGACCCGTACATCCAATTTCAGCAAGCAAGCCATCAGTAAATACAAGACCTATCAACTGCAAAAAACCAATCCCGGCGTTTCCGGTGTGGGTCACACCTTTTCATACCGCGGTGATCTTCGTGTCGGTACGCATACTTATATCAACGGCGGCACCTTCCTTGCTGCAAAAGGAACCAGCATCACCATCGGTGACCACTGTATGATTTCTTATGATGTCACGATGCGCACCGACTCCCACATTCACACTTCTACCGAGATTCCCATGATCATGCAGTGTTCGGAAGCCAAGGACATTGTCATTGGCAATGACGTTTGGGTGGGCCACGGCGCGTATATCATGCCTGGCATCACCATTGGCAACGGTGCAATTGTTGGCGCAAAAGCTGTCGTCACCAAGGATGTAGAACCCTATACCATCGTCGGTGGAGTCCCTGCCCGCCTTATCGGTCGACGTTCTTAAACAAACACTGCCACTACAAAAGAAAATACGACAAACACACCGGATACCCCGGTGTGTTTTTTATTTTCAACACATCAAAAGGGAGAGACTCTGCAGTCTCTCCCTTTTGACCAATCTATTCTTTTATGCAAAATCCAGAATATCCACATCTGCCAGCGTCGCCATCATAATGGCCTTGATGGCATGCATACGGTTTTCGGCCTCTTCAAAGACCACGGATGCTTCGCTCTCAAAGACCTCGTTGGTGACTTCCAGCTCACTGAGGCCAAAGGCGTCACAGATGTTCTTGCCCACCTTGGTCTTTTTATCGTGATAAGCGGGCAGGCAATGCATAAACTTGGCACCCGGCTTGGCCAGAGCCATTTTCTCACTGTCTACCTGATAGGGCAGCATCTGCCAAATGCGCTTTTCCCAAACCTCGGCAGGCTCGCCCATGGATACCCAAACGTCGGTGTACAGCACATCGGCATCCACCACAGCTGCTTTGGGATCCTCGATAAACTCCAGCACAGCGCCGGTCTCGGCGGCGAGTTTCTGGCAAAGCTCGATCAAGTGTTCCTCGGGGAAATAGGGTTTGGGCGCAGCTGCTACAAAATGCATGCCCATCTTTGCGCAGCCGATCATCAGTGAGTTGCCCATATTGTATCGGGCATCACCCAAATACACCAGTTTGATTCCCTTCAGCTTGCCAAATTGTTCCTTGATGGTCAAAAAGTCGGCAATGACCTGCGTGGGATGATATTCGTTGGTCAGGCCATTCCAAACGGGAGCAGGAGAGAACTTTGCCAATTCCTCCACGATCTCCTGGCCATAGCCGCGGTACTCGATACCATCATACATCCGCCCCAGCACACGGGCGCTATCTGCAATACTCTCCTTGGTGCCGATCTGCGAGCTGCTCACATCCAGGAATGTAGAGCCCATGCCTAAGTCGTGGGCAGCAACCTCAAAGCTGCAGCGGGTTCGGGTACTGGTTTTTTCAAAAATCAGGGCAATGTTCTTGCCTTCACAATAGCGATGGGGCACACCGGCACGTTTCAGCGCCTTCAAATGGCCGGCTTGATTGATCAAAGCCTCAATCTCTTCCGGTGTAAAATCCAGCAGGGTGAGAAAATCTCTTCCTTTGAACTTCATGGGTCATTCTCCTTCACAAATTGGATTGCTCCGCGGCCTTTTTGCAAAACTCCCGCAGATAGGCAATCTGGGTCTTTACCGATTCCAGTCCCGTGCCGCCTGCAGAAGTGCGCTTTTCCACGCAGGTCAACAGGGCGATCTCGTCATACAGATCCGCTTCAAACAGCGGCGAATAGCTTTGGTATACTTCCAGCGGCAGAGCATCCAGCGTCGTGCCTTCGCTGATGCAGCGAGCCACCAGAATGCCGGTGATCTGATAGGCAGCGCGGAAGGGCACACCTTTTTTTGTCAGGTAGTCTGCCAAGTCGGTAGCATTGATAAAACCACCCTTTGCGGCAGCCAGCATCTTGTCACCTTTCACTTTCATGGTGCGCAGCATGGGAGCAAAGACCCGCAGACACATCTGCGCGGTCTCAAAGGCATCAAACACGCCTTCCTTGTCCTCCTGCATATCCTTATTGTATGCCAAAGGCAGACCCTTCAGCATGGTCAACGCAGCCATCAAGTGTCCGTAGACACGGCCAGCTTTGCCGCGTACCAGCTCGGCCATATCAGAGTTCTTCTTTTGGGGCATGATAGACGAACCGGTGGTGTAGGCATCGCTCAGCTCTACAAACTGGAACTCCCAGCTGGACCAGAGGATAATTTCCTCGCTCAACCGGGACAGATGCGTCATCAGCAACGCCAGAGCTGCACTCAGTTCCACGCAGAAATCACGATCAGACACGCCGTCCAGACTGTTGAGTGCATAACCTCCGGAAAATCCCAGTGCTTCTGCCGTCATGGCACGATCAATGGGATAGGTGGTGCCGGCCAGGGCTGCACAGCCAAGCGGAGACACATCCATCCGCTTAACAGCATCCTGCAACCGACCCACATCCCGCTGCAGCATCATGCCATAGGCCAACAAATGATGCCCAAAGGTAATGGGCTGTGCGCGCTGCAGATGCGTATATCCGGGCATGACCGCGCTGGCATTGGCCTCGGCCTGCTCTACAATGGCATCCATCAGATTTAAAATCAGCGCCACAGTCTCCCGGGCCTGCACTTTCAGGTACAAACGGGTATCGGTGGCTACCTGATCATTACGGCTGCGGCCGGTATGCAGTTTTTTGCCCACATCACCCAGTCTGGCGGTCAACACGCTTTCCACAAAGGTGTGGATATCCTCAGCTTTGGGATCAATCTCCAACGCTCCGGACTCTATGTCCTCTGCAATTTGCCTTAGCCCCGCGCCTAGAGCTGCCCCCTCTTCGGGGCTGATGATGCCGCACTTTGCCAGCATGGCAGAATGCGCAATGCTGCCCTGAATATCCTGCTGAAACATTTTACTGTCCACGCGGATGGAAGAATTAAAGTCATCCGCGATGGCATCTACCTGTTGGGTGGCACGACCGGCCCACAGCTTTTTCATCATGGTAAAACCTCTTATTTCTTGTTCTTTGCGTTCACCTTGGCTTGAACCTTGATGGGCAAGCCAAACAGATTGATGAAGCCGGCAGACTCAGCCTGATCATAAGCACCGTCATCATCGCCAAAGGAAGCAATTTCAGCATCGTACAGGGAATAAGGAGAAGTAACACCGGCATTGATCATGTTGCCCTTGTACAGCTTCAGCTTTACTTCACCGGTGACACACTTCTGCGTTTCATCCACAAAAGCAGACAGCGCTGCACGCAGGGGAGTATACCACTGACCGAAGTATACCAGCTCAGCAAACTTCTGGGCAACCAGTGCTTTATAATGCATGGTGTCACGATCCAGCGTAATGGTTTCCAGCACTTCGTGCGCCTTATACAGAATGGCGCCGCCGGGGGTTTCGTAAACACCGCGGGACTTCATTCCCACCAGACGGTTCTCTACAATATCCAACAGACCTATGCCGTTTTCACCGCCAACCTTGTTCAGCGTCTCCACCAGCGTGATACCGTCCATCTTCTCACCGTTGACGGAAACAGGAACACCCTGTTCAAAACCGATGGTCACATAGGTGGGTACATCGGGAGCCTGCTCGGGAGAAACGCCCAGTTCCAGGAAGCCGGGCTTGTTGTAGGTGGGCTCATTGACGGGATCTTCCAGATCCAAACCTTCATGACTCAGATGCCACAGGTTCTTGTCCTTGGAATAACTGGTCTCACGGGTAATCTTCAGGGGTACATTGTGTGCCTCTGCGTAGTCAATTTCCTCGTCACGAGATTTAATGTCCCACTCACGCCAAGGGGCGATAATGGGCATATCGGGTGCCACAGACTTGACAGCCAGTTCAAAACGAACCTGGTCATTACCCTTGCCGGTACAGCCGTGAACGATAGCATCTGCGCCCTCTTTCAATGCAATCTCTGCCAGCCGCTTGCCAATGATCGGACGGGCAAAGGCGGTGCCCAACAGATACTCTTCATACTTTGCACCCGCTTTCAGAGTGGGAAAAATATAATCCTCTACAAACTCTTTTTTCAGGTCTTCGATATACAGCTTGGCAGCACCGCTCTTCAGCGCTTTTTCTTCCAGACCCTCCAGCTCACTGGCCTGACCTACGTCGCCGGAAACTGCAATGATCTCGGGATCATTATAATTTTCTTTCAGCCAGGGAATGATAACAGAAGTATCCAGACCGCCGGAATATGCCAGTACGACTTTCTTGACCTTGCTCTTATCCATGATATGCTCCTCCTATAACGCAATGCAGGTTATGCAAGTTTGTTTTTCGATATAATATTTATACACTATCGCGCATGAAAATACAATGTGTAACCTGCACAATTTTTCCTGTCACATCCCCTTTTCCTTTTTGCATCTCGGTGCATTTTTGCCAGTTTTCCCATGAGCATCAAGATTATCAATGCTGTATTTACATATCTTTTCTTGCGTTTTATTCAATTAACGGTCATATTTATGCATATTTTTCCTTTTTTCCCCTTTCCCTTTACTTTCCAATACAGATATGCTATTATAAAGTGTAATCATAATAATTTGTTTATTTATAAAGGAGTGGTTTTGTCAATGGACAGTAGTAGTTGGACTTTATATGTTTTTCTGCTTCTGCTCATCCTGGGTGGCGGCTATTTTGCCGCTTCCGAAACGGTCTTTGCCAGCGTAAACCGCGTTCGCCTGCAAAACAAGGCAGATGATGGCAACGAACATGCAAAGACTGCGCTTTACATCACCGAGCATTTTGAAGAAGCTTTGTCTTCTATTTTGGTGGGTAATAACATCATGCATATTGGTACCGCCTCTTTGGCCACGTTGCTTGCGCAGCGGCTGTGGGGCGCAGGTTCTGTTGCCATAACCACGGTCGTGACCACGATCGTGGTGTTTTTCGTCAGCGAAATGCTGCCCAAGACACTGGCAGGCAGTCATTGCGATACCCTGGCACTGTGGCTGGCTCCCTCCCTTCGTTTTTTGATGCGCATGCTATATCCCATCTCTATTGTTTTCACAAAAGTCAGCAATGTTATCAGCCACCTGTTCGGCAGCAAACCCACCCCCACCGTGACAGAAGAAGAACTGGTAGATTTGATTGATAACATGGAATCCGATGACCCTGAGGTGGAAGCCCAAAACCAGCTTCTGCAATCGGCAATTGCCTTTGACCGCAAAACAGCCCAACAGGTTATGACCCCTTATGATCAGGCCGATACACTGGACGAAGCCCTTCCCCCCCGCGAGATCGTTGCATTTTGCAAAAGCAGCCGTCACAGCCGTGTACCCGTCATCCGCAAGGGCGGCACCAATGTCATCGGTGTGCTTTTCCTCCGTGACTATATCAAATCCTGGATGGAAACCCGGGATAATACGCGTCTTCGCCCCTTGTTGCGCGCGCCCATGCTGGTGCCCCCTGATATTCCCATTGACGAACTGTTGCGCACCATGAGCCGCCGCAAAGTCCAGCTGGCGCTTGTAGGACACAGTTTGTCCGCGCCCCTGGGCGTTATTACCGCTGAAGATATCTTAGAGGAACTGGTTGGCGATTTTGGCGAAGCCGAAACCATCTAAGCGTCCCCCTTGATTCCATATCCTGATTAAAAGACTGGAGTGTTTTGCTTTATGGACAGTCCCTGGCTGCCATACATATTCATCGTATTCCTGCTGGTTTGCTCTGCTTTCTTCTCCGGATCAGAGATTGCTTATGCCAGCGTCAATAAGTTGCGCCTGAAGAAATGCGCAGAGCGCGGCGAGCGACGCAATGCCGGCCTCGCCTGTTCCATCCGCGACCACTATACCGAAGCGTTGTGCACGATTTTGATTGGCAACAATCTTGTAAATATTGCCGCCTCCTCGGTAGCTACCGTCATTGCTATTAGTCTTGCAGGCGAAGCCGGCGCCGTATACGCCAGTGCCCTTATGACGGTATTTATCCTGTTGTTTGGCGAGATTCTTCCCAAGATTTTAGCCAAGCAGTACTGTGACAGTGTGGTTTATTACATTGCGCCGGTTTTGAAGTTTCTGATGGTTATTACCAAACCCATCGTAAAGGTGGTCCTCTTGGCCATGGACGCAATTTCCAAGCGTTTTGGCGGAAATGACGATTGCGACTGCGTCACCCCCGACGAACTTTCCATCATCATCGACACCGCCGAAAGCGAAAGCGTCATCGACGAAGACCGCAGTGAGCTGCTGCAGTCCGCATTGGATTTTGGCACCACCACCGTAGACGAAATCCTTACGCCCCGCGTAGACGTGAACATGCTGGACATTGACAGTACCCCCGAAGAAGTACTTGCCGCCGCTTGTGCATCCTCTCACTCCCGCCTGCCTGTATATCGGGAAGATGCCGACCACATCATCGGCGTACTGTACCTGAACCATTATTTCAAGCAAATCGCAGACGGCGCACAGATCCCGCTGCAAGAGCAGCTTTATGAGCCCTGCTTCCTGCACCGTTCCACTTCGCTTCCCGTTGCATTGGCAGAGTTGCGCAAGCGTTCCATCTATCTGGCGGTAATTCTGGACGACTACGGCGGCACTTGTGGCATCATCACCATGGAAGATATTTTGGAAGAACTGGTGGGCGAAATGTGGGATGAGCACGACCGGGTTGTAGAGGAGTTCCAGATTCTCAGCCGAGGCTGTTACCGTGTCAGCGGCAGCATGAACATTTACGACATGCTGGAAGAACTGGATTTGAGTGAGCGTCTATATGACGGCGACAGCACCACCGCTGCCGGCTGGGCCATGGAAAAGTTGGGCGAGCTGCCCGACGCCGGCGACAGCTTTGAGTTTGAAAACTTTACCGTCACCATTGAACAAACCGAAGACCTGCGCATTTCTTCGCTGATCCTCCGTATAAAAGAAACATAATCTCTCACCCCGGAACCACAAGTGTGTTCCGGGGTGTTTTTCCATAAAAATATTTCTCGAAAATTGAAAAATAATGCTTGACATTGGGCATGCCTTATTGTATACTAAATAAGCGTTGAAGCGATGGACGATTAGCTCACTTGGCTAGAGCGCCTGTTTGACGTACAGGAGGTAACAGGTTCGATTCCTGTATCGTCCACCATCGAAGCACCTGCGAAAGCAGGTGCTTTTCTTTTTCCTCCGTGCAAGCGCAGAAAGACCCGTGCAAAAACTGCACGGGTCTTATTTTATTCTTCTAAAAATTGGCGGAATGCCGTAGGCAAGGCATAGTCCCCCACTCGCGCCGTAGCATCTGCCCAGACAAAGCCTCCTGCTTCCCGATTGCATTGAATGCTGATTCCGGTCATTTCCCATTCTACATGGGTAAAAACATGGCTGCGGTGCACCACACTTTGAGGATGCGCAGGCTCCACACCCCATTCGGCCGCCTGTCCCAGTGCCTGCTCTATCTCCAGTTCTCCGGCTATATTGGGTAGCTGCCAAAGCCCCGCAAGCAGTCCCTGATTTGGCCTGCGACACAAAGCCAGCTTGTCTCCGCACCACAGCAGCAGCACTGTCAGCTTCTCCTTGCGTCGAGGTTTCTTCTCGCCCTTCACCGGAAGCGCCTGGATTCGACCCTCCCGCTTGGCACAACACAAACTTGCCAGCGGACACTGGCCGCACAGCGGTGCGCCGTTGGGCACGCAGATCAAAGCCCCCAGTTCCATCAAAGCTTGGGTAAAGGCCCCGCACTGACCCAAAGGATAAATCTCCTCCAGCTCCGCGGCCACCGCCTTGCGGAAAGCCATGGAATCTATTGGCGTGTCATCTCCGGTAAACCGGGTGATGACACGCAGTACATTGCCGTCCACTGCCGCCTTTGGCTGCTCGAAACAAATGGAAGCTATGGCACCCGCCGTATAGTCACCGATACCCGGCAAAGCGCGAATATCAGAATACGCACTTGGAAACATACCTTGATGTTTCTCACAGATGATTTGGGCAGCCTTTTGCAGATTCCGCACCCGGCTGTAATAACCGAGTCCTTCCCATAGCTTCAGCAATTTATCTTCTTCACAAACCGCCAACGAGGCAATATCAGGAAGCGCCCGCAAAAATCGGGCATAATATCCCAACACGGCCTGTACTCGCGTCTGTTGCAGCATAATCTCAGACAGCCATACATGATAAGGATCTCGGTCCTGCCGCCAAGGCAGATCGCGCGCGTGCTGTACAAACCAATCCAACAGCAGTCCGGGAAGTTCTTTTGGAAGTGCCTTTGCACTATTTTGATTTTTATCTGCCATTCGGCACCTCCTTGTTTTTTCTACGTGTATCATATCATAATTTTATGCAAAAGCAAAGAGGTCATTGCCGTTGCATCACCATGCAAAACATGGTATAGTAAAGACAAGCAATCCACGTTTTACAGGAGGGATCACCCATGAAATATTGTCCCCGTTGCCGTATCACACTGAAAAACGGATATTTTTCCTGTCCCAACTGCTTTGGCGAGATTTTAGATGCCAACAAGACTGAACTTGCTGCCCTGGAACAGCAGTGGATCACCCAATCGGCGCAGGAGGCCTTGGCCGCCCAGGAGCGGCAGGCGCAAATCGAAGAAGATGCCCTGAAAAAACAAGAATCCCGACAGCAACGGCTGGCTCGGGAATGGGTGGACAAGCTGGAAAACCTGCGCAAGCGTGGTGCAGATGGCTATTGGGAGTACGAAACGATCTCCATTCGCGACCTGTCTACCGGCTCTATCAATGCAAAGAAGGTAAAAGAATCTCTGTGCCGCATGGGCTGGGATGGTTGGGAACTGGTTACCGCCTATTCCAACGAAGTAGGCAGAACCGAGCATTCTCTTACCGGTAGCAAGGACCGCATCAACGCCACCATTGGCGACACCATTTTGATCTTCCGCCGTTTTTGCCGCTTTGATGACGAAACCCAGTTGTAAAAAGGAGACAGTTATGCTGAAAGAAGGAATCCCGGGCAGAGCCGAAACTGTCGTCTGCCCCGAAAATACCGCCCTTTCCATGGGCAGCGGCGCGTTGGAAGTCTTCGCCACCCCTGCTCTGGTAGCTTTGGCCGAGAAAACCTGCTGGACCAGTGTGCAGGGTGCGTTGGAACCGGGTCAGGGTACCGTGGGCACCCACTTGGATCTGCAGCACACCGCCCCCACGCCCCTTGGCATGACGGTGCACTGCGAAAGCACCCTCACCGAAGTAAACGGCCGCAGCCTGACCTTTTCCGTTCGCCTGTGGGACGACAAGGGCCCCGTGGGCGAAGGCACTCATCAGCGCGTGATCATTGATAACGCCCGCTTCCAGGCCAAAGCCAACAGCAAGCGTGACGCTTAAAAGGAGGGCACTTATGGATCTGCAGAATGTCATCAAAAACTTAACCGCCCGGGGCTTTCATGTGCAGCACTTCGCCACCGGCAAAGAAGCAGCCGATTGGCTGTGTCAGCAGCTGCAGGGCAAGACCATCGGCATTGGCGGTTCTCAGTCGGTGCAGCAGCTTGGTCTGGATGCCCGGCTGGCAGAACACAACACCGTTTACTGGCACTGGCTGCCGGAGCAGGTACAGCAGTATGGCAGCGCCAATGCTGTCCGTGATCTGGCCAATCAGGCAGAGGTGTATCTGACCTCTGTCAACGGCCTCAGCGCCCAGGGACAGCTGATTAACATCGACGGTGCCGGCAACCGGATCGCCGCCACCGCCTATGGCCGCAAGACGGTGTATTTTTTGGTGGGTGCCAATAAGATCGCCGAAAGTTTCGATGCTGCCCTGTACCGCGCCCGCAACATCGCCGCACCCCTCAACGCCCGCCGTTTGGGCCGCAAGACCCCTTGCGCCACAGGCGAACTGAAATGCCACGACTGCAGCAGCCCCCAGCGCATCTGCAACGGCTTTTTCACCCTGGAGCGCCCCATGATGGGCATGGAAATGTTTGTACTACTGGTAGAAGAAGATCTGGGCGCATAACGACCCCTACATACAAAAGACCACGCCGCAGGGCGTGGTCTTCTTTTATTCTTCCAGCACTATGGTTACGGGTTCGGCAATTTCCAGGCTGCCCGGCGTTACCCGGCAGGTATAGGCGTGGATGCCCACCCCGGCTTCTGCCGCCTCCCTGAGTGCCACGCCAAAGGCCGGATGGGTCTTGACATTGGGCGCAAAATACCGTGCCTGTTCCATTTGGATGACGAACACCACATGGGCGCCGAACCCCGCCTGCTTGGCATCCATCAGCTCACGCAGATGCCGCTCACCCCGCTCCGTGGGGGCATCGGGAAAGCGCACCACGCCGTCCTCCTCCAAGGTCACGCCCTTGACCTCTACATAATGGATCTGCCCTCCGGCGGTGATGCAAAAATCAAAGCGAGATGCCCCATACCGCACCTCGCTCCGCACAGTTTCGGTATCCGGCAGAAACTTTCCCGTCCGGGCAAACTCCCCGAACACGGCATTGGGCGCAGCGGAATCCATATTGATCAGCAGATTGCCCTTCTCCACCGCCACCAGGTCATAAGCGGTCTTACGGGCAGGATTGCCGCTTTTGCACAGCCACACCGTAGTGCCGGGAATCAGCAGTTCCCGGCAGCGGCCGGTGTTTTTCACATGGCATACCACTTCCTGCCCATCCAGCTCCACATGGGCGATGAAGCGATTGGGCCGGCTTAAAAACCGGCCCGAAACGATATTGGGATACTGCATGTTACAGCTCCACGCCGCACAGGCTGCGGATCACCACGCCTGCAGCGATCATACCGGCCACCGGCGGCACAAAGGGTAGACTTCCGGGCAACTGCCGCCGTCCGCCATCGGCAATGGTCTGAAGGGGCGTCATGGGCGGCTCGGTGGAATACACCACGTCCAGGCTGTCCACGCCCCGCTTCCGCAGCTGCTGCCGCAGCACACGGGCCAAAGGACAGGTATCGGTTTGATACAGATCGGTCACCACAAACTTGGTGGGATCCAGCTTGTTGCCGGTGCCCATACAGCTGATGATGCCAGTACCGGCAGCCTTGGCCCGACAGATCAGTTCCACCTTGGAGCTGACGGAATCAATGGCATCTACAATATAATCCAGTTCCCCAAAGGGAAACGCCTCGGCATTGTCTGCCGCAAAAAAGCACTGGCGCTGTTCTACCACAGCATCGGGATTGATGGCCCGGATGCGTTCTGCCATGACGGCCACCTTGGGCTGTCCCACGGTATCGGTGCGTGCGATGAGCTGGCGGTTGATGTTGCTTTCGCTGACGGTGTCGTTATCCACCAGCAGAATCCGTCCCACGCCGGCACGGGCCAAGGCTTCGGCAGCAAAGCTGCCCACGCCGCCGATGCCAAAGACCGCCACATAGCTGTTTTGCAGTTTGACCGTGGCTTCTTTGCCCAGCAGCAGCTCGCTGCGCTCGGTTCTGCTCATCGGATGGTGCCTCCTCCCACAACCAGGTCATCCTGGTAAAATACCACAGCCTGTCCGGGGGTAATGGCTCGGATGGGCGTGTCAAAGACCGCCTCTACGCCGCCATCGGGCAGAGGCGAAATGGTGGCCGGTGTTTCTGTTTGATGATACCGGGTCCGCGCTGTCACCCGCATGGGCTGGGTAAGGGCTTCAAAGGCGATCCAGTTGCAGTCCCCGGCCTCCAGCCTGGTGCGGAAGAGATCTTCGTTACGGCCCAGAAGCACAGCATTGTCCGTTCCCCGCTTGTCCACCACGTACAGCGGCTCTGTCCAGGAAATACCCAGACCTTTTCGCTGCCCAATGGTATAAGCCTCCATGCCCCGATGTGCTCCCAGTTCACGCCCATCGGCCGCCAGCACAAACTTGCCGGGAGTCAGAGGTTTTCCGTTATGCCGCTGCAAAAAAGCGGTATAATCCCCATCCGGCACAAAGCAAATGTCCTGGCTGTCGGGGCGATTTGCACTGGAAAACCCCTGCTCAGCCGCAAGCTCCCGCACCTGCTCTTTCCGCAACTCACCCAAAGGCAGCCGCAAATGCGCCAGCTGGTGCTGGGTCAGACCATACAGCACATAGCTTTGGTCCTTGCCCGCATCCAGGCCCTTTTTCAGCACCCAACGGTTTCGCGCTTCGTCCCACATGACCCGGGCATAATGGCCGCTGGCGATATAATCCCAGCCCTCAGCCAGCGCCCGATCCAGCATGGCGCCAAACTTCAGATAGCGGTTGCAATCGATACAGGGATTGGGTGTGCCGCCACTGCGGTAACAGGCGCAAAAGCGATCCTGCACCTGCTGCCGGAACTGCTGCCGCATGTCCCAGCTTTCATGGGGGATGCCCAGCTTTTGGCAGACTTTTGCTGCGTCATCTGCGTCGCTTCCGCTGCCGCAGGCATCTGATACCTGACTTTGCAGCAGCAAGGTAACACCCTGCAGCGCGTCACCCTGCCGCATCATCAGCAGTGCCGCTACAGAGCTGTCCACGCCACCGCTCATGGCGATGATTCCACGCTTCATCACAGTTCCTCCCCCATATCAATCTGTTTGATACAAAAAGGGTGGACTTTCGTCCACCCTTTTATACGATTTGCTTATTCTTCCTCAGACTCTTCGTCTTCTTCGGCTTCCAGAGCAGACAGGTCAAACTCCAGATCTTCGCCGCAATGAGGACACTTCATCTCGCCCTTGGCCAGGGTGTCTTCGTCAAAGACGATATGCTCGCCGCAGGTGGGGCAGGTCAGCTGATACATCTCGACTTCCTCGTCCTCTTCCCACAGCTCTTCATCTTCCAGCTCGTCGTCATGGAGATCCCACAGATCGTCCTCGTCTTCTTCTTCGGCGCAATGGTCTTCCAGAATCTCGCACAGATCGTCCAGATCCTCGTCCATTTCCTCCAGATCGTCGTCGATCTCTTCCAGGGTCTCTTCGATGAGATCCATCTCATCGTTGATGGCGCAAACTTCTTCATCCAGCTCGGTAACGGTCTGGGCGATATCATCCAGAGCTTCAATGATAGCGGCAAAGAGCTTGCCCTCGTTGCTCTGCTTATCCAGGCCCAGGCCCTCCAGCAGGCCCTTCAGGTAAGCGGTCTTTTCGGTAATGGTCATTTGGAATGCTCCTTCCTTCGGTATGATGTGAAAGAATGATTGTTTTAGTTATGCCTTGGAACGGCCCAGATATTCACCGGTACGGGTGTCGATCTGGATCTTTTCGCCCTCGTTGATGAACAGAGGAACACGAACAACAGCACCGGTCTCCAAGGTGGCAACCTTGGTGACGTTGGTGGCGGTGTCGCCCTTCACGCCGGGCTCGGTCTCTGCAACAACCAGGTCAACAAACATGGGAGGCTCAACGCCGAAGACGCTGCCCTTGAAGGACAGGACCTTGCACTCCATGTTCTCGGTGACGAACTTGAAGCCGTCACCCAGCTTGTTGCCGTTAATGGGCTCCTGCTCGTAGGTGTCTACATCCATGAAGTAGTACAGATCGCCGTCAGCATACAGATACTGCATGGTGCGACGCTCGATGACTGCTTCTTCAAACTTATCGGTGGGGTTGAAGCTGCGCTCAACAACAGCACCGGTGATGACGTTTCTATACTTGGTACGGACGAAAGCTGCGCCCTTACCGGGCTTAACATGCTGGAATTCCACAACCTGGAATACCTGACCATCCATCTCAAAGGTCTTGCCGTTTCTAAAATCGCCTGCACTAATCATATCGATAATCCTCCCAATTTAAAATACATAGTTGAACAGAAACATTTTACAAGATTTTTGCAAAAAAATCAATAGGTAACACAAAGAAAGCTGGCAGTTTCCGCCAATTCTTACAGGATCAGCAGTTCTTTCGGGGCCTTCGTCAGATTCTGCTTGCCCATGGGGCTCAAATACACCATATCTTCAATGCGCACACCGAACTTTCCGGGCAAATAAATACCGGGCTCGATGGTAATGATATTACCCTCCTTAAAGGGATGGGGCCAGAACTTGGATGCCCGGGGACTTTCGTGAATGTTCAAACCCAGGCTATGTCCCAGACCGTGTCCAAAGTATTTGCCATAACCGGCCTGCTCAATAATATCACGAGCTGCTTTGTCCACATCGCAGCCGGGCACACCTACTTCCAATGCCTGAATGCCAGCCAATTGTGCCTGCAGCACGGTGTTATAGACCAGTTTCATTTCATCGGTGGCATAGCCCACAGCAAAAGTACGGGTCATGTCAGAATGATAACCGCCTACCATAGCGCCAAAATCAATGGTGACAAAATCACCGGCCTCAATTTTCTTATCACCGGGCGTTCCATGGGGCAGACTGCTCTTGGCGCCGGACACCAGGATCGTGGGGAACGACACCCCGGTGCTGCCCAGCAGCCGCATCTGATGTTCCAGTTCGGCTGCCAGCTCGGTTTCCACCGCACCGGGCTTGATCATAGGCAGCAGACGCTCCAGCGCCGCTTCTGCGATGCGCTGCGCCGCTACGATGCAGTCTACTTCCGCCTGTTCCTTCACCTCGCGCAGCACCTCAAAAGCATCCTTTACCGGCATCATCTGGCAACCGATGGCTGCAACATAATCCTGATATGCGGCATAGGTCATGACCCGGTCCTCAAAGCCCAACGTGCCAATCTCCTGTTCCAGTACCAAAGCCTGTGCAGTCTGAGGATAGCTCTGCTCCGGCTGCACCACAGTGTAACCCAAGGGTGCAATGGCAGCCTCAGCAGCTTCAATATAGCGGGAGTCGGTAAAACACCAGCCCTTTCCCTGCGCGGTGATAAACACCATGCCTTCCAAACCCACAAAGCCGGTGGCATAGCACAGGTTTTCTTCACCGGTGATCAGCATGGCATCCAACTGACGCTGACGCAGCATATCTGCGATTTTCTGTAATCTTGTCATGATATCCGTTCCTTTCTGCCTGATCAACGATTCAGGGCTTGTTGATACATCTGTTTCATCTGCAGGGCATCTTCTGCCTGTGTTCCAGCAGATTCACAGATGATGCGGGGACTCCAGTTCCGCCGGACGATTTCCTCCGCCAGCGGGGAAAAATCCGGTCCATATATCGTATCTTCAAAGGTAAGATGTTTCACTTCTCCGCCTTTGGAGTACTCAATCTTACTAAAATGCGCATGAAATTGCGCCGCCCGTGCACTGCCAATGGCAGCCTCCATTTGATCCAGCAGGGTGCACATAGCCTTTCGGCTGTTCATGCCACCCTGACTGCGGGCATTCAAATGGCCAAAATCAATGCAGGGTAACAGTCTCTCATCACTTTGACAGATGGCAAACACTTCGTCGGCATCACCCAGCACATTAATTTTTCCCATGGTCTCCACACATAAGCGCACATGGCCGAGTCCTTGCTCCTCCAGCCGCTGCAGCGCCAAGGCCAGATTGAGGATGGTGTTATTCAGCGCCTCTTCCCGGGTCAGTCCCGATAGGCCGCCGCAATGCACTACCACCCGGTCGCCGCCCATCCAATCCGCTGCGTGGCAGGACTGTTCGATATAGCGCAGGCTTTTCTCTACTCGCTCTGGCTCCCGACTGGACAGGTTGATGAAATACGGGCTGTGCAATGACATCCCGATGCCATGCTCTGCAGCTGCTGCACCAATGCGCCGTGCAGTATCCTCACCGAGGTTCACACCCCGACCACACTGGTATTCGTAACAATCCAGCCCCAGATCTCGCAGCCATGCAGGGGCGTAAACCGTTCCTTTATACGCAAGATTAAAACGATCGCAATTGCCGGCAGGACCAAACAATGCGCTCATCGCCGCACCTCCCAGCGGAAGGGCAGCTCGGCAATGCGTCTGGGCCAAAAATACCAAAGGTATCGGTCGGTGCTTTCTACCAACAGACCTTTGATACCAAACAAGCGGCTACCCAGCATATCGGTATAGGTCTGATCACCCACCAGTGCCAGCTGTTCCTTGGACAGGCCCAGTTCCTGCTGCGCTTTGACAAAACCCCGCTGACGGGGTTTCCCCGCCAAATACTGCCACTGTGCCCCAATGGCGTCCGCAAAGGCTTTGACGCGATTCGGGTGCTTGTTGTTGGACAGAATATATAACGTAATGCCGCTTTGCTTCATCTGCTGCAGCCAATCCATCACCGCAGGCGCCGGCATCATATCACGGGTCTGCATCAGTGTGCCGTCGATGTCCAGCAGCAAGGCGGTAATACCCATCTCTTGCAGATCCTTTACAGTAATATCGGTGACAGAGGGATAATAACGATAAGGAAAGGGGAAAATCATAAGGCATTCTCCTCATAGGTATGCATAGTCTTTCATAATATTTTACCACAAAATACATGATATCTACAAGGGGGAACGCGGTTTTGGTCCAAACATTTTTCATTGCAACTGCACAAAACGCTCACTTGGCTGCCGCCACAAGTATGCCCTGCGCTTTTTTCTGCTATCGCATCAGCACTACCGGCACACTGCAGCGTGCACCGCTCCCTCGCGCCACCAAGGGCGGGTTGTTGGGAATGCTCGATGCGTCTAACTTCAACGCCGCATCCCCCAGCCGTCTGCAGCAGGAGATCACGCAGGAATGTCAGCGCCAGGGCTATATCGGCATCATATTTCCGCAAGCACTTCCATTGGGCGATTCGGACCCATTCTCAGCTCTCTGCCATGTGCTTCGGCAACAAGGCTTGCATGTTTTTTTACCGCCTGAATTATCCAAGACAATTCCCGGCAGCTATGCCATTCTTCCCGGAAGTCTCAGCGGCGGCACACTGGAAGTAATGCTTTCCGACTATGCCACTCACTACGGATTAGGGCGCGTCGGCTTGTATTTACAACGCTGTCAACACCGATTTTCCATCCCCTGCTCCACACCCCACGGCTATCCCATCACGCAGGAAGACGTGCAACATATACGCGATACACATCACTGTCAGTTCTTCTTCTCCAAAGAACTATGCACCAATTACTGTACCTATTACACCCAGGCAGAAAATTGGCATTTTTTATTGGTGGACGATGTATTCAGTATGACACATCGATTGCGCCAAATTCAGGCGAAAGGAGCTCCATACTGTTTCCTTTCCTATCGAGAGTGGAGCGATGAGGCCAAACAGATTATCGATGTCTTGCGCAAAAAAGAAGAATGACCCTGCTTTGCAAGGTCATTCTTTCTTCTTCAGCTCCAGATTTCGTCGCAAGGGTTGTACGCCACGCCAGATGAATGCGCGGTTTGCATATTGCTTTCGGAATGCCCGATCACCCATGGCCACATCCTGTGCCTCCAGACTGCACAAAAGATCCTGCCGAAACTCCGGCAGCTGGGTCTCCAGCGCCTTCCGGTTTTCCGGACAAATCAGCTGACAGGTGTCGCATCCCCAAATCAGCGGATGCGCCGCCACGGCAGCAGACTGTTCCGCGGTCAACGCACCCCTTTGTTGGGTTAAGGCAGACAGACATTTTTCTTCGGTTACCTGCCCCTCTGCGCCCAATGCGCCCCGTGGACAGGCTCGCATACAGGCACCGCAACCCGGACAAGATACCGGCATCCCGCCGGCCTGTAGATCCAAATCTGTCAGCAGCAGCCCAACAAACACAAAGCTTCCGTACTGCTCGGTCAAGAGCAGGCCATTCTTTCCCAGCTTACCCAGTCCTGCACAAGCAGCCGCCCAAACCTCCGGGAAGGGCGATATGTCTGCCATGGGGATAAAACTGCAGCCGGTTTCTTCCCGCAGCCATTCTGCCGCCCGCTCCAGCCTGGTCTTTACCACCGTGTGATAATCCTGCCCGCGGGCATACAAGGACAGATTCCCTTCCGATGCCCCCGCAAAATAAGGGAAAACCGCACAGATCAGACCCTTATGCTCCGGCAGTAGCGCTTCTGCTCTGCGTTGCTGTTCGGCCGTCATGTGGCTTTCATAAAAAACCCGCGACACATATCCTGCCGCTATCGCACCGCTCAGGGTGCAGATTTCCCGATACATCTGCTGCACGATTCCCCTCCTTTTATAAAAAATCTCTTTTTATTTGCTGGATTGTGTGGTAAAATAGCCCCGAAATGTGGGGTGTTTTGATGGAATACAATAAGAGCAAATCTCAAAGCGGCATTTTGTTTTTAATTTGTGCCGCCGCCCTTTGGAGCACTGCCGGTGTGCTGACCAAGTTCAATCCCTGGAGTGGCACCACCATCGCCTGCATCCGCGGCATATTGGCTGCCCTGACGCAGATTTTGCTGACCCGTACCTTTCGCATAAAGCTGAATCGCACCATTGTGCTTACAGCGCTGTGTTATTTTGGCGAGACCTTTCTCTTTATGATCGCCAACAAGCTCACCAGTGCCGGCAGTGCCATCGTGCTGCAAAACACCTCGCCGCTGTACATTATTTTATTCCTGTATCTGTTCTTCCGGCAAAAACCCAGCCGACTGGACTGCATTGTGGGCATTATGATCTTTGGCGGCATTCTGTTGAGCATGGCCGATACACTGTTTTCCGGCAATCTGCCGGGCAACAATCCTATACTGGGCAATGTGTTGGCCCTGATCTCTGGCATCTTTTATGCCGGCATCTTCTTTTGCAGTCGCCTGCCCGGTGCCGACCCACTGCAATCCACGATTCTGGGTAGTTCCATGTACATTGTGCTGATTCCCTTTGTACTGGCCGACGGCAGTTTTTGGAGTCATCAAACCCTTCCGGCTTGGGGCAGTATGCTGTTTATGGGCATTGTGCAAACCGGTCTCGCCTGGTTGATGTTTACCAAGGGTATCAAAAACACGCCCTCGCTGCAAGCCAGCTTCATCACCATGATCGAGCCGGTGCTGAATCCCATCCTGGCACTGATCTTTCTGGGCGAAGCCATGGGCAAGCTGTCCATTCTCGGCAGTGCCGTAGTCATTATAACCTTGTTCCTGCACAACTACTTAACAGCCAAACAAAACCAAACTGCAAAAGACCCCACTTGATAGATTTGAATATCACTGCACCCCTGCTGCAAAAGCAGGGGTGCTTTTCTTATTTTTTACCCCGCTTTGCAGGTTTTGCCGGCACCTTTCCGGCGGATACCACAGGTCGCTTGCCTCCCTTTGCAGGTTTTGCGTCCTTTCTGGCGGATTGCTCGGATTTACGTCCATTGCGCTGAAGCTGGGACTTTCCGGCAGGTTTCTTTCCGTCTTCCTTCTTCACAGAAGGACGGAAATCTGCCACCAAATAACGCTTGCCCATACCAATAAGATCTTCTCTTCCGGCCTGTCGCAAGGCCTTCAGCACCAATGCCCGGTTCTTGGGATTGCCGAATTGCAGCAATGCCCGCTGCATGGCCTTTTCCTCCGGATCCTTCGCTACATACACCGGCTCCATGGTTCGGGGATCAATGCCGGTGTGATACATGGCGGTGGAAAGTGTACCGGGGGTCGGGTAGAAGTCCTGTACCTGCTCGGGAGACAGCTTGTGCTCCTTCAGATACAGTGCCAGATCAATGGCTTCCCGCAAACCACTGCCGGGATGGGAAGACATAAGATACGGCACCAGATACTGCTCCTTACCGCACTTCTCACTGAGTTCAAAATACTTTCGGCAGAAGCGATCATACACATCCGCATGGGGTTTTCCCATGTACTTCAGCACTTGGGGACTGATGTGCTCGGGTGCCACCTTCAGCTGACCGCTGACATGATGCTTTACCAGCTCGGCAAAGAAATCACCCCGCTTATCATGCAGCATATAGTCAAATCGGATACCGCTGCGAATGAACACCTTCTTGACCCCGGGAATCTCACGCATCTTTCGCAGCAGGGCCAGGTAATTGCTTTCATCTGCATTCAGATTGGGGCAAGGGGTGGGGAACAGACACTGACGGTTGGCACAGGCACCCGCCGTCTTCTGCTTCGCGCAGGCAGGATGGTCAAAGTTGGCGGTAGGACCGCCCACGTCATGAATATAACCCTTAAAATCCGGGTCAGCTGCAATGAGTCTTGCCTCACGCAGTACCGACTCGTGGCTGCGGGCGCTGATATACCGACCCTGATGCAGCGCCAAAGCACAGAAATTGCAGGCACCAAAACAGCCGCGATTATGGATGATGGAAAAGCGCACCTCTTCAATTGCGGCTACGCCGCCCATAGCTTCGTAGTCCGGATGGTAATACCGGGCATACGGCAGAGCAAACACGGCATCCAGCTCTGCACCCTCTAAAGGCAATGCCGGAGGATTCTGAATCAGATATCGGTTGCCGGTGGGCTGGATCAATGCATGTCCCCGGGCAAAATCGTTTTCATTCTGCTGGTGGAAAGCAGCCCGGGCATAGGCCTTTTTATCATCCCGCACCGTCTCAAAAGAAGGCAGCATCATGGGATTTTCGAAGCAGCACTCCTCGGGGCTCTTGGCCAAAAAGCAAGTACCGCGCACATCCCGGATCTCACCAACCGGTTCTCCCTTCTTCAGCCGCTTGGCGATCTCAGTCATGCTTCGCTCGCCCATACCAAAGCTCAGAAGATCAGCGCCGCTGTCTTCCAAAACGCTGCGACGCACGGCATCATCCCAATAATCATAGTGCGCAAAACGGCGCAGCGAAGCCTCGATGCCGCCAATCACCACCGCTGTATCAGGGAATGCTTCTCGGGCTCGGTTGGAGTAAACAATGACAGAACGGTCCGGTCTGCGACCGGGCAGGTTTCCGGGGCTATAGGCATCCCGGCTTCTCCGGCGCTTGGCCACCGAATAATGGGCAACCATGGAGTCAATGTTGCCGGCGTTAATGAGCACGCCGTAGCGGGGTTTTCCCATAGCTTCGAAATCCGCCGTACTATGCCAGTCGGGCTGTGCCAGAATTGCCACACGAAACCCCGACTTTTCCAGCACGCGGGAAATCACCGCCGTGCCAAAAGAAGGATGATCCACATAGGCATCGCCGGTGACCAGCAAAAAGTCATAATAATACCAGCCACGGTCCAGCATATCCTGCCGGCTTACCGGCAAAAATGCACTTCTGTCAAGCTGCATGGTATTTCCTCATTTCCTGCGGAAATAGCCGCGAATTGCGGCTATTTCACGGTATTTCTTACAAGTTCTCCCGACGGAGCTGCATTTCCTGCCACTCCTCACGGGTGATGGTAACACTTCTGGGTTTGCTTCCCTCAAAAGGACCTACAATGCCCCGCTCCTCCATCTGATCTACCAGACGAGCCGCACGGGAATAGCCCAGCTTCAGACGGCGCTGCAGCATGGAAACCGATGCCTGTCCCATTTCAACCACCACGCCGATGGCATCCATCAGCAGGGGATCTTCATCATCTTCACTGCCTCCGCCTCCGGACGCGCCACCCTCGCCGGGTTCGGGCTCGCCCTGCCGTTCAATGAAGTCCATGACCTCCTGGTCATAATCAGCGGTACCCCGCTCCTTGACAAAGTTTACCACCGCTTCTACTTCCTGATCGGTGACAAAGCAACCCTGCACGCGCTTGGGCTTACCGCCGCCCAAGGGGGCATACAGCATATCGCCCTTACCCAGCAGTTTTTCAGCGCCCATCTGATCCAGAATAATACGGGAATCAATGGCAGATGCTACCGCAAATGCAATACGGCTGGGAATGTTGGTTTTCATCAAGCCGGTAATGACGTCAGCGGAGGGACGCTGGGTTGCAATGATCAGATGCATACCCGCGGCACGAGCCATCTGGGCAATACGGATGATGGCTTCTTCCACCTCACGACGTGCAACAGCCATCAGGTCAGACAGCTCGTCCACCACCACCACGATACGTGGCAGCTTTTCATACTTGGGCAGTTCTGCGCTTTCTTCCGGCGGCAGTTCTGCCGCGGCAGCGGTGCGGCGCTCCATTTCGGCATTGTAGCCGTTCAGGTCTCGCACACCCACTTCAGCAAACTTCTTATAGCGGCGCATCATTTCGCCCACTGCCCAATTCAGCGCACCGGCCGCCTTTTTGGGATCGGTGACCACAGGCAGCAGCAGATGGGGAATACCGTTATACACACCCAATTCGATCATCTTGGGGTCAATCATAATCAGGCGCACTTCTTCGGGGGTAGATTTGTACAGCAAACTGATCAGAATGCTGTTGATGCACACCGACTTACCGCTGCCGGTGGTGCCGGCAATCAGCATATGGGGCATTTTACCGATGTCACCCACCAAGGGCTCGCCGGCGATATTCTTACCAACAGCAAAGCTCAGACGGCTCTTGCTGTTGCGGAATGCAGAAGTATCTACAATATCACGCACCGTCACCAATTCCTGCTGCTCGTTGGGCACTTCAACACCCACGGCATTCTTATCGGGAATGGTAGAAACACGAATGCTGGATGCGCCCAGTGCCAAGGCAATATCCACCGACAGGTTGGTCACGCGGGACAGCTTGATACCACGCTGCAGCAGCAGCTCATAACGGGTAACCGCAGGGCCGCTGGTGATGTCCACCACCTTCGCCTCCACGCCAAAGCTGGACAGTGTGTCGATCAAACGGTCAGCAGTTGCAGCCACGGCTTCTTCACTGCCGGGCAAACGGCCAGAACCGGGATGCAGCAAATGAATGGGCGGATAGAAATAGACGGGATGGTCTTCTACCTCTTTTAGATTCTCCTGGATCTCCTGAGCCACATCGGCATCAGAAATCTCAGGCGCATCTTCTTCCTGCTCTGCAGGCTCGGACTTGATGGCAGATACCCGAGTCACAGAAGCCACCGTCTTAGGTTGACGGGGCTGCTCCACAGGGATGTCCACCATAGGCACATCGAGTGCAAAAGGCACCTCTTCCTCAGCGGGGCCAGGCACTTCCACCTGCACGTCTTTCTTTTGTCCCAGCAGCGTGTGCATAGCATCTGCAAGTTTTCCGGGCTTCTGCTGCGGTTCCTCGGCAGGCTGCTTGTTTGCATCCTCGGCACGGCGTGCCTCTTTCCCGGCCTGATCACCGCCGCGAAGCACTTCCGCAGGCGTAGGCACATTGGGCGGCGCTACCAAGCCGCCATTTTCCCGAATGGGGCGGCGACGGGTCACCATATCTTCCTCTACGGGGATATCCACATTCTTTCGATTCTGCGCCTTCGGCACAGACTGACGCTCACGCACCAGCTTCTCGATAGGCAGATCCTCTTCCGGCTCGTCAGGCTCGGGCTGGAATCGCATAGCCTGCACCCAGCTCCGCAGTCGGGCAGGAGTCAGACGGAATGCACCAAAAATGCACACCGCTGCCAGCAGACAAACCAAAATACAGCCGCCCACCATATCTACAGCGGCACGCAGCAGGATAGCCAGTCCACCGGCAAACACACCGCCGGAAGCTCCGGCAATGCCGTCGGCAGCCAGCACACTCATACCTTTCAGACCGGCGGGATACACCACAGGAGTGGTCAGCAGATGCCGTAGTGCACCAAATAACACCGGCACCAGCATCATGCAGGTCACGCGCAAACGCGCCTTTCCCTTACGCTTGATAATCAGCAGAACGCCGCCAAACAGCAATGCAAAGGGCAACAGCGCACAGCCATAGCCCAGCAGGGATAAAAAGATGGTATCGTACCAATCAATCAAAAATCCCTGCACGCCAAATCCGGACAAAAAGCCTACAAAGGCGCCCAGCAGGTATAATCCTGCCCATACCTCACGGCGAACCAGCGGCTTGCTGGGAGTCTTGCTCTTTGCAGAAGTCTTTCTTGCAGTATTCTTGCTGCTACCGGATTTGGCGGCAGTTGTCTTTCCGGCCGCAGATTTTGCAGCGGTTGTTTTCTTCGTTGTTGTCTTTCCTTTGGTTTGAGGCAAAACACTCACCTACAATTCTTAAATCAGATTCGCGATGACAGTAATGATACCCACCACCGCACAGTACACGGAGAAATAACGGAAGCTGTTTTTCTTCGTCAGCACCCGCACCAGAATAATGGCCAGATAACCGCTGACTGAAGAAACCAGAAAGCCTACGATGCTGGGCACCAGCAGACCGGGTTCCATACCCATCTCCAAAATATCATCCAGTTTGAAAATCACCGAGCCAAGCACAGCGGGAATCGACATAATAAAGGCAAAGCGCACAGCGAACTCCCGCTTAAAGCCACAGAACTGACCACCGCAGATGGTGCTTCCGCTGCGGGATACACCGGGCAGTACAGCCAGCAGCTGCAAAAAGCCTACCTTTACCGCATCCGAAAACTTGGCATTGCCGGCATCCTTTCCGCCGGCACCTTCCTTCTCCCGCTTGTCAGATACCTTGGACGACACCCACAGCACACAAGCGGTGAAAATCAGACCCAAACCCACCACCAGGGTGCTGGAAAAAGCATTTTCAATGATGTTTTCCAGCAGTGCGCCAATTACCAGCGGCAGAGTAGCCAGAATCACCATGACAACCATACGGCGGTAAGGTTTGTTTCGCAGCTTAAAGCCATCAAAGACCATCTTGATAAACTCAACCACCAGGCTCTTTACGTCCTGCCAGAAGGCAACGACCACGGCAGTCAGCGTACCCAGATGCAAAATCACATCAAAGGTTACGTGGTCTGCGCCGTACTGTTCAAAATCCACCAGCGCCTGTACCAAAACCAGATGTCCGGAAGAAGAAATCGGCAGAAACTCTGCCAGGCCTTGCACGGCACCCAATAAAATTGCAACCCAAACAGGCATATCATTCACCTCTTATTTTGATTCAAACGGGGCGTGATGTTTGCCTCCGCATAATTCCAGATCCAAATAGCGGCAAGGCCGCAAACAGCACCCGCCAGGGCGCCAAACAACACATCCGTGGGGTAATGCATCATCAGATACATCCGGCAAAAACCCATACAGCAGGCATAACACAACCCGATGCCCATCCATTTTTTTCCCGCTGTGTACAATGCCACCGCTCCGGCAAATGCCGCCGCCGTGTGTCCTGAGGGAAAGGAATGGTCACTGGGATGATTGGTAATGAGCCCCAGGTCAAAGCCCAGATCATAGGGCCTTGTACGGGCAATCAAGGGTTTGAGACACAGATTCACCAGCAGCAGATCCAGCACCAGAGCCACAGCAATGGTTCCCCCCACTTTGCGGGTCTTTGGGATACACAGCAGCACCAGGGCCAGCAAGATCATGCCGATGCCCTTGTCGCCGGTGCGAGAGACTGCCACCGTGATCTGATCCAGCAGCGGGCATCCCACCGCCTCCCGCAGTCCTTGCAGCAGACCCAGTTCAAAAAGATTCAAAGACTCCAAAATCAGGCTCCTTTATACTCACTTTCGGTAATCTCGCTGCAGAATGATGGCGCGGTTTGTCTTTTGATCAAAAGCCGCGATTACATGGCAGTTGGCATATTCACTGACCAACGGCCAATCCAAAACGCCGAATGCATACCGCTGATGGAATATGTTGCGGGTGGGCATTGCCATACCTGCTCCCATTCCGCCCCGGCTCATGACTTCCAGGGATGTTCGCCAATCAAGCGTTGCTTCTTCCCTGCCCACTGTGGCACGGGCATATACGTATTGATCCCACCGGCACAGAAGTGTCCGCAGGCGCCATGCATCGTACAGAGCCATAGCAAAAAACACGGCCGGTATCAATACCCACGCTACCAATGGCGTTTCATCCTGCACCAACAGTCCCAATCCAAAAAACACAATACCCAATGCCAGCATACCACAACTAAAGATCAAGCTGGCACGGTAATACTGCCAGTCGGCGCTACTCCGCAGCAGAGCCAGACATTCGTCCTTGCTGTACTTCTTCTCCATACCGATGCCTCCTTTCGCTTTCCCGCACCCCTTACAGGGTCACTTCCATGTCAAACTTCTCGGTCAAAAACAGAGGGTGATAAGACTGCTTGGATTTCCGCAGGCCGGGGTCCTGGGCATCGTCCTCCCGGTTCAGGTACTTGACCCCCTCCGGCACACAGGTCTGCACAAAGGCGTTCACCATCATCTGATGGGCACCCAGATAATCGGCATCGGCTTTCTCGATATGCTCGAACATGGTCTCCCCGATGACCTCTCCCATGCCAAAGCCCACCACGGTGTCCCCGGCATAAAGCACACAGCCGGTCATACCGTACAGGTCATAGTTATCCAGCACCTCGATGGTACGGGTCATCTCCTCAAAATACATCACCGATTCCTGCATATCCTGCTCGCCCTTCTGCAGGCACAGGCGGCGGTAAAAGTCCCGCACCTGCTGCAGATTCTCCGGGCCAATCTTCTCTGCATGCCATTCGGCATAGGTCTTTTTGAATCGGTTCACATGATTGCGCTTTTTCTCATAGCGCTTGCCGGCAAAAGTGCCCATCAAGGGCGCATCGTACACATAATCGCCCCATTTGACGGGATCACCCTCACCGGTTACTGCCTCCGGCCAGCGAGCCAGGATCCTTTCACGGTCTTCCCGGTCGATACAGGTGAAGCGCAAAGTGTCGCATTCCTGCTTTACATGCTGCTCCAGCAGGTCGAAACCCCGCTGCAAATCGCCGCCCAGGGGCATCCAATAATAATGCACATCATCAAAGGTAGAGCGCAAAAACAAGATATCTTCTTCCACCGCCATGCAAGTGCGGGTGGTAAACCGCCACATCACCATAGCACCCACCGAATAATTGCTGAGCAGGCTTTGCTTCTGCTGCAAATAAGGGCGGATTACCGGAATATCCTGTAACTGAATGGGTTGAAAATTCATCATGGCACGATCCTTTATCATGGTCAAACAACTATAATATCCTTGAACTAATATTATAACATAACTTTCTAAAAATTGCATCTTTTTTTGAAGAAAACCCCCAGTGGAACAAAAATTCCACCGGGGATTGCGATAATCAGATCACTTATTTTAGTTTCACCGCGGTAAAGGTATCGCAGGTGTATAAATAGCCGGTCAGGGTACTGCCCTGCTTCAATGCGATTTCCAGCACACCGTATTCACTTTCTTTGATTGATGCACTCTTTTGGTCACCAAAGAAACTGCTTCCCACATCGGAAAACCCGCTCAATTCGGCAAGGCTGGCTGCCATGGTCATATCTGCAGTCTGTCGCTGCAGGTCAATGGCCATCACATAATCCTCCTGCAGAATCCAACCATAGCCGTCCCATTTTCCACTGCCGGAAAATACCGCCATGTTGCTGCAGGGCGCTGCCAGAATCTGCTGCACAGTCTTGTTGTACAGGTCATAGCAATAAAGTGTGGCATTCCCACCTTGTGCACTGGATGCGGTAAAATACAGCGCGGTATTACCGCTTTGCTCCAAACTTCCCCGGGCATATTCCAGCACACCCTCGGTTGCGTAAAGCACAGTAGTCGTACCACCGGCTGTTGCATATAACTGAAATGCCGTTGCATCATTTGCGCTTGGATCACGCCGGTAATCGATCAGCCAGTATTCGGTTCCGTCTACAGTACCCAGTTTTTGCGCCTTCGGATCATCAGTTTGAGACCCTCCGGTATTATTTCCACCGCTATTGTTCCCGATATTTCCGGTATTTCCAGAGCCGCTTCCGCCCTGATTTCCGGTATTGCCGCCAGAACTGCCTTGCTGCTGATCCGGATCATCCGTACCGGCGTTCGGTTTCTTTCCGCAAGCAGTGATCAGCATCAGACATGCCAAAAGCAATGCCATCAAAGAAAGCATTCGTTTGTTCATTGCAAACTCCTTCCCGGATGTTATCGTTATCCGTATCGGCAAATGCCGTAATTTGCTGTTTTTATGATACCATAGCCGCCAAAAAATTGCAACCAACGGGAATATTTGCCTGTATGCATAGAAAAACCGCCCCGGCACTATCACCGAGGCGGTTCGATTTTTTACTTGGCCTTCTTGCTCTTTACCAGATAGATGGCAGCCAGGCAGCTGACCAGCAGCAGGTAGGGGTAGAACAGGTAGGGGATGATATCGAATGCGCTGATAGCGCCGCCCAAAGCACTAACGGCGCCTACTGCATACAGCATCTGTGCGCCGTAGGGCAGAATGCCCTGCACAATGCAGCTGAAGGTGTCCAGAATAGAAGCAGAGCGCTTGGGGCTGATGTCATAGGTCTCGGCCATTTCGCGGGCGATGGGACCGGCCATAACGATGGCTACGGTGTTGTTTGCAGTGGCCACGTCCATAGCAGCAACCAGCAGACCCATGCCCAGCTGGCCACCCTTGTTGCCCTTGAACACACGCTGAATTTGATACAGCAGGGCATCAAAGCCGCCATAAGCACGGATCAGACCGCACATGGCAGAAACCAGGATTGCCACCAGAATGGTCTCAAACATGCCGGAAGCACCTGCGCCGGTAGCACCCAGCAAAGCCTGGAAAGTGGTAGCACCGGTGCCCAGCATGATGACAGCACCGGAAACAATGCCGATCAGCAGCACCAGGAATACGTTGACACCGGCAATACCGCCCACCAGTACCAGAATGTAGGGGATCAGCTGGATCAGATCATAATCCTTGGTGATCTGCTGCACAACGTCGGCCTGCATGCTGATGACGATGATCAGGATCAGGGTAACGATGGCAGCGGGCAGAGCGATCCAGAAGTTTGCCTTGAACTTATCCTTCATAGCACAACCCTGGCTGTTGCAGGCGGCAATGGTGGTATCGGAAATGAAAGACAGGTTGTCGCCGAACATAGCGCCGCCGATGACGGAGCCAACGCACAGAGGCAGGCTAAAACCAGAAGCCTCTGCCACAGCGACAGCAATGGGGATAATCAGGGTGATGGTGCCGCAGGAAGTACCCATGGCGGTGGAGACAAAGCAAGCCACCACAAACAGCACGGCTACAGCAAACTGAGCGGGAACAATGGACAGCATAAAGTATGCTACGCTTTCAGCGCTGCCACGGCCCACAACACCAGCAAAGATACCGGCAGCCAGGAAGATCAGGATCATGGTGATGATGTTCTTGTCACCCACGCCACGGGCCATCAGTTCCAGCTTATCGTCAAATTTTACTCCGCGGTTCTGGAAGCAAGCCACGGTAATGGCCACCAGAAATGCTACAACTACGGGCATCGCATAAGCATCGCGGTAGATCATGGCAACGCCCAGGTATACTACCAGGAAAACCAAAATCGGCAGCAGTGCAATCAGCTTACCCTTCTTCGTTTCGTTCATCTTTTTTCTCTCCTTTTTCCGTCAAACCTGCACCTTATGCGGCATATGACAAAATTAGATAAAATCGTGTATAAATTATAGATTATTACAGATTTTCACTTCTGTCAAGGTTTCGCCCTACACAATCAATAAAACAAGGCTTGATACCCCAGCATCAGCACAAACCACAGCACCCAGCTGGCGATGAATGTCAGCACGCAGTACAGCACCTTGTTGGCAGTCGGAATCTCCCTGCGGATGATCCACAGTTCCAATGCACAAGCAGTCACTGCCAGAACCACAGGAATCACACCGCCCAATAGCAGCATGCCTAAATTTGCACTCAACGCTGCCACACCCCACACGGGAAATGTTTTTACCTTTGCCACACGTTCTTCTGCCCGGGTCTGCACAGCATTGGCCTTCGGCTTCCAATCGGGGCTGCGATGACTTTTTTCTCGTTTCTTTTTGTTTGCCATATTATTTTCTCCTATCAGTCTTCCGTCAAATCAGGGAACTTGTCCAGCTTGTTCAACCACTGACCTCCCCGCTCGTTCCATGCAAAAAATGCCACGCCGTCTGCACCGGCCAACAAGGAAGCAGACTCGCTCTTTGCCAGCAATTCGTCCTGCAGCTGCAAAATGGGCCACAGCGCCGCGTCTCCCACATCCATTCTGGCTCGTGCCACTTCCAGACCTACCACATTGGGCGCAAAGCCCCGGTCAAAGATGGCCTCACTGCCTTCTTCGGGTATGGGGATGCCACAGGCCCTTTCCAATATGCCCTTCACTTCTGCAGTTGGCAGGCTCTGCTCCAAACCTCGGGCCATGGCCGCCAGCTCCACATTCAAACAGGCGGGCCCGTCTTTGTCCTGCCAGTGCCGGTAGATCATGGGGGCAAACAAGTCGACCCCCGCCTCCTTGAGGGCCGCATAATCCTGTCCCACCCATGGGGCAATTGATGGTGAAAAGGCATAAATACCCACCTGCAACGCCGGATTCACATCCTTCACAGCTCGGACAAAGTCCCGGATGTGCTCGGTCACCACAGCCCGGCGGAAGTCCAGCCACTGCCGGATGCCGATTTCATCCACCACCGCAGCCTGGCCCCGGCACAGTGCCTGCAAGGCGGCAACAGAAGCCGTGATGCGCGCTGCATCCAGCCCCAGCTCGGTCATTTTTGCTTTGCAGCGGGGGCAAAAGCAGGTAAAAAAGCTGTCAAGTCCCGCACCGGAAGCCGGCGAGGAAAACCGGCAACCGTCGATCATAATGCCGGCGATGCCTTCCTCTGCCGCAGCTCTGCACGCATGAGCCAGATTGCCTTCCCTTGCCTCAGGCAGGGTGGGACAAACCGAACCAAACCACTTGTAAGGTGTTCCGGCGGGGTCAAGTGCCAAATGTGCGTCCGGCTGCTGCACATACCGGCGGGAAAAAGCGGGCAAACACCGCCACAGAGAAAACCCCGGCAGCTCTTCGGGCCTCAACTCCGCCCGATTGTCGGTGATCACAGTAAATCCCAGTTCCTGCATCTGTGCCCGCGCCGCTGCATCGCCAGCCCCAAACATCCAACGCGCCATATCCTCCCGCCTTTCTTTCAAATTGCTCCTATTATATCAAAGTCCCGCGTCAGATGCAACGCAAAAACACCCCGGAAGTTACCCTTCGGGGCGTGAAATACATGCTCTTATTTCTGCGTTTGCTCCTGCAGCCATTCTGCAAACCATATACAAACAGCAAGACCAGTGCCACGACTCCCAACCGTAGTCGCCACCGCAGGTTCTTGCCATGGCTCTCCAGCAGAAAATCTGTGCCTATCCGTATAGTTATCAAAAAAATCGGCCAAAAAAGATTAAAAACCACTGCATCGGAGCGCCTCTCCCTAGCGCAAATCCAAAGGGAGAATGAGTGTCAATACCAGTGCAAACCAGCGGCAGCATCGTTAGAAAAAATATAGTCAGTACTCCCCAAGAGATTCTCTCACCCGAACGAATCCACCCTCGTTTGGAGCGTACCGGTACCCGGACAGGTACAGGCGCCCCCCAACAGATCCGTCATCTCCACATGAAGCATCTGTGCCATACGCTCCAGCATCTCCAGATCCGGCTGGCTGCGGCCGATCTCGTAGCGCGACACCGTCTGCCGGGTCACCTGCAGCCGGTCCGCCAGCTCCTGCTGAGTCAAACCCTGCTTGTCACGCAGCATACGAATCCGCGCACCAATCTGCTGCATCTTCATCTTGCCACCGCCTTTTGCGCACTTTCTTGCGTTTATTTTATCAAAAACACGCTGAACTGTCACACAAAGCTTTGTTGCATCGCCAAGCATATCAGTTTTCATCACAAAAAACACGCCGCAGGATTTCCTGCGGCGTGTCTGCGCCCTCAATGGGGACTTATTTTATTTGCTCAGTTCCTTATCAATGGCAGCAGCAGCAATCTTACCTGCGCCCATGGCCTTGATAACGGTAGCAGCGCCGGTAACGGCGTCGCCGCCGGCGTAAACGCTCTCACGGGAGGTCAGACCGTCTTCGTTGACGATGATGCCGCCCTTCTTGTTGATCTCCAGACCCTTGGTGGTGGACTTGATCAGAGGATTGGGAGAAGTACCCAGAGCCATGATCACGCAGTCAACCTCGATTTCGAACTCGCTGCCGGCCTTCTCGATGGGACGGCGGCGGCCGGAAGCATCGGGCTCGCCCAGCTCCATCTCGATGCAGGTGATGCCGCAAACGTTGCCGTCAGCATCGCCCTGGATGGACACGGGATTGTTCAGAGTCTTGAAGATAATGCCTTCTTCGATGGCATGCTCAACTTCCTCATGACGTGCGGGCAGTTCTTCCATGCCACGACGGTAGATCACGTAGACCTCGGCACCCAGACGCTTTGCGCAACGGGCAGCGTCCATGGCAACGTTACCGCCACCAACAACAGCAACCTTCTTGGCATGCTGGATGGGAGTGCAGGAATCTTCCTTGTAAGCCTTCATCAGGTTGATACGGGTCAGATACTCGTTGGCGGAGTAAACGCCCTTCAGGTTCTCACCGGGAATGTTCATGAACATGGGCAGACCGGCACCGCTGCCAATGAACACAGCCTCAAAGCCATGCTCTTCCATCAGCTCGTCGATGGACAGGACGCGGCCGATGACCATGTTGGTCTCGATCTTAACGCCCATAGCCTTCAGGCCATCAACTTCCTTCTGAACGATTGCCTTGGGCAGACGGAACTCGGGAATACCGTAAACCAGAACACCGCCGGCCAGATGCAGAGCCTCGAATACGGTGACTTCATAACCCTTACGGGCCAGATCACCGGCGCAGGTCAGGCCAGAGGGGCCGGAGCCGACGACAGCAACCTTATGACCGTTGCTCTCGGGCTTTGCGGGCTGCTCGGTGCAATGCTCATTGTGCCAGTCGGCAACAAAACGCTCCAGACGGCCGATGGCGACGCTTTCGCCCTTGATGCCGCGGACGCAGTACTTTTCACACTGGTGCTCCTGGGGGCAGACACGGCCGCAAACTGCGGGCAGTGCGCTGTCCTGATTAATCACCTGATAAGCGCCCTCGAAGTCGCCCTCGGCGCACTTGGCGATGAACTCAGGAATATGTACGGCCACGGGGCAGCCCTGGGTGCAAGGACGGGTCTTGCAGCTCAGGCAACGGGCAGCCTCATCCAGAGCCTGCTCTTTGGTGTAACCCAGAGCAACTTCCTGGAAATTCTTATTTCTTACATCCGGCTCCTGAGAGGGCATCGGATTTCTGGTCATAGACATGTTGGCCATCTTATTTCTCCTCCATCTTGAACAGGTTGCAGGTCTCCTCGTGCTGATGACGCTCGAAGGCCTTATACATGGCACCACGCTTGATGGCCTCGTCAAAGTCCACCAGAGCACCGTCAAACTCGGGACCGTCCACGCAGGCAAACTTGGTCTCGCCGCCAACGGTCAGACGGCAGCCGCCGCACATGCCGGTACCGTCGATCATGATGGGGCTCATGCTGACGATGCACTTCACGTTGTACTTCTGTGCCACGGCGTTGACAAACTTCATCATGACGATGGGGCCGATGGCGATGATCTCGTCGTACTGATTGCCGGCCAGGATCATATCTTCCAGAGCCTTGGTGACCAGACCCTTCTCACCGTAGGTGCCGTCGTCAGTCATCAGCTTCATCTGGGTGGAAGCAGCACGGAACTCATCCTCCAGAATGACGATATCCTTGCTGCGGAAGCCGATGATGGCATGGACATCGCAGCCCTGATCAAACAGCTTCTTGGTAACAGGATATGCAATGGCACAGCCTACGCCGCCGCCGACCACAGCAACCTTCTTCAGGCCTTCGGTCTCGGTAGCACGGCCCAGAGGACCAACAAAGTCCTGCAGGCAGTCACCTTCCATCTTGCGGTTCAGCTTTTCAGTGGTAGCACCAACCACCTGGAAAATGATGGTGACAGTGCCCTTCTCACGGTCAAAGCCGGCGATGGTCAGGGGAATACGCTCGCCCTGCTCATCCACACGCAGGATGATGAACTGGCCCGGTTCAGCCTTCTTGGCGATCAGAGGAGCCTCGATCTCCAGCAGCGTAACGGTGGGATTCAGTTCTCGTCTGGTTACAATTTTATACATGTTCATCCCTCTTCCGAATGTATTTTTTCTTGATTTGGTTACTTCCAACCAACTTATATTATAGCTCTCAAGGGTCGCGGATGTCAACCCCTGTCAAAGAGTCCCAACCCGCAGTTTCGACAGAAAAAGCGGCAGCCTCTCAGCCACCGCTTTCCTTTATTTCTTGCGCTCAGGTTTCTTTCTGCACATTCTCCCGGAAGATTTCTTCCAACACCTGCAACAGCGGTTCATAGTTACCGACTTCAATATATGTATCTTCGCTGGTCACATACAGATAATGATTCCGTCCGTTTTCCATCAACCCAATATCATATCTGTCTCCTCGAAATATCAGCCATACCTCGTAAATTTCCTCTTCATTTAGAGAAAATCCCTTTGGCTTTGTTACGCCCATATAAGTCAGTTCATCCAGTGCCGCAAAGATTCGTTCCTGTTCCTCCCGGCTGAAATCGTCTGCATAATGCAGAAGACAACCACCAGGATCATCCGGGCAATTCGGTCCTCTGTAAACGATTGTATTCCCTTTAAAGTAAAGCGGTTCATCTGCCTGAAACCGATAAAACAGCCGCTCTCCCCTTCCCGGCAGCGCCATCAAACAAAGCACCGTCAGAACTGCCAGCACCAAAATGGGTGTCACCCGTTTCCACGGGATGTTCTTCCATCGCCGCTTCCGCAAGGCTCTCGCCTCCTGCTTCTGCTGTTCTGCCAAAATCGGCAGCCGAAGGTCTTCCTTCAGTGCCCAAGCCTTCGCCCGACAGTCCGGACATTCCGCCAGATGTTCCTTTACGATCTCCCGGGTCTCCGCAGACACCACATCGTCCAGATACAGGGGCAGAAGATCTCTGACCACACTACATTCGATCCGTTTCATCGTAAACCTCCTTCACACGGGTCGCGATCATTTCCTTGGCCCGATAATAGGTCACCCGAGCCCAACCCGAACTTTTTCCAAAGAGCATGCCGATTTTATCAAAAGGCAGTTCTCCAAACACCCGCAGGGTGAACACTTCCTTATAGGGATCCTTCATGTCATGTAAAAACCGGTGGATCAAAAAGGCCTGTTCCTGATCCATCAGCGCCTCGATAAAATGCACGCCGGTGTCCACCGTTTCTGCTGCCGATTCCAACGGCACCTGCTTTTTCTGTTTGCGATAATGGGAGTTCAGGGTATTCTTGGCGATGGTGAACAACCATGTCCGGATGTCCTTTCGCCCGTCAAACTGCCCCACACTTCGCAGTGCCTTGGCAAAGGTCTCCTGTGCCAGTTCCTCTGCCAGCACCGGATCTCCGGTGAGACCGCAAAGATATAAAAACACATCGTGGAAATATTCCCGATACGTCCGCTCCATCTCCATGGTCTCACCTCCTTTTACCTTAATAACGCAGCAATGTGCAAAATGTTACAAGCAATCAAAAAAATAATCTTACCGATCCTCTGGATTCACCACCGCGTACCGCAGATGATCCTCCCACTCTCCGTTGATCTGCAGATATCCGTGGGAGTACCCCTCCCGCTCCATGCCGCATTTTTCCACCACCCGGATACTGGCAATATTCCGTGGCATGATGTTGGCCTCTACCCGGTGCAGATGCAACACCTGAAAGGCGATTTCTATGGCCCGCCGCACCGCCTGTGTGCCGTAGCCTTTTCCCTGCAAATCTTTGTCGATTTTATAGCCCAGGGTGCAGCTTTGTACGCTGCCCCAGACGATATTGTTCAGCCCAACCATACCGCAGACCACTTCGGGTGCAGACTTTTCTGCCAGATACAACCGCATGCCGCAACCCACACGAATATCCTCTTCTTCCGCCTTCAATTCTTTTTTCTGTCCTGCTGCGGTGTAAAAGCTATCGGGTCGCACCGGCTCGAACGGTGCTAAAAAATCCCGATTTCGCACATAAAAATCCGCAATTTCCGGCGCCCAATCCCGATGCGCGGGATAAATCAAAAGGTCTTCGGTTTCAAACCAATCTTTTTCTTGTTCCATGGTTTCCTCCTCAAAGCTGATCCCGGGCATCCCGGTAAAAAGCCACAGCTTTTCGCATAAACTCTTCTGTCACCTGAAAATGCTCTGCCGCCTCATCCCAGCGACATTCACCACCCCGCAGCAAACTTTTCAGTTCTTCCAAAGGCACCAGATGCCGGAATGCCCAGCGGTCCGCCCGTTGCTCCAGCCTTGCTCTTGCCGTCATCGGTGTGTCGCTGGTGTAGAAACTACCGGTTGCGCAGTGTCCCATCTCATGGGCGAGGCAAACCAACTCTTCCCGATCCTCCAGCTTGTCCGGGTCAATACCAATAAAATTATCCGGAGTAGATACCGCCTGCAACGAGGTCATTGGACACCGGATCACCTGAATGTCCAGTTCCTCTGCCTTGCGATACAGATCAGTCAACCTGGTCATCGGCCTTCCTCTTCTCCTGCAGAGAGCGCTTGTACCGGATAAAATTCAGCACATCCTGCTGATCTTCGGGACTCAGCTGCCGCACCTCACCAAAGAGCGCAAACTCCACCCCGGACAGGGTTGCACTCTCTTCAGTATCAAAAAAGAAGTTGGGCGGCATCCGCAAGATCTCGCACAATCGACGAATGGTGTCCGGGTCGGGGCTGGAGATTCCCTTCTCCCAATTACTGACGGCATTATGCTTCAGTTCCACCGCCTGAGCCAATTCCTTTTGTGTCATATTCGCCGCCTTGCGGGCCTGGCGCAATTTTTCTCCAAATGTCATGATTCTTCCTCCCGTCAGGTACCGGCACACAATCTGCCGCTGCATATCCATTGGTCCCATTGTACCACGCCTCCTTCCAAATGTAAAGAATTATTTCATAAAATGTGAAGTTTTGCGCTTGACATTTCACAATAATATTATTATAATTGGCTTAAACTTCACAAAACATGAAGTTTTCCTCGCCACGCAATCCGACTTCGATTCAATGATATCAAATGTCGGCTACGATAAAACGGACAGTAAAAAGGAGGCAGACCTATGCAGAACCAATTTCACCTGACCCCCCAGCACATGCCGGAGGAGATTTCCTGGCTGTGCGACATCGTTACCATGGAACAGATGCTTCAGATCATCGACACCGCCGGCGGCGAAGTGCTGTACATTCCCAAGCGGCAAACACTGGAACAACCGCTGCGAAGGGCAGCCATCTGCCGCGAGTTTGACGGCTGCAATATTCGCCAGCTGGGTCGAAAGTACGGGCTCACCGAACGCCGCGTCCGCACCATTCTTCTGGAAGAAGGCTTGCTGCCTTCCAAACAAAATTAAACATCCCGCAAAGACGGATTTTTTCGAAACTTGAAAAAATCCGTTTTCATTTTAATCATGGTATGTTATAATAATTTTAGCAACAAATAATTATGACAATTGGAGGAACCCGCCATGTCTTTAAATCAGAAAAAGATTTCCTTTTTGAATGCTCCCACCCCTGTGGAGTATCTACCCGCCATTTCCAAAGAGCTGGGCATCGAGTTTTACATCAAGCGTGACGACCTGACCAATTTGGGTGTAGGCGGCAACAAGCTGCGCAAGCTGGAATACCTGTTGGCCGATGCTCTGGATCAGGGTGCTACCCGCCTGCTGACTTTGGGCGGTGCTCAGACCAATCACGGTCGTCTGACCGCTGCTGTAGCCGCCAAGTACGGCTTAAAGTGCACCATCGCCTGCATCGACAATTATCCCGGCGAGCTCAGTGCCAATCTGCTGCTAGACCGCATGATGGGCGCCGACGTTGTTTTGAAGAAGGACGATGGCCGTGATGAGGGCCTGCAGTTCGAGGAGTTGGCTGCCCAGCTCACCGCCAAGTATGAAGCCGACGGCGAAAAGGTTTACTTTATTCCCATTGGTGGCAGCAGCGTCGTGGGCATGGCCGGTTATTATGACTGCGCCACTGAGCTGACTGCACAGGCCAAGGAAATGGGTCTGGAAGATGCCCGTGTGATCTGTGGCGTAGGCAGCATCGGTACCTTTATGGGTCTGTACTGCGGCCTCCGGAACGAAGGCTCCCCCCTGGGTCTCACCGGCGTGGCAATTTCTCCCTTTGGTGATGCCAAGGAAGCACGCATCATGAAATACTTTGCCGATGCCAAGGAACACTACGGTCTCACCTGCGATGCCACCCGTGCCGATTTTGACATTGAAAAAGACTATACCCGCGGCGCCTACAACAACCCCTGCAAGGAAGTCCGCGAGGCCATGTATCTGATGGCCAGCAAGGAAGCCATCATTCTGGATCCCTGCTACACCGGTAAGGTCTTTGCCGGCATCATCGATATGGTGAAGGCAGGCAAAATCCAGAAGGGTGAAAAGATCATTATGCTGCACACTGGCGGTCTGCCCGGCATTTACACCAAGCATCACCGCGTAGAACTGGAGGCCGAGCTGCTTCCCGGTGTCACCATCATCGAGTAATCCTCACAAAATCAAAAAGAGATGCGGCCACTGCCGCATCTCTTTTTCTTTTATCTCTTTTATAGGATTTAATCCTTCTTCTCCCGATTTTGGGATGCCAGCTTCATCAAATCGCCGTAGCGCTCCATGATATAGCCATAATTCTTTCGCCGGTGAGGCACCGAGCAACCGGAGCAATCCTTGATACCGTCTTCGGTATAAACAAAGTTTCCACCACATTTGTCCCCTAACGCATATAACGGACAATAGCAGAACAGGCAGTTAAATTCCTCGGCATCCGGTGCACTGTGGCAAGGGAAAAACTCACATTTCGTGTGCTGGAAAAAGGAAAACTCCTTTCCCTCCCAATAAGGTTTCTCGCTCATATACCGCAACCTCCTTGCGTAAATATCCTGTTGTATTCAGCATATCATATTTTTTCTGATTCGTCCACCGTTCCCTCTTTGATCCGGCAAAGATTGACAAAAAACATGAACAGGCGTACAATACCTTTTAACTTGAAAGGAGCTCTGACCCAAAAATGGCAATTAAATTCTCCGCAGACAGTACCTGCGATCTATCCCCCGCGCTATTACAGCAATATGACATCACCATCCGTCCGCTCTACGTGGTCATAGACGGCGAACCCAAACTGGACGGAGTTTCTATTACCCCCGATGAAATGTATGCCTTTACCGCCCGCACCGGTCAACTGTGCTCTACCGCCGCCATCAACGTGGCGGATTATCTGGAGTTTTTCCGTCCCCTTTCCCAGGCGTATGAGGCCGTCATTCACACCTGCATCAGCAGTGAATTTTCCAGTTGCTATCAAAATGCCTGCCTTGCCGCCCAGGCATTTGAAAATGTCTATGTGATTGACTCCCGCAACTTATCCACCGGCCATGCTCTGGTGGTGCTTGCCGGCATCGATTTGGCTACCGAAGGCAACGATGTCCCCACCATTTTAGAGGGCATGCAAGCAGTTACCGACAAAGTCAACGCCAGCTTTATCCCCACCAGTCTGGAGTATCTCCGCAAAGGTGGCAGATGCTCTGCCGTTGCCGCTCTGGGTGCCAATTTGCTGAAGCTGAAGCCCTGTATTCAGGTGCAGGAGGGAAAAATGAGCGTAGGGAAAAAGTACCGGGGCAATATGCCCCAAGTGCTGCCGGCCTATATCAAGGATATGCTGTCCCAACCTGAAACAGTAGATGCCCACCGGGTATTCATCACCCACAGCGGTGTAGAGGAAGAACTGATTGCCCTGGTCAAGGAAACCGTAGAAGATTGCATGCACTTTGATGAAATCCTCATCACCCGTGCCGGCGGCACCATCTCCAGCCATTGCGGCCCTGGCACCCTGGGCGTGCTATTCGTCAACAAGTAAACATCCCATCAAAAAAACGCACGGTCACCCGTGCGTTTTTCTTTTTCTTACGCTCCTGCAAACCGGAACACAATGCCCACCACAGCAGACAGGGCGATCCACGCCACAGGATGCAGCTTCTTTCCCTTTTTCCACAGATTGGTGCCGATCCATATTACCACCGCCAGTACCAAGCCCTTGATGCTCACCAGATCTGGCAGATTTCCGGTCAATTCATAGGCCTTGGTATTCACCAGTGCCATGCACACCACCGACCATCCTGCAGAAGCGATCAGCGCGGCAGAAGCCGGCCGCAAGCCGTAAAACACCTTGTCCACCAGAGGGCTGCTGCGGAACTTCTGCAAAAACTTTGCAACAATGAGGATCACAATGACACAAGGCGTTACCAAACCCAAGGTGGCAACGATGACACCGGGAATCCCCGCCGTAGTGTAGCCCACATAACTGGCCATATTTACGCCAATGGGACCGGGGGTAGACTCCGATACTGCCACCATATCTGCCAGCTGCGCCTGGGTGAACCAGCCGGTCTTGTCTGCCATCCGGCTGAGAAAGGGAATGGTTGCCATGCCTCCGCCCACAGAAAACAGCCCGGTCTTAAAAAACTCAAAAAACAAGCGAAGGTAAATCATTTCTGCTTTCTCCTCATGTTTGCCAGCAAAGCACCCGCCACACCGGCCAATACCACAAAGATCACCGGCGATACATCCAAAAGGATGCTGCCCGTCAGCACGACCAAAAAGATGCCCAGGGTCACTTTGTCCACCACGGCCTTTTTCCACAGTTTGACCACGGCATTGGCAATCAGCACACAAACACAGATGCGCACACCGGCAAAGGCATTTTTCACATATGCCAGATCAGAGAAATTGTTTACCAGCGCAGCGATCAGCGTAATAATAATCATAGAAGGGAACACTACGCCAACAGTAGCAATCACACCACCTATCGTGCCCGCAAGTTTCTGCCCAATAAATGTAGCCGTATTCACAGCAATAACACCGGGCGTGCACTGGCCGATGGCATAGTAATCCATCAGTTCTTCTCCGGTAGCCCACCCTTTCTTTTCTGCCACTTCCCGCTGGATAATGGGCAGCATGGCATAGCCACCGCCAAAGGTTAGGGCTCCCACCTTGGCAAAGGCCCAAAACAGTTCAAACAGAAGTTTCATCGTTACCTCCAAACAAACGGTAAGCGGGCGGAAACTTCCGTCACCGCCCGCTTATTATCATAACACTTTGTCAAAACTCTGTCAAGGCGCAGGTGGACGGGGTTCCTCTTCCCGCCCCTCTTTGCGTAGCAGCCACCAAATGGCGGCTCCCATACCGACGCAAAGAGCCACAACGGCAATTCCCAGTATCATTCCGCTGTCTGCAGGCTTACTCCAGGACGGTTTCTCCTGCGAAGGCGCCTTGTCTGCATCACCCGGCTTTGGGTCAGCCTCCATGCCACTGTCAGTTTGGTCTCCAACACTGATCCCGGGCTTCTGTTCTCCTTGCCCTGGATTGCCGTCCGGTTGCTGCGATTGTCCTCCGCCGGAGGTTCCATCGGAAGCATCCCCCTGCTGTTCAGGCAGTTTCACCGTCACCGGGACGCTGCAGTCAAAGGTTTTTATCTCTCCATTCTCCCAACGCATCTGACAGGTTACTCGTACCTGTTGCGTATCCAAAGTCAGCGCTTCCGGCGCAAAGCTGCACCGCTCCGTCACATTCACCTTGCTTCCGTCAGACATCTTGGCAAAAATCTGCATCCCCGCCGGGTCAAATGTCGTCCCGGGTTCGTAAATTGCCTTCGCCGGCATTTTGGCAAGTTCCAATTCGATGCAGTAAAGTTCAACCACCAGTGTCTTATCCGGGCCGCGCACCACAGTTCCATCGCTCAGTGTTGCAACCGGACGCAAAACCGCGCCATGATACTCCACAGTTAAGTCAAGGGTCAGTTTCTCATCCGTACCGATAATAAATGACTCAGTTTCTCCTGCCAAGGTGCATTCCCATGCCCAGGAAACTGCCGTCTGTGGCGGCACCAGCCGAGCCTGCAGCTGCAACTGCTCCCCATCTGCATATATCGCTTTGTCCTGCACCAAAACCACCTGCTGAGAAACCGCAAGTGCCGGCAGCGAGACTACACAAAACAGAAGGCACAACATCAGCAGCAGACTGAGTCTGTGTTTTTTATGCAACCAGTCTGCCATGATGCCGTCCTCCTCTCATTATGATATCTATATTATAAAAAAGTCGCTGACAAAACTCAACATCTTTCGACATAAACCAGAAAACAGCGCAGTATAATTCCGTTTCGTTTCCGCAAACTAAGGGCAATACAAAAATCAAATCTTCCGGAGGCTCACTCATGTGCACAGCAACCACCTATAAAACCAAAGACTTCTACTTTGGCAGAACGCTGGACTATATCATGTCTTATACCGAAGAAGTAACCATTACGCCCCGCAATTTTCCTCTGCCCTTCCGCAACGGAGATACCCTGCACTCGCATTTCGCCATCCTCGGCATGGCCCATGTTGCCGTCGGTTATCCTTTGTACTATGATGCTATCAACGAAAAAGGACTTGCCATGGCGGGACTGAACTTTGTAGGCTACACCCACTACAATGACCCCGCTCCAGACCGACAGAATATCACGCAGTTCGAGTTCATCCCCTGGATTCTGGCTCAGTGCGCCACCGTAGCGGAAACAAAGCCTTTGCTGCAGCAGATGAACTTGACCAACATCCCGTTCAGCGATGCATTCCCCCCATCACAGCTGCACTGGATCATTGCCGATAAGCACGAATCCATCACGGTAGAGGCCCTTCGGGAAGGGCTTCGGATCTACCCCAATCCGCTGGGAGTGCTCACCAACAATCCGCCCTTCGACCAACAGCTGCTGCGACTGAATGACTATATGCATCTTTCCCGCCTCCCACCGGAAAACCGTTTTGCCCCGGCGCTGGACATGCAGCCTTACAGCCACGGCATGGGTGCTTTGGGTCTGCCCGGAGATTTATCCTCCCAGTCCCGCTTTGTGCGCGCCGCATTCACCAAACTGAACTCTGTGTCCGGCGATTCCGAACCCGAAAGCGTCAGTCAATTCTTTCACATTTTAGGTACGGTTTCTCAGACCAACGGTTGTTGCCAGTGGGAAAACGATGCCTTCGAGCGCACCATCTACACCTCCTGCTGCAACGCTGACCGTGGGATCTACTATTACACCACTTATAACAATCATCAGATTACAGCCGTGCATATGCATCGGGAAAATCTGGATGATACCCGCCTGTTCCGCTATCCACTGATTCTTGACGAGCAAATTCATGTCCAAAATTAGTTCTTGACAAAAAGAAAAACCATACCCAAGCGGGTATGGTTTTTCTTTGGAGCTGGTGACGTGACTCGAACACGCGACCTGCTGATTACGAATCAGCTGCACTACCTGCTGTGCTACACCAGCACGCACGGGCGGCATCACCGCCCAGATAAGCAAACCTTATTATAACGGAAAGAGTATGAAAAATCAAGCACTTTTTGCCCGTGCCTTGCGAATGGAAGCCAGCGTCTCGGGAATGGTTTCATTCCGCAGTTCCTTCACATCAAATTTCGCCAGCTTAAAAATCAACTGCATCACAGGGCCGCTGGAGCATACCAGAATGATGGTTCCCAGGCCCACCGTACCACCCAGCAGCCAGCCAATCAGCAGTGCCAGACCCTCGATGCACACACGGATACCGCCCACAGGCACCTTGGGCAAACGGCGGGTAATCACGCACATCAGACCGTCGCGGGGGCCGGAGCCCAGCTTCGCAGACATATAAAAATACATACCGTAAGCAGCAGGAAATACGCTGCAGGCACACATCAGCAGGCGAGGCAGAAAATGCTGGGACATGGCAGTACAGGCTGTATAATCAGGCAGCAACGCAAAACCGGGGATCAATGCGCCGGTGACCAGATCAATGATATTTCCGCAGATCAAAATATTGATAAACGTACCAAAACCCACTTTTTCCTTACAAAACAGATCGATAAACAGAATGATGAATCCAATGGTAATGTTGGCACGGCCAAAGGTAAATACCGTAACACCGCCAATGGTCACGTCCTTCAGAAAAACCGACACACCGTGACTCAGCACATCCCAGGGCTCCATGCCCAGATTAGCCTGCAATGCCATGGCACTACCAAAGCTCATGATGGCAAGACCCACCACCAGACGGACAAATTTCTTAACAATGGCCTTCATGTCTGTTCCTCCTGCCGGCAAGCTGCCGATTCCTTTTAACTTATTTAGTTTATCATATGCTTTTTTCTCCGTCAATGATAAATTTCTCTTGACATTTCGCTTCTCTTCGTGTATCATTTCTATGTTATCCTTGCCTGCGCTGTGCAGGCCATTTGTCCAAAAGGAGGTGCAAGAAAAAATGCCGAAAGTAACCGGAAAGTATGAATCCATTTTCATCCTGAACCCCACCCTGACCGAGGAGGCCACCAAGGCTCTGGTTGAAAAGTTCACCGCACTGGTTTCCGCCAATGGCGAGCTGGTGAAGGTTGACGAGTGGGGCAAGCGCCGCATGGCTTATGCCATCGAGGATCTGACCGAGGGCTACTACGTCCTGGTCGAGTTCGAGAGCAACCCCGCATTCCCCGCTGAGCTGGACCGCGTCTTCAGAATCACTGATGGCGTGATGCGTTCCATCATCATTGCGAAATAAGTAACGGGAGGAAAGACCATGCTGAATAAAGCTATTCTGATGGGCAGACTGACTGCCGACCCCGAACTTCGCCGCACACAAAACAACACCGCCGTGACTTCGTTCACTTTGGCGGTAGGCCGCAGCTTTACCCGTGCCGGTGAGCAGCCTCAGACCGACTTTATCGATATCGTCGCCTGGGGTCGCACCGCAGAGTTTGTGGCCAAGTGGTTTTCCAAAGGCCAGCAAGTGGCCGTAGCAGGCCGTATCCAGACCCGTACTTGGGAGGACAAGCAGGGCCAGAAGCGGAAAACCGTTGAGGTCGTCGCTGAGGAAGTGCATTTTGCAGAACCCAAGCGTGACAGCTACCAGTCCGGCAGAGAAATGCCCACCCCCATGCCCTTTGACATGGGTCCCGGTGACAATCAGTTCTCCGCCCTGGGCGCTGATGACAGCGACCTCCCCTTCTAATTCTATCACAAGGAGGAACGATCATGGAAAGAGAGAACAGATCCGAGCGTCCCGCACGCGAAGTGCGTCGTCGCCGCAAGGTTTGCCAGTTCTGTGCAGATAAGGTTGAATCCATCGACTTCAAGGACACCGCTAAGCTGCGGAAGTTCGTTTCCGATCGCGGCAAGATCCTGCCCCGTCGTATGACCGGCACCTGCGCCGCTCATCAGCGCGCCCTGACCGAGGCCATCAAGCGTGCCCGTCACGTCGCTCTGCTGCCCTACACTGCAGACTAATTACAACACCAAAAGCTCCCTCATCCGAGGGAGCTTTTCTTTTTATAAAACATTTAACAAAACAGTTAAACAACTGTTGACTCTCACATCGTTCCGTGCTATTCTATATTTAACCAATAAGTTAAACGAAAGGAAGGCGATACCGTGGGGATTCAAAACACCCTGAAAGCCCTGTCCGATCCCATTCGCAGAGAGATTCTGGAGCTGCTGAAATCCGGCCGCCTGTCCGCAGGCGAAATCGCTGAGCGATTTCCCGTCAGCGGCGCTGCTGTTTCCAAGCACCTTTCCGTGCTGAAGGATGCCGATCTGATCCGGGATACCCGAGAGGGCAAGTTTATTTTCTACGAGCTGAATGCCTCCGTGCTTGAGGAAGTTCTTCTGTGGCTGGCGAACCTGAAAGGAGACAACCATGATTAAGAAACACCTGAAACTTTTGCTCATCACCTCTGCGGTGATTCTTCTGCCCATTCTGGCAGGCCTGTTTTTCTGGGATCAGTTGCCCCAGCAGATGCCATTCCATTGGAATGCCGCCGGCGAAGTGGATGGTTGGGCAAGCAAACCCGTTGCCGTCTTTGGTACCCCTCTGCTGATGCTGGCCCTGCACTGGCTGTGTGTCATTGGCACCGCCACTGACCCCAAGAAGCAGAACCACTCCGACAAGATCCTGCATCTGATTCTTTGGATCATCCCCCTGCTGTCCGTTTTGCTGCACGCCCTGGTTTATGCAGCCGCACTGGGCAAAGCTGTTCGCATGGAACTGGTGATGCCGCTGTTTATTGGCCTGGTCTTTGTCATCTTGGGCAATTATCTGCCCAAGTGCAAGCAAAGCTATACCATCGGCATCAAGATCCCCTGGACCCTGCACAGCGAGGAAAACTGGAACAAAACCCACCGCTTTGCCGGCTTCCTTTGGGTCGTATGCGGCTTGCTGGTTGCGCTTACCGGCTTCATCGGCGGTGTCTGGCTCTTCCTCCCCATTGTGCTTTTGATGGTATTCCCTCCCGTTATCTATTCTTATCTGCTTCATCGCAAAGGCATATAACCCCACCGGATACACAAAAGACCTGCGGAACACATCCGCAGGTCTTTTTCATGCTTCAAATGTTACAATACCCGATAGTTTCCGCTTCCGTCCCCGTAGTTTTTGGCCGCACGGAAGAAATACACCACCATCACCACAGCAGCCGCCAGTTCCACCAAAGCAGTAAGCATACCCAACGCCGGGATCAAACTGCCCACAAAGCCTGCCACTACCCAAATGGTGAACCACTTTTGCAAGTCCTGTGCATACAGATTGATGCGGCGGAACATTTGAATTTCCGCCATGCTGATGGTCATCATATAAACCGCCAGAAATCCACCCAAACTATACGCATAGCCGAGGATGATGTTCACAAATCCAAGATTGGGCATCAGGTCCAGCACATACAGCACTGTTTCTGCCAAGCCATAAGCCGCCAGCACCATAGAAATCTTTCGTACCCATTCCACATCGCCTCCGTAGCCAAGCTTCTCGGCGCCGCACATCAGCAAATAAAACCCACCGGCAGATGCCAGTCCGGGAATCAGAATGCTACCGTAATAGATCACATTCCCCGACAGTATTGACAGGGGCAACATCGTTAAAGCCATCATCAGTAGCAAAACAATGGGACCACTCAGCAT
>JAZTYK010000027.1:0-7716 GCA_045636925.1 Oscillospiraceae bacterium
ACCTCTTCCGCTGTGCGCCTCATCCACATCCCCTCCGGCGTGGTCGTGTCCTGCCAGACGGAACGAAGCCAGCACCAGAACCGCGAATACGCCATGCGTATGCTCCGCGCGCGTCTGGCCGAGATCAAGGAACAGCAGCACCTGGAGAAGGTTTCCGACATCAAGGCCGTGCAGATGAAAATCGAATGGGGCAGCCAGATCCGTTCCTATGTTTTCATGCCATATACCCTTGCAAAGGATCACCGCACCGGCTTTGAAAACGGCAACATCAGCGCCGTGATGGACGGTGACCTGGACGGCTTTATCAACGCCTATCTGAAGTGCAACGCCACCGGCAACTGGGCAAAGTAAGCGCTGATTTTCCCGTGGTAATCATCCGGAAAAAGCAAGAGGTTTTTTCAAAAAACTTGAGAAAAAATCGGAATATGTGAAAACAAAACGTATAGTTTTCCAAAGTTTCCACAGAGTTTTCCACATAAGAAAGGACAAATAGAATGGTTTCTACCAGAAAAGAATTAAAGCAACGGGCAAAGGCGTCTATGCAGGACACCCGTCCTTCGTATTTGATTATTGGTATTATCATGATGGTCGCCGTCAATGCCGAAAGCTGGCTCACCGCCATTTTGGGTGAAGGCGTCAATCTGGAGTTCACCTCTTATGAAGAACTGGTGGAGCAGATGGAAGCCGCGGCCGCCAACCTTTCGCTGCCGCTGCAGCTTGCATTTTTGGCACTGACCGTCTTTGTCGGTGTGCTGTCTTTTGGCTTTATGCGGTATTGTCTGCGCCTGTCCCGTGGCGAAAAGGAAGTGCCTGTGGACGAGCTGATCAGCGGCTTTCAGATTTTCTGGAAGGTCGTTGCCCTGAATCTGCTGACCGGTCTGTTCATCATTCTGTGGAGCATGCTGCTTGTGATCCCCGGCATCGTGGCCGCCTACCGCTACCGCATGGCGCAGCTGCTGCTGATGGACCATCCCGACTGGTCCGCCATGGAATGCATCCGGGAAAGCAAGCGGCTGATGCAGGGAAACAAGGCAAATCTTTTTGTGCTGGATTTTAGCTTTTTTGGCTGGCATCTTTTGTCCTCGCTGGTGGTCATGTTTACCTTTATCCCCGTAATGGATATTTGGCTGACCCCCTACATGCAGGTGACCGAGTGCCACTTTTACAACGAGCTGGTCGGCTGGAACGGTCAGTGCATTGCCGGCGAAGAAACTGCCAATCCCTGGTGGGAAAATTGATTCAAACCGAATCGTTTTGATACACAATCAAACAGCGCCCCTGTGGAAAACACAGGGGCGTTGTTATATCAAGATGTATCCCGGGGCTGACATGGCGCCGGGACACGGGACAGTCCCGATTTTCTTGATACAAAATGCCTCTGTCCGGTCAAAGGGCCGAACAGAGGCATTGTTGTTATTTCAGATGCGGTTTTTCAGCGGCTGCGCTGCCATCAAGCCTTGGTGGCTTCCAGCTGAGCGGTATACATGTGACCGTTGCTGGAAATGAAGTAGAAGGTGATGGTGCGGGTCTCGCCGGACTGCTTGATTTCAGCATCGGACAGCAGCTTGTCCAGATCCAGCGCAATGGTCTTGCTGAAGCAGGACAGATCAAACCAAGTGTCGTTGGCGGTTACCTGCAGGGGATTGTCGTACTTGATGGAGTACTTGCGATCCAGCAGGTCGGTGGCCACGTTGGTCTTGACACCTTCCACGGTATAGCCAATGACGCCACAGCCGAACTTGCCCTTCTTGTCAGAGCAGAAGCCGGTAAGATCCACCTGCTGGCCGCCGGACATCAGGGCGTAAGTGCCGTCAGCCTGCTTTTCCAGGGTCGCGTCATGACGGTCCATACCTACGATTCCAGAGACCTCTTTCTTGGCGCTGACAAGGTAGCAGACAGGGTTGGCCCATGCCTTCTCCAGCTGGCTCCACTTATAACGGTGGAAGGAGTTGGCGTCGCTGGGAGAGAAACTGTCGCCGCTGATGAAGTACAGATAGTCCATATCACCTTCATGACCGGCCTCGTATTCGTAGCCGATGATGCTGATCAGATGGCCGGCAGTAGAACTGTAGGCACCTTCCAGATAAGGATAGCTGTCACCGGTCTTGTTGGAATACTTGACAGACATACCAACGGTGTTGCCCTTGGCCAGCTCCTGCATCACAATGTTCACATCGCCGTACTGGGCGTAGGCCTCATAGCCGTACAGACCGGCCACAGAGGTCACATAGCTCCAGCTGCCGAAGGCCACGCCGCCCTTAAAGTCCAAGGTGATCATAGCCAGCTCTTCGGGCAGCAGATCCTCGCCGCGGGCATTCAGCATCATAGACATGGTGGTGGGGTTGCACATGCTGCCGCCGATGTCGGGGTCGCGGATGGACTGTGCATAAGCGGGAGCCTTCAGATGTACCTTGTTGGGCAGCGCGCCGTCATAGGGAGTCTCTGCATAGGTGGGGGTGATTTCACGGCCCTTGTTGCTGTTTCTGGTGGTGCCGGAAATCTGGCGCAGCACGGGGCTGGTGCCGTTGTCGCCCTTCTTCAGAATGGCCTTGAACTGGACCTTGGTGGCACCATGGACGCCGCGGACAGAGAAGGTATCCTGGTTCATATAGGCCCAGCCCTTTTCTCCATGACCTTCGGCGTTGTCGTTGGCATCCACGCAGGCGCGCATCATTTCGGGGCCAAACTCGCCCCAGCTCAGATAGCTGGTCCAGCCGTCACGTGCTTCGCCGTCCTTATGACTGACGATGTAGGCACGGGCCTGGATCTCTACGCTGGAATTGCCCTCGATGGCAGCGTTCCAGGAGGCTACCAGGTACTCGAAGTCGATAACTTCGTATTCAGCAGAGGTAAAAGTGCCTTCGGTGGCACCGTCTGCCAGCTTAATGGCGCCGTTACCGACGGTCTCATCTACCACGACATTTTCCAGGGTACCATTGTTAAAGTCTTCGGCAGTGGTGAGCTTCCACAGATTGCCTTCCAGCTTCAGAGCCTTCTCGCCGCTTTCGCCGCCGCCGCAGGCGCACAGCATCACAGCCAGCAAAAGCGCTGCAATGGAAAGAGTAAGCTTCTTCATGAGATGGTTCTCCTCTCAAAGTAAATAGTATAAAGAATTTTACTACAATAGTACTGAAAAAGCAACCCCTTCTACGAAAAAACGACCGCAGAAGCCCGGTCTTTGCCATGTTTGCACCCTTGGAAAAAGCAAAAAGAAAAACACCGCTGCCCGATAAAACAGCGGTGTTTTTGTATATAAAAAGTATAATTTTATCTATCCGGATTGCGATTAAATTATTCGCTGCGCAGTGCCAAAACGGGGTCTTTTTTGGCAGCCATCCGGGAGGGCAGCAGACCGGCCACCAGGGTCAGCACCATGCTGATGCATACCAGGATCACACCACTGACGGGAGGAAGAACGGCAATGTTGCTGACGTCGGACAGATGCTCGATGATGGCATTCACCGGGATGCACAGCAGCAGGGTCAGCAGAATGCCCGTGATGCCGGCGGCAAAGCCCACGATCAGCGTCTCGGCATTGAAGATGCTGGAAATATTCTTCTTGCTGGCGCCGATGGCACGCAGGATGCCGATCTCCTTGGTGCGCTCCAGCACCGAGATATAGGTGATGATGCCGATCATGATGGAGGATACCACCAGCGAAATGGACACAAAGCCCACCAGCACATAGCTGATGATATCAATGATGCTGGTAACAGAGCTCATCATCAGACCCACAAGGTCGGTGTACTGGATCACCAGTTCTTCCTTACCTTCCTGGGTCACACGGTCATTATAGGCCTGGATGGCGGCCTCAATGCGATCCTTGGCGGCAAAGTCCTGACAGTACAGATGGATGGCGCTGGGCTGCTCCAGATCGCAGACACCCAGCTTTCGCAGGTTTCCTTCATATGTACTGTTTTTGTCGGCCCCCTGGGTCATCTGCTTGCGGAACATCTCCAGGATCTGTTCCTCAGTCATTTGGGCGGTCATGGCGGCAAAGCCGGCCTGCTCCTGGGGAGACAGGGTGGCGATATAGGCACGCACATCATCCATGGTGAGGCTCTGCTCGTAACCGGACAGGTCAAAGGGCTTGCCGGTGAAGATATCGGTGTCGGGAGAGGACTTTTGTGCCAGAGCAGCGGCCTTCTGGGCGGTCTGCTCAATGACATAGCGGGTCAGGTCAGAGGTATAGGCCACGGTGCCGGAGATGGAATAAGCCACGGCATCGGGGTTGGGACGCAGGATGCCCACCACCTTCAGCTGCTGGGCATTGTCCACAAGGTTCTTCATATAGGCCTCGTCCTCACGCATATCCTCCCAGCACTTGGTGGTAACATTGTACTGATAGTAATCGGCGGCAAAGACCAGGTTAAAGGTGGTGTTTAAGATCTCGTCATAGGTGTAGGAAAGCTGGGGATTTTCCACAGGCTGACCCATCAGCAGCTTACGCATATTCTCCTGAAACTGCTCCCGATCCAACAGACCCATGGAATACAGTGTCAGGTCAGAGATCTCGTTGTTCTGGCTGACGACCACCACAACTTCGTTCCAGGCACCGGCAGCGGGCCAGCGTCCGGCGAGGACGTCGTACTGGCTCTCCAGCAGGGGGCGGTTGTTCATCAGCTCGCAATAGGTGTCCAGACCGCCGGACATCATACTGCCGGAGCCGGAATCCTCGCCGCCGCCCATTCCCATCATCTGCATCAGGCTGTCGTCGGGATTCAGCTGTACCGGTCCCTTGCTGGTATCACTGCTGTAGAGCTGCAGGTCCAGATCATAGGCAAACTTCAGGGCGGAGATGTCATTCTGCAGGCCGTTGCTGGGGTCTTCCAAAAAGGTCTTAAAGGCTCCCAGGTCATTGCTCTTGATCTCGCTGGTCAGGGTGTTCAGCATATCGATCATGATATTGCTGCTGTAAATTTGATCTCTGTCGTGATCCATGCTCTCCAGGCGGTTTTCCATCATAGACAGCATCATAGAGGTCATATCCACCGTTTCCTTGTTAAAGGTCAGGGGATAAGAGGACAACGTGTCCTCCTGGACCTTGACGATATAGCCGTTGATGCCGCTGGACAGAGACAAAATCAGCGCGATGCCCACAATGCCGATGCTGCCGGCAAAGCTGGTCAGCAGGGTACGGGCTTTTTTGGTGCGCAGGTTATTCAGACTCAGGCTCAGGGCGGTGAGGAAGCTCATAGAGGTGCGGCCCATATTCTTGTGCACCGGCGCCTCTGCAGGGGCTTCGGGGGTAAAGGGATCGCTGTCACTGACGATGCTGCCGTCACGCAGACGGATGGTGCGGGTGGCATACTGCTCGGCCAGCTCGGGGTTGTGGGTGACCATCACCACCAGACGGTCCTTTGCCACTTCCTTCAGCAGCTCCATCACCTGCTTGCTGGTCTCGGTGTCCAGCGCGCCGGTGGGCTCGTCGGCCAGCAGAATGTCGGGGTTGTTCACCAGTGCACGGGCGATGGCCACACGCTGCATCTGTCCGCCGGACATCTGGCTGGGCTTTTTGTGGCACTGGTCCCCCAGACCCACAGACTCCAGGGCCTTTCGGGCACGCTCCCGGCGCTCCTTGCGGGAAACGCCCGAGATGGTCATGGCCAGCTCTACATTGGCCAGCACGCTCTGGTGGGGGATCAGGTTATAGCTTTGAAAGACAAAGCCGATGGTGTGGTTGCGGTAGGAATCCCAGTCCCGGTCCTTGTATTTCTTGGTAGAAATACCACGGATGATCAAATCACCGCTGTCATAGCGGTCCAGGCCGCCGATGATGTTCAGCAGCGTGGTCTTGCCGCTGCCGCTGGGGCCCAGAATGGCAACGAACTCGCTGTCGCGAAAGGCCACACTCACCCCGTCCAGGGCGGTCTGGGTCAGGTCGCCGGTGGTATATTGTTTGCGGATCTCCTCAATTTGAAGCATAGGATGCTCCTTTCTGTATGAAAGCATGATTGTTTACAGTAAATCGAATATTAAAATTTTACTATTGTTACCGATAAAATACAAGGGGAAGAAGTGTAAATTTTATTTAACAAACAGCGGAAAAGGCTGCGGAAGGAACCCAAGCGCCTTGACGGATATCCCGGCGCAGGGTATGATGGAAAAAAAGGATAAAATCCAAAAGGAAACCCCACCCCTATAAGGAGGTGCCGTATGCTGGAATGTAAGGATATTCGACCCCTGCTGCCTGACTACGCAGCCGGACGGTTAGAACAAGAGCTTGCCGCACAGGTAGAAGAACATCTGCTCACCTGTCCCGTTTGTGCCGCTGCCATGGAGCAGCTGCAGGTGGCCCAGTATCAGCCTGCGGTGGTGACCCGGTCGTTGGCAGCCGAAGCCCCCCTGGCCGATGAAAAGAATGCTGCACCGGAAGAAGAGGAGGCGGCTGAAGCCCAGACCGCCGCCGCCGTGACAGAGCAGGTAGATGCCCCGAAAAAGCCGCGCCTGCGTCGCCGCACCAAGGTGCTCATCGCCCTTGCTGCGCTGCTGGTGGCGGCTGGCGTGTGCGGGGGCATTCTGCACAGCCGTGAGTTCTTCGCCATTCGTGACTGGGAAAAAACCAACGATGGCAGCTTTGCCGCGGTGATTTATGCGGGGGCGGAGGCCGGCACAAAGGATGGTTTCCGGGTACGGCTGTGGAACGGAACGAAAAAAGAATGGCACGACGAAGTGGCCTTTTATGATGCGGCCTATCGCAAGACCGTCTGGTCGCCCAACGGACGCTTTGCGGCGGTGGAGTTCACCGACACCGAGGGGCATGACCGGGTATACATCATCGATAGCAACCGGCTCACCTCTGCCGACCTGCAGACGGTGCTGGAGGAGTACCTGCAGCGGAATGACGGATATTTTGACGAGACTCCCCTGGTGGTTGCCCCCTCCTGCCGCATCCTCCAGTGGCTGCCCGACAGCAATCGGCTGCTGATCGCCGCCGAGGGCACGGTGGATACCAATATCGATCCCGATTACGGCATCGAGCTTGCCGGCAACTGGAGCTTTTCCATAAATACCGGCGTACAGACAAATACCGTGATTCTGAATGGCAAAGCCCAGACCGTCAGCGGATATTTTGCCTACGAGGTGGACTTTTTCGACATTGAAAACATCGTCGGCTTTGGAAAGCGGAACAAAGAAATAACGCTTGGCACCTTGCGGACCATCGCAGAGGAGTTCCGCGGCACCGGCATCTTTGACCCGTCTAGCGACAGCAACGACATCTACTGCGAAGAAGTGTATTATCAGGCCGACGCGCTGAGAGAACTGGTAATGCTTCCGGATTCTTGCCGCCTGGAGGGCATTTTTCATCGTATGGAGATGGAGAATAATATGTATTATATCTACGACAACTGGTCGCACCCGGACGCAAAGCTCACTGCTGACCGCGGCGTGATTTTGTTTACCAATGCCCAGCGAACCGTGGCGTATGTGATCGTCACACCGTAACAGAAAGAAGGAAGCTATGAAAATCTGTAAATGGAGCATCTGTCTTGCGCTGTGTCTGCTCCTCTGCGCCTGCAGTCCTCTGCCGCCTGTCGAGCCCCCGGCAGACAGCTCCATCATCAGCGCAGCAGTGCAGTTTGACGGAGAACAAATCAAGGCGGCAGCCATTACCGCAGCCGATGCCAAAGACCCCGCGCTGCAGTATACCTATCGGATGCAGGCGCAGGTAAGCGCCTGCACCAAATCCCGCACAGAAACTCCCCAGCAGGGTGT
>JAZTYK010000028.1:0-61485 GCA_045636925.1 Oscillospiraceae bacterium
GGTAAAAAGTAAAAATCCTGAACGCTATCGCATTCAGGATTTTTTGAGAGTTTTGAACTTAATGACACGAATAAAATGTGCCTGAAAACTGAGGATTTTCTTATTTATCCCAAAGATTTACTGCTTCAACTCTTTTTTGAAGTTCTTTTATCATTATTTCGGAATCTTTTGGTGAATTTTTTTCTTCTTTTGCGTTATTCAATAATTGAAAAACCAAAAATAGCAAAAAGAAAACTAAAATAATAGGAGAAACTGTTTTATCTACATTGGCAACAGCTAATACAATAGCAATGATAGCCATTGCTATTAACATTATAAGAGATATAAATTTTAAAACATTATTAAAACGGCTATACACAGTAAAATATGAAACATATGTCTTACCATCTTTTTCTATAATCTCTGCAAAAAGATTGGTAGAGTTTGTGTGTTCAATATGTTTTTTAGGCGGGTTAGTGATAGCAATTTTGCCTTTTTTAGAGCAATAAAACTCTATGAGATTTTCACTACTTAATTCTTCCCGACAAACACCTTGCATTTGCATAAACTTATCTATTGCATCTGCCTTTGTAGTGCAAATTTCAAATTCGCCTTGGCTAATTTTTTTCATCTCATCACCACCTATGTGTAGTATAGCATAAAAGCGGCGAAGCCGCAATACTTATTACCTCTTACTTCTTACTTATTACTTCCCAAAAATCCCGTGCAAACTTTATTTGAAGTAAGAGTGAAGAGGTAAGAAGTAAGAAGTAAAAATCCCGCCCACTTACGTGAACGGGATTTTGGGGACCGACACTCAAAATGTAACCGGTCTAAAACCTTGATTTTCTTTGTTCTTTTTACACTCTCGCATTATTTTTATATGTTTAACAATGGATATAACTTCAAGCACAAAAATTGCAAAATAATATACGCATACTAAACCAATATACATTCGTTTAGCACTAAGTGCCCACAGCACCATAGGTATAGTTCCAACAATCAAAAAAGCCAATATACTGTTGAAAATAGGTTGGATTTTCTTAATTGCTTTCACTATTGACAAAATTGCATCAATGAAATAAAAAAAGTAAATGATAATTTCTATATAATAAAGACCTATTCCTACCAGAAACCCTATATAGGCATCGCCACCTTTTAACGCATAAACAATTGATGCTAAAACTAAAGCAGCCGTAACAACACTAATTAGCATTGCAATCATTGCAGGGATTTTTGTATATACTTTTTTCATATCATCACCACCTTAAATGTATTATAGCATGAAAGTGGCAAAGCTGCAAGAGATAGTGATATTCTGTGCTACGCACAGAGTGATATTTTCACTTCGTGAAAGTGATATTGAAACCTACGGTTTCAGTGATATTATATTCGCCACCAAAACTCGCGAAGCGAATATCACTTGAACAAAGTTCAAATATCACTGCGAAGCAATATCACTCGCCACAAGGCGAATTTCATTGAAAAAGAAAAGACAAGTCTTGCGACTTGTCTTTCTTTTTTCGAGCCAACGCTCAAAGCGACGCAAGGTCGCCGAGAAGCTTATATTGATACTCTTTGGAGATGTAGTGTGGTGTGAAGACACCGAAAACAATGTTCTTTTCTGCCTTTGTATGCGCGTACGGAGAATATACAAACGGCGGAAGGCAGATGGGGTCCTCCAGTCCGAGGAAAAATTCCGTCGGAATCTTAAGAAGTGACACCATATTATTGACATCAAAATAGCTTAAAACTTTTAAAACTCTGTCCGTATCCTCGGGATGTGCACGCAAATAAGCATTTACCGCGCCAAAAACACCGGATGCCTTCTCCACGCGCTTTTCAATGCAGGCGTAGCTTGGCACAGAGGGATACGCTCTTTTCACCTTACCGGAAAGCGCCGATGCCACGATCGTCAGCGCACCGCCTTGCGACTGCCCGTGCGCAACAATTTTATCCGCATCCACCTCGGGAAGGGTTGCGATTACATCAATTGCACGTACCGCATCGAGATAAATGTTTCTCATATAAAAATTCTCTTTATCAAGAAGGCCGTGGGACATAATACCGTGTCCGCCGTGATAATCGTCGGCAGGTTCATATTCCGCATGGTCGTAGGTTTTTCCACCCTGTGAGCGAGTATCCATGCAGAAGGTACAAACGCCCGTTGCCACGAATTCGGGACATACACCAAAGGATCCGCCACCGCCGTGATAGAGCGCAACACATGGAAGCTTCTCGCCATTATGCGTACAAGGAACGCAAAAATATGCCGTAACAAGCGTGTCATCGTGCGTGTTGTATACAATTTCATAAGTCTTAAAGGTTTTATACGGCAGATCAAGGGCTCGTCTTTCGATCTTTAGAGGTTTCTTACGAAGCATTTTTATCTGCTCTTCCCAAAATTCCTCGAAATCGGCTTCCTTAGTCTGCGGTATTATTTCAGTTTTCAACAATTCTTCCTTGCGTCCAATATACGTCATAGTAGCCTCCTGATAATTGGTTTTTTATATAAAACGGTTTGGGTACATTATAGCATAAAAGCGGCGGAGTTGCAAGGGATAATGATATATCGCTAACGCGATATGATATACGACTTGCGTCGTATGATATATTTGCGTTGCAAATATGATATAATATTCGTTCCTTCATACGCCAAAGGCATATATCATCCACCGCAAGTGGATATCATATCGAAGATATATCACCCGTTCCGACGAGGAACGGATATCATTGAAAAAACCTCTTTACTTTCGTAAAGAGGTTTTTTCTGGAGGCACCACCCGGATTTGAACCGGGGCATAAAGGTTTTGCAGACCTCTGCCTTACCACTTGGCTATGGTGCCTTATTAAGTTAAATAAAGGACGCTTAAAGCGTTTAAGCGTCCTTTGGAGCGGATTACGAGGCTCGAACTCGCTACCTCCACCTTGGCAAGGTGGCGCTCTACCAGATGAGCTAAATCCGCAAAATGGTGCCTCCGATCGGAATCGAACCAATGACACGAGGATTTTCAGTCCTCTGCTCTACCAACTGAGCTACAGAGGCAAAAAATTGGCGACCTGGATGGGGCTCGAACCCACGACCTCTAGCGTGACAGGCTAGCGTTCTAACCAGCTGAACTACCAGGCCAACGGTGGCTCCCCACAGGGAACGGACTATATAATACCATTTCTTTTACTTTTTGTCAACAAGAAAAACGAAAAAATCTGTGAAAAACAAAAAGAAATTTCCAAGCGGGGAAAAAGCTGCCGGTGGATTTTCACCGGCAGCTTGTGTCTTGCGATTACAGGTTAAAGAAAGCCTTCTTGCCCGGATACTGTGCGCTGTCGCCCAGCTCTTCCTCGATGCGGATCAGCTGGTTGTACTTGGCAACACGGTCAGTACGGCTGGGAGCACCGGTCTTGATCTGGCCGGCATTCAGCGCAACGGACAGGTCGGCAATGGTGGTGTCCTCGGTCTCGCCGGAGCGGTGAGAAACAACAGCGGTATAACCGGCACGGTTTGCCATCTGAATGGCCTCCAGAGTCTCGGTGAGAGTACCGATCTGGTTTACCTTGATCAGAATGGAGTTGGCAACCTTCTTCTCGATACCGGTGGACAGACGGGCAACATTGGTGACGAACAGGTCATCGCCAACCAGCTGTACGCGGTCGCCGATGGTCTTGGTCAGCAGAGCCCAGCCTTCCCAGTCGTTCTCGCCCATACCGTCTTCCAGAGAGATGATGGGATAGTTGTCGGCAAACTTCTTCCACATGTTGACCATCTGCTGCTTGGTCATGGTCTTCTTGGCCTTGGGCAGGTCATAGCAGCCGGTCTCTTCGTTGTACCACTCAGAGGTAGCAGCATCGATGGCGATCATAAAGTCCTCACCGGGCTTGTAGCCGGCCTTTTCGATGGCGGCAACGATGGCCTTCAGAGCATCTTCATCACGCTTCAGGTTGGGAGCATAACCACCCTCGTCGCCAACACCGGCAGCGGGGCAGCCCATTTCCTTCAGCACGCTCTTCAGCGTGTGGAAGACCTCGGCGCACATGCGCAGAGCCTCGCTCCAGCAGGGAGCGCCAACGGGCATGACCATGAACTCCTGAATATCCACGTTGTTGGTGGCATGCGCGCCGCCGTTTAAGATGTTCATCATGGGTACGGGCAGAGTCTTGGCATTGACACCGCCGATGTACTGATACAGGGGCAGACCGCAGGCCTCGGCAGCGGCACGGGCAGTAGCCAGAGAAACACCCAGAATGGCGTTTGCACCCAGACGGGACTTATTGGGGGTGCCGTCCAGTTCCAGCATGACAGCGTCAATCTCCGCCTGATCCAGTGCGTTCAGACCGATGACGGCGTCGGCGATCTCGGTGTTGACGGCTTCCACAGCCTTCAGCACGCCCTTGCCCAGATAACGGCTCTTGTCGCCGTCGCGCAGCTCGCAGGCTTCGTAAATGCCGGTGGATGCACCGGAGGGTACAGCTGCACGACCGAAGTAGGTGTCAACGCCGTCGTCTACATACACTTCCACTTCCACGGTGGGATTGCCGCGGCTGTCCATAATTTCGCGGGCCAGTACATCAACGATTTCCAGATAGTTTTTCATGGATGGGTTCCTCCACAGTCTTTTTTATTTTTTTACAATCAGGGAACGTCCCGTCATTTCTTCGGGCACGGGCAGTCCCAAAAGCTCAAGCATGGTGGGCGCAACATCACACAGCGCACCGTTTCTCAGTTCCAGACCCTCCCGGCACAAAATTACCGGAACGGGGTTGGTGGTATGGGCGGTAAAGGGCACACCGTCCTGCTCCATACAGTCGGCATTGCCGTGGTCTGCGGTGATGATGGCAGTGCCGCCCAGCTCCTCTGTCACCTTCAGCACCTTGCCCACGCAGTCGTCCACCGCCTCTACGGCACGGACGGCAGCTTCCTGCACACCGGTGTGACCCACCATGTCGCAGTTGGCAAAGTTCAAAATCACCACATCATACTTCCCGCTGCGCAGACGGGCCTCGCACTCCTCTGCCACGGTATAGGCGCTCATCTCGGGTTGCAGGTCATAAGTAGCCACCTTGGGGGAGGGGATCAGCGCACGGTCTTCGCCTTCAAAGACGGTTTCTTCGCCGCCGTTAAAGAAGAAAGTCACATGGGCGTACTTCTCTGTCTCGGCAATACGCAGCTGGGTCAGCCCCTTGCTGGCGATGTACTCGCCAAAGATGTTGTCCAGGGTCTGGGGCTTAAAGGCCACCTGCACATTGGGCATGGACGCATCGTACTGGGTAAAGCAGACGAAGAACGGCTTGACGGTGCCGCCAAAGCGGGAAAAACCGTCAAAGTGATCGTCGCACAAAGCGCGAGTCAGCTCGCGAGCCCGGTCGGGACGGAAGTTAAAGAAGATCACGCTGTCCCGATGCTCGATGCAGCAGCCCGGCGCACAGTTAATGGGGCGCACGAACTCGTCGGTGACACCGTTTTCATAGCTGTTGGCCACGGCATGAGAGGGCAGCTTGCTGCGGGTGACGGGGTCGTCGCAGACCAAAGCGCGATAAGCCAGCTCTAAACGCTCCCAGCGGCTGTCGCGATCCATGGCATAAAAGCGTCCGCAGACGGTGCCGATGGCAATGTCGCCGGGCAGGGTGGCCAGGTATTCCTCCAGCTGCCGCAGGTAGCCTGCACCGCTGGCAGGGGGCGTATCACGGCCGTCCAAAAAGCAATGCACCCGCACCGGCACATGCTGTCCACTGCACATACGCAGCAGGGCAAACAGGTGATCAATGTGGCTGTGCACACCGCCGTCGGACAGCAGACCCATCAGATGCACTGTGCCGCCGGTGGTTTGGGCATGGGCAATGGCCTGCAGCAGGATTTCGTTCCGGAAAAAGCTGCCATCGTCGATAGACTTGGTGATGCGGGTCAGCTCCTGGTACACCACCCGTCCGGCGCCCAGATTGGTGTGACCCACCTCACTGTTGCCCATCTGTCCTTCCGGCAGACCCACTGCCATGCCGGAGCATGCCAGCTCGGCACTGGGGTACTTGGCAAAGGCGGCATCCAGATGGGGTGTCTTCGCCAGGGCAATGGCGTTGCTGGGACTGGCTGCGGCTTTGCCCCAGCCGTCCAGAATCATCAGAACCAAAGGTTGCTTCATTGTGCCTCCTCGGGAACGGGAGCAGCCACAGCAGTGGGCTGGGCAGCTTCAATGATGGCGGAAAAGTCGAATACATGCAGGGAAGCACCGCCGATCAGGCCACCGTCCACATCGGGCTGTGCCAGCAGCTCGGCAGCATTGCCGGGACGCATGCTGCCGCCGTAGAGCAGGGATACGCTGCGGGCAACTCTGGCGCCGTACATCTGACGCAGGCACTCGCGGATGGCAGAGCCCACTTCGCCGGCCTGCGCGCTGGCAGCGGTCTTGCCGGTGCCGATGGCCCAGATGGGCTCGTAGGCAATGGTGATGTGCTTCATCTGCTGGGCGGTGATGCCCTGCAGCGCGGTCTTCACCTGCAGACGGATCTGCTCCATGGTGACGTTGCAGTCACGCATCATCTCGCTCTCACCCACGCAAAGGATGGGGGAGAGGCCGCAGGCCAGTGCGGCATGGATCTTTTTATTGACGGCGGAATCGGTCTCGTTGTAATACTCCCGGCGCTCGGAGTGGCCGATGAGCACGTACTTTACGCCGCAGGCAGCCAGCATCTGGCAGGAAACCTCACCGGTGAAGGCGCCGTCTTCGGCATAGTGACAGTTTTGCGCGGCAATGGCAATGCGGCTGCCCTTGGCTGCCTTTACAGCAGCGGGGATATCGATGAAGGGCACAGCCAGCACCACCTCGCACCACTTGGCCTGTGCGGCCAGGGGGCGCAGCTCGGTGATGAAATCCCGTGCTTCATCGGGGGTCTTATGCATTTTCCAGTTGCCGGCAATGATGGTCTTGCGGTAACGCAGATTCATAGGATTGACCTCTTTCTGTTTGGATCAGGCATCCAGCAGGCAGGCGATACCGGGCAGCTGGCGGCCTTCCAGAAACTCCAGAGAAGCACCGCCGCCGGTGGAGATATGGCTCACCTGATCGGCAAAGCCCAGCTGCTCGATGGCAGCCGCGCTGTCACCGCCGCCGATGATGCTGGTTCCTTCGCACTCGGCCACAGCCTTGGCGATACCTTCGGTGCCCTTGGCAAAGTTGGGCATTTCAAAAACGCCGGCGGGGCCGTTCCACACCACGGTTTTGGCAGCCTTGATGATCTCGCTGTAAGCGGATACGGTGGCAGGACCGATGTCCAGACCCTCATAACCCTCGGGGATCTCACCGGCCTTGACGGTGACGGTGTTGCAGTCGTTGGAGAAAGCATCGCCGGCCACGTTATCGATGGGCAGCATCAGACGGGTACCCAGCTTTTCGGCCTTGGCGGGCAGAGAACCCACCAGCTCCAACTTTTCATTGTCGCACAGGCTGTTGCCGATGCTGCCGCCCTGTGCCTTGGCAAAGGTATAGGACATACCGCCCACGATGAGCACGCTGTCGCACTTGCCCAGCAGATTGTCGATGAGCTTCAGCTTGTCGGCTACCTTAGCACCGCCCAGAATGGCCACAAAGGGACGCTGGGGATCTTCCAGTGCCTTGCCCATGACGGAGATTTCACGCTCCATCAAGAAGCCGCAGACGGCAGGCAGATAATCGGCGATACCGGCGGTGGAGGCATGGGCACGGTGTGCGGTGCCGAAGGCATCGTTGACAAAGATATCAGCCAGATCGGCCAGCGCCTTGGCAAAGGCGGGGTCATTGGCTTCTTCTTCCTTATGATAGCGCACATTCTCCAGCAGCATAGCCTGACCGGGCTGCAGAGCAGCGGCCAGTGCCTTGGCGCTGTCGCCGACGACGTCCTCGGCCAGCTTGACCTCCTGACCCAGCAGCTGGCTGAGACGAGCGGCAACAGGTTTCAGGGAATACTTGGGATTTACCTGACCCTTGGGACGACCCATATGGGAGCAAAGGATTACGGCAGCGCCCTGATTTAGCAGATACTGGATGGTGGGCAGTGCGCCACGGATACGGATGTCGTCGGTGATGTTGCCGTCGCCATCCAGAGGCACGTTAAAATCACAGCGAACAAAAACTTTCTTACCCTGTACCGCAATGTCACGTGCGGATTTCTTATGATAGTTCATGGCAAAGTTCCTTTCTGTGCATATATTTCATGGTGCATATTTATCTATTTTCATTATACGCTTCTCTTTGGCACTTTTCAATGACAAAAGTTATGGAAAACGCCGGGTTTTTCAAAAAAACCCAGCGTTTTACACAAAAATAATGCAGTTTTAACCTTGTGGGATCTGCCCCTCGCCCAGCAGTCCGGGAAAGTCTGCCTGACGCAGTGCTTCATACAGCACCACCGCCACGGAATTGGACAGGTTCAGGCTCCGCGCCTCTTGCCGCATGGGGATGCGGATGGCGCGGTCATAGTCCGCCCGCAGCATGTCCTCCGGCAGGCCTTTTGTCTCCTTACCAAAGAGGATCCAGTCGTCTTTGTCATAGGAAACTTCCGCATAAGTGCGTGCTGCCTTGGTGCTGGCCATCCAGGGTCTGGCCTCCGGATGCTTCTGCCGGAAGTCCGCCCAGTTCTCATAAATGTGCAGCTCCAGCAGCGACCAGTAGTCCAGTCCGGCGCGCTTTAAGTATTTATCACTCAGCTCAAAGCCCAAGGGCTTGATCAGATGCAGGCTGCAGCCGGTGGCGGCGCAGGTGCGGGAAATATTGCCGGTGTTCTGGGGGATTTCCGGCTCTAACAAAATCACATGCAGCATGATGTGCATCACTCCTACATATATAATGTGTATTGGACAGATGAAAAATCGCCTGCGCGATCGCAGACGGTTTTTCTATGTATGTTTCTTACTGCAACCTTACAGCATGCCGGCCTCGTGCAGTGCTTCTTTGGTGCATTTGATAAACTGATTGATCATGGGCGATGCAGGACGGGATTCGTCCAGGATAATGCCCAGACTGCGGGTGATGGGCGGGTCGATGGGCAGCACGCAGGCCTTGCTCTCACGCCCGGTCATGATCAGCTCGCTGAGCATGCTCATGCCCAAGCCGTGCTCTACCATAGAGATCAGCGCAGGGTCATCCACATAACTGGGTTTTACATCGGGCTCTACGCCGTAGGCGCGCATCCATTTATTAATGTCACGGTCAAACCCGAAATTGGGCATCAAAAACGGCTTGCCGTGGAATTCACGCAAGGGGAATTTTTCCGGCAGGGGAAGGGGGTAATCGGGTGGAAGGATGGCAAGCAGCGCATCTTCCTTCAGGGGGATCCATTTCATGCGGTTGCCCTTTTGCTGGCTGACGAAGGCCAGGTCTGCCGTGCCATTCTGTACCCAGGAGTAGATCTCTTCGATGGTACCCATCTGTACGCTGATGTTAACATCCGGGTGATCCTTCTGAAAGTGCTGCAGCACCAGGGGCAGCCAATGCATCGCCATACTGGAATAAGACCCGATGCGCAGGGTCTCTTTCTGTGCATCCTGCAGCAGGTCGATCTCGCGCTGCAATGCCTTTTCCGCATCCAGCAAACGACGGATGCTGGGCAGCAGCTGCTTGCCGGCGGGGGAAAGGGCAATGCCGGTATGAGAGCGGATCAAAAGCTGAATGCCCAGCTCCTGCTCCAGCGCTTTCATCATATGGGTCAGACCCGATTGGGTATAACCCAAAATCTGGGCGGCTTTGGTAAAACTTCCCAACTCGGCAGCGGCGATCAAAGATTCCAGTTTTCGCGTATCCATAAAAGGCACTCCTGTGTCTGTGGTTTTGGTAATGTTTACATAAAGAAATGTGAAAAAAATAGGGAATAGGGGGTATGACAAACTTTCATATACTCATTATAATATGTCACTTGCCAAATTGCAAGCAAAACTGTATAATAGCGACATGATTTTCTTTTTTAGGAAAGAAAGAGAGGTAAAACTAATGGAACAGAAAGAAAACACTCGTGCTCAATGGGGCAGTAAGCTCGGCTTTATCCTGGCAGCAGCCGGTTCTGCTGTCGGTCTGGGCAACATTTGGAAATTCCCCGGCAAGGCCTATGAAGGCGGCGGCGGATCTTTCATTTTGATTTATGTGGCAATCGTTCTGCTGATTGGTCTGCCCGTCATGCTGGCAGAGCTGTCTCTGGGTCGTGCATCCAAGAAGAACGCAGTTGGCACCTATGCACAGCTGGGCGGCAAGAAGTTTAAGTGGATGGGCTACGTCAGCGTTCTGACCACCTTCATCATCACTTCTTACTACGCACACGTTGGCGGCTGGGTTCTGCGCTACATCGTAGCCTACATCACCGAAGCCAAAAAGGTCTTCGCTGAGCCCCTGCCTTTCTTCTACAACCTGCTGGGTCTGAACGCCGCTACCGGCGAGACCTTCACTCCCTGGGTTGCTCTGGTCTTCGGCGCCGTATTTATGGCTGTTACCGCTTACATCGTCATGAAGGGCGTTTCCGGCGGTATCGAGAAGTTCAACAAGGTCGGTATGCCCGCCCTGTTCGCAATCCTGGTTGTCCTGCTGGTCCGTTCCGTTACCATGGACGGCGCTCAGGAAGGTCTGCAGTACATGCTGTCCTTTGACTGGAGCAAGGTCTCCGGTGCCACCGTCATGGCTGCACTGGGTCAGGCATTCTTCTCCCTGTCTCTGGGCATGAGCATCATGATCACCTACGGCTCCTACGTTAGCAAGGAAGAGAACCTGGCTAAGAACACCGCTCTGATCTGCGGTATGGATACTCTGGTTGCTCTGCTGGCCGGTTTCATCATCGTTCCCGCTGTTTTCGCAACTCTGGGTGCTGAAGGCATCGGCAAGGGCGGCGGCTTCGCATTTGCCGGTCTGGCTGGCGTGTTCGAGGCTATGCCCGGCGGCGTGATCTTTGGTCTGCTGTTCTACATGCTGCTGTTCTTCGCAGCTCTGACTTCCATCATCTCCCTGGTTGAGAGCCTGGTTGCTTTCGTTACCGAAGAGTTTGGTTGGAACCGTAACAAGGCTACCGTCGGTCTGTGCGTTGTGATGTTCCTGGTCGGTTGTGCTTACACCCTCAGCCAGGCTTCCTACGACATCAAGGGCATCTGGTGGGACTTCGCCAACGGCGTCACCTATCCCATCATGGGCGACTTCATGGAGTTCTTCACCGACCGTCTGATGATCCCCGTTGTTGCTCTGGGCAGCTGCATCCTGTGCGGCTGGGTCTGGGGTTCCAAGAATGCTGTTGCTGAAGTTCGCAGCACCGAAGGCGCTAAGTTCCCCATGGCTCCCGTCTTCACCGTTCTGGTCAAGTACGTGGCTCCCATCGCCATCGTTGCCATCCTGGTCTACAGCTTCGCTACCGGTACTACCATCAGCTAAACTGAAACCGAAATTACGAATAGATTATATTCAAAAGGCCGTGGGCAATTTGCCCACGGCCTTTTATGCATTCGAAGATAAAAACAGGAGGCTTGCAACCAAGCCTCCTGTTTGCCATTATTCCGTAATGTCCAGCACCAGATCTGCCCGCTCAGCTACCTTGCAGATATCAAAATACTGCTGCTCCAGTGGGATCCATTTGCGCAGGAACACCGCCTGCTTTTCCGGGCCGTTGCGCTGCAGGATCCGTTTGGCCTGCAGCTGGGGATCCACTCGCAGGAAGATCTTCAGATCATACACATCTGCCAGTTTGGGATGCAGACTGTATGCCCCTTCCACAATGATCACGCCCCAGGGTGCGATCTCCTGCTGGCCGGTGACAGCCATGGCACCGCAGTCGAAAACACCGTAAGTAAATCCTGTGCCGCTTTGCAGATGAGGCAGCACCTCTTCTGCAAAGCGCTCATAATGCACATTACCACCGGGCTCTGCCAATCGCGGGGCCGTGCGCAGGGCTGGGGGAAGGAAGAAATCGTCCATATGCACCACAGGGCAACGCAGTGCTTCACCAAGCTGACGCGAAAGGGTTGTCTTGCCCGAGGCGCTGCCGCCGTCAATGGCCACCCGCAAGGGACGCTTGGGGCAGCCATGAATGGCGGAGAGAATCGTTTCAAATACCGTCATCAGATCTTCTGCAGCTTCATATCGCCCTTGTGTACCCAGTTCAAACGACGCATCACGCGGTCTACACCCAGAGCAACCACAATGGGAATCAGAATATCTACCACAAAAATACCAATCAGTGCAGCGGCAGCACCTACATCAGGCGCCATATCGCCATAGGTGGTCAGCACACCTACCAGACCGCTGGTACCCATGCCGGCACCGGCAGGCACATTGGTCATCTTAAACAGAGTGGTGGAGAAGGCACCGGCCACGGCAGAAGCCACCGTGGGTGCCACCCAGATCAGAGGACGGCGGATGATATTGGGCACCTGCAGCATAGATGTGCCGATGCCCTGCGATACCAGACCGGAGAATCCGTTATCACAGTAGCTCACCACGGCAAAGCCCAGCATCTGGGCGCAGCAGCCTGCGGTAGCAGCGCCGCCGGCCAGGCCGGACAGACCCAGCATAACGCAAAGTGCGGCAGAGGAGATGGGCAGGGTAAGCACCATGCCAACCACCACGGCCACGATCATACCCATGGGCAGGGGCATCAGGTCAGTGGCGTAGTTGATGATATCACCAAGCCAAGTCATAAAATCGGTGATGTAAGGACCGGTAAACTGTCCCACCAGACCACCGGTGATAACGGTGACAAGGGGGGTTACCACGATGTCCACAGGGGTCTTTTTCGACACCAGCTGTCCCAGCTCTGCACCGACGACAGCGGCAAGAAATGCGCCCAGAGGGCCGCCGGCCACGCAACCGATGGCACCGGCGCCGGCTGCGCTGAATATCACCAGCGCGTCGCTCTTCAGACCCCATGCGACAGCGGCACCGATGGCAGCGCCGTAGACCGTATTGGTCTTCAGTACGGTAGCGATATTTCCCAGAAACTTCAGCCCGGGGAAGGTAGCAAACTGCCCGAGGATAGTACCAACGATCAAAGACGCAAACAGACCGTAGGCCATAGCGCCCATGGCATCGATGAGGTAACGTTTAAAAATGGTGGAAAGCAAAGAATCACGTTTACTAGCCATAAGAATACTCCTTTCCTTACCGTTTCCGGAAGGTTTATAATGGATGGATTTGTGATGCCATTATAACACAGATGCTGAGAACTGTAAAGTTATCTGTAAAGTTTTGCGCAAAAATAAAACGGCGCTGCCCTTTGGCAGCACCGTTTTTTGCAGAAATATGATTATTCTTCGTATTCTTCCTCGTCCTGAGGCAGTTCCAGACGGGTGACCTTTGCCCATTCCACACGGTGGTCGACGATCTCTTCCACCTGAATGCGCATGCCGGGCACTTCCACTTCGGGCTGAGTGCCGTCCTGGGGGATGACAGACAGCTTGCTGAAAACCAGACCGCCCAGGGTGTCGCAATCCTCGTCCTCTTCGTCAAAGGGCAGCTCCAGTGCTTCATACACACTGTCCAGAGCAGCGCTGCCGCTGATGCGCCAGGTGTCCTCACCGGTCTTGGTGATCTCCTGCTCCTCGACTTCGTCAAACTCGTCGTAGATGTCACCAACCAGCTGTTCCAGCAGATCTTCCATAGTCAGCAGACCGCTGGTGCCGCCGTACTCGTCTACCACGATGGCCATGTGTACCTTCTCGGTCTGCATCTCGCGGAACAGCAGATCCGCACGCACCGTTTCGGGTACGAAATAGGCCCTGCGCAGCAGCTCGCTCATGGGCTTGGGCTCGTCCAGATGTGCGTTCAGCAAATATTCGCGGGTGCTCAGGATGCCTACAATGTCATCGATATCTTCGCTGCAAACGGGGAAGCGGGACAGGCCGCTTTCGCGGATGGTGGCAAGGATCTCTTCGTGGGTATCTTCCTGCCATACCACTTCCATATCGGTGCGGTGGACCATAATGTCCTCGGCAGTCATATTGTTAAACTCAAATACGTTCTCGATCAGCTCTTTTTCTGCGGCTTCAATGGCACCGGTCTCTTCGCCTTCCTCCACCATCAGCATGATCTCATCTTCGCTGACGTCTTCCACCGTGTCGGTGGGACGAACTCCCAGCAGACTCAGCACCAAATTGGTCAGCAGACGGAACATCATATTGACAGGCTGCAGCAGCAAAAACACCATGCGAGACGGCGCGAAGAATGCAGCGGCCTTTTGGGGGCGTCTGGCGGCAAAGCTGCGGGGTACATACACCGTCAGCCACAGCAGAACAAATCCCATGCACAGCAGCACAATGACATCAGCCCACAGATGATCCATATAGGCATCCAGCAGGGGCGAAAAACTCACGATGGCAAAGCGTGCGGCAAACAGTCCGGCCAAAAGCTGGGTACTGTGCATGCTCAGCAGAAACGCCTCGGGGTCTTCCACGATCTTCAGCATCTTGGCGGCCTTGCGGGAGGCTTTTCTGTCGCCTTCCTCCACCTCTTTGATCAGGCGGCTTTCAGAGGCTTCTTCCACCGATGCGCCTGCCAGGGCAAAAAAACCACACAACAGCACAAGCACGATTTCGATTACGATTGATTGTCCTAACAACGGGTCCATAAAAGGATATTCCCCTCCTAAAAAATAGTTCAAAATATATCATACCATAGTTTCTTGTCAGAAACAAGAGCAGCGCTCCCGTAAAATCAACAAAAAACCACCCCGAAGCGCTCTTCGGAGTGGTTTTTACAGTTACAGAGTGGTAAAGAACTCGGCCAGCACGTCCAGTTCGTCGGTGTCAGCCAGTTCTACGCAGCCGGCGTCCACAGCAGAAGCCACCTTGGGATTGATGGGCAGCTTGGCGACACGGGTGATACCGTGGGCGGCAGCTACCTTCTCGATGTGGCTCTCGCCAAAGATGCTGTATACCTTGCCACAGTCGGGGCAGCGGAAGAAAGACATATTCTCCACCATGCCCAGCACAGGCACATTCATCATGTTTGCCATGTTCACGGCTTTTTCCACGATCATGCTCACCAGCTCCTGGGGAGAGGTGACGATGACAATGCCGTTTACGGGCAGGGACTGGAAGACAGTCAGAGGCACATCGCCGGTTCCGGGAGGCATGTCGATGAACATGTAATCAATGTCCTTCCAGATGACGTCGGTCCAGAACTGCTTGACAGCGCCAGCAATGACGGGGCCGCGCCATACCACGGGATCGGTATCATTGTCCAGCAACAGGTTGATGCTCATGACCTCAATGCCGGTCTTGGAGGTAACGGGGAAAATGCCGGTGGAGGTGCCGGTGGCGCGCTCCTTCAGACCAAAGGCCTTGGGAATGCTGGGGCCGGTGATGTCGGCATCCAGAATGCCAACCCGATAGCCCTTACGCTGCATGGCAACGGCCAGCAGAGAGGTCACCAGGCTCTTGCCAACGCCGCCCTTGCCACTGACAACACCAATGACCTTTTTGACGTTGCTCAGCGCATGGGGCTTTGCCAGCAGGTCGTTGGGAGCGGTACGGCTGGAACAATTCTGACTGCAGGTGCTGCAGTCATGGGTGCAATTGTCGCTCATAATTTCATCTCCTGAGAGTATAAAGTAATAAAATAGGGAAAAGTCCCTTGTCTATTGTATCCCTTTTTCGGGAAAAGTCAAATCTTTAGGCTTTGCCCAGATCCCGGGTCTTGTGATAAGCCGCAATGACCGCCTCAAAGGCAGCGGTGCGGAAGCCGTTTTCCTCCAGCGCACGTACGCCCTGGATGGTGCTGCCGCCAGGGCTGCACACGGCATCTTTCAGCGCACCGGGATGTTTGCCGGTTTCCAGTACCATTTTGGCAGCACCCAGCAGGGTCTGTGCCGCATAGTCCTGTGCCTTCTGCCGGGGCAGACCACAGGCAACACCGCCGTCCGCCAGCGCCTCGATCATCAGATATACAAAGGCGGGACCGCAGCCGGAAACCGCACTGCCGGCATCCATCAGACTTTCGGGCAGGGCGTCAAACCGTCCGGCAGGCGCCATACCCTGCAAAAAGCCATGCAGCGCATCTTCGGTCACTTCGGGAGAAATCACGTACAGAATCATGCCGTCGCCCACCTGTGCGGGGGTGTTGGGCATGATGCGGATGATGGGCGCATTCACGCCAACCATCTCCTGCAATCTTGCAATGGTCAGACCGGCTGCCATGCTTACCAGGGTATAAGGCGTGCTGCGGGCAGAAAGTACGGGGGCAAGCTCCTGCAGCAGATCGGCCATCAAATGGGGCTTTACACCCAGAAAAATCAGATCGCAAGCTTCTGCGACCCGGGCATTGGTGGCAGTGGTGCAGCCAAGATTTTGGGCCAAAGCCACGGCCTTTGCGTGGGTGCGGTTGGTCAAAACCACATTTTCTCCGCCGATGCCTTTGACAGCGGCGGCAGCCAGGGCAGCACCCATGTTGCCGGTGCCGATAAATCCAAACTTCATACGCGTTCCTCCTTATCTGGTCTGGCCTTCGCCGCGGATCACATACCGATAGGTGGTCAGCTCAGCGGGACCCAGCGGGCCACGAGCGTGGAGCTTTTGAGTGGAGATGCCGATCTCACAGCCCTGTCCAAACTCACCGCCATCGGTAAAGCGGGTGGATGCATTCACATACACGGCTGCGCTGTCAACGTTGACGGTAAAGAAGTCAGCAGCAACTTCGTCACGGGTAAGGATGGCATCGCTGTGGCCGGTAGAGTGGCCTTCAATGTGTGCCACTGCTTCTTCCACATCACGAACAACCTTAACACCCAGAATATAATCCAAAAACTCGGTGGTAAAGGCTTCCTCGCCCCAGGCCTTGGTGCCCAGAATGGCAGCTGCTGCGGCATCGCCCCGCAGTTCTACCGGCTGCAGACCGGCGCTTGCCCGATCTGCGCCCAACCGCTTTGCCAGTTTGGGCAAAAAGTCAGCGGCGATGGCCCCATCCACCAGACAAACCTCGGCAGCGTTGCAGACCGAGGGGCGGCTGGTCTTGGCGTTTTCCAGCACTGTCAGCGCCATATCCTGATCTGCGGTCTTTTCCACATATACATGGCAAATGCCGGTACCGGTCTGAATGCAGGGAACCTTGGCGTTCTCCACACAGTTGCGGATCAGACCTGCGCCGCCACGGGGAATCAGCAGATCTACCAAACCCACAGCGGTCATCAGCACGGTGGCGCTTTCCCGGGAGGTATCCTGCACCAGCTGTACCAGTTCGCCGGGCAGACCAACACTGCGCAGACCATTCTGCATGGCCTGCACAATGGCGTTGGCAGAGCGCCAGGCTTCCTTGCCACTGCGCAGCACGCAGGCATTGCCGCTCTTGACGGCCAATGCGGCAGCATCAGCGGTGACATTGGGACGGCTTTCGTAAATGACGGCCAGCAGACCCAGAGGGCTGCTGACTTTTTCAATGATCAAACCATTGGGACGGACGATGCGATCCAGTACCCGTCCGGTGGGACAGGGCAGGGCAGCGGCCTGACGGATACCGTCGGCCATGCCGTGGATACGGCTTTCACTGAGGGCAAGACGGTCCAGCATAACTTCAGACAAAGTGCCTGCAGCCTGCTGCATGTCCAGCCGGTTGGCTTGTAGAATGGCATCACTGTTTGCAACCAAAGCATCAGCCATGGCATGCATAGCTTTTTGCCGCAGTGCGTCATCGGCACGGCGCAGGGCGGGCCATGCAGCCTTGCCGGCTTTTAAAATATCAAGAGTAGAGATCATACAATCACCGCTTTCCCATAAATCGGGTGCCCACTTCGGCACCCTCCAAAATGGCATACAGCACTTCCGGATCTGCGCCGTTGGCAATCACCATATCTGCGCCGGACTCGGTCATCATCTGTGCCGCCCGCAACTTGGTGATCATGCCGCCGGTGCCCTGTGCAGAACCTGCGCCGCCGGCCAGAGCCAATACTTCATCGGTGACGGCGGGTACCATGTGCACCAGCTGGGCATTGGGATCCTTTCGGGGATCTGCAGTGTACAGCCCGTTGATGTCGCTCAGCAGCACCAAAAGATCTGCCTTGGCATTGGTGGCCACGATGGCAGCCAGTGTATCGTTGTCGCCCACCAGAATCTCATCGGTGCCGATGGTATCGTTCTCATTGACGATGGGCAGAGCACGCAGCTCCAGCAGACGGAACAGCGTATTTTGGAAATGCACCCGTCTGACATCGCTCATCACATCTTCGGCGGTCAGCAAAATCTGTGCCACGGTGTGATGGTATTCGGAAAACAGCCGGTCGTAGGTATACATCAGTTCGCACTGACCAACGGCAGCGGCAGCCTGTTTGGTCTGGATATCATCGGGACGTTTGGCAAGTCCCAGCTTGCCCACGCCCATGCCGATGGCGCCGGAAGACACCAGAATGATCTCGTGTCCGGCGTTCTTCAGGTCAGACAGCACCTTGCACAGGCTTTCCACCCGACGGATGTTTAAATGGCCGGTGGAATAGGTCAGGGTAGAAGTGCCCACTTTCACAACGATGCGCATATCGCACCTCCAAATGCGGCAGTTGCCGCAGTGTTTTTATCAATCATATATTATAACATAAGAGAAGCAAGATTGCTATGGGAAGAACCGCTTTTTCCTCCGGAAAAAACAAAAAACCCGGAACTTTCGTTCCGGGTTTCTGGTACGGCGTAAGGGATTCGAACCCCTGACCTTTTGGTTCGTAGCCAAACACTCTATCCAGCTGAGCTAACGCCGCATCTCTAATGCCAAATAAGAATAACACACTTGTTTTAAAAAATCAAGAGGATTTTTTCAATTTTTCAAACTTTTTTTCTTCCGCCTAATTTGCGGCTAAGAAAAGGGGAAAGCCAGAAGTTTTTTTCGAAAGCTTTACACAAACTATTGTAAGGATGTCCGTTTTAACGTATAATATAATATACTAAGCTTATGTTTTGCGCAAAGGAGGCTTATCAATGAAAAACGGAAAGACATTGGTGCTGATCTTATTGCTGGTGGGTACCGCATTGATGGTCACCAGCTTTTGGGATATTATTATGGAGTTTTTTGCGGCTGCCCTGGTGGCTTATTTGCTGAGCCCGCTGGCAAGAATTGCAGAAAAACGCCTGCATCTGCGCCATGGCTTTGCGGTGGCTTTGGTGCTGCTGCTGGCACTGGCCTTAGTCAGCTTCTTGGTGTATTTGCTGCTTCCCGCAGTGATCGAACAGGTCACCGAACTGGTAGACGACATCATCCGTTATGCATCTGCCTCCACCTATGATGAGTTCTTAAACAGCATCAGCACCTATTTGGAAAGCCTGCGTCTGCCGCCCGGTGTGCTGGAACTGGCCAATGAATACCTGCAAAAGGCAGATGAGATCCTGGTTGACCTGCTCAGCTCTTTCGTGACCTGGGTGGTCAACTTCACACTGAGTATTGTGGATATCGTGGTGGTCATTATTGTCATCGTGTATCTGATGCTGGACGGCTCTAAGCTCCTGCGTAATTTCGTTGGCATCCTGCCCCACAGCATTGCTCGCCGCGCATCTCATGTGCTGGCAGAGGGCAATGAACTGGTTTGGAAATATGTAAAGGCCCGTGTGATCGTATCCGGCGGTATGGCAGCCGTTACCTATATCGGCCTGTCCATCATCGGTGTACCCTATGCCTTCTTGTTTGCGGGCTTGTCCTTTGTGCTGGACTTTGTCCCCTACTTCGGTTCCTTTGTGGCCGGCGGCATCGAAGCGGTGGTGGCCACCATCACCGGTGGCATCGGTATGGGTATTACCGTGGCCATCTTTGTACTGATCGTTCAGCAGATCGAGGGTAACATCGTCAATCCCAAAGTCCAGGGTGATGCCACCGGCTTGCATCCCATCACGGTTATGTTTGCTCTGTTGGTGTGCAACCGGATCTGGGGTCCCATGGGTATGCTGATCTCCACCCCTGTAGCGGCTGTGGTCAAGATCATCATCAAGGAAATGTACAGTTACCTCATCGACGGCGAAGAACCTACGGTAAACCAGGTGATCGCGCGGCACGAGCAGGAAGACCATGCCCTGGAGGAAAGTGTTTCCAACACGGTCAAATAACGAATCTGTTCGCATAGAATTCACCGAGGTGATTTCATGCGTATTTGGTTGTTTCTGCTGGCAGCATTAGTGGGCACGGTGGCGCATTTTCTCTATGTGCCTCTGGGTAGGCCACGTTTGCTGGTGATGTTTCTGCCGGTGAGCGAAAGTCCTTGGGAGCACGTAAAACTGTGTTTCTGGCCGCTGCTTGGAGCGGTTGCTGTATTGGCATTTACCGAAGACCTTGCCTGGCCGGCGGCAGCAATGGCTGCCTCTGTGGGAGCCATGCACGGTATCGCGGCCATGCTGGGCTTGCATTATGCCCTGCGCTTTGGCTTTGGCAGCGGAAGACCCATTTTGTGGGCAGACATTGCCACGTATTTTCTGTCTCTGGCCAGCGGATATTTCATTGCCCTGAGACTGTTGTATGCACCCGTGCCAAAGGTGGTGGGCGCATTTTGTATCCTGTGCCTGTTGCTGCTGGCCTGCTTTTTCGACCGGGGCAGTCTGCACCCTCCGCCGCAGCACGTGTTTCGGGACTTATCCAAACAAAAAACATAGCGCCCCGGCAGGTGGCGCATATCCGGTTGTGGAGGAATACCCGTGGCTGAGATCAGCGTACAAAATCTGCATAAATATTTTGGAGAGCACCATTTGTTAAAGGGGCTCTCCTTTGAGTTGTTTCCCGGCGAACGCGCCGGCATCGTTGGTCCCAACGGATGCGGTAAGACCACGCTGCTGAAGATCCTGTCCGGTATGCTGGAATACGAATCCGGCGAAGTGGTCATCGGCAAAAACCGTCGTATCGGGCTGCTGGAACAGCTGCCCGAGTATGACGACACCGTCACCGTCCGTCAGGTGCTGTGGCAGGCCTTTGACCATATCGAAGCCATGGGTGCCCGGATGGCGGAAATGGAGGCCGCCATGGCCGCCGGAGACGAAGTGGATCTGGATCAGTACAGTCGCCTGCAGACCGCTTTTGAGACCGCCGGCGGCTATGACCTGGAAGTCCCCTATAACCGCATGACCGGCGGTCTGCGTATCCCGCCCGAGATGCAGGAGCGCCCCTTTATGAGCCTGTCCGGCGGCGAAAAGACCCGGGTCAATCTGGCAAGACTGATGTTGTCCGGCACCGATATCCTGCTGCTGGACGAGCCTACCAACCATCTGGACATGCAGTCTATCGAATGGCTGGAGGAATATCTGCGCTCTTTTAAGGGCACTGTGCTGATGGTGTCCCACGACCGTTATTTCCTGGATCTGGCCACCAACCGCACCTTAGAGCTGCGGGACGGCGAGGTCGTCAATTGGCCGGGCAATTACAGCTATTACATGGAGAAAAAAGAAGAACTTGCCCGACAGCTGGAAGCCGCCAAGCGCCGGCAGGATAAGGAGATCGCCCGATTGGAAAAAGCCGTGGGCAACCTGCATCTGTGGGCTTTTATGGGTAACGATGCCCTGCATAAACGCGCTTTTTCCATGCAAAAGCGCATCGACCGCATGGAGCGCATTCAGACCATTCGCAAAGAGCGCAAGCTCCGCACCCGCTTTAACCAAGCCGACCAGTCGGGCGACGAGGTGTTCTTTGCCGAAAACCTCTCCGTGGGCTACGATAAACCGCTGGTGCGTGATTTTACCGCGCTGGTACTCCGTGGCGAGCGTATCGCAATTCTTGGACCCAACGGCTGCGGCAAGACCACCTTGCTCACCACTCTCCTGCGGCAGCATACCCCTATGGGCGGCCGTGTGTATGAGGGCGTGGGGGTCAAGCAGGGCTACCTGCCCCAGGTGGTGCATTTCAGTCATCCCGAGCGCAATCTGGTGGATACCGTTCTGTACGAGACCAACGCCTCTACCCAGGAGGCCCGTGACCGGCTGGCCGCCTTTGACTTCCGCGGCGAAGAGGTGTTCAAGACGGTAGGGCTGCTGTCCGGTGGTGAAAAGACCAGACTCAAGCTGTGTCTGTTTATGTATCAGCAGGTCAACACTCTCTTTTTGGACGAGCCCACCAACCACTTGGATGTGATGAGCCGTGAGTGGGTGGAGGATGCCATCGACGACTTCTCTGAGACCATGCTTTTCGTGTCCCATGACCGCTACTTTATCAACCGATTTGCCACCCGCATCTGGCAGATTGAGCCCGACGGCTCCATCACCGACTTCCAGGGCGGCTATGCTGATTTCCGCGAGCAGCGCCTGCGGCAAGAGCAGGTAGAAGCCGCGCGGAAAGAGCAGGAGAAAAAGGCAGAAAAAGAAGCCAAAGCAGAAGCCAAAAAGACCACGGCCAAGCAGGCAAAGGGCGGTGGCGGCAAGCAGTTGGAAAAGCGCCGCCGTGAACTGGCAAAAGAAATCACCATCGCCGAGAAGCGGCTGGAACAGCTTGCGGGTGAAATGACCGCCTGTTCCGGCGGCGATTATACCAAGCTGGGCGAACTTTACCAAGAGCAGGAGTCCTTGGAAGAACGCCTGCTGGAACTCTATGAGCAGCAGGAAGCACTGGAAGGTGAGGCGTTGTAAATGGCAAAGGGAAACAACCAAAAACTTAAGGCGCTGCACCTGCTGGACATCCTGCGGGAACAGTCAGACGAAGCACATCCCCTGACCCTGGGTCAGATCATGACCGCGCTGGAAAATCGGGGCGTGGAGATCCGCGACCGCAAGAGTCTGTACAGCGACATCGAGGCGCTGCGTCTGTACGGCGCTGACATCGTGGGCGAGCACCGGGGCAGAGAGTTTGTTTATTACTTAGGCGAGCGGGAGTTTGAACTCCCCGAACTGAAACTGCTGGCCGATGCCGTGCAGTCTTCCCGATTCATCACCCAATCCAAGACCAGAAAGCTGCTGGATAAGCTGCAAAAGCTCACCAGTACCCATCAGGGGCATCAACTGCAGCAGCAGTCGCATATCTTAAATCGCAGCAAAGCGCCCAACGAGCAGATCTATTACACAGTAGACGCCCTGCACCGTGCCATTACCCAAGGCAAGCAAATCAGCTTTCAGTATTATGAATGGGTGCTTACCTGGGGTCGGGATAAGGTGGAAAAATTCCTGCGTCACGATGGCCGCCGCTATCATGTCAGCCCCATCGTGCTGATCTGGGAGGACGAAAACTATTACCTCCGTGCCTATGATCACGATCGCGGCATGGCACGCAGCTATCGCGTGGATAAAATGCAGCAGATCCAGGTGGAAGAACAGCAGGCACAGGTGCCCGAGGCCGACCGTGTAGACCCGGCTTTGTACACCAAAAAGGCATTTAATATGTTCAGCGGCCAGGCCGAAACGGTCAAGCTGGAGCTGCAGAATCACCTGATCGGCGTGGTGGTAGACCGCTATGGCCAGGACGTGTTCCTCAGCCCCGGTAACGATCCTGCGCATTTCTTCGCCACCATCGAGGTGGCTTTGAGCCCGCAATTTTATTCCTGGGTCTTCAGCTTTGGCAATGAAGCCCGGATTTTAGAGCCTGTTTGGGTGGCAGAAGAATTGCAGACCCAACTTAAGACTGCATTGGAGGTATATCAGCGTTGATTCGCTATTGTTTTTTTGATATGGACGGCACCTTGCTGGACTCTCTGTCCGGCATCGCATCTGCCATGAATTGGGCGCTGGCGCAGCTGGGTTTGCCCGGCTATCCTGTGGCAGACTATCGCTATAAGGTCGGCCGCGGAATGGATAACCTGTGCCGCGCCTGCCTGCCGGAAGATCGGCAGGAGGAATTTGCTGCTTTGCGCCGCCTGTACGATGCCCGCTATACCGCGCACTGTTGCGAGGACACTTCGGCCTATCCCGGTATTCAAACCTCGCTGGCAGCGCTGCAGCAGGCAGAGGTGCAGCTGGTGATTCTCACCAACAAGCCCCAGTCTCAGGCGGACCGGATGATGGTGTTGCTGCAGCCCTATTCCTTTGCTTGCGTTATGGGTAAGCAGGATGGATTCCCCATCAAGCCCGACCCCGCATCGCTGCAGCATCTGATGCAGCAGCTGGGCGCTAAGGCAGAGGAAAGCCTTTATATCGGTGACAGCGATGTGGATATGCGCCTGGGAACAAACGCCGGTGTTGCCACCGTGGGCGTCACCTGGGGCTTCCGCAGTGCAGAAGAACTGTCTGCCGCCGGTGCCACGCATCTGTGCCATGACCCGGCCACCCTTGGGGATCTGATCCTCAGCTTGTAAACTCCGTTTTATCGTACACCTTTCTTGGTATGATCAGTACAACAAGGAAAGGATGTGCGAAGTATGGAGTATCAGATTCGTTATGTATATGGACATTATCAGGTATATTCTTCTTCCGGCTTGTTTTTGTTTTCTGCCGATACCGAGGCAGAGGCACTGGAGGATCTGAAGGACCTGGCATAAGCCGGCAGCTTTGCCGGAGAAAGAGGCGTTTTTTCGGTGCTCATCAAAGATATTTTTTGGACAATACTGATGTCGGCGGTGCCGGTCATCGAGCTGCGTGGCGGTATTCCTTACGGCCTTGCTTTGGGGCTGGAGTGGTGGGAGGCCTATCCTGCCGCAGTCATTGGCAATATGCTGCCCGTTCCCTTTATCCTGTGGGGTGTGCGCTGGGTCTTTTCCTGGATGCGCAAAATCAGCCCCTGGTTCGAGCGCTTGGTCAGCAAAATGGAGGCCAAGGCAGAGAAGAATGCCGCGCTGGTAGAAAAGTACGAAATGATAGGCCTGTGCATTCTGGTAGCCATTCCGCTGCCGGGCACCGGTGCCTGGACGGGCGCATTGGTGGCCGCCATGCTGGAAATGCGTACAAGACGCGCCTTGCCTGTGATTTTGCTGGGCGTGCTCATTGCCGGTGCGCTGGTCACCTTGGCAAGCATGGGCGTGATCGCGGTATTTGCTTGACGAAAGGGTGATCGGTATGAAGTTTGAAAACATGTATTTTATCATCGGTACGGCCTATGCCGGCAAATCCACCATGGTGAAGCGGCTGGCAGAAAAGCACGGCGGTATTGCCTGTGAGGAAAATTATCACAATGCTCGCCTGGAAGGCCTGGATAAGGCGCAGTTTCCCGGTCTGACCTATACCCGGGATCTGGAAGACTGGCATGATTTTGTTCGCCGCAGTCCCGATGAATACGAGGCTTGGATCAACCGCACCGCCAAAGAGTGCGAGATTTTGGAACTGCAGATGCTCAGCGAGCTGAAGCCCGATGGCAAACCGGTTTTCGTAGACACCAACATTTGCATCGAGACCCTGCGCAGAGTAGCGGGAGATCATCACGTGCTGGTGATGCTGGCAGACCCCGAGATTTCGGTGCGCCGTTTCTTTGAACGCCCCGACCGTGAAAAGCAGTTTCTCTATCGCCTGCTGATGGAAGAAAAAGATCCTGAAGCCGCCATGGAAAACTTCCGTGCGTGCCTTGCCCGAATCAATTCTCCGGAAAATTACGAAATGTTCCTGCATTCCGGCTTCCCGGTGATCCTTCGGGATGAGAACCGCACCATCGAAGAAACCATGGCGCTGGCTGAACAGGTGTTTGGTCTGGATAAATAAGTACATAAAAAAAGCCTCCGTACGGTGATTCGTACGGAGGCTTTGTAGTTTTACAGGGGCAAATTAATGACGGCCTTTGTAGCGACCGCGGCTCTTGCGGCTGCGGCTGCTGCTGCGACCTTTACTGCGGCGGCGCTTGTTCACCAGAACCATGTAAATCACAAAGAGGGCGATCAGCGCAATAACCGCGATCAGAATGATCTTGAAGATCACACCGGAGAAGAAGGTGCTGACCCGATCCAGCACATACAGCAGGGTGTTGCGCTCTACCTTAGAGGCGGCCACCAGCTTGATCTCGCCATACTCCCGACCATTGTAACGGACGGTTACCTTGCCCAGCACATCACCGATTTCAACGGGTGCCGCAACATCCTGGTCATAGCTGTAATCCAGCTCCACGGCATCGGGGCTGAAGTCATTGGGCAGCAGGGCAGAGATGCTGTGCTCCGGCACCAGCATCACAGAATCCGCATCCGAAGACAATCGTACCGGTGCTTCACATACCGGCTCGGTGGCACTCAGCAGTGTCTGCACCGAGAAGGATTCCTTGCCGAACTTAAACAGCGCCTTGGTCTCGCTGAACCGCAGCGCGGTGGTATCGCAATCCAGCACAACGGCATAGTAGACCTTGTCATCTTCCTTGCAGGCAGACACCAGGCAATAGCCGGCTGCGGTGGTGCTGCCGGTCTTGCCGGCAATCAGACCGTTCAGCTTGTAAGAGCTGACCAGCAGATTGGTGTTGGCCAATGTGGTCTGGGTCTTATGCTTATTGGTAACCGGGGTCTTGATGGTGGTCTTCTGCATGGAGGCCACGATCTTTTCATTGCTGAACGCATACTGGGCGATCTTCAGCAGGTCGCTGGCAGTGGTATAATGCTCTTCGGTATGCAGGCCGTGGGTGTTGGCAAAGTGGGTGCCGGTGCAGCCCAGTTCCTGTGCCTTGGTGTTCATCAGCTCCACAAAGGCATCAATGCTGCCTGCAACGTGCTCGGCCAGAATGTTGCCGGCAGTGTTGTTGGAATAAACCAGCAGCATGTCCAGCATATCCATAAAGTTGACCTTTTCACCGGTCAGGAAATACACGCTGTTCCGCAGATCGTTGCCATAAGACACAATGTTATCCACCGCAGTCTGCTTGACGGTGACCTCATCTTCCGGATTTCCGTATTCCAAAGCCAGTGCAGCCGTCATCAGCTTGGTGGTGCTGGCGGGGAACATCTTCTGGTCGGCATTGTACGCATAGAGCACGGTATCGGTGGATGCCTCATACAAAAGCGCGGCCTTGGCCGTCATGGTCGGTGGCTCAACTGCCAGCACCTGCGTAGACAGGCAGCAAATCAGCAGTAGGACGCACAACAGTCGTTTCATCATATCTTTTCCTCCGTTATATGGTCACGCAGTTTTATCTTGCACATAAAAACATGATATTATATAATTATCATAACAAAGAACCCACCGGATTTCAACTGCGTTCCGGTAAATTTTCTGTAAGGGAGGCAGTGCCATGAAAGGAAAATATTGGGTGCTTATCCTGCTTGCTCTGGTGCTTTTCATCCTTGGCATTTTCCTTGGCCGGGGCAGCTTGCTGTTTGGCGGCGCAGTCCTGCAGGGCGAGGGCTTTGTCTCTCTGTTACCGGATATTTCTCTTTCCCGTCCCAATGCCGATGCGCCCACATCCGCCCGGCTGAACTTAAATACCGCCACGGCAGAGCAACTGCAGGAATTACCCGGCGTTGGTCCGGTTCTGGCGCAGAATATCCTGACGCTGCGTCAAAAATTGGGTGGTTTTACATCGGTGACCCAGCTGCTGCAGGCCGAAGGTTTGGGCGAAAAGCTGTATGACAACATCAAAAATCTGATTTATATCGGCAATTGATAGAAAAAGGCCATGCTGTCTTGAAAAAAACTGCAACTTCTGTTACCATAACCTATGGTGCATCGCGCCTAATATTATAAATAAAAAAAGAGGGAAATACTTATGCTGAACGGAAAAGCCGTGATTTGTATTACCAGTGATACCAACTGCCTGACCTTTGAAAAGGACGGCAAGAGCCGCCAGATCCAGGCAGTCGTTACTTATGGCGAAGCCATTTTTAATGCCGGTGGCATCCCCATCATTGCTTACGAGCAGTGCCCCGAAGAGTTGGCCGAACTGTGCGACGGTCTGCTGCTCAGCGGCGGCGCCGACGTTGATCCCGATCTGTACGGTGAAGAGCCTCTGAACGATACCGTCAAGTGCGACCCCCTCCGTACTGCCTTTGAAGTGCCTCTGATTCGCGCTTTTATGGCCAAGGGCAAGCCCATTCTGGGCATCTGCCGTGGATCCCAGATCCTCAACTGCGCCCTGGGCGGCAGCATGTGGCAGGATCTGCTGGCACAGAAGGGCTGGATCCATATGCACGGCGAGATCCGTCACGATGTCTACACCGAGCCCGGTTCTGTGCTGCGTCAGCTCTACGGCCCCGTGGTCAAGACCAACAGCACCCATCACCAGGCCATCAAGGAGCTGGCTCCCGGTTTCCATGTGACCGCCCGCAGCATCGAGGGTATCATCGAAGCCTACGAGCATGACACCCTGCCCATGCTGGCAACGCAGTTCCATCCCGAGCGCCTCACCGGCCGCACCTGGGACGATCGTACCCCCGATTACGCTCCCTACTTCCGCTATTTCGTAGAGATGGTAGAAAAGAATGCCGCAAAATAAATCCCGGTACGCCACCGTGGACTTGGAGGCCGGCATGCCGCTGGTAGAGCATGCCATCAAGCGGATGCATTTCCAGCTTGAGACCCACCGCAAGGTGGGGGTGGTGGCGGTCAAGCTGATCCACGGTTACGGATCTTCCGGAACGGGCGGAAAAATCCGCACTGCGGTGCGTAAAGAGCTTGCTGCCATGAAAGCCGCCGGTAAGGTGCGGGATTATGTCATCGGCGAGGAGTTTTCCATCTTCAGCCCCGTGACCCGCAGTATTTTGGTGGCTTGTTCCGACGTCCGAGGCGACCGTGACTTAGAGCGTCATAACAACGGTATTACGGTAGTTTGGCTGTAAAACAGCATAAAAACCAAGAAATCGTCTGCAAATTTGACTTGCAGACGATTTTTTATTATAATATACGGTGCTGATTTTAATTTTTATCTCAACAGGGTCTTGTCCCTTTGAAAAGGAGTTTTCATACATGAACCGATCTGTCAAACCCTTTCTCGCCTTGATCGTGTGTATTTGTCTGCTGCTGAGCACCGGCTGCAGCTCACTTTTTCCTTACGAATCCCTCGAAGAACAGAACCAGCAGAATGGCACGCAGAGCGGCGGCGTGGGGAATACCACCGGCGACTCCAAAGGTGAAGCCATCGATCTGCAGGCGCTTCGTTCCGATGATTTGGTCTACACCAAAACCCTGCGCAATTCTGCCGGCAGTGTTTTGGCTACCTATACCGGCCGCGTCCCCACATTTCTGGCTCCCAGCGGATATGCAGTGCCCTTCCAGCGAATCAACGAGCATTTCCAGGTGCAGCATCAGGCATTCAGCGAGGATTGCGAAGCCTATTTCAACCGAGTCAAAAAACATTACGGTGACAAGTGGGACACCGTCACGGTAACCGAAACTGTATTCAATACGACCGTTTCTTACCAGCTGTTCCAGGCACCCAAGCATTATCTGTCTTTGGATTTTACCTATACCACTTGCTTGGATGGTGAAAACGCTGCGTCCTACCGTTTGGGCGAAGTGTTGCTGCTGGACACCGGCTGGGTGCTGCAGGCAGCAGAACTCTTTGGCAGCCGTCTGGCAGATGCCCAGGCTCGGATCCTGTCCGATGTGACCAAGTGGGCAGTCGACAACAGCATCTTGACCGAAGGTGTCGTTATTACCTTTACGGCAGAGCAGCTGCTGAAGAATTTCGCGCTGACCGAAACCCAACTGCTGCTGTATTTGGATCCCTATACTCTGTCTGCCCGAGATAACGCCAGCCATGTGGTGCGTCTGGATCTGAAAAACTATGCCGATCTGATCACCGATATCGAGATCCCCGAAGGATCCGGCGACAGCAATAATTCCGGTGGTAACAATAAGCCCACCATTCCCGATAACAACCTGCTTCCTTCGCTGCCCGGTACCAACGCCGGCAGTGACGGACAGAATTAACGAAAGAGGTGCTTCCATGCGTGCATATGAACGTCTGATCCGTTATGCCAAGTTCGACACTCCTTCCTGCGGTGAAAACGAGACTTGTCCTTCCACTCCCGAACAGTTGGTACTGGCCGACGCGCTGGCCCAGGAGCTGCGCGAGCTGGGTGTTTCTGATGTGCGTGCCGACGAGCATGGCTATGTATATGGCCGCATCCCCGCCAACATTCCCGATTGCACCGCACCGGGCATCGGGTTTATTGCTCATATGGACGTGGCTACCGATGTGCCCTGCACCGGTGTGCGGCCTCAGGTGCTGCATTATGCCGGCGGCGACCTGCTGCTGAGTGAAGAAACCGGCGCCGTTCTCAGCGAAGCTGAGTTTCCCGTGTTGGCCAATTACCGGGGTTGTGATCTGGTGACCACCGATGGCAGCACCCTGTTGGGCGCCGACAACAAGGCTGGTATTGCCGAGATCATGACGGCTGCCGAACGGCTGCTTGCCCCCGATGCTCCGCCCCATGGCGACGTTTGCATCGGCTTTACTCCCGACGAAGAAATTGGCCGTGGCGCTGATTTGTTTGATGTTGCCGGGTTTGGCGCGCCTTTCGCCTATACCGTAGACGGCGGTGCCTTTGGCCAGGTGGAGTATGAAACCTTCAACGCGGCCGCTGCCGTGATCACCGTCAAGGGTAAGAACATCCATCCCGGAGACGCCAAGAATAAGATGAAGAATGCACTGCTGCTGGGCATGGAGTTTAATTCCATGCTGCCGCCGGCAGAGATCCCGGCTCATACCGAGGGTCACGAGGGCTTTTATCATCTGACCAAGTTCTCCGGCGCAGAGGAAACCGCGGTCCTGCGGTATATCCTGCGCGACCATGACTGGGATAAGTTGACTGCCCGAAAAGAAACTGTCCTGCACATTGCCGCATACATGAATGACAAGTACGGCGCAGATACCGTGACGGTCAAGCTGCAGGACTCTTACCGTAATATGGCCGAGGTGATCCGTGAGCATTGGCATTTGATCGAGGTGGCTTACGAGGCCGTTACCGCCTGCGGCGGAGACCCCGTCAGCCCGCCCGTCCGCGGCGGCACCGACGGATCCCGTCTGTCCTATATGGGTCTGCCTTGCCCCAATCTGGGCACCGGCAGCCATAACCATCACGGCAGACTGGAGTATGCCGTGGTGCAGGAGATGGACAAATGCGTAGACACCATCGTCAAGATCGCCGAACTTTACGGCAAGCGCTGAGTTAAACAACCAAATACAACAAGTGCCCGAAGGAAGCATCCTTCGGGCACATTTATTTTCCTGTCAGTCTTTATTTTTCTTCCAGACGGGGCAGCAGCTTTTTCAGCAAGAAGATGGCAGCCAGCTGCAGGGGAATCATCACGGCATTCTTCCATGCACGGGTGGGCAGCAGCGCCACAAAGCCATAGCCGTACAGCAGTTTCAGCCAATAGGTGTTCAGTACCGTGTTGATCAGCAGATTGCCCACCAGCACGGGGATCAGGGCGTGATACCATTTGATGTTCTTCCGATGCAGGAAAAAGCCGTAGCAAGCGCCGGACAGCACCGCAGAGATGGTAAAATGGGGAACATAAGGACCGGTGGGCCACAGCAGCGCACCGATGATATCTGCTGTACCGTCTACGGCCGCAGCCCAGCCGGGGCCGTAAAGCATGGCTGCCACATAGACCGGAATAAAGGCGATGCTGATGCGCAAAAGCTGGGTATTAATGGACAAATACCGGGCTAAAACAACCTGTACGGCAATCAATACGGCAGCGCGCACCAGAACCTGTGTTTTGGATTTATGGCGCATAAAAGATCCCCTTTCTCCATCGGTGCAAACGGAAACGGTGTTGATATCGACATTATAGCACAAGCATGTGGAAATTCAATCCAAATTGACGGAAAAACTGTAAAATTGGGGGTGACGAACGAAGTTTTTTTTGCTATAATATGATATTATTAGCGATAATAGGGTTTTTGCGCCCATTTGAGAAGTGAGGGATGCGTTGTGGATAAACGACTTTCCAGAATAACTGAATCCAGCAACCGGGCTGCGATCCTGCTGTTGATGCTGTTTGTAGCTGCAACTGTGGTTTGGGGCAACTATTTATTGGCCGCAGTAGAAACCTTGGCTGTGGTCATGCTGTTTGTTTTTTACCAGAACCGCGCCAAGCGCCGCAGCAAAGAACTGCGCCGGTATGTAGAAAATCTGGCATTCCAGGTGGATGAAGCCTCCAAGAGCACCATGGTCAATATCCCTTTGCCCACTGCCATTCTGCGCATTGACAGCGGTGAGCTGCTGTGGGGCAACGAGGACTTCATGGCCATCACCGGCTCTACAGAAAGCCTGTTCGAGACCCACATTCATGATGTGGTGCCCGGTTTTGATACCAAATGGATCATCGACGGCAAGGGCGTCTGCCCCTTCGAGGTGGAGATCAAGGAGCGCAAGTACAATGTGTACGGCAATATGGTGCGCTCTAAAGATCCCGGCACCCGCGGCCTGCTGAGCACCCTGTTCTGGGTAGATGTCACCGATTACAGCGCCCTGCGTGACCGTACCCAGCGTGAACGTCCTATAGTATCGGTCATCGTGGTAGACAGCTATGAAGAGATGACCAAGGGCATGAGCGAGTCCCAGCGCTCCAACCTGAACGCCGACATTGACGAAGCCATCAATGAATGGGCAAAAGATGCCAACGGCATCGTGCGCCGTTTGGAAAAGGATCGCTATCTCTTCGTCTTCCGCAACGAAGACCTGCTGCGTTTCACCGCTGAAAAGTTCACCATTCTGGAAAAGATCCATGAGATCCAGAACGAAGAGGGGATTACCGCAACCCTGTCCATCGGTATCGGTAAGGGTGAATGCAACTTCGGCCAGCTGTACGAATATGCCACGCTGGGCATCGAAATGGCCCTGAGCCGTGGCGGTGATCAGGTCGTGGTCAAGTCTCCCAAGCAGTTCGAGTTCTACGGCGGACGCACCAAAGAGCTGGAAAAACGTACCAAGGTCAAGTCCCGTGTCATGGCCAATGCGCTGAAGCATCTGATCGACGACAGCTCTCATATCTTCGTCATGGGTCACCGCTTCTCCGATCTGGACAGCGTGGGCGCCGCAGCCGGTATCTGTGCCGTGGTGCGCAAGCTGGGCAAGACTCCGTACTTTATCGTCAACCGCGACGTCACTTCCGCCGCGTCTCTCATCGATCATCTGGCGGCACAGCCCCAGTACGGTGAGTGCTTTATCACCGAGCAGGATGCCGTTCTGCTGGCAGATCCTTCCTCGCTGATCATCGTGGTGGATACCTCCCGTCCCGAACTGGTAGAGGCACCTGCGCTGCTGCAGTCTGTGCCCCGTGTGGCGGTCATCGACCATCATCGCCGCGCAGCCAGCTATATTGAAAATGCAGCCATCAGTGTCCACGAGACCTATGCATCTTCTGCCAGTGAGCTGGTGTCCGAGCTGCTGCAGTACATTCTGACTCCCCAGGAGCTGCTGAAGGCCGAGGCCGAGGCACTGCTGGCCGGTATCTATCTGGATACCAAGGGCTTCACCGTCAAGACCGGTGTCCGCACCTTCGAAGCCGCAGCTTACCTCAAGCAGATCGGCGCCGACACCGTGACCGTGCGCCGGATGTTCAGCGGCGGTCTCGAGGGTTATGTGAAGAAATACCAGATCATTTCTGCCGCACACGAGGCATACCCCGGCATTTCTCTGGCTGTGGTAGATATGGAAGTAGAACGTGCCGTTGCCTCCCAGGCTGCTGACGAAATGATCAACCTGGCCGGCATTCAGGGATCCTTCGTGGTCTTTGGCGAAAATGGCGGAACCGTCATTTCCGGTCGTTCCTACGGTCAGGTCAATGTCCAGGTGGTGCTGGAGAAAATCGGCGGTGGCGGCAGCCTGAACATGGCCGGTGCCCAGTTCCCCACCGAAAAGCCCGAGCAGGTTGAACTGAAGCTGCGTGGCGCCATCGAAGAATATCTCAAAGAATCCAACATGCAGGAAGCATGATTTTATCATACGTAATCAAAGGAGAATATAGATCATGAAAGTTATTTTGTTGCAGGATGTGAAGGCCCAGGGTAAGAAGGGCGAAATGATCCAGGTATCCGACGGCTATGCCAGAAACTTCCTGTTCCCCAAGAAGCTGGCTGTTGAAGCCACTGCTGACGCAGTGAACGCAAAGAAGAATGCCGATGCCGCCGCAGCCCGCCGCATCGAGCTGGATAAGGCCGAAGCTCGCGAGACCCAGAAGAAGCTGGAAAGCTGCAAGGTGGTCATTCGCGCCAAGGCCGGTACCGGCGGCCGCCTGTTCGGCTCTGTTACCACCAAGGAGATCAGCGAAGCGCTGAAGGCACAGTTTGGTATGGATATCCCCAAAGGCAAGCTGCAGCTGCCTGATCCCATCAAGAGCTTTGGCACCTTCCAGGCCAAGGCCAAGCTGTACACCGATATCAGCGGTGTCGTCACCGTTCAGGTGATCGAGGAATAAGAACACCTGCCACAGGGCAGAGGAGGCACGCAACATGGATGAACTGTTCAGCAGACATTCCCCCTATAGCGTAGAAGCGGAACAGGCGGTACTGGGCTCGATGCTCATTTCGCCCGCCTGCGTTCCCAGCGTTATCGAACAACTGAAGCCGGAGGACTTTTATGTAGAGACCAACCGGCTGATTTTCGATACCATCAGCCAAATGTTCACCGACGGTCGACCCATCGACCCGGTGACCGTGCTGGATGAAATGAAGTTTGCCGGGCATAAGAACCATGCAAACCGTGACTATTTCATGCAGCTCATCGAAACCACTCCCACCGCGGCCAATGTGCTGGAATATACCGGCATCGTCCGCGGCAAAAGCATGCTGCGCGAGCTGCAGCAGGCGTCTTCCGAGATCATCGATCTGACCCGTAAGGAGGAAGAAGATCCCCAGACCATTGCCGATCTGGCCGAGCAAAAGATCTATGCCGTACGCCAGGGCCGTGAGGTCAAGGGCTTTTCCTCCATCAACGAAGCCATCCGCGAGGTTTATGACCAGCTGGATGAACTGGCTGCCAATCCCGGCAAGCTGCCCGGTCTGCCCACCGGCTTTTCCATGCTGGATCAGTATATCGGCGGCCTGAACAAGAGTGACCTGATTCTGATGGCTGCCCGTCCCGGTATGGGCAAGACCGCCATCGCACTGAATATGGCACTGCACGCCGCCCGTAAGAGCGGCAAGACGGTGGTCATCTTCCAGCTGGAAATGTCCAAGTCCCAGCTGGCCACCCGTTTGCTGTCCAGCGAAGCGCTGGTAGACAGCAAAAAGCTGCGTATGGGCAGCCTCAATGACGACGACTGGCAGCGGATGGCCGGTGCCACCGATGTGCTTCAGCGTTTGCCCATCCTCATCGATGAAAACTCCGGTATCACCGTGCCCGAAATGAAGGCTAAGTGCCGCCGTCTGGGCAAAGATCTGGGTCTTATCGTCATCGACTACCTGCAGCTGATGCACAGCCCCAAGCACACCGATAACCGTGTGCAGGAAGTGGCAGAAATCTCCCGCAGCCTGAAGATCATGGCAAAGGAACTGCAGGTTCCCGTGCTGTGCTGCAGCCAGCTGTCCCGCGGTCCCGAAGGCCGTACCAACAAGCGTCCCATGCTGTCCGACCTGCGCGAGTCGGGTTCTATCGAGCAGGACGCCGACATCGTTCTGTTCATCTACCGTGATGACTATTACAACGAAGAAAGCGAAAAGAAGAATACCGCCGAACTGATTGTGGCAAAGAACCGCCACGGCGAAACCGGCACCGTGGAACTCCAGTGGATGGGACAGTTTACCTCCTTTGCCACCCAGGAGACCCGCCACAATGAGGGGTAATATCCTTTCCCGCAAGGAGCTGCTGCCCCGAGGCGGACGGATCCTCTGTGCCCTCAGCGGCGGCGCAGATTCTGTTGCCATGACCCATGCCCTGTGTGCTGTGGCGCCGGAGCTGGGGTTGACAGTGGCTGCGGCGCATTTCTCCCATGGCCTTCGTCCGGAGGCCGCAGAAGGGGAGCGCGCACTGTGCCAAACTCTGTGTGATGCACTGGGCATCCCACTGTTCTGCGGCAGCGGAGATACCCCTGCTTATGCACAGACAGAAAAATGCACCAAAGAAGAAGCTGCGCGGCATCTGCGTTATGCCTTCCTGCAGCAAACCGCCGGAGAGTGGCAGGCCGACTGCATCGCCACCGGACACCATCGGGGTGATCAGGCAGAAACCGTGCTGTTTCACCTTGCCCGCGGCAGCGGACTTGCCGGCTTGCGCGGCATGCCTGCAAGCAGAGGCAATATCATCCGTCCCATGCTGGACACCGGCAGAGAAGCAATTCTGCAGTATGTAGCGGCGCATGACCTGCCCTATGTCACCGACGAGAGCAATGCCGATTCCGCATACAGCCGCAATCGCATCCGCCATCAGGTGCTGCCCCAGCTGGAGCTTGCGCACCCTGGAGCCGAAGCCAATATCGCTGCCTGTGCCTGCCGTTTGGCAACCGATGAGGATTGCCTTTCTCAGCTGGCTATCCGGGCACTGGAGGAAGAAGATGCTCGCGGCATCGCCTGCGGCGCCTTTCTGGCCCTGCATCCTGCGGTGCAGGTTCGGGTGCTGCAGCAGATGTATGCCGCAGCTTCCGGCGGCAAGGCGCTCTGCCAGGCCCATCTGGATGCAGTGACCGAGCTGTGTAAAGAAAGCAGCCGCGGCCGTGTCGCGCTGCCCTGCGACCTGTGGGCTGTGGTGGCAGAACAGCGGCTCACCGTTGGCTCGCTTTCTCAACCGGCAGAAGTTGTGCCGCCTGCGCATCTGCAGCCGGAAGAGACCTTGCTTTGGGGCGAGTGGGAGCTTTGCTTTACCGCTGAGCCTGAGGCAAAGGGCTTTGTGTTCGACCGGCAATCCATCGCCTTTCCTGTGCTTGTGCGACCCAGACAAGAGGGTGATCGCATCCCCTTAAGCGCAACTTCCCATAAATCCGTAAAAAAATTGTTAAATGAATGCAAAATTCCAGTGGATATGCGTGACAGTATCCCGATTTTGTGCGATAATAAAGGAGTGCTTGCCGTGGCTGATCTGCGAATGGACCCAACCCGGTCCGGCGACTCCCAAAAAGATAAAATCACAATGATTTGCAGGAGGATAAAGAAATGGCATACGACATGAGAAATGATCTGCAGGAAGTATTGGTCAGCAAAGAGGAGATCCAGGCAACCGTTGCCCGTCTGGGTGCAGAAATCTCTCGTGACTACGAAGGAAAACAGCCGGTTCTGATCACCGTGCTGAAGGGTGCTTTTGTGTTTATGGCTGACCTGTGCCGTGCCATTACCGTGCCCTGCACCATGGACTTTATGAGCGTTTCCAGCTACGGAAGCGGCACCACCACCAGCGGCAAGGTGCGTATCCGCAAGGATCTGGATGTGAATATCGAAGGTCAGGATGTCATCATCGTAGAGGATATTCTGGACAGCGGTGTCACCCTTTCCAACCTGATCGAGCTGCTGAAGACCCGTAACCCCGCATCTCTGCGTCTGGTGACTCTGTTTGACAAGCCCGAGCGCAGAAAAGCCCATGTAGATGTGGACTACTGCGGAATCCAGGTACCCGATGCCTTTATCGTCGGCTACGGTCTGGATTACGATGAATTATACCGCAATCTCCCCGATGTTAGTATTTTAAAGCCCGAGGTGTACACCAAGTAACACCCGGAAGGAGGATCACTTGAACAAGCAAAACAACAACCCCAAGAAAAAGAAAAAAGGCTTTGGCTTTTATGTCATCGTCTTCCTGGTTCTGCTGGGTACCGTAGGTGTTCTGATGAAGAACGGTGGCTTCGGTGCCGGTTCCGGCAGCGGCGAGACCATTCGCAATGCCAGCTATTCCGACATCCAGCAGTTTTTCTTCGACGAGAAGGTCGAAGAATTTGAGGTCTACGGCACCGACCTGACCATGGTGCTGAAAGACGGAACCAAGGTAGAATATACCCTGTCCTCCTCTGACCAGCTCCGTGAGGATCTGGGTGAGCTGATCGAAGAGCAGAAGAAGCAGGGCATTATCTCCAGCTACGACTATAAAATGCCGGAGACCTCTATCTTCACCATGTTCCTGCCCTATCTCATCATCATTGGCTTTATGATGGTGCTGTACTTCTTTGTCGCCAGACGTCAGGGCGGCGGTGGTGGCGGTGCTGCCAATTTCGGCAAGTCCCGCGCTAAAATGGCCACCCCCGGTCCCGACAGTCGCAAGGTCACCTTTGATGATGTGGCCGGCGCCGACGAGGAAAAGGCCGATCTGCAGGAAGTGGTGCAGTTCCTCAAAGACCCCAAGCGTTTCATCGCTCTGGGCGCACGCATCCCCAAGGGTGTGTTGCTGGTTGGCCCTCCCGGTACCGGTAAGACCCTGATCGCCAAGGCTGAGGTAGGCGAGGCCGGCGTGCCTTTCTTCTCCATCTCCGGCTCTGACTTTGTCGAGCTGTATGTGGGCGTGGGTGCCAGCCGTGTCCGTGACCTGTTTGACCAGGCTAAGAAGCATGCTCCCGCCATCGTCTTTATCGACGAGATCGATGCCGTAGGCCGCCAGCGCGGTACCGGCCTGGGCGGTGGTCATGACGAGCGCGAGCAGACGCTGAACCAGCTGCTGGTTGAAATGGACGGCTTCGGCAACAACAACGGTGTCATCGTTGTGGCTGCTACCAACCGTGTAGACATTCTTGACCCCGCACTGCTGCGTCCCGGCCGCTTTGACCGTCAGATCTATATCGGTGTGCCCGATATCAAGGGCCGCGTAGAGATTCTGAAGGTGCACGGCAAGCGCAAGCCCTTCGAGGACGAGGTCAATTTTGAAAACATTGCCCGCAGCACGGTGGGCTTCACCGGCGCAGATCTGGAAAACCTCCTCAACGAGGCTGCTCTGCTGGCTGCCCGCAGAAATAAAAAGCGCATCGGCAATGACGAGATCGAAGATGCCTTCCTGAAGGTCATCATGGGCAACGAGAAGAAGAGCCGTGTCATCACCGAGCATGAGCGCAAGATCACCGCCTATCACGAGGCTGGTCATGCCATCACCTCTCGCTTGCTGCCCACCCAGGATCCTGTGCAGCAGATCTCCATCATCCCCCGTGGACGTGCCGGTGGTTTTACCCTGAACATGCCCAAGGAAGATAAGTACTATGCCTCCAAGCAGGAAATGCTGGATGAGCTGGTGGTACTGCTGGGTGGCCGTGTGGCAGAAAAGATCATTCTGGATGATATCTCCACCGGTGCCTCCAACGACATCGAGCGCGCCAGCAAGCTGGCTCGCAGCATGGTCACCAAGTACGGCATGAGCGACAAGCTGGGCCCCATCGCTTACATGGGCGCTGCCTCCGACGAGGTATTCCTTGGCCGCGACTTCAATGCCGGCAAGACCATCTCCGAAGAGACCGCTGCCGCCATCGACCGTGAGATCCGCGACATCATCGAGCAGGCTTATGCAAGATGCGAGCAGATGCTCCGTGACAATCTGGATCTGCTGCACCGCGTGGCCGGCTTCCTGCTGAAGAACGAGACCATGGACGGTACCCAGTTCGAAGCCATCTTCAATGGCGAAGAACCTGCCGTAGCAGTTCCTGCCGCAGAGCCTGCTGCTCCTGCTGCAGAAGAAGCTACCGCAGAGGAGCCTGTAGCAGAGTCTGCTGCTCCCGCAGAGGAAGCCGCTGCAGAAGAAGCTTCTGCCGAAGACAAACCCCAAGAATAAAACCCAAGGCGGCTGCGCACATCCCGGTGTACAGCCGCCTTTTTTATCCAAAGGAAAGGAGGGATCTCCATGCTGAAACTGAATCTGCCCCATGCTGTCGCCCGGCTGATGGATCGTCTGGAATCTGCCGGCTTTGCCACCTATCTGGTAGGCGGCTGCCTGCGTGACGGTCTGCTGGGCAAGCACCCCACCGACTGGGATCTGGCTACTGCCGCTCTGCCGCAGCAGGTGCAGGCGATTTTTTGTGATGCAAGAGTCATTGAAACCGGACTGCAGCACGGCACTGTCACCGTGATTTTGGACGGTGTGCAAATGGAGGTCACCACCTTCCGCAAGGACGGCGATTACCTTGACCATCGCCGCCCTGAGCAGGTGTCCTTTACCGACAGCATTACCGAAGACCTTGCCCGCCGGGATTTCACCGTCAATGCCATGGCCTATAGCCCCGACAGAGGACTCATCGATCCTTTTCACGGACAGTGTGACCTGCAAAACAAGGTTCTGCGCGCCGTGGGCGACCCGACCCGACGTTTCCAAGAGGATGCCCTGCGTATTTTGCGTTTAGCGCGCTTTTGTGCCACACTGGGCTTTGCTGCCGAAGAAATCACTGCTGCGGCTGCCTTGGCGCAAGCACAGTTGTTAGCGCATATCGCCTCCGAGCGGGTGCTGCAGGAACTGGAAAAGCTGCTGATGGGCGAGCATGCAGTGTCTGCCTTGCGGCAGTTCACGCCGATCATCACTCAAGTGCTGCCCGAACTTGCCCCCTCCGTGGGCTTTGACCAAAATAATTATCACCATCTCTATGATGTGTGGGAACACACCCTGCAAGCCATGCTGCATTGCGCCCCCGACCGTCTGGTGCGCTGGGCGTTGCTGCTGCACGATTGCGGCAAACCTCACTGCTATACCGTGGACTTCCGCGGTGACGGACATTTTTATGGCCATGCCGCCATCAGCACCCAGCTTGCCGAAACCGCACTGGAGCGCCTGAAGATGGATAAGCGCAGCAGGGAAGTAATCGGTCATCTGATCTACCATCATGACCATGACCTATTTGCCACTGACAAATCTCTGCGGCGCTGGCTGCATCGATTGGGTGAAGATACGCTGCGCCGCTTGCTGCTGGTGAAACGGGCGGACAACAAAGGCCAGGTACCAAAGTTTGACCGCACCGCCGAGTATGACAAGGCAGAAGCTATGCTGGATGCAGTGCTTAGCCGGGGCGATTGTTTCAGTCTGCAGCAACTTGCCATCGGCGGCGAGGAGGTAATGGCGTTGGGCTATGCCGGTCCTGCCATCGGTGATGCGCTGCACCGTGCATTGGAAGCTGTTCTCTCCGGCAGCTGCGAAAACACCCGTGATGCGCTGCTGGCATATTTGGCCAATACAAACTGATTCATGCACAACAACAAAAGACCCGCACCGATCGGTGGGGGTCTTTTCTGCATGTTGCGGCAATTATTTCTTCTTTTTCAGCAGGTAATAGGTCAGACCTGCGGCAGCGCCCACCAATGCCACACCAGCGCCAATGGCCAAACCGGTGGCAACGGGCTTGCTGACAGGCAAGTTCCATTCCTTTTCGGGCTCTTCGATGGTCAGCAGTGCAGAACCCCACTCAGCGGTGTACATGGTGCCGCTGTTGTCAATGACATACAGGGTAAAGCCGCGACCCTCGCCAAACAGCAGTTCCATGGTGGCCTCGTCAAAGCGCAGGCAGCCCTCCTCGGTGATGGTAAATCCGTCATAGCGGAAGACATGGTTTGCGGTGCAGCGGCGGCAAGAGCAGGGCAGTTCGGTCTCCTCACCTTCCACAAAGTAGCAGATGCTGCCGTGCTGGCCAAAGACCTTGCGGCGACCCTCCAGGAAGTCTGCGGGGATCTTCACCTGGCCGGCTTCGCTGTACAGGGCAAAGGTGTTTTCTTCACCGTCTACAGCCTGCAGGGCAGCCGGAATATAGGTGCGGGGATATGCGCCGGCATTCTTTTCCTTGTCGTGCAGGATATAGGTGGCGCGGCGATACCAGGCGCGGCTCAGCTGAGACTCACGGTATTCACGGTGCGCAACTTCCTTGTCGCTATAAGCGGCAGGATCGTTGGCCAGATAGACATACTCGCCCAGATCCTCGTTATAGTAATAGCCCACGATGGTGATCAGATGACCGCCCACGTTGCAGGGGGCATTCTCCAGATAAGGATACTTGCCGTCGGGATCCTTGCTGTACTTGACAGACAGACCCACGCCGTAGCCCTTGGCAATTTCCTGACGGATGGCCTCAAAGCTGGCATAGCTGACATAGCTTTCATAACCGAAAGCACCGGCAGCAGCGGTGGTAAAGCTCCAGTTGCCGTTGCCGCCAAAGCCATAGTCAAAGTTCATCAGCGTGGTGTCTTCGGGCAGAATATCATCGCCCTGACCGTTCATCAGCATGGTGATGGAGGTGGCAGAGCAAATAACGCCGCCGTAATCGGGGTCACGCTTGCGCTGAGAAATGGCAGGGGTCTCCAGCAGCATAGCGGGAGGTGCATCCACAGACTCCTCCAGATACGTGCAGGTGTCCCACCAGTCCTCATTGTTGGTGTCCTTCCAGGTGGCATACAGCAGACGCAGCACGGGCATTGCCTCAGCCTCGTCCACAGCGCGCAGCACAGCCTTCAGCTGGAATGCCTTGGCCACATAGCTGCCGCGGATCAGCAGAGAACTGTCGCCACCGCCGGAGTAGGAATAGGCATATGCCCAACCGTTCTGCTCTTCGCTGTCCTGACGGGGATGGCTGTCCATGCACTCGGGGCAGGAACGTGCGATAAAGGGACTCCATTCGCCCCAGGTGATCCAATCTGTCCAACCGTCATATTCCTTGCCCTCACGGTCTGCCCAACCGTCATACTCGGGGATATACGCACGACCAAACACCTCGACACTGGTACCCTTGGGGGTATCGCTGTTCCAGGAGGCAATCAGATCGTTAAAGGCAGAAGTTTCATAAACGGGGGAGAGGAACTCGCCGCGACCGGCTTTCTTCAGTCGGACTGCGCCGTCGCCAATGCTGCCAACATACTCCAAATTAAACAGTTGGCCCTGCTGAAAATCCTTACCGGTGGTGATCTTCAACTGATTTCCGGAAACGGAGACCAGTTCAGGGGCGTCGTTGTTTTGAAACAAAATCATGTTCATTCGCTCCTTTTTTCTATTTCCATAGGTTTCAATCCATAAAAAGATGCTATTTGGTATTCTATTCCTATCATACGATATTTTATACAAAAATGCAAGCAATCCTCACGTTGCATTGCCATGTACTTTGGGCTATAATAAAGGTATCATTCATGTTTCACGCCGAAAGGATCGTACTATGAAAAAATATATCGCATTTCTTCTGGCTTGCCTGCTTTTGCTGTGCGCTGCCTGTCAAAAGGCTCCTGGTACAGATGCCGGCGATGAGGTTCCGGGACAGAATGATCAGACCGATGGCGGCGATCAGAATCAAAATCCGGATCCGCCACCGCCCGAAACCATCACCATCCGCTTAACTGCCGTGGGGGACAATCTGCTGCACGACTCCGTCAGCTACAGTGCGCAGGCGCAAGACGGAAGCTTTGATTATTCTGTGCTGTATCAGCACGTTGCCCCCATGGTGCAGCAAAGCGACCTGACCTTCATCAATCAAGAGGTCATGCTGACCGGGCAGGTGTCCCCATACCCAAACATTGCGGCAAGGGGCGAATGCGCGCAGGCATTGAAAGCAGCCGGCTTTGACATTATCAACCTGGCCACCAATCATACGCTGGACAAGGGCATCGCCGGACTGGAGGCCAGCCTGCAAAATATTCATGCCCAGAACTTCGCTGCCGTCACCGGTGCATTCCGCACCGAGGACGAATCCAAGCGGCAGATCATCGTCCAGCAGCAGGGCATCCGTTTTGGTTTTCTTGCTTATACCTATGACATCAACGGCAAGGGCCTTTCCGCAGAAGATGCCTGGCGCGTTGCCCTCATCGAGGAAGAAAAGATCCGTACCGAAGTATCCGCCCTGCGGCAGAACTGCGACTATCTGGTGGTTTCGCTGCATTGGGGTAAGGAGTACAAAGATGTGCAGAATGCCGAGCAAGAGCGTCTGGCACAGCTGATGGCAGAACTGGGCACCGATCTGGTCATCGGCACCCACCCCCATGTACTGCAGCCGGCTGCCTGGTATGACCGTCCCGATGGCGGAAAGATGTACTGCACCTATTCTCTGGGCAACTTTATCTCCAACCAGCGTAAATGGGCCACCATGCTGGGCGGTATGCTGGATATCACCCTGGAGTTTGCAGAAGACGGCACGCTGAAGCAGGTGGTGGATGCCGGTGTTATCCCCACTGTTACCCATTACGAAACCACGGCTGCCGGTTCCCGGGGACATCGGGTCTATCTGCTGGAGGATTATACCCAGGCACTGGCTGAGGCGCACGGCATCCGCGATCATGCCGGTGCGCTGACCCTGGAATGGCTGCAGAATCACGCTTCTGCGGTGCTGGGAGACCATCTCCGTCAATGGAAAAAATAACCGCATGATTTCCACAAAAAATCGGCAATTTCTCACTCTTTAGAGAAATTGCCGATTGCTTTTACTGTCGTTTTTTTGTATGATTATGATATGGATACGTATGCCCCTTTGCGCCTCGTTTTCAACAAAGATGAGCGACTAGATACAGAAAGGACAGGTGGGATAGGATGAAGCTGAAACGTTGTGCTGCATTCCTTCTGGCAGTGCTGATGTTGTGCACAACAGCTGCCTGTACTCCCGTGCAAAACCCTGAGCAACAGGGTCCCAATACCGACGTTACCGACCCGGACCAAAACGGTCAGGGCAATGAAAATACCGGCACAGGCAACACCGACCCCGATCCCAAGCCCAAGCCCCAGCCGGTGACCATTCGCATCACCGCAGCCGGTGACAACCTGCTGCACGACCCCATCAGCAAGCTCGCCAAGCAGCCTGATGGCACCTATGATTATACCTACATTTACAAAGATGTGAAAAAGTTCTTCCAGGGCAGTGACATTGCCTATATCAACGAAGAAGTCATGCTTTGTGATGTGGTTGCCAACTATCCCCGTTTTTCTGCCATGAGCAGCGTTGCCGATGCCCTGCTGGATACCGGATTCAACGTCATCAATCTGGCTACCAATCACAGCTTGGATCGGGGCGTTTCCGGTCTGGAGCTTTGTCTGAAAAATGTACACGCTCGTGACTTTGATGCCGTACTGGGCGCATTCCGTACGGAAGAAGAATCCACCCAGCAGATCATCATCGAGAAAAAGGGCATTCGCTTCGGCTTTTTGTCCTACACCTACGGTCTCAACGGGCTTAAGCTGCCTGCAGGCAAAGAGTGGATGGTCTCGCTGATCGAAGAAGAAAAGATCCGTACTGAAGCATCTGCCTTGCGTGAGAACTGCGATTACATGATCGTTTCGATACACTGGGGTAACGAGTACCAAACCAAGCAGAATGCTACCCAGGAGAACCTGGCAGCGCTGCTGGCAGAGGTGGGCACCGATCTGGTCATCGGCACCCATCCCCACGTCATTCAGCCTGCTGTGTGGTACGACCGGCCCGATGGCGGCAAGATGTACTGCGTGTATTCCTTGGGCAACTTTGTATCCAACCAGCACAGGCTGGATACCATGCTGGGCGGTCTGCTGGATATGACGCTGGAGTTTGACGCCACCACCGGCCAGCTGATTTCCGTGATCGATGCCGGTGTTGTGCCTGTGGTGATGCATTTCCAAAACAGCTTCAAGGTACAAAGCGCCTATCTGCTGGAGGATTACACCACCGATCTGGCCGCGGCGCATGGTATCAAAAAATACACCAGCCCGTTGACCACCAAGTATCTGAATGACCTTGCCAACAAAGTGCTGGGTGACCAGCGCCGCACATGGGGTGAAGCCAATGACTGAGTTTTGTGGCATGCAGCTTGCTGCGCCTTTCTTCCTGGCACCCATGGCAGGGGTCACTGATTCCCCCTTCCGCACTGTTTGTGCCCAAGCCGGGGCGGCATTGACCTATACCGAAATGATCAGTGCCAAGGCGCTCGCTTACCGGGATAAAAAAACATTCCATCTGATGCAGCTGTGGGATGACCCTGCACCCTGCATCGTGCAGCTTTTTGGCAGCGAGCCCGAGATTATGGCAGAGGCCGCTGCGATTGCCGCCGAGGTTACCAAGACGCCGGCCATTGACATCAATATGGGCTGTCCCGTGCCTAAAGTGGCAGGACATGGCGAGGGCAGCGCTTTGATGGGGGACATGCCCCGTGCCGAGGCCATTATCCGCGCGGTGAAACAGGCTTCGCCCGTTCCGGTGACCGTCAAGTTCCGTGCCGGTCTCAGTGACGATACGATTAACGCGGTGGAGTTTGCAAAGATGGCAGAAGCCGCTGGTGCCGATGCCCTTGCGGTGCATGGCCGCACCCGAGAGCAGATGTATCGTGGGCGCAGTGACCGTGGCATCATCGCCAGCGTCAAGCAGTCCACACGGTTGCCGGTGATTGCCAGCGGCGATGCCCTTTCTGCCGCCGATTGTATGGAGATCCTCCGCGATACCGGCGCTGATTCCGTGATGATCGCCCGGGGCGCGCAGGGCAACCCGCTGATTTTTGCCGATTGCCTTGCCCTTTGGCAGGGCAAGCCGCTGCCCCAGCATACGCCGGAAGAAGTTGTGTCTTTGATGCGCCAACAGGCAGAGCTTTGCGCTGCGCGCAAAGGCGAATCGGCCATGGTAGAAATGCGGAAACACGGTCTGTGGTATTTAGACCGCTTCCGTGCCGGACGCAGACTCAAGCCGGAAATGTCGATGATTTCCACGCTGGCCCAGTTCCATGCCATCTGTGATCAGATTTTGGAACAGGGACTTCGCTGTAAAAAAGGAGATGATACGCTGTGACATCTGATCTGGATCTGATGCGTAAAGCAACAGAAGGCGACGAGCAGGCTTTTGAGACCCTGGTCAGCCGCTACGAGGGTAAAATCTATCATATGGCGCTGCGTTATACCGGTGACGCAGAAGAGGCGTTGGATATTACCCAAGAGGTTTTTCTGCGCATGTATCGCAGTATGACCGAGTTCCAGGGCAACAGCAGCGTAAGCACCTGGGTCTACCGTATTGCGGATAATGTCTGCAAAGATGTGATGCGTCGCGTCAGCAGCCGCGCAGCTGTCCTGCCCGCGGCAACCGATACCGAAGACCCTTATGAGATCGAAATCCCCGATCTTCGGTACAATCCGGAAAGCGTGTATGACCGTGCCGCCCTGCGGGAAACCATTGTAGATGCAATTTCTTCTTTGCCCGAGCATATGCGCAAGGCTATTATTCTTCGTGAGATTGCGGGTTTCAGTTATGAAGAAATCGCAGAATGCCTGGATCTGGAAATGGGTACTGTAAAATCCCGCATCGCCCGTGGACGCGATAAGCTCAGAATATTTTTGTCAAGAACCGGGAACAAAACCGAGCAGAATCCGTCTAAAGACAAGAAGGGAGGTGTGCGCAAATGAGCAAGACCTGTCAGGAAATCATCGAACTGATGAACTTGTATTTGGATGGCCGCTTATCCGGTGGACAGTATCAGGAATTAGCCAAGCATCTGGCAGAGTGTGAGCATTGCAGCAAGCGCATGAAATACCTCCGGGTGATCTCTTCCGAGGTTCGTGCCGACCGTCCCGCCATGCCCAATGATCTGCACAACAGCATCATGAGCTATATTGCCAAGGCCAATCAGCCGGCACCCGAACGCAAGGTCTTTTCTTTCGCCAAATGGAAGAAGCCTCTGGCCATTTGTGCCGCCGTACTGGTACTGGTCATTGTTGCGCCTGTGGCATGGACGCTCAGCAATCCGGTGGACGCGACCATTCCCAATCAAGCGACAGCGGGCAATTGGTTCAGCCAGCTGATCCAAAGTCTGAATCCCTTTGACAAAGGGGATGCGGATGAAGATGCAGGATCCGACGCAGACAAGCCGGATGGCAGCAATCAAGGAGACGACGGTACAAGTGCTACCGATCCCGGACAAAGCGGATTCGGCGAGGGGGATAAGTCTCAGGCAGCGTACACGGTACCTGCACTCAAGACCAACGAGCGGTTTGCCAATTACATTGTTGCAACCGGAACGGTATTGGATATTTCAACACACTTTGACCTGCGAAGCGTCCAGGTGAATCCGGAAGATGGCAGTATTTATGTATATCTGTCCAATGATGCCGGCTCTTTGGCCCAGGTTTACACCAGCATTCGGCATATGGGGCTGACCTTGCAACTCAATGTCAGGGGTCTGCCTGAGATGGACGAGGCTGCACCCGAAATCCTGTTTTTAATCTTCCCCAAATAAAGAATCTCTTCCGGCGCCCGTGGCATATCAAGGCCACGGGCGCTTTGTATTGGCATAAAATGCATCTTTTCCCAGTTTTGACGCATACTACCTGCCAGGAGGTGGTGTTATGAGCCATCGGGAAGCGGTTTCCGCAAGCCTGGAGACCAACATACAAGAAATGACGCGCCGGTTTGGCGAAGACGGCACGTTGCTTCAGCGGCAGTTTGAACCGGTCAGCAAACGTGGCGGAGGTCTGCAATGCTGTCTGTTTTGCATTGACGGCATGGTAAACTCGGCGCTGATCAATGACAGTATCATCCGTCCGGTGGTGCTGCTGGAACAGCCCGTGCCTGAAGATACCGACCCTATCCTGTTTTTAGAGCGGCAGGTCATGCAGACCAATGAGATCCGCAGGGTCAGCAAGTTCTCCGAGCTGATGCCCCGGCTGCTGTACGGTGATACAGTGGTTTTCTGTCAGGGCAGTAAGCAAGCGCTGGTGATCGGCAGTAAAGGCTTTGTCAAACGCGGTGTTACCGAGCCGCCCAACGAACCCTATTTGAAGGGACCCCGGGAGGGCTTTACCGAGCCGCTGCTGCACAATCTGGCTATGTTGCGGCGCAAGCTCCGCACTGAAAATCTGCGGTACGAGTACTTTTCTCTGGGGGATACCAGTGGCACGGCTTGCTGTCTGTGCTATCTGGAGGATGTGGTAGACCGCCGGGCTTTGGCCGAGCTGCGCCTGCGGCTCAGCAAGGTGCGCATCGACGGTGTAATGGATTCCAACTATGTGGCAGAGCTGATCAGCGACAGTCATCTGGCGCCGGTGCGCACCACCGGCACCACCGAACGTCCCGATGTGGTGGCGGCCAAGCTGCTGGAGGGACGGATCGCACTGGTGGTGGACGGGTCACCGGTGGTAGTGACCGTACCCCATATCCTGCTGGAGCTCTTTCAGGCGGGCGAAGATTATTATGTAAACTATACCTTTGCCGGCATCAACCGAATCCTTCGGATCATGGGCTTTTTCCTCAGTATTTCGGTGGCGCCTATTTATCTGGCACTGGTGGGATATCATCAGGAACTGTTGCCCTTGCCGTTGCTGCTGAGTATTTCGCAGGCCACCCAGGGCGTTCCGTTCCCTGCCATGGTAGAGGTGCTTCTGCTGCTCTTTCAGTTTGAAGTCCTGCGCGAAGCCGGCAGCCGCACCACATCCAGTTTGGGGCAAACGCTGTCGGTGGTGGGTGGTCTGGTCATCGGGCAATCGGCGGTAGAGGCTAAAATGGTGGCGGCACCCACCTTGATCATAGTGGCCTTTTCCGGCATTACCGGGCTCATTGCGCCAAAACTGAAAAGTGCCGTTTTCCTTAGTCGGCTGCTGCTGATTCTTTTGGCGAACTTTTATGGGATCTACGGCTACTTTATTGGCTTGGTGCTGTTGCTGGCGTGGGTGGCGCGGCTGAGATCTTTTGGTGTGCCCATGCTGTCGGGACTGCCTCTCAGCCGCAAGAGCAGTGGCGAAGACAGCTATCTGCGACCGCCCTTCCGCATGATGAAAAAGTTTGGTCGATTTCTGGCAGGATGGGGGAGGTCACAGGTGTGAAACGGTTTTTATGTATAAGTTTAAGTATCTGTATCCTGCTGACCTGCACCGGCTGCCGCGATCGGGAAGAAAATGACAATTTGACCGTGGTAGCCGGCATTGGTGTGGATGGTATCAACGGCAGTTACCGATTGACCACCGAAACCTTGGTGGCAGGCGGAGAGAGCGAGGGCGGGAAGCGGCTGATCACCAAAAGCAGTGGTGTGACGCTGAATGGCGCGTTGCTGGAAACCGCCAACCTCACCGCACAGCAATTGTATTACACCCATGCACAGACCATGGTGGTATCCCGTGATTTGGCGAGAAATGGACTGGAGCCGTTGCTGCAGGCATTGGAGCGGCAAAACAGTTTTCGCTTGTCCCTGCGCATTTTGGTGGCGCAGGATTCTGCAGAAGCACTGCTGTCCCTGAAAAAACCGCAGGAGGATGCTGCCAGTTTCCAACTGCGTTCCATGGCAGATACCAGCTGGCACAATGCCACTTCGCCGGATACAGCGTTGTATCAGTTCCTGGCAGACGCTGGTGAACCCGGCATTCAGGGGATCTTGCCGCTGGCAGGTCTGCGAACGGAAGGGGAGGAGCAGGCCATGGAGATTCTGGGCACAGCACTGTTCCGGGATTATACCATGGTAGGCACGCTGAATGATACAGACAGCCAGGCACTGTTGTGGATGCGGGAAGGCGCCGCCGGCGGTCTGCTGGAAGATCAAAATCTGGCCTTAACGGTGGTGCGCTGTCACAGCAAGATCACCTGCGCGCCAGAGGGCGGAAAAATCAAACTGACGCTGGAACTGCAGGAACTGGAAGGCACAGGCGAGGCAGAGGACTTAGAACAGCGCGCAAAGGAACTGGCAAAACAGCGCTGCCAACGTGTGCTGCAACATTTAAGCGAACTGAACTGCGATGCCATTGGCTTGGGACAACGGCTGATGCATATGCATCCGGGGGAGTCTAAACGGGTAAGAACTGCGTGGAGCCAGCAGTTTTCCCGATATCCCGTAGATTTGCAGGTAGAAGTAGAAATCAGGGATCAGGGACGCATCAAGGAGGAGAAGAAATGAAAGGCATGACCAACCGACAAATAGGTTTCTTTCTCTTTTTGGTGGTATTGGCTGGTGCTACCGGTACCGGTGGTCTGCCCCATGGGCGGGACGACTGGATGGCATATCTGTTTTTGGCATTGGCGGCAGTACCGCTGGCGCTGTTTTATCGTCGGTTTTCCGGGCATCCACCCTTGGTGCAGCTGCGTGACATTTGCGGCAAGAGACTTGGTACCGTTCTGGCACTGGGCTACAGTGTGCTGGGGCTGCTGCTGGCATCGGCAAGCTTTAGTGTATATACTGAGTTTGTGGTGTTCACCGGACTGGAGTACAGCACGCCCTGGCTCAACGGCTGGATGCTGTCGCTGGCAGCCTGGGCGGTGCTGTCCAATGATTTGCCGGGGTTGGGGCGCCTGAGCAGGCTGGTGTTTACCGGGGTGCTGATTTTGATACTCAGCGAGATCGGCATTATTCTCATCAAGGCAGAGCCGCATAATCTGCTGCCCTTGTTGGAAGACGGAGGCAGCGGACTGCCCACTATCGTATATGCGGGGTTGGCACTGATCACACCGCCGCTGTTTTTTACCGCGTTTCTCGGCCAACCCACGGAAAAATCGGCGGCAAAACGGGCAGATCCGGATACGAAAAGCGAAAATTCTATCACGGAAACAGCAAATTCGGTTACGAAATCTGCAAGTTTGATCAGAAAAAATCGAAGACCCGGGGTGAAATGGTATCAAAACGGGCTGGTGGTAGGCAGCTTTTTTGCCATTTTGCTGGTGACCATTGACAGTGTTGCCACCGCCATGACCCTGGGGGATCATCTGATGAGCCGCATGAGTTATCCCGCTTATACCGCCATGAGTGTGGTAGAGCTGGGAAAGTCCTTTCATCATATGGAACTGCTGGTTTCCGGTTGGCTGATCTTAACACTGCCCTTCCGCGTGACGATGTACCTGTCTTTTGCAAAGCGCATCCTCACAGCGTTGTGGCCGAAAGGGGAACGGTGGTATCCGCTGCTGCTGGTATCGGCCTGCCAGGGGATCTATCTGATGACCCCGGCAGAGGACGCCTGGCAGCGGTTGGAGGATACCCGGATCTGGGTGCTGGCAGCCACCGTTGGATTGCCCATTGTGCTTGCACTTGTGCAGCACATGCGGGAGAAAAAGAAAACAGCTGCATAAAGAAAGAACCTCGGATCGTTCCGAGGTTCTTTTGCGTGATGCATATCAGATATCCCGAAGGTACTCACGGGACAGTTTGATCACCACGGGGCTCAGCAGCGCTACGGCGATCAAGTTGGGAATGGCCATGAGGCCGTTTAAGGTGTCGGCAATGGCCCAGGCCAGATCCAGACTGACACCGCCGGCGATGCAGGCTACCAGACAAAACAGAACCTGATAGACCTTGGAGGCGCGGTAGCCGAATAAGAACTCCACGCAGCGGGTACCGTACAGCGCCCAGGTCAGCACAGTAGACAGGGCAAAGAGAGACAGGCAGATGGAGACCAAAATACTGGGCGCGCCTTGTCCGTACACTGCCTGAAATCCGCGGATGGCCAAAGCCGCGCCGGTGTCGGTGCCGTATTCAATGTTGTTAACGCCTACACCCAGCAGCACTACCAAAGCGGTCATGGTGCACACCACCATGGTACCGATGAACACCTCGAACACACCAAACATGCCTTGCTTTACCGGTTGATCCACATCGGCGGCAGCATGGGCAATGGGTGCGGAGCCGAGTCCGGCTTCGTTGGAGAAAATGCCCCGGCCGATGCCTTTGACGATGACGGTTTGAATGCCGACACCAACCAAACCGCCGGCAACGGAGGCAGGAGAAAAGGCACCGGTGAAAATGGAGGCAAAGGCCTCGGGTACCGCATCCAGCCGAAGCAGCACCACACCCAAAGAGGCTGCGATATAGAGCACGGCCATGGCGGGTACCAGCAGGCCGCAAACATCGGCCAGGCGCTGAATACCGCCCAGCAGCACCACGGCGGCCACAATGCCGCATACGATGGAGATCGCCCAGGGGAGCACATTCAGCAACTGGGTGCTGAGGGTGCCTTTGGACAGCGTATCCACCGTGTCGGTGACGGTGGCGGCGATGGTGTTGATCTGGGTCATGTTGCCGATGCCAAAGGCGGCCAGCGCACCAAAGATAGAGAATAGCGCACCCAACCATTTCCAACTTTTGCCCAGGCCGTTTCGGATATAGTACATGGGGCCGCCTACCCAGTCGCCGGCTTTGTTGCGCTCACGGTAGCGAATGGACAGTGTTACTTCGGCATATTTGGTACACATGCCGAAGATGGCAGAAATCCACATCCAAAAAATCGCACCGGGGCCACCGATGGCAATGGCACCGGAAACCCCCGCAATGTTACCGGTGCCGATGGAGGCGGCAAGGGCGGTGCACATGGCATTGAAGGGGGAGACCGCACCGGTGTGCTCGGCGTTTTTTTCAAAGGCCTTGCCCAGGGTGTTCTTTATGATATGGCCGAAATGACGGAACTGCAAGAAATTCAGTCGCAGGCTGAGATACACGCCCACACCCACGATCAAAAGCATCATGGGAATGCCCCAAATGATCTGATTCAGGGCTTGGTTCAGTTTGCTGATGGTTTCTACCATAGGGGATTCTCCTTTTGTTATAGCAAATGGCTTCTTTTAGCATATGCCGCAGGTGCCTGGATAAACATCAAACATGCATAAAACCATGTGCAAATAAAAGGAAAAACAAAAAGAAAGCCTCCGGCCGAAGGCCGGAGGCTTTGAAGGGGTATTGTGAGAAATCTTATTTCTTTGCTTTGATGCCGCTGAAGTATTCCTTGGTCAGCTTGAAGACCACGGGGCTCAGCAGAGCCAGAGCAATCAGGTTGGGGATCGCCATCAAACCGTTCAGGGTATCAGCAATGGCCCAAGCCAGTTCCAGCTCGACAGCGCCGGCGATGCAGGCCAGCAGGCAGAAGACTACCTGATAAACCTTGGATGCCTTGAAACCGAACAGGTATTCTACGCAGCGGGTACCGTACAGAGACCAGGTCAGAACGGTGGACAGTGCGAACAGAGTCAGACAGACAGCGACCATGACGCTGGGAATGGCGGAACCGCCGAAGGCATTGGTAAAGCCATTGATGGTCAGGTTTGCGCCGATGTCAGTGCCGAACTCGATGCCACCGATACCGTTGCCCAGCAGAACCACCAGAGCAGTCATAGTACAGACAACAACAGTATCCATAAAGACTTCGAATACACCGAAGATACCCTGCTTGACGGGATGATCAACGTCAGCAGCAGCGTGTGCAATAGGAGCGGAGCCCAGACCGGCCTCGTTGGAGAAGATGCCGCGGCCAACGCCCTTGGTGATGGCAGTCTTGATGCCGACACCGGCCAAACCACCGGCGACAGAAGCGGGATTGAAAGCGCCAACAAAGATGGCCTCGAAAGCAGCGGGGATAGCATCAAAGTTCAGAACAATCACGGCCAGAGCAGCCACGATGTAGATAACGGCCATCACGGGAACCAGCAGTGCGCAAACGTCAGACAGACGCTGGATGCCGCCCAGCAGAACGATGGCGGTGATCACAGCACAGATGATGGAGATGACCCAAGGCAGAGCCTTCATGATCGCGTCGCCGTCAGCAAAGCCGCCCACATTCTGAACAGCGGTACCAACGGTGGAAGCGATGGTGTTGATCTGAGTCATGTTACCGATACCGAATGCAGCCAGTGCACCGAATACAGCAAAGATGGCACCCAGCCATTTCCAGTTTTTGCCCAGACCGTTCTTGATGTAGTACATGGGGCCGCCGACCCAGTCGCCAGCCTCGTTGCGCTCACGGTACTTGATAGCCAGGGTAACCTCGGAGTACTTGGTAGCCATACCAAGCAGAGCGGACAGCCACATCCAGAAGACAGCACCGGGGCCACCGATGGCGATAGCACCGGAAACGCCGGCAATATTACCGGTACCGATGGATGCTGCCAGAGCGGTACACATAGCCTTAAAGGGAGAAACTGCGCCTTCCTTTTTCTCAGACTTTTCGAAAGCCTTGCCCAGAGTGTTCTTCATAATGTGACCGAACTTGGTGAACTGAATTGCCTTGACACCACCTGTCAGGAACAGGCCAACGCCCAGGATCAGGATCATCATGGGAATGCCCCATACGATACCATTGATCTCGCCATTGATTTTGCTAATCATTTCTACCATAAACTTTTCCTCCTTTTGAGCTTGAAAGATTAGGAGAGAAACCGAGCGCTCTATTCGGCTTCCTGCGATGTATCAGCGAAACCGACATCGAAAAAGGTGGGCAAAAACCTGTCGATATCGACTTCTTTCATGATAAGCACATTATACTATGAATAAACTATGAATGCAAGGAAAATGCACATGGAAAAGGCAATTTTACATACGATTTTGTACTTTTTTACAAAAAATGTCCAAAGTATTTGTGCATAATGACGAATAAAATTCGCGTTTTCGCCAGCAGATTGACAGGAAAAGGGTTTGCGGATATACTTTTTTAAGAAGCCTATCAGGAATCATCCGGAAAAGAGGGAAATCATGGAACAAGGCTGTACGCTCTGTCCCCGGCGGTGCATGGCACGGCGTGACCGGCATCAGGGACGTTGCGGAGCGGGCGCTTTGGCAAAGGTAGCCAGAGCGGCAAAGCATCATTGGGAAGAGCCCTGCATCAGCGGCAGCCGCGGCAGCGGAACAGTATTCTTTTCCGGCTGTGAGCTGGGATGTGTGTTTTGTCAGAATCGGGAGATCAGCCGGGGGAATTTTGGAAAGGAAATTTCCGAAGAACAGCTGGCAGAGATCTTTCTGGATCTGCAGCAGCAAGGGGTACACAATATTAATATGGTGACACCGCTGCAATATACCCTGCAGATTTTGGCTGCGCTGGATCGGGCAAGACCGCAACTGCAGTTGCCAGTGGTGGTAAACTGCGGTGGGTATGCACGGGTGGAGACCCTGCAGCGGTGGCAGGGATATGCGGATATCTGGCTGCCCGATTTGAAGTACCACAGCAGTGAACTGTCGGCAAAGTATTCGGCGGCAGCGGATTATTTTGCGTATGCATCCAAGGCGATTCTGGAAATGCATCGGCAGCAGCCGAAACTGGTGTGGAATGAAGACGGAATGCTGCAAAAAGGCCTGATCGTACGGCATCTGATCTTGCCGGGCGCGTGGAAAGACTCGCTGAAGCTTCTGGAGTGGCTGGACGGTACGCTGCCGAAGGACGGATTTTTGCTGAGCCTCATGCGGCAGTATACTCCCACTGCGGCATGTGAGGAATATCCGGAGATTAACCGCAGACTGACGACATTTGAGTATCAAAAGGTTTTGGAACGGGCGTCCCAGCTGGGGTTTCAGGGGTTTACCCAGGAGGCAGGTTCGGCAAAGGCGGAATATACACCTCCTTTCGATCTGACTGGCGTAAAATAGAATAATACATTATATAAAATAATAAAGGAGAATATCACCATGTATCAAAAGCAGATTGAAGCGTATTTTGAGAAGCATCGGCAGGAGATGGTGGAGGATATCTGTCGCCTTGTGCGTATTCGCAGTGTCCGTGAGGCAGCACAGCCGGACATGCCGTTTGGCAAGGGTCCCTGGGAGGCAATCCAGGAGGCCAAAGCCATGCTGGAGGAAAAGGGCTTTGCTGTGCGGAACTTTGATAATTATGTCATCGATGCCGATCTGCCTGGTACCAACGGACAGAAGCCCAAGCTGGGCATTCTGGCACATTTGGATGTGGTGGAAGAGGGTCGCGGCTGGACCGTGGATCCCTATACGCCTGTGATCAAGGACGGCTGTATCTTTGGTCGCGGCTCTGCCGATGATAAGGGCCCTGCCATTGCGGGTCTGCATGCCATGATGGCAGCGCGGGAGATCGCCCCCCAGCTTACTCACGGCGTGCGTCTGATTTTGGGCAGTGCTGAGGAGACCGGCAGCGAGGATCTGGATTATTATCTGGCAAAGGAACAGGCACCGGAGTGGTGCTTCTCTCCTGATGCGGACTTCCCGGTGATCAACATTGAAAAGGGACGTTATGCACCTGCGTTTTCTGCCAAGTGGGAAGAAAGCGCAGCTCTGCCCAGAGTGCGTTGTATCAAGGGCGGCGCCACGGCGAATATCGTCCCCCAAAATGCCGAAGCTGTGGTAGAAGGCGTGGAACTTGCTGTGGTGCAGCAGGCTTGTGACGCACAGGCTGCTGAAACCGGCGTGCGCTTTACCATTACGGCACAGGCAGATGGCAGCGTTCTGGTGGAGGCAGAGGGCAAAGGCTCGCATGCATCTTATCCCCAGGAGGGCAAGAATGCCCAGACCGCACTGATCGCCATGCTGGTTTCTCTGCCTCTGGCAGATTGCGCTCAGAAGCAGATGCTGGAAAAGCTGGCGGCGCTCTTCCCTGTGAAGGATTACGGCGGAAAGGCTATGGGCGTTTATGCAGAGGATGCGGTGTCTGGTCCTTTGACGCTGGCCTTTACGGTGCTGGATCTGGATACCAAGGGTTTTTCCGGTGCATTTGACGCCAGATTGCCCATTTGCGTGGATGGAGAAAAGTTCCGTGCAGACGCAACTGCAAAGCTGGCGGAAAATGGCATGGAATCCCCTGTACAGCATGTGGTAAAGCCCCACCATACACCGGAAGAGAGTGTGTTTGTACAGACTTTGCTGAAAGCATACGAGCTGTTCACCGGAAACAAGGGCGAATGCCTGGCCATCGGCGGCGGCACGTATGTGCATTCCATCGAAGGCGGTGTAGCTTTTGGCTGCACCATGCCCGGTACCGACAACCGGATGCACGGCGCCGATGAGTTTGTGGTGATTCAGGAGATCGTGGACAGTGCCAAGATCTTTACGCAGGTCATTCTGGATATGTGCAAGTAAGCCGGTAAAGAAACAGCAAAAGATGAGGAGGGAGCATCAGCTCCCTCTTTTCTGTTTGGCCATAATTATATATAATGTGTATGGAAAAATCATCAAATGGCGCTGCATAGAAAATTCCACAAAACCTGTTGTAACATCGAAAAACCTGTGTTATAATCGAAAAAAGGACTTCGTTGGAAGTCTGTTTTTGGTGCGGTTTTTTACGGAACAGACAACATGTGGTTTCTGTGCCGAAACGGTGAAAACTGCGAAAAAAATAGGTGAGTTTTGAAAAAGCATCAAAAAAATCGGTGAACAAACAGAAGAACGGGGAATAAATTTTTGAAAACCTGCAAAAAACTGTTTACAAAACCGAAAGCGAGATGCTATAATAAATTGCTTATGTATATTTGCCCTAAGGGCTGATATAAAGTTTAGTTTGTAATTTTTAATGGAAGAAGGAGATCTATCTATGGAAAATCTGATTTGGATCGCTCCTGTCCTGGCCATTGCCGCTCTGGTCTATGCTTTCTACAAGATCGGCTTTGTCTCCAAGGCAGAAGAGGGTACTGAGAAGATGAAGGAAATCGCTCAGGCTATCAGCGAAGGCGCTCGTGCTTTCCTGTTTGCTGAGTACAAGATCCTGGTTATCTTCATTGCCGTTCTGTTTGTTGCCATCGGCTTTGGCATTGGTTGGCTGAGCGCACTGGCTTTCCTGCTGGGTGCTGCATTCTCCGTTGCTGCAGGCTATGTGGGCATGGACATCGCTACCAAGGCTAACGTCCGCACCGCTGCTGCTGCTCGCGAGGGTGGTATGAACCGTGCTCTGAGCATCGCTTTCTCTGGCGGTAGCGTTATGGGTATGTGCGTTGTTGGTCTGGGCCTGCTGGGTGCCAGCCTGCTGTACGCCATCACCAAGAATGCAGAGGTTCTGTCCGGTTTCTCTCTGGGTGCTTCCTCCATCGCTCTGTTTGCCCGTGTTGGCGGCGGTATCTACACCAAGGCTGCTGACGTTGGTGCTGACCTGGTTGGTAAGGTTGAGGCCGGTATCCCCGAGGATGACCCCCGTAACCCCGCTGTTATCGCTGACAACGTCGGTGACAACGTTGGTGACGTTGCCGGTATGGGTGCTGACCTGTTTGAGTCTTATGTAGGCGCTCTGGTTTCTGCCATCACTCTGGGTGTTGCATACTATGCTGCCAAGGGTGCTGCATTCCCCCTGGTTCTGGCTGCTCTGGGTATCGCTGCTGCCATCGGCGGTTCTTACTTCGTTCGCGGTAAGGATGGCGAGAACCCCCACACCGCTCTGAAGACCGGTACTTACGTTGCTGCCGCTATCGTTGTTGTTGGTTCTCTGATCCTGAGCGAAGTGTTCTTCAGCAATCTGAAGGCTGCTGCCGCTATCATCTCCGGTCTGGTTGTCGGCGTTCTGATCGGTATCATCACCGAGATTTATACTTCCGGCGACTACAAGTCTGTTAAGAAGATCGCTCATCAGTCCGAGACCGGTTCTGCTACCACAATCATCTCCGGTCTGGCTGTTGGTATGATGTCTACCTGCGCTCCCATCCTGCTGATCTGCATCGGCATCCTGGTTGCTTATGAGGCTAACGGCCTGTACGGTATTGCTCTGGCTGCTGTCGGTATGCTGTCCACCACCGGTATCACCGTTGCTGTTGACGCTTACGGTCCTATCGCCGACAACGCCGGCGGTATTGCTGAAATGTCCGGTCTGGATCATTCCGTCCGCGAAGTCACCGACAAGCTGGATGCTGTTGGTAACACCACCGCTGCTATGGGTAAAGGCTTCGCCATCGGCTCTGCTGCTCTGACCGCTCTGGCTCTGTTCGTTTCTTACGCACAGGCTGTTGGTCTGGGCGCTCTGGGCATGAACATCCTGAACCCCAAGGTTACTGTCGGTCTGCTGATCGGTGGTATGCTGCCCTTCGTCTTCTCCGCTCTGACCATGGAGTCTGTTTCCAAGGCTGCTAACAGCATGATCGAAGAAGTTCGTCGTCAGTTCCGCACCATCCCCGGCATCATGGAAGGCACCGCAAAGCCCGACTACAAGAACTGCGTTGCTATCTCCACCACCGCTGCTCTGAAGGAAATGATGATTCCCGGTATTATGGCTGTTCTGGCTCCTCTGGCTGTTGGTATCATCCTGGGCTCCAGCGCTCTGGGCGGCATGCTGGCCGGCGCTCTGGTTACCGGTGTTCTGATGGCTATCTTCATGTCCAACGCCGGCGGCGCTTGGGACAATGCCAAGAAGTACATCGAAGAAGGCAACCACGGCGGCAAGGGCAGCGATGCGCACAAGGCTGCTGTCGTTGGCGACACCGTCGGCGATCCCTTCAAGGATACTTCCGGTCCCTCCATCAACATTCTGATCAAGCTGATGACTGTTGTGTCTCTGACCTTTGCCAGCCTGTTTGGCGCCGGTCTGATCAAGTAAGATCAATATACAAACAAAACAAACGGCAGAAGGCGAAAGCCTTCTGCCGTTTTTATCTTGTGTGAGAAGAAGTGCATTGTTTGAGCTGAGGTGGAAATATTTGGAAAAGCTTTCGGAAAATGTTGACAGCTGATGTATATATATATAATATTATATAAAAAAGGGCACCGGATGGATCGATGCCGTTGTGAATGTTCGTCTGTGCCTATGGGTACAGGCGATTTTTGCTTTTTGAGAGAAGGAGGGATGCTATGAAATATTTCTCCAAGCTGCAAAAGGTGTTGTTGTGCGCCGGGTTGGTGCTGATTGTGGCAGCCTTGCTTGGCGCGCCGAAGTATTGGGCATATTGTGAAATGCAGGCGCTGAAGGCGGAGTTTGCGCGATTTGTAGATGTGGAACGCTGGGAAAGCGGAACAACGATCAGCATAGAAAGCTTTTCGAACGAATTGGATACAGCAGATGCCGCACGAGTGAAGGCGGCCATTCAGAAGCTGGAGTTTGATGGAGAGCATACTACGAAGCGGTACATCAAAAGGCTGTACGAGGGCGGAAATGATTTTTCGGTGATTCGGTTTTTCATATTACAACGGAAGAGTCATTGGGCTGCATATGTTTATTACGCGGCGGATTATTGTATTGTAGACGACTTTGTGGTAAAAAACACAGATGACCTGATTCGGGTGCTGCAGGATCTGCAGGTAAAATATCTGGGATCATAAAACATAGAAGCATAGAAAAAATCCCCTGCGTGGAAACCACGCAGGGGATTTCATTATGTCTTTAGAGGACTGATGGGGTGCGCAGGCGATTAGGCCTTGTGCATCTCGACCAGCTTCAGCAGGTGCTCGTAACGCTCCTTGGCGGCAGCCTCGTTCTTAGCGAACAGCTCGGTTGCACGCTCGGGGAACCCCCGGGTCAGACGGCTGTAGCGGGCTTCGTCCATCAGGAACTCCTGATAGCCGCCGGCGGGAGCCTTGCTATCCAGGACGAACTTCTCTTCAGCAGCGGGATTGAAGCGGAACAGGTTCCAGTAGCCGCACTCGACAGCCTTCTTCATCTCAGCCTGGCAGTTCATCATACCGCCCTTGATGCTGTGCATCTCGCAGGGGCTGTAACCGATGATCAGAGACGGACCGGGATATGCTTCGGCCTCGCAGATGGCCTTGATGGTCTGAGCGGGGTTAGCGCCCATAGCGACCTGAGCAACGTAAACGTAGCCGTAAGCCATAGCGATCTCGGACAGGGACTTCTTCTTCATTTCCTTACCGGCAGCTGCGAACTGAGCAACCTGACCGATGTTGGAAGCCTTGGAAGCCTGACCGCCGGTGTTGGAGTAGACCTCGGTATCGAAGACGAAGATGTTGACGTCCTTGCCGGAAGCCAGAACGTGGTCAACACCGCCGAAGCCGATGTCGTATGCCCAGCCGTCGCCACCGAAGATCCAGACGGACTTCTTGGACAGGTATTCCTTATCAGCCAGAACAGCGGGAGCGGTGGGGCAGCCGGCTGCGGCAGCCTTTTCCAGCTCAGCAACCAGAGCCTTGGTGGCGGTTGCGTTGGCAGCGCCGTTGTCCTTGGAGTCCAGATATGCCTGAGCGGCAGCCTTGAACTCGTCGGAAGCCTTCTCGGAAGCAGCCATCTCAGCAACCTGAGCCATCAGACGCTCGCGGATTGCTTCGTGACCCAGCTGCATGCCCAGACCGTGTTCTGCGTTGTCTTCGAACAGGGAGTTGCACCATGCGGGGCCGTGGCCGTCCTTGTTGGTGGTGTAGGGAGAGGTAGCTGCGGGACCGCCCCAGATGGAGG
>JAZTYK010000029.1:0-42160 GCA_045636925.1 Oscillospiraceae bacterium
GTGGCGTATACCGCAACAGTGCTTGCTACCGATATGATTCTCTGCGGTACTACGAAGTCTACAATTATCGTCCCGAAAGCCCCATTATTCGGGTAGGAACAGACTTCCGCGAAGTCAGTGTTGTGGTAAAGGCTGAGGAAAAAGACGAGATCATCCGCTTTTTGGAAAACAAGGGCGTGCATGAAGTGGCACTTTATCGCCGCAACATGCGAAAGGACGCGGAAAAAATGGAAGCTCGCCGTCAACAGCGCAAGGAAAACCGCGCACAAGCCAAGAAAACCGGCAAATAACAACAAAAAAGGTGGCAATCCTCAATGCCACCTTTTCATTTTCAGGGAAGGAGCAGCTGTATGATTTATGTGACTGCAGATCTTCATGGATACCCGTTTTCGGCATTTCAGTCCTTGCTGGAGAAAGCAGAATTTGGCGAAGATGATTTTTTGTTTATTCTGGGTGATGTGATCGACCGTGGCGAGGACGGAGTAGAATACTTAAAATGGCTGCTTCAGCAGCCGAATGCGCAGCTTTTGCTGGGAAATCACGAGGCCATGCTGCTGTCCTGCGATTTCCTGTTCCAGGAGGTTACCGAAGAATCCGTGGATGCTTTAACCGCAGACAAGCTGCGCCTGCTTTCCACCTGGCAGCAAAACGGCGCAGAACCAACCTTGCGCGCTCTGCGGAAGCTGAATCGGGAAGATCCGGATACCCTTGCTGACATTCTGGATTATCTGCGTGACGCGCCGCTGTATGAGGCGGTCAGCGCAGGAACGCGGGATTTTCTGCTGGTACACAGCGGGCTGGGCGGGTTTGCACCCCAAAAGCGCATGCGGGATTACACCCCGGAAGAACTGCTGTGGCATAGACCGGAGCCCCAAGACCGATATTTTGACGATGTGATCACCGTGTTGGGGCACACACCTACCGGGTATTACAGCCCGGAATACCGTGGGCGGATGCTGCAAACAGATACCTGGCTGGATATCGACACCGGCGCCGGCAGCGGTATCGCTCCCATGCTGCTGCGGCTGGATGACCTGCAACCGTTTTATGTGACAGGGGACGAAACCTGATCACGATTCTGCAAAAACAGAATACAAAAAAGGCGATATCCGTCACGGATATCGCCTTTTAAATGCAGTTTTTAGAAGATGAACAGCACAGCGCGCAGGACCTCAATTAGATCATCGGTCTGCAGACGGACGGTGCGGTCACCAATCAGCTCGCAGCCGGGATAGTAAGACATCTTGACGGCTACGGGGTGCTCTTTATAGCTGATCTCCAGATCAAAATGATCGGGCACAGAGGTGCAAGCAGCCTTGCTCAGATCCTGCTTCAGGGCAGCCTCGGCAGCGTCCTTGATGCGCTGGCAGGCTACTTCGGGGGTCAGGCTGCGGGTGCAGCCGCCCAGACCGTCCTTGACGGCGACGGTCTTCAGCATGGGGTGCAGCCAGTCGCTCATCTCACACAGGGCTCTGTCACCGGCCAGCAGTACAGTAGGGACACCCACGGAGGCGGCAGCCCAGCTGTACAGCATAAACTCGCTGCAGGGCTCGCCGTTCAGGGTGATACGGGTGGTCTTGGTGCTATAGGTGTGGGACAGGGGGTTTTCGTTGGTGCCGGCGGGGGAGTGGTAGCCGACGAAGAAAGCGGCATCAAAGGTCTCGTCCACACCGTAGGCCATAGAGAAAGGCAGGCCGGCGCCGCCGCGAATCAGCTCTACGCAGGCGGGAAGCTGGGTAATGTCAATGTTGCGGGAGCTGCCGTGGGCATCCTTGATCCGGATATAGTCTGCGCCGGCGGCAATGGCACCTTCGCAGGCAGCCTTGACTTCGGCGGTCATCTGGCGGCAGGCAGCCTCATAGCCGGGCTTGGTGGCGCCGGTCTCGTCCCAGGAGGTAGTACCGACGATGCCTTCAATATCTGCACTGATAAATACTCTCATGATAGTCCCTCCTTAGAAAATGAAGCAAACAGCCCGCAGAACCTCAAAGAAATCATCGGTCTCAAAGCGGACGGTGCGGTCGCCGATCAGCTGGCAGCCGGGGAAGCTGGAACGCAGCACGGCAGGTGCGTGTTCTTTGTAGCTGATTTCCAGTTCAAAATAAGGAGGCAGTTCGATGCCGGCCTTGGAGAGATCCTGCTTCAGTGCGGCTTCGGCAGCTTCTTTGATGCGCTTGGTAGCCAGACCGGGGTTGATGCTGCGGGTGCAGCCGCCCAGACCGTCCTTAACGGCAACGGTCTTCAGCATGGGATGCATGTCAGCACTCAGCTGGCACAGTGCCTTGTCGCCGGAAAGCAGCACGGTGGGAACACCCACGGAAGCGGCAGCCCAGCTGTACAGCATAAACTCGCTGCAAGGCTCACCGTTCAGGGTGATGCGGGTGGTCTTGGTGGTAAAGGTATGGGACAGGGGATTGCCGTTGGTGCCGGCGGGGGAGTGATAACCCACGAACATGGCAGCGTCAAAGCTTTCGTCCACGCCATAGGCCATGGAGAAGGGGTGGCCGCTCCAACCGCGGATCACTTCTACACACTCGGGCAGCTGGGTGATGTCAATGTTGCGACCGCTGTCATGGGCATCCTTCACCAGAATGTAATCTGCGCCGGCAGCAATGGCGCCTTCACAGGCGGCCTTGACCTCGGCGGTCATCTGACGGCAAGCAGCTTCATAGCCGGGGCAACCGATTTCGGTTTCATCCCAGGCAGTGGTGCCGGTGACACCTTCAATGTCTGCGCTGATGAATACTTTCATGGAAACTCCTCCTATATTCATGCAAAAATAAAATACAATGACCTTGTGGGACTAGCCCACAAGGTCATTATAGCAAAGGAGCTTTTTCTTTACAAGAGCCAAATTACAGTCTTAAGCCATCCAGTGTGCGAAGCCGTCCCTGCCGTGCGCAAAGCTCCACAGCGCCCTGCAAGGCATCCGGTCCGTCGTCATGCCGTCCCAGGGGAAATTGCCGCAGCTGTTCCAGCAACAGAACATGCCCACGGGAAAAAAGCAGATATCCGTTGCGCACATAGGGCTGCAGAGACCGGATGCGGCTTTCTTTGCTGCCCCTCGCCTGCACCTCGCAAAGCGGCAGATATTCCCCGGCCTGTGCGCCGGCCTTGCGCAGCTGCTCTTTCAACAGCCACTGGAACTGATTGCTTTCGATCCCGAATAGCGTATAACCGCTGCCATACCGTTGTCGCAGTCCGGCGCTGTGCTGCAGAATGTCGGCGATCAGCACGTCGGGCGTCCGGCGGCGAAGGTCGGCATCCAGCACATACAGGGTGCCGGTGGATATTTCTTCTGCCAGGGTGATCAGTGCGGAATAGTCGCTGGTATCGGTCTTACCCAGGCTGGGGTCACAAAAGCCAAAAAAACGGAAACCGCGGGAAAAATCCACAGCGGCGGCGTCATAATACTGCAGCCAGCTTTCCGGAAACAGACAGGCTTCCGGATCTGTGGGCACATTTTGCATTTCCTGCCAGAACGCGCTTTCGCCTTCGGACACCCGCATGCACATCAGGTCATAGTAGCTGAGCTTGGTGGGCCACAGCACGGCGGTGTCCCGCAACATCTCACGCTTGTGTTGTTGAAAAAAGTGCAGCGCCGTTGCTTCACGTTCTTCATCGGATAAGTCGGTATACATCGCCTGCCATGTTTCCCAAAGGTGGCTGTCAGAAAATCGCTCGATGGCCTGAAACCGCAGAGCGCGGTAGGCTGGATTCTTCAGCAGCCGCATCAGCAGGCTGTCGTAATGCAATGCCGTGCCAATGAAGACGATATCGGTGTAACGGTCACCCGCCTTGCTGACGGCGCCAAAGAACCAGGCGCTTAATTTTTCTCGACCTTCCCGCTGTCGCACTTCTTCATCATTCTCAATATCATCCAAAATGATCAGGTCCGGCCGTCTGGCACCGTTGCGGCGGCCGCGCAGCTTTTGCCCGCTGCCTACAGCATCGATCCGGCAGCCGTTTTGCAGCAGGATGGAACTGCTTTTCCACACCCGCCCTTTTTGCGAACCGAAGACCGCTGTAATCTCTTCATTGTCCTCCAGTTCAGCCTTCACCGCATCCAGAAAGGCAGCGGCCTGCGCCTCAGTATCGGAAACCAACAGAATATATTTCTTGTAGCCGTAAAGGGCAGCATGCAGTACGTTTTGCAGGCTCATTACGGTGGATTTTCCGTGCCCTCGGGGAGCGGCGATGACCAATCTGCGTCCCTTTGCACGAAGAATCTTATTTAAGGATTCGTCCCGTGTAGGGTTTTTGCGCTTCATCACCAGAATCTGCCACTGTTGGCACAATGTGCGGTGAAACCTGGGTGGACGGCAGGTGAAATAATGGGGCAGAAAATGCCGCCCGAACTCCAGTGGTGACCGTGCACAGTGGCTTTTAAGCTGTGCCGGGGTCAGCGCCATCTGTCCCTCTGTCCCGCAGCCCCGGCGAGGGATGAATACAGATTCATGGGTATCACTCCTTTCCAGGGCAACATACCACATATCCGCAGAAATCAACAGGGAAGCGGCGCTCTTGACAGAGGAAACAGTCGTAAAAGAAAAAGAGCAGACCGAAGTCTGCTCAAATGAGAAGGGAGGATAGGTACCAAGCCAGTCCGGTGAGGGCGCAGCCGGCGGAGAAGGCTGCCCAGGGGTTGTGCAGCCGTTGCCACAGCCGCTTCCGTGACACGGTGTTGACGCAGTATTGCGCAGCCAGGGTGTCCGCCAGAGACAGCATCTCGCCGGGACTGGAAAGCTCAGTGTGCGTTGAGGTGGGAGAAAGAATAAAAATGGCCTGCTCGAAGCTTTTATTCTCCGAGGGCATGACGATAACGGCTTGTTTTGCAGTGCCTTTGACCATGAATATACCTCCTTGGAAAGATTATCCATAGTGTTGGCGCCTTTTTGCCGGTTTATGCCTGGGCAGCAAAAAAATCAGCGGCCAGTAATGTGCAGTCATCCGGTACGCCGTCCTTGGCGGCCAAATCCATCAATCGATCGCAAAGCTGATCCAGGTCTTCTGTGCAGGCGTGTTCCAGTGTTTTTCGCACACCAATGGATTCCCATAACCCGTCAGACAGCAGAAGAATCCGATCCCCGGGCAGCAAGGTCAGTGCCTGCGGCCCCGGAGAGGCGGCATCTTCCAAGCCGGCAGGCAGGTGCGAGGAGGTAAGCTTTTGCACCTTGTTGCCCCGAAAGAGCAGGCTGGGAGCAGCGCCGTATTTCAGAAACAGAGATTCTCCGGTAAACAAATTGATTTCCAGCAGGTCCAGCGTCACGAATCCCCAGCGGGGGAAGCGGGCGGTGAGAACGGGCAGTACCGCCTGAGTGCTTTCCGCCAGGCTGCAGCCGGAGGAGACAAACCCGCAAATCAAATCCAGTGCCCGACCTGAGGTGAACCCGGCGCTTGCGCCGGTGCCCATGCCGTCGGAAAGTAACAGCAGGCCGCGTCCGTCATCGGTGTGCAGATGCCGCAGGCTGTCTCCGGATTGGCTTTCGCCGGGCTTGCAGACGTTGCGGTGGGCAATGCGCAGAGAATAGGCCTCCTGTTGGCTGAAACGCAGCACATATCCACTGCGGCTCTCCAAATGCACCGGCGGCAACAGCAGCTTGCCCAGCGCGGTGCCCAAACTGCGGCGCAGCGCATCCTCATCGGTGTCCGGCTTTGTCTTGCATAGAAGCTCGATATGCAGGCGGCCGCTGCGGGTGTAGACTGCGGGAATGACATCAGAAATGTATGCCCGCGCCACCCGGGCAATCCGCTTTTCCAACGCAGGAAAGTATTCCTGCCCCAAGCCAAGGCTGCTCGCCAAATCCCGCAGCACACCCTGCAGCCCTTGGTATTGCTGTCGCATCAGCTTTTGCTGATCCTGCGCATGCAGCTGCGCGGCCTGGCGGCGCAGAAGACGGCGGTAGGCGTCATTGATAGCGGTGCATAACTGGCGGGGATGCAGACAACGGGCAGAAAAGTAGATGGGAAGATCGGTGCGATCCAGATTACCCTTTTGCTGCAGCGGCTTGGACAATGCAGAAAAAGCCTCCCGGGTGGACTGGTAATCCTGCTGCCAACAGCGGGACTGGGCAGCACAGCTGCGGCAGACCTCTGCTCCGGCCCGACGGCAAAGATGTGCCGGATCATCCTGGGGATCGGCTTGCAAATCATCCAGTGCCAAACCCAACGAGGCGATGGCGCTGGATACAGACTGCAGCAACTGCGCATTGCGGGCAGGGATGCCGGTGGGACGGGAAACACCTGTGCCGGAGGGGCAAAGCAGCCGCTCGATGCGTGCAAGCAGAGATTGCGGGAGGAACAAATAAAGCAGGCAGCCGGTCACGCATTCTAAAAAACCGGATGCGGATATGGCGGGCAAAAAGCCCCACAGCAGTGAGCCGGAAAAGAAGAGGGAAAAAAGCAAGACCAGTTGCTGACGGCTGTGTGCGGTGATCCATGTGCGGACAAGACCGGTGCACAGCGCAGAAGAACAATATACCAAGCTGAAAAAAGGTGCGCTACCACCGGATAAATCCATGGTAATGCCCAGCAAAAGGCCTGCCGCGGCTGCCACGCCGCTGCCCAGAAATTGGGCGCAAAGCAACAGAATTGCCACGGACAGGCAACGCGCCGGAGCGCAGATCGGCAGAGGGAGCAGACGGTGTAGCAGCAACAGGCTGCAGCAAACCGGCAGCATGAAAGCAAATCGGTGCAGGGGAGAGGCAGCCTGCCGGCAATGATACAGCGAAATTCCACCGCCCCAGCAGAGGCCGGCTTCGCAAAGCGCAAGAAGCAATGTGTCCGGACCCCGGGCGGCAAGGGGCAACTGCAGAAGCAGCAGGCCTATCGCAGCACAGAGCGGCAGCAACTGTCGCTGTTGCCGGGGAGAACGGGAGGAAAATATCAGGCGACAGGCATAGGTCAGAAGCACCGCGGCGGCATGGGAAACACTGCTTTGCGGATCCAGCATGGCACCTGCAAAGGCCCCGGCTGCCGTGGCCAGCGGGTGAGGCAGGGCGGCTGCTGCCGCTGCACCCATGGGTGAAAGCCCCTTGAAGGGAGAAACAAAGGCGAACAGCAGACCGCATAAAGCAGAAAATGCATGGGTCAAGCCGGTGCGTAACCTGCGAGACTCGGCCAGATGCGTGCCGTTCAAGCTGCGGAGACGGGGAAGCTGTGGGAGATGACTGGGAATTGGCACGGGCTTGTCCTCCTTTTGTAAACTGCTTGCATTATACGAAGGGTTTGCTGCAAAATCCGCCGGGAAATGACGTGGGAAATAGGTTTTGCAGGAAAAAACGTCTTTTTTCCGTTGCCAAATGGTGCATATTCCCTTATAATGAAGGCAGAAATCCCCGCGGGAGATGTATGCCCCGGGAGAAACGAGGAACACATATGAAACTGGATTACAAACGTACAGTACTGATTGGTTTTGCTTTCATGTCCATCCTGTGCTTCTGGCAGTTTTATGATCAGGTGATTCCCTATGTGCTGGAGAATATCTTCGGCCTGGGCACCCTGCAGGCCAACGGTATCATGTCGGTGGACAACATTCTGGCACTGTTTATGCTGCCCATGTTCGGCGCCTTGTCCGATACCACCAAGACCCGTTGGGGCAAGCGTACGCCTTACATTTTCTTTGGTACCATCGCTTCTGTCACACTGCTGGTGCTGATGGGCATTATGGTTGAGTTTGAAAAGTTCGTGCCTTTCCTGGTTTGCTTGTTCTGCATTCTGGTGGTCATGAGCATTTACCGCTCTCCTGCTGTGGCCTACATGCCTGATGTGACCCCCAAGCCCCTGCGCAGCAAGGGCAATGCTGTGATCAATCTGGTGGGCTATATCGGTGGTATTTTTGCCACGCTGATGATGAGCCTGCTTCTGACCAGCCAAAAGAATGCAGACGGCAGCAGCGGCTACCAGGCCGACCAGTCCTTCCTGCCCATATTCCTGGTTGTGGCAGCCTTTATGCTGGTATCCGTGCTGGTGATGTTCTTTACCATCAACGAGAACAAGCTGCTGGAAGAGACTGCTGAAGAAATGGAACGGGATCGCGAGCAGGAGATCGAAGAAGAAAGAGCAAAGGCTGGCAACAAGAAGATCAAGCTGCCTCCCGATGTTATGCGCAGTTTGGTGCTGATTCTGGTGTCGGTATTCCTGTGGTTTATGGCATATAATGCCGTTACGACTGCATTCTCCCGCTACTGCGTCAATGTTTGGGGCACTGATCTGGGAACGTCTGCCGGATATCTGACGGTGGCCACTGTGGCAGCAATCGTAGCCTTCGTGCCTCTGGGATTCCTCTCCGGCAAGCTGGGCAGAAAAAAGACCGTGCTGCTGGGCATTGTGATGATGACGGTGTGCTACCTGTGCGCCTGTTTCATCGGCAAGCCCTCTGTCATCATGTATGTACTCTTTGGTGTGGTCGGTATCGGCTGGGCTGCCATTAACGTGAACTCTTTCCCCATGGTGGTGGAAATGAGCAGCAGCGGCGATGTGGGTCGCTATACCGGTCTGTACTATACCTTCTCTATGGCGGCGCAGATCGTAACCCCGTTGCTCAGCGCACTGCTGATCGATACGTTAGGCATGGGCTATCGGGTACTGTTCCCCTATGCAGTGCTGTTCAGCGTTTTGGCTTTCTGTACCATGTCTCAAGTTCGACATGGCGACACCAAGCCTGTGGCGCCCAAGAGTGCACTTGAAATGTTCGACACTGCAGACTAAATATTTCGGCGTAAGGTGTTTGGCCCGGCGGAGTCTTCCGCCGGGTCTTTTTATGCCATTTTTGGAGAAAAGTGGTTAAAAGGGGGTAAAATGCTGTGCGGAAGACGGGAAAAACGCTGATTTGTAACCAATTTGAAATTGCTATTATGGTTTCTTTTTGCTATACTGTAGCGTAGACATAAAAGCAAGAGCGCAATTTGCGCCAATCGTTCTGTTGCTGATACGGGCGGCAGAATATAGGAGGAACCATATGAGCAAACATACCAATAAAGCGGGTGTCCGTGTGGAAAAGGCGGTGGCTACCCGGAGCCGGCGGAAACTGGCCGGTCTTGCGGCGGCAGGCGCTGCTGCAGTGCTGGTAGTGGCATTTGCTGTATTTGCGGTTTGGCTGCTGCAGGATAACACGATTTACCAAGGCGTACATGTGGGAACGGTGGATGTCAGCGGCATGAGTCGCAGGCAGGCTATGGATGCCGTTACCGCGCAGTACGGAGGCAGCGCCGCACAGCAGGATCTGATCATCAAAGTAGGCGATAAGAGTTTTACCCTGTCTGCAAAAGAATGTCCTGTGAGCTATGATCTGGAACGTGCGGTTACCGCGGCATGCCAGTACGGACGCGACGGCAACCTGTTCAGCCGCATCGCAAAGGTCTGGAAGGCACGCAACAGTGGCGCCAGTGTAGAACTGCCCCTGAATGTGGACGATGTGACCCTGCTGAAGCAGATGGAAGCCATTGCCCAGGCCGTGAAGGTGGATTACCGTCCTTCCGGCTACACCTATGAAAACGGCGAACTGAAAGTGGATAAGGGCGCTGCCGGCTACGGTATCGAAGTCACCAAGCTGACCGGTGCCGTACGTGAAAATCTGATGGCCGGTAAGACCGAAGCGGTGGAAATGCCTTTGGGCATGGAACAGCCCCTGCCTTTAGACTGGGATGCTTTGGCAGCTTTGGTGAAGACCGAGGTGCGCGAGCCCAGTCTGGATCTGCAGAAGGATCCTACCGGCAACACCGTTCTTCCCGGTGTGCCCGGCAGAACCCTGGATGTGGTTGCGGCAAAGGCCATGGTAGAGGCATCGGAGGGGCCTGTGTCGGTGCCTATTCTGACGGTTGACCCTGTTATGAAAGATACCGATTTGAAGGCGATGCTGTTCCGTGATGTGCTGGGCACCGCTACCACCAGTCTATCTACCAGCAGCAATAACCGTACCACCAATGTCAAACTGGCAGCAGACTTCTGCAACAACACCGTGCTGATGCCCGGAGAGGTGTTTTCCTATAACACGACTGTAGGTCCTCGTACTGCCGAGCGAGGATTTAAGAAAGCTTCGGTATATGTGGGTTCTACCGTGCAGGACGGTTTGGGCGGCGGCATTTGCCAGACCAGCTCGACCCTGTACATGGCTACGGTGTTTGCGGATCTGGAGATCGTAGAGCGCTACAATCATAGCCGCGACGTGCTGTATACCCCTGACGGACAGGATGCGACTGTGGTTTGGGGCTCCAAGGATTATCGCTTCCGCAACAACACTGAGTATCCCGTACGTATTCAGGCTGCGGTCACCGGTTCCGGTAAAAACAAGGTGATTACAGTGACCATCTACGGCACCCAGACCGTTCCCGGCAAAGTGGTTAAGATGGAAACGGAGGTGCTCAGCTGGAACAAGGCGCAGCCCAAGCGTGTGCTGGATACCAGCTTGGCTCCCGGCACCGAAAAGCAGAGCGGCGTTTGGTACCATGGCTATACCAGCCAGACCTATCGTGTTACTTATATCGATGGCGTGGAAGTTTCTCGCGTCAAAGAGGCTTATAGCAAATATACCCGGTATGACAATACTGTGACCATCCGCTACAATCCTGCGGTGGTGACGCCTGATCCCGGCACTGGCGGCGGCACTGTTGACCCCGGCGCGGGTGGCGGCACTGCTGACCCCGGCACAGGTGGCGGCACTGCTGACCCCGGCACAGGTGGCGAAACCACCGATCCCGGTACGGGCGCCGGCGAGTAAAGAAACCAATAAAAAACACCACCCGGCGGGTGGTGTTTTTTTATGGATTCAGCAGCATATCCGCCAAGGTATCGGCAAACAGGCGCGCAGCGGTCAGTGCTTCTTGTATGGTGTTACCGCAGGTGCCTACTTCCACCAGCATACTGCCGGTGGTCATGTGTTGGTTGTATCGCCCGGCACGGAAACTCATGGGACGCATGATGCTGGGATAGGCGGTGTTCAGGGCGTGGTGCAGCTGCACCTGAAAGGTTGCATTTTGCTTCCAGTTGGGGTGCCGCAGATTGCCTCCGTCAGTGCCGGTCACCAGCATCAGCTGGGCGCAGGGACTACCTTCAATCTGAGCTACGGTTTTGTATACTTTGTTTCCCTCCATCAGTGCGTCCCGGTGCACATCGATGACCAGCTTAATGGAAGGGTATTTTTTCAACCAAGCCTTGATGTCTGTTAAAGCACGGTTATAGGCGCCGTTATAGGCGGGGTAATCGTGCAGCTGCGTGGAATGTACGGTGCCGATCCCGCGATCGTTTAACAAGCGGGTGATCTCTTCTCCGATGCGCAGCACATTTTGCTGGCTGTCCAGGGTTCGATAGCTGCCGCTGGCGGTGTATTTGTCGCTGCCGCTGGGCGTGTATGCTTCGGTTCCGTGGGTGTGCACAATCAGTACCTGGGGCTTTGAAGCATCACTTTTGGTTATCGATACCGGGTTTTTCGCACGCAGCAAAGCGGCGGTGTCGATGACGTAATCGGTGAGATTCTTGATATAGACCCGCCCGGGATCGTAAGAGTTGCCACCGCCGGTAATCGTTACAGCTTCTGCGGTATTCTGATCGGTGAGAGAACCGCTGCTTGTGGGCGGCGGTGCTGCACTGTCACTGTCGTCAGGTTCGATGGATTCCCATAGATCATCCGGGTGAAAGTCGGGCGGTGACATGGTTGGAGAGTCGGTGGCAGGTAAATCAAAAAGTGGTTGGCTTGCGGAAAACAACTGAGAGAGTTTTGCGCCCCACCCTGCAAGTCCATGTTCCATGATCCGGGATACACCGGCGGCCTGCAACAGTAAAACAAATGCGGCAAGTACCAATGCTGTAACGGGAATCAGATACCGACGGCAAGGGTAACGGCTTCGTCGTCGGTGTGCGCGGTAAAACATCGGCAGCACCCCCTTTCGTACATAACTTATGCGTGCAGCCACAAGGGTATGCTTAGCAAAGAAATGCGTCCAGTTCTTCGGGGGTCAATTCGCCCTGCAGCGCCATATCGGTGGCATAGCCCAGGACGCGGGCGCACTTGCCAACGATCAGGTCAATGTCGGTAGGGGTCATCAGCAGGGGATGTTGATCGGTTCCGCCGGCGATGACGGTGGGCATACCGGCGGCGATAACGGGCACACCCAACACTGCCTCTGTCAAAGCCTCCCGATGGTTTCCGGCACCACTGCCTGGGGCGATGCCGGTGTCGGAAAACTGAAAGCTGGTGCATAGCCGATCGGCTTCTGCGGCACAAAGCGCGTCAATGGCTAAAACGGCGGCGGGTTGCAGCTGATGCACAAGGGCGCGGGCAATCTCGCCGGTTTCTATACCGGTGATGCCCAAAACACCGGGTGCCAGCGCACACATGGGGCGCATATGCCCAAAGGTCTCGGGCATCGCCTGCCGCAGATGGCGCGTGACAATCAGATGATCCATAACAGCGCTGCCCAGCCGGTCGGGGGTGATGTTGCGGTTTCCCAGCCCTAACACCAGCACGGTGCCCGAGGGCGGCAGAAGTTCCCGCAGCAGGACCGCAAGCTCCCGGGCGGCGGTATGAATCCAGCGACTGTCGGAAAGCGTAAGGCTGGGGCATGTGGCAGTAAGATAACGTCCGCAAGGTTTGCATAGTTCCCGGGCAGCGTTGTCGGTGTCAACGTGCAGGTCGCAAATGGAAAATATATCCTGTGCATAGCGATGCAGCCGTACACCGTCGTGATCCCTTCCCTGGGAAAGACGGTAGTGCTGGTGGCTTTCTTCTGCCAAATCGGTGCGAAAATGCGGCATATGCTGGCTCCTTTTGGGCGAGTTTTTCGTAGTTTTCGACGGAAATTTAAAAATATGCAAAATCTGAGAAAATAGTTCTTGCATTTTGAAAACAATGATGGTAAAATAGTTCTGCTATAAAATGCGTTGTAAGGGAGGTCAGAATCGTGCCCAACATTAAGTCTGCTAAGAAGCGTGTCCTGGTTACCGAGGTTAAGAACGCTCGTAACCGTGCATTTAAGACTGCTCTGAAGACCAGCCTGAAGAAGTTTGATGCTGCTGAAGGCGAGTCCAAGCTGGTCGCTTATAAAGAAGCAGTGAAGAGTGTGGATCAGGCTGTCACCAAGGGTGTCATGCACAAGAACACCGCTGCCAGAAAGAAGAGCCAGCTCACCAAGAAGCTGAACGCTGCTCAGTAATTCACCTGTGCAAAGCGAAGACCGTCCGTCAGGGCGGTCTTTTTTTGCTGCTTGTGTGATTGCGTATGAACAGTAAATATGGTATAATAAACATTACGGATATTATCAGCCGGACATCCGGCGGGAGGAATCGTATGGCAGAGTTGTTTGAAAAATCCTATACGACAGATCAGCTGCGGGCAGTGCCTGTGCTGACGCTGGCACATGTGGGAGACGGCGTTTATGAACTGTTGGCCCGCACCCGCGTGGTGGACAGCTGCCCCGAAGGCAAGGTGGCGCAGTCCCACCGCCGTACCGTAGCGATGGTCAGTGCCGGGGCGCAAGCCAAGGCTGCCCATGTGCTGGAAGGAATGCTGACGCCGGAAGAAACGGCGGTGTTCCACCGGGGACGTAATTGCCATGTGAACTCTGTGCCCAAACGGGCAAGCCGTGAAGAATATGCCTATGCTACTGCACTGGAAACCCTGTTGGGGTATTTGTACTTGTCCGGCCAGCGGCAGCGCATCGCGCAGCTGTGGGACGTGATCCTGGAAACTCTGGGTGAAGTCTGATGCAGGGGCGCTTGGATAAGATTGTGTCCACGCTGGGACTCGTTACCCGCAGCGAGGCACAGGCGGCCATTCGCCGTGGAGGCGTTACCGTGGATGGTGTGCCTTGCCGGCAGCCTGCCACCAAAGTGGACTCCGGAAAACAGACCGTGATGTTGGCGGGAAAGCGCCTGCAGGGCGATGGTTTTGCTTATCTGATGCTGCATAAGCCCGCGGGAGTACTGTCTGCTACTGAAGATAAGCACGGAGATAAAACAGTGCTGGATCTGCTGCCGGAGGCCTATCAGCGTATTGGCCTTGGTGTGGTGGGGCGGCTGGATAAGGATACCGAGGGGTTGATTCTGCTTACCGATAACGGCGAACTGAATCATCGCCTTACCTCGCCTAAATATCATGCGGACAAGCGGTATCTGGCGCGACTGGATCTGCCGGCGGATGCCCGTGATATCGCTGCCTTTGCGGAAGGCATGGATCTGGGAGATTTTACCACCATGCCTGCCTTGCTTGAGGCGGGAGAAACGCCTCTGGAGTGGTATGTTACCATTCGCGAGGGAAAGTTTCATCAGGTAAAACGCATGTTTCATGCCTGCGGCAAGGAAGTGCAGTATTTGAAACGGCTGTCTATCGGCAGCCTGCAGCTGGACGAAAATCTGGATTTGGGCGACTTTCGTCCGCTGACAGAGGATGAGATAAAGGGAATTTTTACCATTGCTGGTATTTTATGAAAGATTTTCGGTAAAATTCACAAAAAAATTTGTTTTTTCTTGTTGAAAAAAACCAAAAGATGATGTAAAATACACATAAGCATTTCAAGAGATTTATCTAAAATAACCAAAGGGTGAGTGGAATGGCGGCAAGATTGTTCCAGAGCATTTTGCTGGAGATTAAAAACAAGGTATCTTTTGTCATGGGTATCGTGGATGCCCAGGGTAATATCGTATCCTGCACCGAGTTGCGGCACATTGGGGAAGTGTTGCCTTGCGGTGAGGAGTTTATTGAAAGCGGCGCAGAAAGCGGTGAGGCCGATGGCTATACTTTCTGCAAGCTGGACAACAGTGAGAATGGTGCACGGTATGCTGTGTTTGCACAGGAGACCAGCGAGTCTGCCTATCTGGCCTGCAGCATTACTGCGGTTGCCATCAGCAACAGCAAGTCGCTGTACGACGAAAAGCATGACAAGCAGACTTTTGTCAAAAAGATCATTTTGGACAATATTCTGCCCGGCGACATTTATACCAAGAGCCGGGAGATGCAGTTCCAGAATGAGGCCAAGCGCATTGTGTACCTGATTCGTACGCAGGAGCGTCGTGATGTGGCACTGGTAGACATGCTGCAGCGGATGTTCCCTGACCGTCAGAAGGACTTTGCGGTCACCATCAACGAGCGTGAAGTGGTACTGGTGAAGGAACTGAAGACCGGTGACGCTCGCGAGGTCAATCGCATTGCCAAGGAAATTGACGATGCAGTGGGTCAGGACATGGATGCCGAACACGTGCTGGGTATCGGCGGTCTTGCGCACACCCTGAAAGACATCGCCCGATCCTTTAAAGAAGCACAGGTGGCTGTGGACATCGGCAATGTCTTCGATGAAAACATCACCATCATGAACTATGAGAACCTGGGTATCGGCCGTCTGATTTATCAGTTGCCCACGACCTTGTGTGAGATGTTCCTGTCCGAAGTTTTCCGCAAGGGAAGCATTGAGTCTCTGGATGAAGAAACCCTCTTTACCATTCAGAAATTCTTCGAAAACAGCCTGAACGTGTCTGAAACTTCCCGCAAGCTGTTCGTACACAGAAACACCCTGGTTTATCGTCTGGAGAAAATCAAAAAAATCACCGGTCTTGACCTGCGTGAGTTTGACAATGCCATCGTGCTGAAGGTAGCGCTGATGGTTAAGAAGTACCTGAAATCCAGAGAAAATTACATCTAAGTGACCGCTGTGGCGGCCATTTGGTCTGCCGCAATGTGGGCACAGGACTCCCTGTGCCCATTGCGTGTTTTAATCAATCCCTTTTTTTGCACCGAGGTTGTGTCGAAAAAACGGCGTGACCGCGGCTTTGACCTTGTTTGGAGGAATCCCCATGCTCAAACTTGAACACGTTACAAAAGTATATCCAAACGGAACCCATGCCCTTCGAGATGTCAGCTTGACAGTAGAAGATGGTGAGTTCCTGTTTGTGGTTGGTCCTTCCGGAAGCGGAAAGTCCACCATTCTGAAGCTGCTCACCGGTGAGGTAGAGCCCACCCAGGGCGAAATCCATGTGAACGGCTTTGATGTCAGCAATATTCGCCAGCGGGACATTCCTTACCTGCGCCGTACCATCGGCGTGGTGTTTCAGGACTTCCGTCTGATTGAAAATAAATCGGTTTACGAAAACGTAGCCTTTGTCATGCGCGCCGTTGGCGCGCCTTCCCGCACCATCAAAAAGCGGGTGAGTTATGTGCTGGATCTGGTAGGCGTGCTGCACAAGGCCCGCCGTTTGCCCGGCGAACTGTCCGGTGGCGAACAGCAGCGCGTGGCGATTGCCCGTGCTCTGGTGAACAATCCTGATGTGATCATCGCCGACGAGCCTACCGGCAACCTGGACCCTGCCCGCAGCCTGGAACTGATGCTGCTGCTGGAAAAAATCAATGCGCTGGGCACTACGGTCGTGGTGGTCACCCACGAAAAAGAATTGGTCAACGAGTTTGAAAAGCGAGTAGTCGCCATCGATGGCGGGCAGATCGTCAGTGACCGTACCGGCGGCTATTACGGAGAATCTCCCCTGGATCATGTGTTAAACCGCGGTGAAAACCGCGCCCGTTCCGGTGGGCATGTACCGCAGCGCAAGGCGGAACCCCGGCGTGAAGAAGGCCTGGAAATCCCCGGCTTTATGAAAGGCAGAAGTAACGGACAGGAGGGTGATGCCAATGGCTAATAAGAAGAAAACCGGCAGATCCAGCGGCCTAGGTTATTTCATCCGGGAAGGTTTGCGGGGCATTGCATCTCACAAGTTTATGAGCTTTGCTGCCGTTGGTGTTATTGCTGCTTGTTTGCTGGTCACATCTACCTTTGGCCTGCTGGCTTATAACATCGGTCAGGCAGTGGAAGAACTGGCCACCAAGAGCGAAGTTTTGGTTTATGTGGAAGAAACCTATACCCGGGATCAGGCAAAGGCACTGGAAAACACGCTGAAGTCGGTAGCCAATGTGCGTGAAGTGACATTTGTTACCAAAGAAGAGGCGTTTGATGCGTATCTTGAGACCTTGGGTGACGATGCATACATCATGGAAGACCTGCTGAAGGACAACCCCCTTCGTGACGGGTATCGTGTATTTCTGGAAGATGTATCCCGCCATGAGGAAACTGTGGCGGCGCTGGAACGTGTAGAGGGCATTGCCAATGCAAGCAGCTCCCGCGAGGTGTTTGAGCGTCTGGTACAGATCCGCCGGGTAGTGGATATCGTTTCTATGACGCTGGTAGCCATGCTGGGTGCCGTCAGTGTATTTATCATTGCCAATACTGTCAAGCTGGCCATGTTTGCACGCCGGGATGAAATCGGCATTATGAAGATGGTGGGCGCCACCAACCGGTTTGTCCGCGCGCCTTTCGTGGTAGAAGGCATGCTTTTAGGTGTGTGTGCCGCACTTTTGGCATTTTTTGCTCAGTGGGGCGTGTATCATTATATTGCCGAACAGCTGGCCGCCGGAACCGGCGTGCTGACGCTGATGCCCTTTGCAGAGTTTAGCAAAGGACTGGCCGTGCTGCTGGGCGCAGCCGGCTTGGTATTTGGCGTGGGCGGCAGTACCATTACCATTCGCAAGTTTATGAAGGTGTGATTATATGAAGCATACAGAACAACAAAAGAATCAAAGAACCGCTTCGCAGCGCATTGTCAGCATCATTGCCTTGATCCTGGCACTGCTGATGCTCAGCTCTGTGTTGCTGACCGGTCTGCAGGTTTTTGCTGTTACTCAGAGTCAGGTGGACAAGCTGAAGGCCGATGCGGATGCAGCCAAAAAGGAAAAAGACCGTTTGGCGAAAGAGTTGGCGGCCGCAAAAAAGGATGCCAGCAAGCTAGAACAGCAGATCGAGCTGTTGGATAAACAAATGGATGCGGCGGAAAAAGAAATTGCTGCCCAGCAGGAACTGGTCAGCGAGCTGGAAAAACTGGCAGAAGAAAAGCAGCGTGAGCTGGAAAAGAGCCAGGTTTCCTTGGATAAGGCTTACGAAACCTCCCGCCAGCGCATTCGCTTTATGGCAGAGTTTGGTGACACCAGCTATCTCAGCATTTTGCTGTCTGCCACCAACTTCTATGACTTCCTGAACCGGTTGGAGGTCGTCCGACAGGTGTCGCTCTCCGACCAGGAAATGCTGGATAAGCTGCGTACGGCCAAGGATGCTGTAGAGCAGCAGAAGGCATCGCTGGATTCCAGTTTGAGTGAGGCTGCCAGTGTTAAGGCTGACTTGGAGAAAAATGTGCAGACCTTGCAGGATCAGCGCGATCAGAAGGATAAAGATCTGACCACCATGGAAAACAAAAAGGATCAGATCAACAGCGACTATATTGAAGCCATCGAAAAGGCCGACCAGTTGATGGAAGACTATCAGAAGGCCGCAGCCGAGTATTCTGCCCAGAACCCCTATGTGGAAGGCGGCTGGATGTGGCCTCTGCCTCAGGCAAACAATGTGATCACCAGTAAGTACGGCTACCGTACCCATCCCGTTACCGGCAAGTGGAAACTGCACACCGGTATCGACCTGCGCGCCAGCAAGGGCACCAACATTTACGCTGCCAAGGCCGGCACTGTGGTTACTTCTGAGTACAGCAGCTCCTGGGGCCATTACGTGATCATCAGTCATGGCGGCGGCTATACCAGTCTGTATGCCCACATGACCAAGCGTAATGTTCAGGTAGGCGCAACCGTCAAGCAGGGTCAGATTATCGGCACTGTGGGCAGCACCGGCTGGTCCACCGGTGCACACCTGCACTTTGAATTGCGGAAAAACAATGTTTCTTACAACCCCCTGGTTGAATATCCCAAGTTTACCGTCAAGTATAAATAATCCCCCAAAGGAGCAAACGCATGAAGAAACAAATTCGGCTCAGTACGGCATTGATGCTGATCCTGCTGACCATTGTCAGCACTTTCAATATCACCTTTTTTGTTGCCGGTGAGCACTATAACGCCAGACTGGGGGATCTGTCCCAGACAGAAGACCGCTACAGCAAACTCAAGGAACTGGCAGAGATCGTAGAGACCTACTTCATCGGTGAATACGATGAAGCGGCTGCCATCGAAGGCGCTTTGGCCGGCTATATTCAGGGGCTGGGTGACCGTTGGTCCGGCTATTATACCGTAGACGAGACCCTGGCACAGAAAGAAGCAGCTACCAATACCTATGTGGGTGTCGGTCTCACATACTCCAGCGCAACCGACAACCCCTATACCATTATTTCTGTTACAGCCGGCGGTCCTGCGGCAGAAGCAGGTATACAGCCCGGTGACGTGATCGTGGCTGTGGATGGCAAACCGGTTTCCGAGCTGGGTGAAAATGAAAGCCTGAACTCTGTGGTGGTAGGCGAAGAGGGTACACAGGTGTCTATCACCGTAACCCGCAATCTGGAGACACTGACATTCACCATGAAGCGTGCAAAGGTGTTTTACGAAATCATATATACTGATATGCTGGAGCATAATATCGGCTATGTGTATATCGACGGCTTTGACCAGAATGCCGATGCAGAGTTTAAGACCAAAGTGGAAAAGCTGGTGAATGACGGAGCAAAGGCGCTGGTGTTTGACGTTCGGTTCAATCCCGGTGGCTATCTTACCGTGATGCGCAGCATGCTGGATCTGCTGCTGCCCGCCGGTACGGTGATCAGCACCGTGGATAAGAGTGGCAAAACCACCGAGTACACTTCTGACGCAACCTGCCTGGATCTGCCCATGGCTGTCATCGTCAACGAACATTCTTACAGCGCTGCCGAGTTTTTTGCGGCTGCTCTGCAGGAATATCAGAAAGCAGAAGTTGTAGGCGTTGCAACTACCGGCAAGGGTTATTCCCAGCAGCGCATCACCCTCAGCGACGGTTCTTCGGTGAACCTGTCCACTGCCCGCTACTACACCCCTCTGGGAAAGAACCTGGCTGGTGTGGGTGTTATGCCTGATTATCCGGTGGCAGTCAGCCCCGAAGAAGCCAATCAATACTATTATCTGGATAAGCAGATCGACAGCAGTCTCAAGCAGGCGATGGAAGTGCTGATGGTAAAGCTGGGTATTCCGTTGCCCCAGCCCGATGCCGGCGGAAGCGATAGCCCGGAGGCATAACCGATTTTTGCCTTGACATCCGGTGCAAGCATCAATATAATAAGGAAACGAAACGAAACATAAGGGAGAGAAGCCACATGGCAAAGCAGTACAAACTGACCAAAGAAAAGCTGGAAGAGCTCCAGCAGGAACTGGAATATATCAAGACCTATCGTGAAAACGAAGTCGCCGAGCAGATCAAGCTGGCTCGCGGTTTCGGCGACTTGTCCGAAAACAGCGAATATGACGAAGCCAAGAACGAGCAGGGCAAGCTGTATTCCCGCAAGGCCGAGATCCAGGCAATTCTGGATAATTACGTGCTGATCGAAGAAAATGCCAACATTGAAAAGGGCGTCAGCATCGGCTGCGACGTCACCGTAGAAATGGGCGGCAGAGAGGCAACCTACCACATCGTGGGTTCTCAGGAAGCCGATCCCCGCAGAAACTGCATTTCCGATGAGTCCCCTGTGGGCAAGGCCTTGATGGGTCACTTCGCAGGTGAAACCGTGATGGTAGAAGCTCCCGCTGGAAGCTTCCCCTGCAAGATCGTAAGCATTGCCCGCTAAGGGTGATGGCTGATTTGCCATTCACCTGCCTGCACAAGGCAGAGTAAATAGAAAAGGAATGAGGAACATGGACGAAAACCGTACCGCCCCTATGCAGGAAGCAGAAGAAAGCCTCAGCGAGATTCTGCAGATCCGCCGGGATAAATTGGCTGCCCTGCAGGCCGAAGGCCGTGATCCGTTTGCGCAGGTGCGTTTTGACCGTACCAGCAATAGCCAGGAAATTTTAAATAATTTCGAGACCATGGAAAATCAGACCGTGGCCATCGCCGGTCGTATTATGTCCAAGCGCGATATGGGTAAGGCATCTTTTTGCCATATCCAGGATCAGCAGGGCAAGATCCAGATTTATGTGAAGATTGACGAGCTGGGTCAGGAGGAATACGAGCGGTTTAAAAAGCTGGACATCGGTGACATCATCGGTGTGCATGGTTTTGTGTTCCGTACCCGCCGCGGTGAGATTTCTGTCCATGTGCAGGACTACGTGCTGCTGAGCAAGAGCCTGCTGCCTCTGCCCGAGAAGTATCATGGCCTGAAGGATGTGGATACCCGCTACCGTCAGCGCTATGTAGACCTGATCGTCAATCCCGAAGTGCGTGATACCTTTGTCAAGCGTAGCATTGCACTGCGTGAGATCCGCAACTATCTGGATGACCTGGGCTATCTGGAAGTAGACACCCCCGTGCTGAGCACGGTACAGGGCGGTGCTACCGCACGTCCTTTTATCACCCATCATAATGCGCTGGATCTGGATATGTATCTGCGCATTGCCACCGAGCTGTACCTGAAGCGCTGCATCATCGGCGGTTTCGAGCGAGTCTATGAAATCGGCCGTCTGTTCCGCAACGAAGGCATGGATACCACCCACAACCCCGAGTTTACCACCATCGAGTTCTACGAGGCATATACCGATGTGAACGGTATGATGGAGCGCACTGAAGGCCTGATGAAGTATGTCTGCGAAAAGGTCAACGGCAACATGATGCTGGAGTTTGACGGCAAGGAGATCGACATGGGCACTCCCTTCCGCCGCATGACAATGACCGAGTGTGTCAAGGAATATTCCGGCATCGACTTTGATCAGGTGGAAACGCTGGAGCAGGCCGTTGCCATCGCCAAGGAAAAGGGCATCAAGGTAGAGAAAAAGCACGGCAAGGGCGATATTCTGGCCCTGCTGTTCGAGGAGTTCTGTGAGGATAAGCTGATTCAGCCTACCTTCATTCTGGAGCATCCCGTAGAGATTTCTCCTCTGGCTAAGCGCGATCCCGCCAAGCCCCAGATGACCCAGCGCTTCGAGCTGTTCATCAACGGCAAGGAGTACGCCAATGCCTTCTCCGAGTTGAACGATCCCATTGACCAGCGCGGCCGCTTCGAGAATCAGATGAAGCTGCGTGCACTGGGCGATCTGGAAGCCAGCGAGATGGATGAGGATTATCTGAACGCCATGGAATACGGCATGCCTCCCACGGGCGGCTGCGGCATCGGCATTGACCGCTTTGTCATGCTGCTGACCGGCAACACCAGCATTCGCGATGTGCTGTTGTTCCCCACCATGAAGCCCCTGGAGAACAACTAAAACCAAATATAAAAGACCTACACGCACACGTGCGTATAGGTCTTTTCGATATTTTAAGCGCGCCCGCAAAGGGGGCAAAAAGGAGGCGAAGGCATGGTCAAGGCCATCACCAGCCGGGATAATCCCACCATCAAGCAGGTGGCAAAACTGGTATCTTCCCGCAGCCAGCGGAAAAAAGAAAACATCTTCGTCTGCGAAGGCTTTGTTCTGCTGGAAGAAGCTTTGCGCAGCGGCCTTGTCCTGCAGCAGGTCTTCTGTTTGGAAGACCGTCTGGATCGCCTGCCGAAAGACCTTGCTTGCGAGGTTTTTGCTGTATCCGCCGCAGTATTGCAGCGCATCAGCGACGTAGAGCAACCGCAGGGTGTGGTGTTCACCTGCAAGATGCCGGTTTGCCCCGAATCCATCTGTGGCAACCGCTTTTTAGCTTTGGATAACCTGCGTGATCCGGGCAATCTGGGCACCATTCTTCGCACAAGCGAAGCCTTTGGCCTGGATGGCGTGATTTTGTTGGGGGATTGTGTGGATCTGTGGTCGCCCAAGACCTTGCGTTCCGCCATGGGTTCTGCTTTTCGAGTGCCGGTGTATCGCATGGAATCTGCTGTTGCCCTTAAGGCACAGCTGCAGGTGCCCATGTATGCCGCGGCGTTGCATGCAGACAGCCGCAGCATTGTAGAAACCGATCTGCGCCGTGCTTGCGTTGTTATTGGCAACGAGGCACATGGTGTCAGTGACGAAACCCTCGCCACTTGTGATGGAAGTCTGATTATCCCCATTCATACGGCGGAATCCCTCAATGCCGCTGTGGCGGCTTCGGTCTTCGCTTGGGAGATGTCCCGACAGAGTATGGAGGCGAAGGCATGAAATATCTGATCTGGATGACAGAAACCGCTGCCTTCCCCAAAGCGGCCATTCCTCGGTTGCTGGAGCAGTTTGGCTCGGCCAAGGCGGTATTTCAGGCATCGGAAGCCGCAATTGCGGCCTGCGTGCCACTAAAAGAAGCGCAAATAAAAGCCATTGCAGAAAAGAACTTGGCACAGGCCGAGATGGTTTTGGCAAGCTGCAAGCGGCAGAATATTAAGATTCTGGGCATTTTGGATGAACGGTATCCACAAAGGCTTAAGAATATCTACGACCCGCCCGCCGTACTTTATATCCGGGGCAATCTTCCGGACTTTAATCGGTTGCCGGCCATCGCCGTGGTAGGTCAGCGAAAAGTGACCCCCTACGGGAAAATGGCAGCCGATCAGCTGGGTTACCACCTGAGCAAGCGTGGCGTGATTGTCGTCTCCGGTATGGCAGAAGGAACCGACGGTGCGGCGCATACCGGCGCACTGAAGGGCAGCACACCTACCGTAGCGGTATTTGGCACTGCCATTGACCAGTGCTATCCCGCATTTCATGGCGGTCTGTTGCGCGAGATTCTGCGCCATGGTGCAGCCATCAGTGAGTACCCACCCGGAAAGAGGGGGCATGCTTCTTTCTTTCCTCAGCGAAACCGCATCATCAGCGGCCTGTGTCTGGGCACTGTGGTGGTAGAAGCCCCCAAAAAGAGCGGCTCGCTGATCACCGCGGCCCGCGCGCTGGATCAAGGCAGAGATGTATTTGCCGTACCTGCAAACTTTGACGCGGCATCTTCCGAGGGCTGCAATGCCCTGATTCAAAGCGGCGCAAAGCTGATTTGCGGCGTGGATGATATTCTGGAGGAGTATCAGGGTCTGTATGATTTTACGCCGGTAGAAAAGCCGGTGCGCCAACCCAAGGGTAAAGAACCGGTCCCGCCGGCCGCAACGCCCAAGCCCGAAACTTTAGAGCAGGTGTTCGCGCCCAAAGCCAAGACTCCTCAGCCCAAAGAAAGCCAGACGCATACCGAATTGCTGGACGCAATCCAAGGTGTTACCTCTTTAGAGGAGATCCTCGGTCGCACCGGCCTGCAGATGAATCAGGCTTTATCCCAGCTGACGATGCTGGAACTGATGGGCAAAGTGCGCCAGCTGCCCGGTAAGCAGTTTGAAAAAACCGGGTTTTGATCACAAGAACGAATCACAGGCATACGCCTGTTGACGATACGGAGGAAATCACATATGTCCAAACTTCTGATCGTAGAGTCCCCCGCCAAGGCAAAAACCATTACCAAGTATCTTGGCGGTGACTATCAGGTCAAGGCATCCATGGGTCACCTGCGTGACTTGCCCAAGAAAGAATTGGGTGTAGATACCGACCGGGATTTTGCAACCACCTATATCCCCATTGACGGCAAGGAAAAGGTCATCCGCGAGCTGAAAAAGGCTGCGGAAGATGCTGAGTACGTGTATCTGGCAACCGACCCCGATCGCGAGGGCGAAGCCATTTCCTGGCATCTGCAGCAGCTGCTGGAATTGGATCCTGCCAAGACCAGCCGCATTACCTTTAACGAAATTACCAAAAAAGCGGTTACCGAAGCAGTGGCGCAGCCCCGCGACATTGACGAAAAGCTGGTGGATGCCCAGCAGGCGCGCCGTATTCTGGATCGTATCGTGGGCTATAAGCTGTCTCCTTTCCTGTGGCGCAAAGTGCGCACTGGTCTCTCTGCCGGTCGTGTGCAGAGTGTGGTCACCCGTATGGTGGTGGATCGTGAGCGCGAGATCCAGGCGTTTGTGCCCCAGGAATACTGGACGGTGGATGTGACACTGCGTCAGGAAGACCGCGAGTTTGTTGCCCACTATTATGGCGATGTCAAGGGCAAGAAAGATCTGGACAGCCAGCAGGCCGCACAGCAGGTGCTGGATGCTATCCGCGGCAAAGAATACACGGTTCAGAGCGTCAAGAAAAGCAAAAAAACGCGCCAGCCCGCGCCACCTTTCATTACCTCGACCCTCCAGCAGGAGGCTTCCCGCAAGCTGAGCATGACTGCCAAGCGTACCATGGCAGTGGCACAGGAATTGTACGAAGGTGTAGAACTGGCAGGCCTGGGCCTCACCGGTTTGATCACCTATATGCGTACCGACTCCCTGCGTATTTCTGACGAGGCACTGCGCAGTGCCCGCAACATGATCGAAGCCCGCTTTGGTTCTGCGTTCTGTCCTGCCAAGGCCAGAGTGTTCCGCTCCAAGAAGACCGCACAGGATGCTCACGAAGCGATCCGTCCCGCAAATCCCGGTCTGGAGCCCGATGCCATTAAGCGAAGCCTGACCCCCGATCAGTATAAGCTGTACCGCCTGATCTGGAACCGCTTTATTGCCAGCCAGATGAGCGATGCACTGCTGGACACCGTGGCGGTAGCAATCGAGTGCGGCGGTAATATTTTCCGTGCCAGCGGTCAGAATGTGACTTTCCCCGGCTTTTTGGCGCTGTACGAAGAGAGCTTTGATGAGAGCAAAGAAGAGGACGATGGCGTGCTGCCTGCCTTGCAGGAAGGAGATCATCCCAAGCACGTTGCCACCGATACCAAGCAGCATTTTACCCAGCCTCCGGCACGTTACACCGAAGCAAGCCTGATCCGCGCCATGGAAGAAAAGGGCGTGGGTCGCCCCAGTACCTATGCACCTACCATTTCTGTGGTGCTGGATCGCGAGTATGTGGTGAAGGAGGGCAAGAGCCTGCGCCCCACCAATCTGGGCGAAGCCGTCACCGACCTGATGATCGACAAGTTCACTGATATCGTTGATGTGGGCTTTACCTCGGATATGGAAGAGCAGCTGGATGAGGTGGAAACTGGCAAGACCGACTATGTGGCACTGCTGCATAAGTTCTACGATAATTTCTCCGGAAAACTGCAACAGGCCGAGGCTGATCTGGATCGCAAGCGCATCAAGGTCAAAGATGAAGAAAGCGAAGAAATCTGCGAAAAATGCGGCCGTCGCATGGTGATCAAGAGCAGCCGCTTTGGTAAGTTCCTGGCTTGCCCCGGCTATCCTGAGTGCAAGAATACCAAACCGATTACCGAAGATACCGGTGTGGCTTGCCCCGTTTGCGGCAGCCGCCTGCTGAAGAAAAAGGCCAAGAGCGGATATTCCTATTACGGCTGTGAAAAGAACCCAACCTGCGAGTTCATGACCTGGGATAAGCCCACCAATAAAAAATGTCCTCAGTGCGGCGGTGTGATTTATCGCCATTACACCAAGGAGGATAAGCGCAATCTGTGCCATGTGCCCGGCTGCGGATATGAAGAACCCATTGCAACCCGCGGCAAAAAGGCTGCTGCCGCTGCCGAAGGGGAAGCGGCAAAGACGGTAAAGAAGACTACTGCCAAGAAGACCACGAAGAAGGCAGAAACAGCCGAAAAGAAGACCGCGGCGAAAAAGACTACGGCCAAAAAGACCACCGCGGCAAAGAAAACCACCACGCGCAAGACTACGAAAAAGGCGGAAAACACCGATGCATGATGTAATTGTTGTTGGCGCAGGCCTGGCAGGTACTGAATGTGCCTGGCAGCTTGCCATCCGCGGCTTTAAGGTCGCCCTTTGGGAGATGAAACCCCAAGAATACTCTCCTGCCCACCACAGCCCCAACCTGGGCGAACTGGTGTGTTCTAATTCTCTGCGTGGCGCAGCTCTCAGCACCGCACCCGGCCTGCTGAAAGAAGAACTGCGCCGCTGCGGAAGCCTGATGATGGAGGCGGCTGATGCCCATGCTGTGCCCGCAGGCGGTGCGCTGGCGGTAGACCGGGATGCCTTTGCGGCTCACATCACCCAGCGTATAGAATCTCATCCCAATATCACCCGCTATGCAGGAAGAGTGGATGAGATCCCCGCCGGCCCCTGTGTCATTGCCACCGGCCCTCTTACCGATGGCAAGCTGGCGGATGCAATCAATGAACTGTTTGGCGGCGAGCCCCTGCATTTCTATGATGCGGCTGCCCCTATTGTCAGCTTTGAAAGCATTGACATGGAGCAGGCATATTTCGCTTCCCGTTATGACAAGGGTACCCCCGACTATATCAACTGCCCCATGGACAAAGAGCAGTATCTGGCCTTTGTAGAGGCGCTGCGTACGGCAGAAGAAGCCCCCGTCCACGGCTTTGAGGACAAGGCTGTCTTTGAGGGTTGTATGCCGGTGGAAGTTATGGCGCGCCGGGGCGAGGATACCCTGCGCTTTGGCCCCATGAAGCCGGTGGGTCTGCGTGATCCCCGTACCGGAGAAAAGCCCTATGCTGTGGTACAGCTCCGTGCAGACAACGAAGAAAAGACCATGTTCAATATCGTGGGTTTCCAGACGCACCTGAAGTTCCCTGAGCAGAAGCGGGTGTTCGGCATGATCCCCGCCCTGCGCAATGCAGAGTATTTCCGCTACGGTGTGATGCATCGCAACAGCTTTATTGAGTCTCCCGGCCGTCTGGATCGGTTCTACCGTGTCATCGGCAGAGAAGAACTGATGCTGGCCGGCCAGATCACCGGTGTGGAAGGCTACATCGAGTCTGCCGCTTCCGGCTTCTGCTGCGGCTTGAATATGGCCCGCTATCTGGAGGGCAAAGAGCTCGTCGAATTCCCCGGCACCACTGCCCTGGGTGCGCTGGCGCGGCACATCAGCTCCTTTGCGGGCAAAAATTTCCAGCCTATGAACATCAACTTTGGATTGGTGGACAGCCTGGATCACCGGGTGCGGGGCAAAAAAGAACGTTATACCGAGATTGCAGAGCGTGGCCTGGCTGTACTGGATGCCATGATACCTGTGATCAGAGAGGATGTAGAAGCATGAAGATTTTGATTGACGCCATGGGCGGTGACTTGGCTCCCGGCTGTGCCGTAGAAGGCGCAGTGCTGGCCGCCAAGGCGTATCCTGATTGTGAGATCGTGCTGGTGGGTGATGAAGCCCGGGTAAAGCCCTTGCTGGCAGGCAAGGAACAGCCGAATATCAGCACCGTACATACCACCGAGGTCATCACCATGGAGGATGACCCTGCCACTGCAGTACGCCGCAAGAAGGACAGCAGTATGTCCGTTTGCCTGAAAATGCTGTTGCAGGGCGATGCCGAGGGCATGGTTTCTGCCGGCAGCACCGGCGCGCTGCTCACCGGCGCTACCTTGGTGACCAAGCGCATCAAGGGAATTCGCCGTGCTGCCATTGGCGCACTGTTTCCGCAGCGTGGCGGCGGCAAGGCTTTGATGCTGGACAGCGGCGCCAATGCAGAATGCACCCCCGAGTATTTGCTGCAGTTTGCATATCTGGGGCATTTCTTCATGAAGACTCAGATGGGCATCCAGAACCCTCGCATCGGTCTGGTGAACAACGGCACCGAGGAGCACAAGGGCGATCCTCTGCGCAAGGAAACCTATCAGCTGCTGAAAGAAGCACATGAGGCCGGACGCATCAACTTTGTGGGTAATGTGGAAGGCCGTGAGGCACTGTCCGGTGCTTGTGATGTGCTGGTGTGCGATGGCTTTACCGGCAACGTGATGCTGAAGACCATCGAGGGTGCGGCATCTTTCCTGATGCGCGAGCTGAAAGATATCATGTATGCCAACCTTCGGAGCAAGCTGGCGGCATTGGTGCTGAAACCCGGCATGATGAAACTGAAAAAGATGCTGGACTACAAAGAAGTGGGCGGCGCTCCCATGCTGGGTATCTCTAAAACCGTCATCAAAGCCCACGGAAGTTCCGATGCGCAGGCAATTTGCAATGCAGTGGGTCAGGCCATTGCCTTTGAACGCAGCGGTTTCATTCAACTGGTAGAAGAAAACATCGACCTCATGACCTTGAAGAATAAAGAAGAGGCATAAGGGAAGAAAAATCCGCCAAAAAAGACTTTACAACGGGAAAGTTTCATGCTACGATAACCACGATAAAGCATGAAAATGGAGGTTTCCCATTATGGTTTTTGAAAAGCTGTGCAAGATCGTCGCCGACCAGTTCGGTATTTCCGAAAGCGATATCACCATGGATACCAACTTCGTAGAAGATTTGGATGCAGACTCTCTGGATCTGGTAGAAGTGATGATGAGCGTGGAGGATACTTTCCACGTTGAGGAGATCGCAGAAGAAGAACTGCAGTCTTTGAAGACTGTAGGCGATGTGGTAAATTACATCAGCGACCGCATCTGATCATTCCCGAAGAAGTCCTGCGGTGCAGGGCTTCTTCTTTCTTTCTCCATTATCTTTGAAATTTCGTGATCAAAATCTGCGAAATCCCAAGTGTTTTTTGCAGTTGTGTGATCGGAAAGTGAGTAATTATGTCTGAGTTTCCCCATTTCGACTATACATTCCAGGATAAGCATCTGCTGCAGAATGCCCTGACCCACAGCTCTTATGCCAACGAAAATCGAGACAAAGGCGCCAAGAGCAATGAGCGGCTGGAGTTTTTGGGCGACAGTGTGCTGGGACTGATCTGTGCCCGGCATCTGTATGCGGAGTATAAGCACCTGCCCGAGGGCGAACTGACCAAGTTGCGGGCGGCTATCGTTTGTGAGGCATCCTTGCATGAGTTTGCCCTGCGTATCCGCCTGGGTGAGCGGCTGATGCTGGGCCGCGGCGAGCGCTCCGGCGGCGGCAATCATCGCGCCAGCGTATTGGCAGACGCAGTGGAGGCTGTGTTGGCAGCCGTATATCTGGATGGTGGCATGGAGGCGGCAAAATGCTTTATCCTGCCCTTTATCAAGGAAAAGGCAGAAAGCATCGTCCGTGGCGCCAAGGTGGTGGATTATAAGACCACCCTGCAGGAGATTGTGCAGAAGAATCATGAGGAAACCTTGTCCTATCGCCTGAAGGGCGAGTTTGGCCCCGATCATGACAAGCATTTTGTCATGGAAGTGCTGATCAACAGCAATGTGCTGGCAGAAGGCAGCGGCAAGAGCAAGAAGCAGGCAGAGCAGGCCGCCGCAAAGGCTGCCCTGGCCCTGATGGGACAATAAAAAAGAGACAACCGAAAGGCGCCTGCAAACGGGCGCCTTTTTCAGGAGGAAATGATATGAAATCCATCCGTGAATTATATAAAGCGGGCAGAGGACCTTCCAGTTCTCATACCATGGGACCCGACAAGGCCTGCCGGATGTTTGCAAACCAATATCCTCAGGCGGATGCCTATCGGGTGGTGCTTTACGGTTCTTTGGCCAAAACGGGCAAGGGACATGGCACTGATGTGGCTGTTATTGAAGCCATGGCTCCGGTGGAAGTCACTGTGGAGTGGCAGCCCGAGCCTGATTTTGAGTTACCACATCCCAATACCATGGATCTGACAGCGTATCAAAACGGAGAAGAACTTGGGCGGCTGCGAGTCTGCAGTGTTGGCGGCGGCGCCGTTGCGGTAGCGGGCGAGGAGCGGGAAGATTCGCCGGAGGTGTATCCCGAGACCTCTTTTGGTGAGATTTTGGACTATTGCCGTACCCACAATATGCGCCTTTCTGATTTTGTGGTGCTGCGTGAGGGAACGGGTATTTGGGATTATCTGCACGATATGTGGCGTGTCATGACGCAAGCGATTGCACAGGGGTTGTCTGTCCGCGGTGTGTTGCCCGGCGGCCTGCATGTAGAGCGCAAGGCGCAGCATCTGTTCCAGCAGCGGCACATGGATGAAAGCCCTTCTACCCGTGAAAACCGCATCGTTTGCGCCTACGCTTTTGCTGTCAGTGAACAGAATGCCGGCGGCGGCAGAGTGGTCACTGCGCCTACCTGCGGAAGTTGCGGCGTGGTGCCCGCGGTGCTGAAATATATGCAGGAAACCCGCGGCCTGCTCGAGCAGGACATCCTGCGCGCACTGGCGGTTGGTGGTCTGGTGGGCAATGTGGTGAAAACCAACGCATCCATCAGCGGTGCCGAGTGCGGTTGTCAGGCTGAAGTGGGTACTGCCTGCAGCATGGCGGCGGCAGCTTTGGCAGAACTGTTTGGCTTGGGCTTGGATCAGATCGAGTATGCCGCCGAGGTGGCGCTGGAGCATCACTTGGGTCTGACCTGCGACCCGGTTGGCGGTCTGGTGCAGATCCCCTGCATCGAGCGGAATGCTGTTGCGGCCATGCGAGCCATTAACGCATTGAGTCTGGCAAACTTTTTGGCAGACAGCCGGAAAATCTCCTTTGACCTGGTGGTTCAGACGATGTATGAGACCGGCAAGGATATGGCGCATCCTTACCGTGAGACTGCTGAGGGCGGCCTTGCAAAACTGTACAAATAAGCGGAAAAAACGAAGGCGAAAAACCGGGGTGGAAAAACCCCGGTTTTCCTTGTTTTTCTATGGGTTTGCGGTATTTTTTGTATTGCAAAAACCTTGTATTTTACTACGAAATTTGGTAAAATAAACTGTAAAGCAAATTTTGGAAGCAAACTGAAACGAGAGGTGCTGTTTTGTTTTTAAAATCCATTGAAATTCAGGGGTTTAAATCCTTTCCTGATAAGACGCTGATGCATTTTGGCCGGGGCATTACTGCTATTGTCGGCCCCAATGGCAGCGGTAAGAGTAATATTGTTGACGCCATTCGTTGGGTATTGGGTGAACAGTCTACCAAGACCCTTCGCGGCGGCAAGATGGAAGATGTCATTTTCGGCGGAACCAGCAGAAGAAGTCCTTTGGGCTTTTGCGAAGTTACACTGACGCTGGACAATACCGATGGCAGTATTCCTGTGGACTATGCCGAACTGAATGTCACCCGCCGCTATTACCGCAGCGGTGACAGTGAGTTTTACTTAAACCGTAAAGCAGTGCGTCTGAAAGATATTCACGAGCTGTTTATGGATACTGGCCTGGGCCGTGACGGTTACTCTGTCATTGGACAGGGGCGTATTGATGAAATTCTGTCGGTCAAGAGCGCTGACCGCCGTGAGATTTTTGAAGAGGCTGCCGGTATTACGAAGTTCCGTTATCGCAAGGAAGAGAGCGAGCGCAAGCTGAAGGCCTGCGAAGAAAATCTGGTGCGAATCCGGGACATCATCACTGAGTTGGAAAACCAGGTTGAGCCTTTGCGGAAACAGGCGGAAAAGGCGCAAAGCTGGCTGATCTACCGCGACGAGCTGCGCGGTCTGGAAGTCACTGTGTGGCTGGACAGCCTGGAAAAGCTGAAGGATAACCTGCAGAAGGCACAGGTTGACTATGCCAATGCCGAACGAATGCTGTCTGCTCGCAAGCAGGAAAAAGAGGAGATGGAGCAGCAGTCCCAGGCCGTGACCGACTGGATGCATGAGAAAGACGTGCAGGCCGAAGCGCTGCGTGAGGAGCAGCGACAGGAAGAGCGTCTGGAAAGCGACCTGCGTGAGCAAATTGCTGTCAGCCGCACCAATCTGCAGAACAACGAAGATAACATCGCTGCCAAGATGCGGGAGCTGGAGCAGCAGGATGCACAGGGCGAGAGTCTGGAAAGCCAGCGCAAGGGCAAGCTGGATCGTGCAGCAGAGCTTCAGGTGAAGGAAAGCGAACTGCAGAGTGCCATGGATGCCCTGTTCCGTCAGGTTCAGGAGGCTGCGGACACCAGCCGTGATCTGCAAACCCGACTGGATGCACTGGACGCACAGATCCAGATGAAGCGGCAGGAGATGCAGGATGCTCAGGCGGCAGCCGGTGCGCTGGAAAGCGGTATGGAAGAAATTGCTTCCCGGGGCGCGCACATTGAAGAAGATCTGGCGCAGCAGGAGGAAAAGCTGGAGCAGGAAAAGCAAAAGGCACGTGCCCTGCGAAAAGAGATCGAGGAAAATGAGGATAAGGAATCCTCTGCGGAAAATATGCTGCGGGGCTTTGCCCTGCGCGAAAAGGCCCGCGCCGAAAAGGTGCAGAGCCTGACCGATACACTGCAGCAGAGCCAGCGACAGCTGGAGCTGAAGACCCAGCGGCTGGATATGCTGCGCGCCATGGAGCGGGAATACGAGGGGTTTAATCAGTCGGTGCGCCGAGTCATGCAGGCCAGTCAGCGCGGCGAACTGCAGGGCGTGCATGGTCCTCTCAGCAGCTTGATTCGTGTTGCTGACCGGGAATCTGTGGCGGTAGAGATTGCGCTGGGAGCAGCCATGCAGAATATCGTGGTAAACCACGAGCAGGATGCGAAGGCCGCCATTGGCTATTTGAAACGCCATGACTATGGCCGTGCAACCTTCCTGCCCTTGACCGCGGTGAAGGCGCGCAGTAACAATCGTAGAGATTTAAGTGCAGAAAACGGCTTTGTGGGATGGGCAGATGACCTGGTAACTTATGACAGCAAGTATGAGAAAATTATTTCCAGCCTGCTGTCCGGCACAGCGGTGGCAGAGCATATCGACGCTGCCATCTATATGGCAAAGAAACATGGATATAGCTTCCGTATCGTCACGCTGGACGGCCAGTTAATCAACCCCTCCGGCGCCATGACCGGTGGTAGCTTGAACAAGAACACCGGTGTGCTGTCCCGTGCCAACGAGATCGCTCGTCTGGATCAAGAAACCAAGGGCCTGGCTGTGCGTGTGCAAGAGGCAGAAAAGACCTTGCGTGCCGCCAAGCAGGAACTGGACAGCAGCTTGTATGAGTCGGGGGTTGCCAAGGAAGAACTGCGTACGGCACAGGATGCCCTGCTGCGACTGCGTGCTGAGCAGAGCCAGCACAAAGCGCTGATGGATGCCATTCGTGGACATATCGAAGATCTGGAGACCGAACAGGAGACCCAGGGCAGCCGTATCGCTGCGGCCAAGAAGGCTGCGGAGGAAAAGCGCAAGGAGGCAGAACTGCACAAAGGCGAGGCGGCAAAGCTGGAGGCACAAGCGGCTGAACTGGCAGGTGGACGCCGCCGGGAGGAAGACCGCACCGGCAAGTTGACCGGTCAGATTGCAACGCTGCGCGAAGAGCAGGTTGCGGCCCGCGCCGAGCGCGAATCTGCACTGCTTTCGGCTCGGGAACTGGAAGCTTTGATGGCTTCCATGCAGGGTGAGATCGAGAGCAAGGAACAGGTGATTGCCGCTATCCGTGCCCGCAATGACGAACTGCGTCTGATGATTGCAGAGCAGGAAGCACTGTGTGAAGCACATGCAAAGAACGCATCTGACAAGAAAGCTCGTTTGCAGGTGGTGCAGGAAGAACGACTGAAGCTGGAAGGCAAGCGTGCGGCTTTGTATCGCGAACTGCAGAATAAGACCAATGAACTGATTAATCTGGAGCGGGAACTGAACCGTCTGGAGAATAAAAAGACCCAGGCAGAGATGGAAGAAGATTCCATCCTGCAGAAGATGTGGGATAATTACGAGCTGACCCGTGTCACAGGCAAGGATGTGCGGGTAGAGATCGAAAGTACGGCAGCAGCCAACCGCCGCATCGGCGAGCTGCGGGGTGCCATGAAACGATTGGGCAACATCAATCTGGATTCCATCGAGGAATATGCCAGTGTCAGCCAGCGCTTCGAGTTCCTCAGCACACAGCGTGATGATCTGGAGAAGGCCAAGGCTGATCTGCTGGGTGTCATTGGAGATCTGACAAAGAACATGAAGGATATCTTTGGCACGCAGTTTGCCAAGATCAACGAGGCCTTTGGCCGTACTTTTGTGGAGATCTTTGGCGGCGGCAGCGCTTATCTGCGACTGGAGGACGAAAGCGATATTCTGAACTGTGGCATCGAGATCAAGGTAGAGCTGCCCGGCAAGAGCATGCGCGCCATCTCGCTGCTGTCCGGTGGTGAAAAGGCCTTTGTGGCAATTGCTTTGTACTTCGCCATTCTGAAGGTGCGTCCCACGCCCTTCTGCGTGCTGGATGAGATCGAAGCAGCACTGGATGACATCAACGTGCAGCGATATGCCGCATACATGCGCACCCTGTGCGAGCAGACCCAGTTTATCGTCATTACGCACCGCCGCGGCACCATGGAAGGCTCTGACATTCTGTATGGTGTGACCATGCAGGAGCAGGGTGTTACCAAGCTGTTGGCGCTGAACATCAACGAAGTTGAGGAGCATATCAAGGCAAAAATCTCCTGATATGCGAAACCATAGAACAGGAGGCTGTTATGGGATTTTTTGATAAAATCAAAGAAGGTCTGCGGAAAACCAAGGAAAATACCAGTCAGAATCTGAATGCGGTGTTCGCCACCTTCCGTGCCGTAGATGAAGACCTGCTGGAAGAACTGGAGGATGCGCTGGTTCTCTGTGACATCGGTGCATATACCGCCGCAGAAGCGGTGGAAGAACTGCGCAAGCAGGCAAAACTGCAGAATCTGCAGACCCGAGAGCAGGTGGTGGATTGCCTGTGCAAGATTCTGGCAGGTAAGATGACACCCAATACTGGCCTCCGTCTGCAAGGAAAGCCTGCTGTGATTTTGGTGGTGGGTGTCAACGGCGTTGGCAAGACGACTACCATCGGCAAGCTGGGTCAAAAACTGACTGCTGAAGGTAAGAAAGTGCTGTTTGCAGCCGGCGACACGTTCCGTGCTGCTGCTGCCGATCAGCTGGGAATTTGGGCCGGACGCTGCGGCGCGGATATCGTGCGCCACACGGAAGGCGCAGACCCTGCTGCTGTGGTATTTGATGCATTATCTGCAGCCAAAGCAAGAAATGTGGATGTGGTAATCTGTGACACTGCCGGTCGCCTGCACAACAAGCAGAATTTGATGAACGAGCTGGCAAAGATCGAGCGTGTTATCCGCCGGGAACTGCCGGATACCGAAATTGAGACCCTGCTGGTGCTGGACGCCACCACTGGTCAGAATGCCATGGAGCAGGCAAAGGGCTTTAACGAAGCTGCAAAGCTTACCGGCTTGGTGCTGACCAAGCTGGACGGCACGGCCAAGGGAGGCATTGCCATTCAGGTATCCTCGATGCTGAACGTACCAGTGAAATACATCGGTGTGGGTGAAAAGGCAGAGGACCTGCTTGAGTTTGACGCTGAGGAGTTTACAAAGGCATTTTTTGCATAAAGGAGCGGCAACATGGCAAGACATGACGGAAGAAAAAACACCGAGCTGCGGCCGGTAAAGATCACCCGAGACTTTATTGCATATCCCGAAGGCAGCGTGTTGATTGAATGCGGCAACACCAAGGTGATCTGCAATGCCACGGTAGAAGAAAGCGTACCGCCCTTTTTGAAGGGCAAGGGTCAGGGTTGGGTGACGGCAGAGTATAATATGCTGCCCCGTGCCACCAAGACCCGCACCCCCAGAGATATCAGCAAGCTGAAGCTGAACGGACGCGCTGCAGAGATCCAGCGACTCATCGGCCGCGCACTGCGGTCTGTGGTGGATATGGAAGCTTTGGGTGAGCGCACCATTACCATTGACTGCGATGTGATTCAGGCAGACGGCGGTACCCGCTGCGCCAGCATTACCGGCGCATTCTGTGCACTGGTTCTGGCACTGGACAAGCTGAAGAAAGAGGGTGCACTGGCTGTGATGCCTTTGTATTCCTATGTGGCAGCCATCAGCGTAGGTTTGGTGGATGATGAGGCGCTGTGCGACCTGGACTATGTGGAAGACAGCGGATGCCAGGTGGACTTTAACTTTGTCATGGATGATGAGGGAAACATCATCGAACTGCAGGGCACCGGCGAAGATCGTCCCTTCAGCAAGAAGGAACTGGATCAGATGTATGCCTTGGCAGAAACCGGCATTCGACAACTGGTAGCTGCACAGAAGGCTGTCGTAGGTTATCTGTTTCAGTAAGGGGGCGTGAGGATGCTGGAGTTTGTCATTGCCACCAACAATGCCCACAAATTGCGGGAGATGAAGGCCATTCTGGACACCGGGCATCGCAGAGTGCTGTCCATGAAGGAGGCCGGCATCGCCACCGACCCGGAAGAAACCGGAACTACTTTTGAAGAAAATGCTCTGATCAAGGCGCGGGCAGCCTGTGCTGCTTCCGGCAAACCTGCCTTGGCAGATGACAGCGGCATTGCCGTAGACGCGCTGAACGGCGCGCCCGGCATCTATTCTGCCCGCTATTGCGAGGGCAGTGATCTGGATCGTCTGTGGTTTTTGGTCAACAATATGAAGGATGTACCCGATTCCCAGCGGGGTGCCCATTATGTGGCGGCCATTGCCTGCGTCCTGCCCGATGGCACCGAGTTTGTGGTGCGGGGCACTGTGTTCGGTGAACTTTTGCGTGAGCCGGTGGGCGAGGGCGGATTTGGATATGACCCCATCTTTTATGTCAGGAGTGAAGGGGCAACCTTTGCCCAGATTCCCGCAGAGCGGAAAAATGCAATCTCCCACCGTGCCAATGCGCTGAAGCTGCTGGTGCGGGAGCTGGAGCAGCGTGGTTTGTAAAAAACAAGGAATGAAACTAAAGGAGTTTTGAAATATGCTGACAAGTAAGCAAAGAGCGTATCTGAGAGGTTTGGCCAATCCCCTGGACACCATCCAGCAGATCGGCAAGGATGGCATCACCGATTCTGTGGTGCAGCAGGTGCAGGAAGCACTGACTGCCCGCGAACTGATCAAACTGCGCGTACTGGAAACCAGCTTTATGAGTGCCCGTGAGGCATGTGAGGCGCTGTGTGAGGCTTTGGATGCAGAGCCTGTGCAGTGCATCGGCAGCAAGCTGGTGATTTATAAGGCCAACCCCAAGAAGGCTGACGGCATTAAACTGCCCAAGGCATAAGATGCGCACCTGTATCTACGGCGGGACCTTCAATCCCCCGCATCTGGGTCATCTGGCTGCTGCCAGAGCAGCGGTGGAAGAGCTGAAGCTGGATCAGATTCTGTTGATGCCAAACCAGACGCCGCCCCACAAGCAGATGCCGGAGAACAGCGCAACACCGGAGCAACGGCTGGAAATGTGCCGTCTGGCAGCAACGCTGGTGCCAAATTGCAAGGCAAGCGATTTTGAACTGCAGCAGGAGGGCCCCAGCTATACTGCCGACACGGTGGAGCGGTATCATGCCGCACATCCCCACGAGCAGCTGTGGCTGTTGGTAGGCACCGATATGGTGGAAAGCTTTCACCGGTGGCGGGACCCTGCACGCATTTTGAAGCATGTGCGTCTGGCGGTGGTGGCACGAGATGAAGACGACCGTGCAAGCATCTGGGAAGCGGCAGAGCGGCTGCGGGACGAATATGGCGCGGGTATCGATATTCTGAATAATCCGCCGTTGCCCATGAGTTCCACACAGGTGCGTGAGTCCCGGGATGCAGAACTACTGCCTCTGCCGGTGGCGGAATATATCCGTCAGCATCGGCTGTACCGCCCTTCGTTGGAAGAACTGCGGAATAAGGTGCAGGGTCAGGTGGGAGAAAAACGGTTCAGACACATTCTGGGCTGTGAGCAGACCGCCGTGGAATTGGCACGCCGGTACGGTGCCGATGTGGAGACCGTAGCGTATGCCGCCGTACTGCACGATATGACAAAGGAAATTCCTTTGGAAGAGCAGTTGAAATTGGCGGAAAAGTGGAATATAATATTGGATTATGAACAGGACAACTTGCCCCATTTGATCCATGCCGATACTGCGGCCGCTATGGCCCGTGAGGAGCTGGGCATGTGGGAAGCTGTTTGCACCGCCATTGCACGGCATACGGTGGGCGGCAGCGGCATGAGCAAAGAAGACCTGATCGTATATTTGGCCGACCTGATTGAGCCCACACGGGCATACCCCGGTGTGGAACTGTTGCGGGAGACGGCAGAGCGTGATCTGGAAGAAGCCTGTATTCTGGCAACCAGACGCACCATTGCTTTTGTAAAAAGCCAGGGGAGAGAGCCTTATTATAAAACGGCGCAGACCCTGGCGGAACTGATGAAAAATACTTCCGAAACGGAGGAAAAGAAATGAGCGAAATGCATATGGAGCCCAAGGCTCTGATGGAAGAAATCGTAAAGATCGCCGACAGCAAGAAGGCCAAGGATATTCTGGCACTGGAGGTTACCGAAAAGACCAGCCTGGCAGACTATTTCCTGCTGATGACCGGCACTTCCACCACCCACATCCGTGCCCTCAGTGATGAGATCGAAATGAAGCTGAAGGAGCAGTTTGGTATTTATCCCCACCACGTAGAGGGTGTTACCTCCAGCTGGATTCTGGCTGACTACACCACTGTAGTGGTAAATGTGTTTCTGGCCGAAGCCCGCGAAATGTATGCGCTGGAGCGACTGTGGGGCGATGCAAAGCAGGTAGACCTGAGCGGCATCCTGACCGAGGGCGAATAAAGAAGCAAATAAAAGCAAGAGAAAGAAGAATTGCTATGAAATACGATTACAAGCAGGATTACAAGCAAATCGAAAAGAAGTGGCAGGATCAGTGGGAAGCTCAGGGCGTCTTCCATGCCGAGGCCAAGAGCGAAAAGCCCAAGTTTTTTGCACTGGTAGAGTTCCCCTATCCCTCCGGCGCCGGTCTGCATGTAGGTCATCCCCGCAGCTATACTGCCTTGGATATCGTGGCACGTAAGCGCCGCATGCAGGGCTACAACGTGCTGTATCCCATGGGTTGGGATGCCTTTGGCCTGCCCACCGAAAACTACGCCATCAAGAATCACATCCATCCCGCAGAAGTTACCAAGATGAACGTGGCTCGCTTTAAGGCACAGCTGCAGAGTCTGGGCCTGTCCTTTGACTGGAGCCGCGAGGTAAACACCACCGATCCCGGCTATTTTAAGTGGACTCAGTGGATCTTCCTGCAGATGTTTAAGAAGGGTCTGGCTTATAAGACCAGCATGCCCGTGAACTGGTGCACCTCTTGCAAATGCGTGTTGGCCAACGAAGAAGTTGTCAACGGTGTTTGTGAGCGCTGCGGCAGCCAGGTCGTCCGCAAGGAAAAGAGCCAGTGGATGCTGGCCATCACCAAATATGCCCAGCGTCTGATTGATGATCTGGACACTGTGGATTTCATTGACCGCGTTAAGGCGCAGCAGAAGCATTGGATCGGTCGCAGCACCGGTGCAGAAGTGAACTTCACTACCACTGAGGGTGATGTGCTGACTGTTTATACCACCCGCTGCGACACCTTGTTTGGCGCAACCTATATGGTTATGTCTCCCGAGCATCCTTATCTGAAGAAGTGGCAGGATAAGATTGCCAACTGGGCAGAGGTAGAAGCTTATCAGGAAGAAGCCTCCAAGAAGAGCGACTTTGACCGTACCGAGATGAGCAAGGACAAGACCGGTGTCAAGCTGGACGGTGTCCGCGCAATCAATCCTGTCAATCAGAAAGAGATTCCCATCTTTGTTTCTGACTATGTTCTGATGAGCTATGGTACCGGTGCCATTATGGCTGTTCCCGGCCATGATACCCGTGACTGGGAGTTTGCCAAGAAGTTCGGCTGCGATATCATTGAAGTTGTTGCCGGCGGTGACGTGGAGAAAGAAGCATTTCCCGACTGCGCCACCGGCGTGATGGTAAACTCCGGCTTCCTTACCGGACTGCCCGTAGAAGAGGCTATTGCCACCATGAAGAAGTGGTTGGAGGAGCAGGGGCTGGGCGTACAGAAGGTCAACTACAAGCTGCGTGACTGGGTCTTCTCCCGCCAGCGCTACTGGGGCGAACCTATCCCCCTGGTGCATTGCGACAAGTGCGGCTGGGTGGCCATTCCCGAGAGCGAGCTGCCTCTGATGCTGCCCGAAGTTGACAGCTATGAGCCCACCGAAACCGGCGAGAGCCCCTTGGCCAAGTGCGAGGATTGGATCCGCACCACTTGCCCCTGCTGTGGCGGCGAAGCTCGTCGTGAGACCGATACTATGCCCCAGTGGGCAGGCTCCAGCTGGTACTTCCTGCGTTATATGGATGCCCATAACGATGAAGCTTTGGCTTCTGACGAAGCACTGAAGTACTGGGGTCAGGTAGACTGGTACAATGGCGGCATGGAGCACACCACGCTGCATTTGCTGTATAGCCGTTTTTGGCACAAGTTCCTCTATGACATCGGCGTGGTGCCCTATGCAGAGCCCTATGCCAAGCGTACCAGCCATGGCATGATTCTGGGTGAGGGCGGCATCAAGATGTCCAAGAGCCGTGGCAACGTGGTAAATCCCGATGAGATCGTGGACACCTACGGCGCAGACACCATGCGTCTGTACGAGATGTTCCTGGGCGACTTTGAAAAGGCTGCTCCCTGGAATCCCAACGACATCAAGGGCTGCCGTCGCTTCCTGGAGCGTGTATGGGCACTGAGTGAAAAGCTGGAAGAAGGCACCGAATACAGCAAGGCAAACGAAGTGGCCATGCACCGCCTGGTCAAGAAGGTAGACGCTGACGCTGAAAACCTGAAGGCCAACACTGCCATTGCTGCCATGATGGCAATGATCAATCAGTTTGAAAAGAACGGCTGCAACAAGGCGGAATACAAGGTCTTCCTGACCGTGCTGAATCCCTTTGCACCTCATATTACCGAAGAACTGAATCAGATGATCTTTGGTGATGAGATGCTGGCAAAGACTTCCTGGCCGGTTTATGAAGAGGCAAAGACAGTGGAGAGCAGCGTAGAGATTGCTGTGCAGGTCAACGGCAAGGTGCGCGGTGTCATCACCATTTCTGCCGATGCAGAGGAAGCTGAGATTCTGGAAGCCGCTATGGCAGACGCCAAGGTGCAGCACGCACTGACCGGCATGGAAATCGTCAAACGTATCGTCATCAAGAAGAAAATCGTTAATTTTGTAGTGAAACCGCAGAAATAACGAAGAAATATTCTTGACAAAGCATTGCGAAACGCATATAATACAAGGGTGGCATAAAAACTGCCACGTTTCCAGGTATGGAGGGAGGGAAGAAAAATGTCTGAAATCCGTGTAAAACCGGATGAGTCTTTGGACAACGCACTGCGTCGCTTTAAGCGCTCCTGTGCCAAGTCTGGTGTACTTTCCGAGCTCCGTAAGCATGAGCATTATGAGAGCCCTAGCGTGAAGCGCCGCAAGAAGAGCGAGGCTGCCCGCGCTAAGAAGAAGTCCTACCGCTAAAGATTCAGAACACCGCAGAGAGATTCTCTGCGGTGTTTTTCTTTTATATGAACCAGTGTGCGATTTGCCATTTTGGGAAAGATATGGTATCATGCAAATACAGATGATTTTAGTACTGACCCTGTTAGGAGGCTGTTTTATGAAAAAAGTTGCATGGGGCATGGCGTTCTATATGCTGAGTGGTCCCATTGTTTTGCTACTGATGATGGCTTTAACGATGTTGCCCCTGTCAATACTGTCGGGGAATGTGATCTATTACGGTAGCATTCTGATTCCCGGACTGGCATCTGCCGGTGGGTTTTATTTGCTGATG
>JAZTYK010000030.1:0-21160 GCA_045636925.1 Oscillospiraceae bacterium
TGCTCCCCCGCAGGCGGGCCACCAGACCTTCTACCATGGCTGCCGTGCCGTACACTGCGCCGTTGTTCATGGAGTCCACGGTATTTTTGCCCAGCAGCCCCTTGGGCGGCTCCAGCGAAATCACCGGCAGAGCGGCAGCCAGCCGGGACAGGCCGTGGATGCCGGCAAAGGCGCCGGGGCAGATGAGCACACCGCACAGGCGGGATCCCCGGTCAATGAGGGTCAGAGTGGTGGCGTCACCAAAGCCCACCACCGCAAAGGGTGGCTTCATCAGCGCCAGTGCCCCTACGCAGGCGGCGGCAATGTCGGCGCCCAGTTCGGCAGGCCGCTCGATCTTGATATCCAGACCGGTGCGCACGCCGGGGCCCATAAACAGCGGTTTGATGCCAAAGAGCTTCTCCACCGCTCCGCCGATCACCGGATTCATGGGCTTGACCACCGAGGCAATCACTGCACCGGTGATCTGCTTGGCGTCCACCCCGTCCATGGCCAGAATGGCGTCCAGGGTGACGGCATACTCGTCACTGCTGCGGCTGCCTGCCGACGAAAGCCGCGCGGTGCACACCAGCGCATCTTTTTGAAACACGCCGATTTGGATAACCGTATTGCCGATATTGGCTACAAACAGCATGAGACCGCCTCCTTTTATCAGTTTCAGTGTACCACATTCGGGAAAAAATGCAAGAAAAAGCGCCGGGTCTCCCCGGCGCTTGGTGCTTGGATTATTTCTGCCACTTCCAGTCGCGGATCTCGGGCAGATCCTGTCCGTATTCGGCGATATACTGCTTGTGCTCTACCAGCTTGTCCTTCATCATCTGGACCAGGAAGGCACCCCGGTTGCCCAGCTGAGGCAGATTCTTCACCACATCCATCACCAGATTGAAGCGGTCAATCTGATTCTGCACGCGCATATCAAAGGGTGTGGTGATGGTGCCTTCTTCCAGATAACCGTGCACATGGATGTTGCGGTTATCCCGGAGATAGGTCAGTTCGTGGATCAGTGTGGGGTAGCCATGGAAGGCGAAGATAATGGGCTTATCCGTGGTGAACAGCAGATCGTAATCTGCATCGCTGAGACCGTGCGGATGGATATGATCGGGCTGCAGCTTCATCAGGTCTACCACATTGATCACGCGAATGCGAATTTCGGGCAGATACTGACGCAGAATGGTGACAGCAGCCAGGGTCTCTAAAGTGGGAGTATCGCCACAGCAGGCCATAATCACGTCGGGCTCTTGCCCCTCATCGTTACTGGCCCACTGCCAGATGCCGATGCCCTGGGTGCAGTGCTTGACAGCCTGCTCCATGGTCAGCCACTGGGGACGGGGATGCTTGGAGGTGACCATGACGTTGACATAATTGCGGCTCTTGATACAGTGATCAAAGACACTCAGCAGGCAGTTGGCATCGGGGGGCAGATACATTCGCACCACGTCGGCCTTTTTGTTGGCCACGTGATCCAAAAAGCCGGGATCCTGATGGGTGAAGCCGTTGTGATCCTGCTGCCACACATTGGAGGACAAAATATAGTTCAGCGAAGCGATATCGTGACGCCACGGCAGCTGAGAGACCACCTTGAGCCATTTTGCATGCTGGGCAAACATGGAGTCCACGATGCGGATAAATGCCTCATAGCTGTTGAAGAAGCCGTGACGGCCGGTGAGCAGATAGCCCTCCAGCCAGCCCTGGCACAGATGCTCGGAGAGCATACCGTCCATAATGCGACCGTCGGTGGCCAGGAACTCATCGCCCGGGACGGTCTCTGCGTTCCAGTTGCGGTTTGTGACTTCAAACACCTTGCTGAGGCGGTTGGACATGGTCTCATCGGGGCCGAAGACGCGGAAGTTGGAGGCCTTTTCGTTGAGATCCAGTACATCACGGACATAGCCGCCCAACACCAACATATCCTGTGCTTCTACACCGCCGGGCACGGGCACATCAATGCCGTACTCACGGAAATCGGGCAGGCGCAAATCGCGCAGCAGCAGACCACCATTGGCATGGGGGTTGGCGCCCATTCTGCGGTTGCCCTTGGGTGCCATAGCCAGCAGTTCGGGAACGGGACGACCTTCGGCATCAAAGAGCTCTTCGTGACCGTAAGAGCGCAGCCACTCTTCCAGCAGGCCCAGATGCTCGGGCTTGTCCATGGTGATGGGTACCTGATGGGCACGGAAGGTGCCCTCGATGGTCTTTCCGTCCACGCTCTTGGGACCGGTCCAACCCTTGGGGGTGCGGACGATCAGCATAGGCCATTGGGGGCGATGGGTATCGCCCTCTTCCCTTGCACGGCGCTGATAGGTCCGGATGTCACGGATAGCGGCATCCAGTGCCTTTACCATGGCGGCATGGGCGGCCATCACGTCTTCGCCGTCGGTTTCTACGAAATAAGGCTTCCAGCCGCAGCCCTCGAAGAACTTCTTCACTTCATTCTTGGGGATGCGGGCAAAGATAGTGGGATTGGCGATCTTATAGCCGTTCAGGTGCAGAATGGGCAGTACGCAGCCGTCGGTCTTGGCATTGAGGAACTTGTTGGAATGCCAGGCAGTTGCCAGAGGGCCGGTCTCAGCCTCGCCGTCACCAACTACACAAGCAGCAATCAGATCGGGGTTGTCCAGCACAGCGCCAAAGGCATGGGCCAGACTGTAGCCCAGCTCACCACCCTCGTTGATGGAGCCGGGGGTTTCGGGGGCAACGTGGCTGGAGATGCCACCGGGGAAGGAAAACTGCTTGAACAGCTTTTGCATGCCGGGTTCATCCTGGGACACATTGGGGTAGACCTCGCTGTAGGACCCGTCCAGCCAGTCCTGTGCCACCATGGCGTTGCCGCCGTGACCGGGACCGGACAGATAGATCATGTTCAGATCATACTGGTTAATAATGCGATTTAAATGGGTATAGATGAAGTTCTGACCGGGCACGGTACCCCAGTGACCCACGATTTTTTTCTTGATGTGTTCGGGCTTTAAGGGTTCGCGCAACAGAGGATTCTCCAGCAGGTACAGTTGTCCTGCGGACAAATAGTTGGATGCACGCCACCAGGCGTCCAGCTTTTTCAGCATTGCTTCGTTTGCCATGTATCAAAACCTCCTTAAGTAGAGAAAAAAATATCCGTTTATGATATTATACCTTTATTTTAAGAGCTTGTACAGTAAAAAAACTGTAAAAATGCCCAAGGATCAGGCACCTCGGGCACTTTGTGCTAATATGTGTTTTGCACTGCCGCTTGCTGCATCTCAAGAAAAGTCTGCTGCAAACGGTCCAGTGCGGCAAAGTCCAAATGCGGGCGGTATAAGGCTTCGATTTCATCATGGATGGAATGTGCCGCCTGCAGCTGTTCTACCGCATCTTCCCACAGGGAGTCCCGCAGCTTGATCAGCAAGCGTAATTTGCCCCGATGCCGACGCAAGGCATCTGTCGGCAGATATGCCTCTACCCGAATACTGCGATAAGGCTCATATGCCGGCATCCGCGTGCCGTCCTCGGTGACGAATGCCAGACTGAGTTCCGGCAGAATCAGATGCAACAGCCTTGTTGGCTCCTGTGGATCATGGCAGGCATAGACTTCCAGCCCCAGTTCCAGCGCCCGATCCCTCCACAGTTCCAGCATGAAGCTGCTAAGGCCAAAGCGATCTTCCAGCAGATATACCTTTTTCGCCAGTATGGTGACAGTATCTTTCAGAAAAATGGCACCCTCCGGCGTCATGCCGTCCAAAAAACGTTTGCGCAGTACCCCCGGTTTCCCCGCAGTCATGTTTCGGGGGAGTTCCCGCTCGGCAATGCCCCGGGCACGTCGTTGCAGCTGGCTTTTCGGCAGCAGTGGCTCCAGCAGTGCCTGCATCCGCCGCTGCACCAGCCCAGCGGCCTCCAGCAGCCGATATGCCTGGGCATAGCAGTCGGCAGCACGCTTTTTCATAGTTTCCAGCACCGGACGTTTTTCTTCCAGTCCCACCGGATTTAAAAAGGGCGGCGCTGCAATATAATCTCCCTGCACTCCGGGAAGTGGCGGATCATACACATGGGGTGCGGTGCCGTCCAATACTGCAAGATGCCGGCTGTGCAGCAGCACGCCGTCCAAAGAATCCGGATCGGAGGAGCAACGGAAGTATTCCGTGCGCTCCGGTTCCGCCCACGCACCCACGCTGCGCAGGAAGGTTGACTTTCCGCAGCCCGGCCCGCTTTTAATTGCAGAGAGCCGGAGCCCCGGCTCTTGCGCCAGCGCCGGAAATAATGACACAAAACCCTTGGGCGTATTTGCGCCAAGGAAAAAAGCAATCGTTTGGCTCATAACATGCCTACCTCCAAGTGATTTTGCCCCATCCTATGCAAAAGTCGGTCTTTCGGCCACAAAAGATTGCACGCGGAGCAAACTTATGGTAAAATAATGATATTGACACATTACTTCGCCTTCAGCGCGAAACAGGAGGAATATTCCATGAGCAAGATCATCACCGGAACTTTGGAAATGGAGCAGGGCGGCAGCCTGCGCTTTGAGCTGTATCCCGAAGTAGCACCGATTTCTGTCGAAAACTTTGTCAAGCTGGCCAAGGACGGCTTTTATGACGGCCTGACCTTTCACCGTATCGTTCCCGGCTTTGTCATTCAGGGCGGCGACCCCACCGGCACCGGTATGGGCGGCCCCGGCTGGCACATTAAGGGCGAGTTTGCCTCCAACGGTGTGCGCAACAACTTGAAGCATACCCGTGGCGTACTGTCCTGGGCTCGCAGCATGGATCCCGACTCTGCCGGCAGCCAGTTCTTTATTATGGTGGACGATGCCCCCCATCTGGATGGCGACTATGCCGCCTTTGGCAAGGTCACCGAAGGCATTGACCTTGTGGATGCCATCGTTAAGGGTCTGTATGGCCGCAAGCCTGTCATGAAGACCATCTCTATCGACGAATAAACCGCTTGCCGCCCGAGCAGTCTGCCCGGGCGGTTTTTTCCAAAGGAGGTCAAGATGAAGGAACTTTCCATTCGCTGGATGGGGCACGCTTGCTTTGTCCTCACCTGCGACGATTATCATTTGGTGTTGGATCCTTATGGCGATGATACTGTGCCCGGTCTGCCCCCTTTGCAGGTGGCAGCCAATGAAGTGCTTTGCAGCCACAGTCACCATGACCATTGTGGTATGGATCGGGTGATGATGCTGCTGAATCTGCGGCATTCTCCATTCACCGTCACTGACTTTCCCTGTTGGCACGATAAAGAGCAAGGCGCACTGCGGGGAAGCAATACGATTCGACTCATCCAGTGTGGCACTCTGCGCGTCGCGCACTTGGGCGATTTGGGGCACCTGCCCGACGAAGAAACCTGCGCTGCACTCACTGGGCTGGACGCTTTGATGATCCCCGTGGGCGATTATTATACCATTGGGCCGGAGGAGGCCAAGCAATTGGTAGCACGTCTGCAGCCCAAGGTTGTGTTGCCCATGCACTATCGCAGTGATGACTTCGGCTATGATGTCATTGCCCGTGGCGAAGACTTTTGGGACAGTTATTTCCCGGTGAGATATATTCTAAGCGACACATTGGTGCTGACCAAAGACACCCCAGCCGGGGTTGTGGTGCTGCAACCCGGCAGCAGAATAATGAAATAACCCATGGCAAACAAAAAGCCCGGAGCGACTGCTCCGGGCTTTGTTTGTTTTGGGGAATCAACCAGCCAGTGCCGGCAATTGAACGGTAGAGGTGTCCGCACTGCTTGCGGCAGTACTACCCTCGGGTTGGAACAGGATGCGGTAGTAATCATAGTCCAGAATGGCCTTGGACGAGGTGAACTCGTTCTCGATGATCTGGTTCATGTTGTCTACATAATCTTCACTGATCTGTTCCTCGGGCACCAGATAGGTTACAGTGCCGGTGCTGCTGTCAAACATCAGATCTTCGGTAATGAAGGAACCATTGTGCAGGATAGCCACGTGACGGGCTTCGGGATCCAGCACGTCCTTACCTGCCAGCAGACGGGAATCATATTCAAAGCCAAAGAGGTTCAGCAGGGTGGGCAGAATGTCCACGGTGCAGCAGGGAGTATCGATCTCAATGGGTTCTTCCATATCGCCGCTCCAGCAGATGAAGGCGTTTTCATAAATGCCAAAGTTCTTCAGCATACGGTCTACGGTGTCAATACCGGCCAGCGCCGCATACTCGTTGACAGTCAAGCCGTAGGGATAATGGTCGGTGGTCATGACAATGACGGTGTTCTCCAGCTGTCCGGCCAGTTCCAGCTGCTCCAGCAGATAAGCCATGGCACGCTCCAGCTCCAGATGGCAAGCCACATAAGCCTGCAGCTTTTTATTGACAGACTCCTTTTCGGAGAACTTCAGATGCTGCACGTATTCCTGATTGATATAGCACATGGGGTTCTTCAGTTCACCGGTAATGGCATCCTTTTCAAAGGAGTAGGTGTAATGACCGCTGAAGGTCATATAGTATGCATGGAACTGATCCTTGTTCACATAGTCCTGTACAGACTGTTCCATCATCTCCATATCAGAGCTGGGCCAGCTGTAACTGAACTTCATGCCGGCGTTCATGAACTTACAGTCGTAACCCATGTTGGGATGGGAATATTTACGCTCGTAATAGCTGCCCACATAATTGTGGTAGCCGTTGGCATCCACGCCAGCCTGGGTTTTGAAGATATTGCCCAGTGCGAAAGGCACATAGTTGTCTGCAGATTTTGCAAAGCTGCCGTCGGATTTGCTGCGGGACATATCAGGGAACAGACCCATGCAAGCGGTATATTCACCGTTGGTGGTCACGTTACGGAAAGTACCGTAGAAATTATTGAACTTGATACCGCCGTTATACAGCTTGTACAGGGTAGGCGTCATTTCCTGGCTGATAACCGCAGGATGGAAACTCTCGCAGACCATATAAATCAGGTTTTTACCCTTAAACATGCCGGTGTACTCGTTGGTCTGGGTAGGCTTGACGCTGGAGAAATACTTATGCAGGGTGGCCAAAGTGTCGTCACCCTTGCTTTGGGCATCGGCGATGAGCTTGTCAAAGTCAATTTCCAGCACCTGGTCGGTGTAGGTGGGGGTCACATCTCCGCCGGGATCCAGCGTTCCGGATCCGGGATAGCTGTCCTCGTCATCATCACTGCTGGTGGGATCATCGGGGATCACCAGATCACCAATGTTACCGGCGCGGTCAGAAGCAAAGATCATAAACTTCAGTTCCAGACGGGCCGTGGTCAAAAAGCCGAAGTTTGCAACACTGGCATCGGTGCCGGTGTTGGCACTGTGGTACAGGTCATAAACGCTGTATGCCTTGGTGCCGCCAATGGGCAGCAGCAACAGGCAGAACAGATGAATCAGCAGGCAGATTACAGCCAACCGCACCTGCATCTTGCAGCTACGGCGTTTCAGGCTGAAGATGCCCTTCTTTTGCAAAAAGCGAGTCAGAAGCAGTGGCAGTGCCAACAGTGCCAGCAGCCACAGGTTGTGGAAGATGCAATCCAATGTCTCTTTGAAGAAATTGGTCACGGCCGTTCCGCCCATCTTCACCAGATACAGTGAAATAAAACCACCGAAGACCTTGTAATAGATGGTCTGCGCCATGTACCAGATGCACATGACACCCTGACAGGCCCAAAAGATGATTTTGCCCTTCTTTTCATTGCCAAAGCCGCAGAGGAAGGTGCAAAATGCACCCCAGAAAACGGTGAAAATCAGCATGTACAGAAGTCTCCAGCTGACTTCCTGGAACAGCGCAATGTGCATCAGCAGTTCCCAGTAGGCAATGCATCCGGTATAAAAATAGAACAAAGGCAGTGCCCGATGCAGGCTGCGCTGCTCTTCCGGGCTACCAGTTAATACCTTTAAAATCTTTTCTTTGTTAAGCAAAGGACTCACCTCACAAACAGAGTCATACAATTATAATGTACCTTATTTAAGGAAAAAAAGCAATAAACGTAACAAAAAGTTTGCATTTTCACCGGCCCGGATTATGCCCAGGCAGACATCCACTTTCTCCGATAGAAACGTACCAGAGAGATGATTGTGCGCGCCAACCAGTCAAATGCCATAGCTACCCAAACAGCAGCCAGACCCCAATGGAAGACCTTGATCAGGACCACAGCCATGGACACACGGACCACCCACATACCAACAATGGAGATGTAGAAGGGCCAATGGGTATCGCCGGCGCCGCGGAAAATACCGCCCGCTACCGTGCCGATTGCCAACAGAGGTTCGGCAAACGCCTCGATGCGCAGCATCTGGGCACCCAGTTTGATAACTGCCGGATCGTCGATGAACAGATCCATGATCTGAGGCGCAAAAATGAACATTGCCGTACTGGTGACCAGCATAACCGCTACACTCAAACGATAGCACCACTGACTGTAACGGAACGCCAGTTCCTTGTCTCCGGCACCCAGAGACTGGGACACCAGCGTTGTTGCAGCAATGGAGAAACCGAAGACCGGCATATAGCACAGGGACTCGCCGGTATTGGCCAGCTGATTGGCAGACAGTGCAACCGTACCGCATCCGGAGATCAGTGCGGTCATCACAAGCTGTCCCGCAGAAATGGTGGCACGTTCCAATCCTGCAGGCACGCCCAGTTTCACAGCCTGACGAATGATGGTGCTGTCAAAGTGGAAGGAATCCCGCAGGCTGATACCCACAATAGATTCATGCCGGAACAGCGCACGGAACATGCAAGTGCCGGAAAACACGGTGGCTGCTGCCGTAGCAGCTGCTGCGCCGGCCACCTCCAGCCCCGCGCCGGGAACGGTCACAGTCACACCCAGAATATCCACCGGTCGGGTGGGATAGATCAGGAAGAAGTTCAGCGCCACATTGAGAAGATTGGTCATAATGTTAAAGCGCATGGGGGTTTTGGTATCGCCGCTGCAACGTAGAATCGACGAACACACCACCAGAGCTGTATTGAACAAATACACCGAGCCAATGATGTGCAAATATGTCTGTGCCATCGGCTGCACCGCTTCATCCGCGCCCATCCAGCGCGCCAGATTCGGGGCAACGATCACCTGTACCACGGCGGTAATCGCAAGACCTACCACAGCAATGCACAGTACTGCCTGACGGATAGCGGCTCTGGCGTCCTCCAGATTGCCTTCACCGATACGGCGACCCACAATCACAGAAAATCCCACAGCGACGGCATTCATTACGCCCATAATCAGCCAAATGGTAGATGTGTTGATGCCAATGGCGGCCGTGGCATTGGTCGCGCCCGTACCCATAGAGCCTACCATGGCAGTATCTACATAATTCACAGCGGTATGCAGCAGCTGTTCCACGATGGTGGGCCATGCCAGCATCAGAATGACCTTCCAAGCAGGAGCATTGCGATCCAGCAGATTCATAGGTTTGCTCATAGCCATATCCTTCTCTTTCTGTCAGAGTGAACTCAACAACCATTTATTAATCCAATTTGTTATTTTATCACAGATTGGTTGCAAACGCAACGATTATCACAAATAAAAAACGGTAGTCATTCCATTTATGTTGTGGTATACTGAATGTACGAGGTCATGACAAAAGGAGGTTTCTCCTGTGCTTTTTCAGAATGTTGTTTATTTTAACGATGCACATCAATTTGTATACGGCGATGTGACCGTGGAAGATGGCATGATTACTGCCGTCACCCGGCACACTGGCGAGATTCCCGCAGATGCGGCGTATCTGATCCCCGGATTGGTGGACCTGCATGTGCACGGAAACAGTGGATATGATTTTTCCGACGGCGATGCCGCTGGCAATGCTGCCATGCTTCGCTTTTTAGCACAAAACGGCACACTCACCTGCTGCCCCACCACTATGGCTTTGCCGGAGGACACACTGGCAGAGGCCTGCCGTGCCATTCTTGCCGCAAGAGCACCCTTTTGCACTCAGGTGGCAGGCATCCATTTGGAAGGGCCGTTCTTTCACCCCGCGAAAAAAGGCGCGCAGCCGGAATGCAATCTGCGACAGCCTGATGCAGCCATGGTATTGCGGCTACAGGAAGCTGCAGAGGGACAAGTTCGCATTCTGTCCTTTGCGCCGGAATTGCACGACAGCAGCGAGATGATGGCGGCTCTTAGGGGGCAGATGGTGTTGTCTATGGCACACACCACAGCGGATTATGATACTGCCGCAGCTGCCATCGCAGCGGGTGTCACCCATGTGACCCATCTGTTCAACGCCATGCCGCCCCTGCTGCACCGGGATCCCGGTCTCATTGGGGCTGCGGCAGAGGCCAAGCAGGTGAATGCTGAACTGATTTGCGACGGGATTCACGTGCATCCCTCTGCGGTACGCGCAGCCTTTGCCCTGTTTGGCGCAGACCGCATCTGCCTGATCAGCGATGCCATGTCTGCCTGCGGCATGCCCGATGGACTGTACGCACTGGGCGGCCAGCAGGTGCAGGTTTCCGCCGGTCGTGCTACTCTGGCCGACGGCACGCTGGCAGGCTCTGCCTCCACCCTGTTCTTCTGCCTGCAGCAGGCCATCCGGTTCGGCATTCCTGTCGCTGACGCCGTGAAGGCCGCCACTTACAACCCTGCGAAAGTGTTGGGTCTGGAGCGGGAAATCGGCTGCATTGCCCCCGGCTATCGTGCTGATCTACTGTTGTGTGACAGCGATTGGAACCTGAAGCAGGTGTATTTGCAAGGCAAAAAATTGCCGCACTGATTGTTCCATCCAAACATAAAAGCCCGCCGAATGCTCGGCGGGCTTTTTGCTGTTTGTTTAAGACTTACTTGGCGTACTCCACGGCGCGGGTCTCGCGGACCACATGGACCTTGATCTGGCTGGGATAGTTCAGTTCGCTTTCGATTTCATGGCCAGATACTCATCCAGCGTCAGGCCGTTGTCCATAATCTCATGGGCCACCTCGGGGCTTCCCACATAGCGGTAGTGCCAAGACTCGAACAGGCCGCCGTTCTTGCCGGGGTAACGGAGGATAAAGCCGTAGTCTGCCAGCTTGCTCCAGATGACCTCGTTGATCTCCTTTTGGGCCATCATCTCGTCATTGTCGCAGATATACTTGCCGTCAACGACCAGCGCGGTGTCCAGCGCCAGCCCGGTATGGTGCTCGGAATAACCGGGACGGGCGGCATATTTTCTGGCGTACTCTGCGCCAAACTTCGCGGTGAACTCATCAATGATGGCCTGCTGCTTGGCGATGGTGCGGGTTGCGCTGTCCAGCTCGATGCGAATGCCCAACTCCAGCAGCGCGGCGCGCAGCTTTTCAAACTGCTCATAGGTCTGCTTTTCCAGCACATATTCGGTATTATCCCCCTCGAAATGATTGGTGCAAGTCACCAAATGAGGGGCGATCATTTTTTCCCAGCTTTCGTCTACGGGATTCTGTCCGTTGACATAGACCAGATAGTTGATGCCGTTATCCTGTTTCATCTGCTCACTCATAACTCGTTTCTCCCAGTTTTCTTCGATTTGATCCAATGTTTTGTTCTTAGGGCGGCGGCACGCGTCGTCAAGAGTATTTTATCCCATTTTCCGCAACCAGGCAAGAGTTACTGTCCCGTTTTTTCGTCCGTAACATCACTTCTTGCAAAAAACGCCGTTTCCAACACGGAAACGGCGTTTTGATTGACGATAGGGGATCTTACTTGGCGTATTCCACGGCGCGGGTCTCGCGGACCACATGGACCTTGATCTGGCCGGGATAGTTCAGCTCGTTTTCGATCTTCTTGCTCAGTTCGCGAGCCAGCAGGATCATATCGTCGTCCTTTACCTCTTCGGGCTTGACGATGATGCGCAGCTCACGGCCGGCCTGGAAGGCGAAGCTCTTTTCAACACCCTTCATCTCAGTGGCCAGTTCCTCCAGACGCTCCAGACGCTTGATGTAAGCTTCCAGATTCTCGCGGCGGGCACCGGGACGTGCGGCAGAGATGGCGTCGGCAGCCTGTACCAGGCAAGCCACCACCGTCTTAGCCTCTACATCGCCATGGTGGGCGTGGATGGCATGGATGATATCTTCCTTCTCGTGGTACTTCTTGGCCAGGTCAACACCGATATTTACGTGGCTGCCCTCTACCTCGTGGGTAACAGCCTTACCGATGTCATGCAGCAGACCTGCACGCTTTGCCTGAGCGATGGCCTGGTTGTTCAGACCCAGTTCGCTGGCCAGCAGACCGGCAATATGAGAAACCTCGATGGAGTGGTTCAGCACGTTCTGACCATAGCTGGTACGGTAGCGCATCCGACCCAACAGCTTCACCAGTTCGGGATGCAGACCGTGGATGCCGGTCTCGAAAGTCGCGCGCTCACCCTCCTGGCGGATGGTGTTTTCAACCTCGCGCTGTGCCTTTTCCACAGACTCTTCAATGCGGGCGGGATGGATACGGCCGTCAGCAATCAGCTTTTCCAGGCTGAGACGTGCCACCTCACGGCGGACGGGGTCAAAGCTGGAGAGGGTAATGGCTTCGGGCGTATCGTCGATGATCAGGTCAACACCGGTCAGGGTTTCCAGAGCACGGATGTTACGACCTTCACGGCCGATAATACGGCCCTTCATCTCGTCGTTGGGCAGGGGCACCACGGAAACGGTAGCCTCGCTGGCGTGATCGGCAGCGCAGCGCTGGATGGCTACAGCAATGACCTCGCGTGCACGCTGGTCAGCCTCTTCCTTCAGCTGGCGCTCGATTTCCTTCAGTTTGACGGCGGCATCGTGACGGGCGTCTTCTTCCACCTGCTGTACCAGGTAGCTCTTGGCCTCTTCCACAGTCAGGCCGGAAATCTTTTCCAGCATTTCCAGCTGGCTGCGCTTTAAGGTGGCGATTTCTTCCTGCTGCTCTTCTACCTGCTTCAGCTTTTGACTGAGGCGTTCATCCTTGGCTTCGATGCTTTCGTACTTCTTGTCCAGAGCTTCTTCTTTCTGCTGGATGCGCCGTTCTTGCTTCTGGACCTCATTCCGGCGTTCCTTACATTCACGTTCGTTTTCGGTGCGGAGCTTGAAAATTTCTTCTCTTGCTTCCACTACAGCTTCGCGTCGTTTGGCTTCTGCCGCCTTGATGGCGTCATTAATCATGCGCTTTGCTTCATCCTCGGCACTGCCGATTTCTTTTTCTGCAACCTTTTTGCGATATAAATAGCCTGCAAAAATGCCAACGGCCAGACCAAGGACAAGCACAGCAACCGCGATGATAACAGCGGTTTGAATCTGTACTGTCATAGGGATTTTCCTCCTGATCTATTTTAAGGTGTCTGCTGTCTTTGCCACAGTATACACCATATCAGTATAAGTTTAGTCTATATTTGGTGGTATGTCAAGAAAAACCCTTTACTTTTTTGCCGATTTGTACAGATTTTCAAGGTGTGGAAAACACAAACAAGGGGCCTTTCGGCCCCTTGTTTGTTATGAACAAGACTTATCAGCAGCGATTGCAGCCGTTGTCATACTCGGCTTCGCAGCCGCAGCCGCCGCCATCAAAGCCGCAGCCGCAATGGATCCAAATGACTACGATGGCGATGACTACAATGATCCAGAAGGGCTGATAACCACCACTGAACAGACCGTAGCCACGACGGTTATTGCAACAATTACAAGCGTACATAAATTGTACCTCCTTCATAGATTTCTCACTCCATACTATTCCACCGCAAGAAAACTGTGCGCCACCGAAACAAAAAATCCCGCACGAATCCGTGCGGGATTTTTCTTGCAGATATTTCTTAATCTTCTTTGAGCCGATAAGCCAACACCATCAGGCTGTCAGAAAAATGTACATTCTCCACCGGAACCTGCTGTGCTTCTTCAGCCAGATGCAAGTCGGTGTTGGTGAAGTTCCACAACGCCTTAATGCCACAACGCACCAGCTGGCGTGCTACCTCCCGGGCATGGCTCTGGGGTAGCGTAAGAATGGCAATGTCCGGCTGATGCTCCTGCAGGAAGGCTTCCATCTGCTCGTAGGGCAGCACAGGAACATCGGATACCGTGGTACCGCTGAGTGCAGGACTGATGTCAAATGCACCGATCAGCCGGATACCCACCCGGTCGAAGCGGAAGTTGCTCATCAGCGCCCGGCCGATTTTACCGGCGCCCACCAACACGGCGGTGCGGGGCACATCCAGACTCAGAATGCCGGCAATAGAATCCCGCAGTTGTGCCACCGGATAACCGTAGCCCTGCTGGCCAAAGCCACCGAAGCAGTTAAAATCTTGCCGCACTTGAGATGCCGTCAGTCCCAGGCGCTGTGCCAGCTGACCGGAGGAGATTCGGATAACACCGCTGTCATGCAGTTCGCACAAATGCCGATAATATCGGGGCATGCGGCGAATGACCGCTTCTGATACATGTTTTTCCATGGTACTCCTCCATTCTGCAGCCGCCTGTGGCCACACAACTCTTTAATGCTGATATTTTAACGGAAACTCTCGCTGCTTGCAAGTGTTTTTCTTTCGCTTTTCTGCCAAAGTTTTCGCTGTATTTTCCAAGTTTTCCATAAAAAATACAGAGATGTCACCAGGCATATTACGAATAGTTATCCACATTTTCCACAAGGTTTTCCACAAAAAAGGCAGTTGCGCATGGAATTCCTTGGCTTTGTTGCGGGGTTTCGTGCTTTTTGCGCGTGGCAAAAACTCTACGCTTTGTTGTCAGTCTTCTACCCGGGTCAAATCCATACCGGCGGGCATGGTAGCATAGCAGTTTTGATCCACCGGGGCAGTATTGCCGGCCAGATACTCGTAGTAAGCCTGACATGCGATCATGCTGCCGTTGTCACCGCACAGCTTAAGGGGCGGCAGATACAGCGACAGACCGGCTTTTTTGCACTGGTCCTGCAGCATGCCCCGCAGGATACTGTTGGCTGCCACACCGCCGGCAGCTGCAATGGCAGTACGCCCACGCTCCCGGGCAGCGGCCACCACACGGGGTACAACGGTGTCAGCTACGGCTGTGGCAATCTCCAGTGCCAGATCCTCGCGGCAGATTTCCTGCTCCTTTTGCTGCGCGTTGTGGATCAGATTCACCGCGGCGGTTTTCAGACCGCTGAAGGAAAAGTCATAGGGCGCACCGCTGACACCGGCGCGGGGCAAGCGATAGGTACCCGTCTTACCCTGCTGCGCCAGTTTATCTAAGCTGGCACCGCCGGGATAGGGCAAACCCAGCATGCGGGCGGTTTTATCAAAGGCTTCGCCGGCGGCATCGTCACGGGTAGTGCCAACCACTTCGATTCTGGTGTAATCCTGTACATCCAGAATCACGGTGTGTCCACCGGATGCCACCAAAGCGATAAAAGGCGGCTGCAGATCAGGAAATGCGATATAATTGGCTGCCACATGACCCCGAATGTGATGCACGGGGATAAATGGCTTGTCCAACGCCTGGGCGCAGGCCTTGGCAAAATTGGCGCCCACCAACAGCGCGCCGATGAGTCCGGGCGCGCAAGTAGCAGCCACTGCATCAATGTCTGCCAGGGTAAGACCCGCAGTCTTTAAAGCCTGATCTGCCACCAAACTGATTTTTTCGATGTGTTTGCGAGATGCGATCTCCGGCACTACGCCGCCGTAGAGTGCGTGCATGTCGGCCTGAGAGTAAACCACATCGGACAGAATCGTCCGTCCATCCAGACTGACGGAGGCAGCAGTCTCATCGCAAGAGCTTTCAATGGCAAGGATTTTCATGCCTGTTCCTCCTTTTCTCCCAGCAGACGACTCATCAAAATGGCGTCTTCCCGAGGAGATTCATAATAATCACGACGCTTTCCCACCACGGAAAAGCCGCAGAATCGGTAAAAAGCCTGGGCGCCCAAATTGCTTTCACGCACTTCCAGATCCAGCTGTACGATCTGGCGGCAACGGCATTCTTTCTCCAGTGCCCGATACAGTGCCAGCGCGATGCCTTTGCGGCGGTGCGCGGGGTCAACAGCAACATTGGCAATCTCGCAGGTGTCAAAGATCATACGGGTGCCGATATAGCCACAGACCTGTCCGTCCGCTTCATACACAAAGTAGCGGGCAAGGGGGGCATCCAGCTCGCTTTCCAGCAGCGCTTCACTCCAAGGATCGGTAAAGCACAACTGCTCGATCCGGGCAATCTGAGGAATGTGCCGGGGCAGCAACGGCAGAATCTGCGCATTATTTCTTTGCGTCATACCAATTCTCTCCCGTGCTCACGGCAGCCTCCAGCTTAACAGACATGGTTGCTGCGCCTTCCATCTCCTGCTGCAGCAAGGCACAAACCTGCTGAACCTCAGCTTCCGGCGCTTCGATCAGCAGTTCGTCGTGGATCTGCATCACAAGACGTGCCTGCAACCCTTCTTGCTTCAGACGATCGCGCACCCGAACCATGGCGATTTTAATCACATCGGCAGCCGTGCCCTGAATGGGGGTGTTCAATGCCACGCGCTCGCCAAAGGAGCGCGTGTTGAAATTGCTGCTGCGCAGTTCGGGCAGATAGCGGCGGCGACCAAAGAGGGTGGTAACATAACCCTTGTCCTTTGCTTCTTCCTTGATGCGTTCCATGTAAGTGCGAACGCCTTCGTAATGCGCCAGATAGGCATCGATATAACTTTGGGCTTCTTTCTGGGGCACATGAATATCATCTGCCAGAGAGAAAGCGGAAATGCCGTAGACGATGCCGAAGTTTACCGCCTTGGCGCGGGAGCGCATTTGGCCGGTAACCTTCTGCAGAGGTACGCGGAACACCTGCGATGCGGTAACCGCATGCACATCTTCCCCATCGCGAAAGGCCGCCTGCATGGCGGCATCCTCTGCAATATGCGCCAGGATACGCAGTTCGATCTGCGAATAGTCGGCATCCACCAACACCCAGCCGGGTTGGGTGACAAAGCAGCGGCGAATCTCGCTGCCGTCTTCCCGCCGGATAGGCAGGTTCTGCAGATTGGGCTCGGTGGAGCTGAGTCTGCCGGTGGCAGTGACCATCTGCTGCAGTGTGGAATGAATCCGCCCGTCTGCGGCAATAAAGCGGGCCAAGCCGTCGGCATAGGTGCTCTTCAGCTTGCTGAGCTTGCGCCATTCCAGTACGGCGGGAATAATAGGATGGGCATCCCGAAGCTTTTCCAGTGTGTCGGCATCGGTAGAGTAACCGGTCTTGGTCTTTTTGCCGGCACGGAGACCCAGTTCTTCAAAGAGCACCACGCCCAACTGCTTGGGAGATCCGATATTGAACTGCTGACCCGCCAACGTGTAAACCAAAGCTTCAGCCTCTTGCAGACGCACTGCCAGTTCCTGGCCGAAGGCCTCAAGGTGTGCGCCATCCACTGCCATACCAGTCTGTTCCATCTCGGCCAGTACCCGACTCAGCGGAAGTTCCATATCTTGCAGCAGGGAATACATGCCCTGCTCCCGGAGTTTTGCTTCCAGCACCGGATGCAAGCAGGCAATGAGCGCACTGTGCTGCGCCAGGGCCTCCAATGCCTCCGGCGCGATGCCCAGTAGCGTACGGGCATCTTCGTCTGCATAGATGGCAGGCAGCGCTTCAAATCCCAGGAATCGGGCGCAGAGTTCTTCCAGACTGCTGCTGCCCTTGGAGGGATCCAGCAGATAGGCCGCCAAGGCGGTATCAAATCCCGGCAGTGCCGGGGACATTGTTTGTTCCAGCAAGGTGCGCAGCACCGGCTTGCCGTGGTGCAGCGCCGGAGCGGCATCACCGCAAAGCAAGGCTTCCAGCAGTTTGCGCCAGCGTGCCTGACCCACGGTTTCTTCCTGTACCAGCAAGGTCTCGCCACCGGCAGTCAGCGCCAGCGCCGTCAGATCCTGCATCAGGCACAGGGCGGCACCCGCAGGAGGATTTTCAGCCAGATCCTCCGCCTGGGCGGCGGTCAGTTCGCGGACAGGCGGCAAATCCACCGTTACGGAATCCGATCCGCTCTCTGCAGGAGGCGTCAGTTCCAACCGCTTGATGAGCGAACGCAACTCTACCCGGGAGAGGAAACGATACAGTTCGTCCCGATCCATGGGCGCAGGGGCCAGCTGACCGGGGACTTTGCACAGGGGCGCATCCGTGACGCCCATGGCAAGTTTATAGCTGAGGAACGCCATGTCGCGGCTTTCTTCCAGCTTTTTCTTGGTGGCAGGGCGAATGGAAGGGTCTTCCAGATTATTATAAATGTTTTCCAATGTGCCAAAGCGCAGCAGCAGCTCCATGGCGCCCTTTTCTCCGATGCCCTTGACACCGGGAATATTATCAGAGGTGTCACCCATTATCGCCTTCAGGTCTACGATGCGAGCAGGCGCTAAGCCCTGATAATGGGCACGGAAGGTTTCTTCATCGAAGATTTCGGTAGAAGTGCTGCCCATGCGGGTAATGACCAGTGCCACATGGGCGCCCTGGTCGATATACTGCAGGCTGTCGCGGTCTCCGGTGACAATGGTACAGGCATCCCCCTGTTCACGGCAGCGGCGCGCCAGTGTGCCAAGCAGGTCGTCAGCCTCAAAGCCCTCTTGCTCCAGTCGGGCAATGCCCAGCAGATCCAGCGCCTGCTTGACCAAAGGCATCTGGGCTGCCAGTTCTTCGGGCATGGGCTTGCGCTGTGCCTTATAACCGTCATAAGCCAAATGACGGAAGGTTTTTGCCCGCAGGTCAAAGCAGACACAGATTTCATCCGGCTGCAGTTCTTCCCGCAGCTTAAAAAGCATATTCAAAAATCCGTACAGGGCATTGGTGGGGGTTCCGTCGGAGGCAGTCAGCGGTCGCACACCGTAAAAGGCACGGTTCACCAGACTGTTGCCATCAATGGCCATCAGCTTCATGGTATCACTCCCGTATGCATGAAAATATTTCTTAACCTTTATATTATAGCTTGTTTTGTATCGTTTTGGAAGATGTTTTTCAATTTTCTTCTTTTTTATAAAAAAAGGGGTTGACAATCGTTTTTTTTGCTGTATAATAAATTATGCTCTTAGCGGGATTGTGTAAAGGTAGCACGACAGACTCTGACTCTGTTTGTGAGGGTTCGAATCCTTCTCCCGCTGCCAAGCAGAACGGTATCACCGAAAGGTGATGCCGTTTTTGTTTTCTCCGCGGAATATGCGCGCCCGTTGTCAGCGCGTGACTTTTATGGTACAATATCTGCAACACAGAATGCAAGGAGACCTATCCATGACCGAGTTTACCTTTCACGAAATGCAGTCCATGCAAAAGGAGCTGCAGGAAAAGTATAAAGAAAAATGGGGCGGGCTGTCTCCGGATAAGGCAGTGGAAAAATTGCTTTGGCTGCACGGCGAATTGGGCGAAGCCTCTGATATTATTAAAAAGAATGGAAATTCGTTGATCACTGCTCCGGGACCCGTGCGGCAGCATTTCATTGAAGAAATGTGTGACGTCCTGATGTATTATAATGATGTTTTGATTTGCTATGGCATTTCTCCCGAGGAAATCGCCGACACCTATCGCAGCAAGTTTCACAGCAACATGAAACGCTGGTAACCGCTATCCGTAAGCAAAAAAGCATCGCCTTGTTGGGCGATGCTTTTTCTTTCATTTAGTAAAAAAGAAATACGTCCGTTAAGATAAACTGCAGCAACGCTACTTCCGCCAACAGTAAAGCCGCACGGCGCAAGCCTGCCCGATACTGCTTCTTCCAAGCGATGATTTCGTATATCAAGGCGCCCAGCAACACAAGCACAGACAGCGCTTGAATCATCCATGGCAACAAAACCATCATCTCGATATTTGTGCCATAGCCCCACCCGGTCTCTATTTGTTCTGTTACGAGCCAAACAGTAAACGGCAGATGTGCCAGATTCACCGGAATCAGAAAAATCAGCAGAAGCACTGCAAAAAATTCCATAAGGTCTTTACGCTTCATTTCATCACCGCTCTCTTGATCCTGTATTCACATTATCATACCGTGCGTTTATTTGCAACCGATGCAGCCGGGATTCCTTTGTGCAAACAAATATCATGCATAGATTTTATCAAACCCCGTATGTAGGGATTGCAAAAAAATAAATTGGGGCGTATAATATACAAATAACTTCGCTGTTTTGAAACGCACAGACCGCAGCAGCGGCCTTTCCGTAGAAAGAGAGGTTCCCCATGTCTTTCAAACTACCCTACTATCACGCCCCCGACTTTGTTTCTCCCGCCTTGGCAAATGCGCCTGACGCCGCCTGGGCTGTAGCAGAAATGGACGGCGTTGCTCCTGAATATTACCACAGCACCTCCATGTTCCCTGAATATTTCAAGGTGGACGGCAAGTGGCTGCTGGCCGAAGAGATTCGCATGGACTCTTGCGTTGTCATCTGTGATGACGGCCGCTTGGACGTGGTCGAGGCGCGCAATCTGAAGAAGGGTGACAAAGTCATTCTTGGTCGCAGTGAAAAAGGCGAAGAGGGCATTTGCGTGCACAGCGCCGGATTCGCGGAGGAGACGCAAAAACTGGAAGACCAGTTTGTCTTCCGCCAGGGCCGCAGCCGCGAGACCTCTTATGCCCGGGATTATGATAATCTGATTGAACTGCTGAAGCATGAAAAAGAGCACGGCAACATCACATGGGTGTTGGGTCCCGCCTTTGCCTTTGACTATGATGCCCGTCGCGCCATGCAGCTGATGGTGGAAAACGGATATGTGCACAGTGTTTTGGCAGGCAATGCGCTGGCCACCCACGATCTTGAGGCTTCACTGCTGCACACTGCATTGGGTCAGGATATTTACACCCAGCGTTCTCAGCCCAACGGACACTACAATCATCTGGATGTGCTGAACAAGGTGCGCCGCAGCGGATCCATTGCTCAGTTCGTAGAGGATTACAACATCGATAACGGCATTATGTATGCCTGTGTCAAGAATAATGTACCCTATGTGCTCACCGGTTCCATCCGCGATGACGGACCTCTGCCCGAGGTGCTGAGTGATGTATATGAAGGTCAAAAGGCCATGCGCAGCATTGCGCGCAAGAGCACTACGGTGATCTGTCTGGCTACCATGCTGCACACCATCGCCACCGGAAATATGACCCCCTCTTTCCGCAAGATGCCGGACGGCACGATGCGCCCCGTTTATTTGTATGCCATCGACATTGATGAGTTCGTGGTGAACAAGTTGCTGGATCGCGGCAGTCTGGCCGCCACCACCATGGTCACCAATGTACAGGACTTTATCACCATCGTGGCCAGAGGCCTGGGTTTGATGTAAATTGACAATCAGTAATTGCAAAGCCCCGGACCCCACCGGTCCGGGGTTTTTTGGTTAATCCAGACTTTTCCAAAACG
>JAZTYK010000031.1:0-18374 GCA_045636925.1 Oscillospiraceae bacterium
TAAACAGTGTTACACCGCTCGGCAAGCGGAGTTTCGGCACCAAGCAGAATATGCGGATTTTTCTCGACCGGTAAGGCTTCGCCCGTGAGTGCACTTTCGTTTGTTTTAAGCCCGACAGCCTCGATAAGCCTTGCATCTGCCGCAACGCAGTCGCCTGCACTGAGCAGAAGAATATCGCCTGCAACCACCTGCGATGAGGGTATTTTTTGCACCTGCGAATCACGCAAAACGGTTGCTTCGGGTGCTGACATACGGCTCAGATTGTCGATTGCGTGCTCTGCTTTGCTCTCCTGCACAACGCCTGCAACGGCATTGAGAATTACGATTGCGAGAATTATTATCGGGTCAACATAAGAGCCTTCACCCTCAAGATAAGCGGTGAAAAAAGATATCACAGCCGCAATAATCAGCGTGATAACCATAAAATCCTTGAACTGGGAAAGAAAGCGTAAAATAATATTTGCACGCTTTTTTTCGCTGAGTTTGTTTTCACCCTGCTCATTCAGCCTTTTTAATGCTTCGGATTTTTTAAGTCCGTTTTTGGTGTCGGTTTTAAGTTTTTTCAGTGTATCGTTTATGCTCATCGAGTGAAAATCCATACAGTTACCACCCTTGATTTTACTTTTTTAATTTATATGTACGCTCATATATTATTATTAATTGACATTAAGTTTCTTTTGTTATAAAATATATATTCACAAGCGGATTGGGCAGCTGCGGCGGTAAGGACTTATCACCCTTGCCGACGAGGAAAGTCCGGGCTTCGCAGAGCAGGATAACTGATAACATCAGCCGCGGGTAACCGCCGGACAAGTGCAACAGAGATATACCGCCGGCTTTGCCGGTAAGGGTGGAAAGGCGAGGTAAGAGCTCACCGGACTCTTTGGTAACAAGGAGTCCCTGTAAACTCTATCCGAAGCAACACCGACTTGGGGGCTACGGCTTGCTCGGCCAATCTCCAGACAGGTGGCTTGAGGCGGGTGGCGACATCCGTCCCAGATAGATGGCTGCATTCAACAGAACCCGGCTTATAGGTCTGCACTTTTTATCAAAAAACGCACCGCATCAGGTGCGTTTTTTGAAAGCTGTCAAAGAACCGCTTCGCTGGGTTCTTTTCGACAAGGAAGATCCGGCCTGCGGGCCGGTTTCGCCGCTTTTCTGCGGAAAATCGGCGGGTTACGGTGTTTTTCCCCGGCGCATGTCCGTGGAAAAACCATCCGCAAGAAAAAACGCACCGCATCCGGTGCGTTTTTTGGCGTCAATCCCATGTCTTACAAGGAGGCATGTTCTATATGAGTAAAAAGACCCGTAGCACCATTCTTTTGGTGCTCACCGCTGCCATGTGGGGCAGCAGCTTTGTGGCCTACACCGTAGGCAGCTTTCACCTGGGAGCCCTGACCTATACCGCTGTCCGTTTCATTTTGGGCAGCCTGTCCATGATCCCCGTGGTGCTTCTGTTTGAAAAGAAAACCCTCACTGCCGAAGAAAAGCGCGCCACCTTAAAGGGTGGTCTGCTGGTAGGTCTTGTCCTTGCCGCTGCCTCCATCGTGCAGCAGTATGCCGTGGCCATCAGCGGTTCGGCAGGCATCTCCGGCTTTATCAGCAACCTCTATACGGTATTCACGCCCATCATCTGTTTCTTCCTGTTCAAAAAGAACCCGGGCAAGTTTGCCTGGATGGGCTTTGCTGTGGCATTGGCAGGTCTGTATCTTCTCTCCGGCGCCAACGGTCTGAATCTTGGCATGGGCGAGATTTTACTGCTGATCACTGCACTAGGCTGGGCGATCCATCTGCTTGCCGTAGACTATGCCGCCAAGTCCGCCCCTCCCCTGCGTGCCACCGCCCTGTCTTTCTGCGTGGCTGCTGTGATTTCCTCGGTGGCAGCCTTGATCCTGGAAGATTGCACCGTGCAGTCTCTGCTGGATGCCAAATACGCCATTTTGTTCGGCGGCTTGATCTCGGTTGGCGCATCTTACACCTGCCAGGCTTTGGGCCAGCGGGATGCCGACCCCAACTTTGCCGCACTGATTTATTGCCTTGACCCTGTGTTTGCCGCATTGGGCGGCGCACTGATCCTGAATGAAGTCATGCGGCCCCGCGGCTACCTTGGCTGCCTGCTGATCCTCAGCGGCATTCTGCTGTCCCGCATCCCCGGTCTGCTGAAAAAGGAGGAAGTGTAAATGCTGTTCACCCCCAAAACCGTCACCTTGAAAAATGGCATCACCGCCATTCTCCGCTCTCCCAAACCGGAAGAAGCCGCAGAAATGCTGGCTTACCTGCGCGCCGTTGCCACCGAAACCCACTTTTTGCTGCGCTACCCCGAGGAATGCGCCAACGAGCATGACCCGCTGGAGATCCAGGATCAGGCCGACCACATGGCCGCTGCCCTGCGTAATCCCTATTCCCTGTCTATTCTCTGTGAGATCAACGGCAAAATTGCCGGTCAGTGCAGCGTCAGCTTTAACCGCCGCTTCAAGATCGGCCACCGGGCCACCATCGCCATCACCAGCCTGTCCCCCTATTGGGGCATCGGTCTGGGCACTGCCATGTTCGCCGCCATGGAAGAAACCGCCAAGGCAAAGGGTGTTACCCAGCTGGAACTGGGCTTTATGGAGGGCAACGTCCGCGCCCGGGCGCTATATGAAAAGATGGGCTTCCGCATCATCGGCGATACCCCCGGCGCCTTCCGCCTGAAAGACGGTACATACTTAAAAGAATACCACATGGTCAAAGAAATCTGATGAATGCAAAAGCCCCCGACAGTTTTACGAAAACTGTCGGGGGTTTCTTCATTTGTATGTTATTTGATCTCCGGCAGAGTTGCAAAGCCCTGCTCCAGTTCGGCATCGGTGGGGGTGTAATCCTGCATGGTGCCTTCATAGAAGGACTGGTAAGCAGGCATATCAAAGTATCCGGTGCCGGTGAGGCCAAAGAGGATGACCTTCTTTTCACCGGTTTCCTTGCAACGGAGTGCTTCTTCCATAGCGCAGCAGATGGCGTGGCTGCTTTCGGGCGCGGGCAAGGTGCCCTCGCAGCGGGCAAACTGGGTGGCAGCGCCAAAGATGCGGGTCTGGGTATAAGACCGTGCCTCCATATAGCCGTCATGATACAGCTTGGATACGATGGGATTCATGCCGTGATACCGCAGACCGCCCACGTGGTTGGACGCGGGGATAAAGCCGCTGCCCAGGGTGTACATCTTCATCAGCGGCGTGGTCTTACCGGTATCGCCGTAGTCATAGGCATACTTGCCGCGGCTGAGGCTGGGACAGCTGGAAGGCTCTACGGCAATAAAGCGAATGTTGTTCTTTCCCTCCAGACGGTCAGCCATATACGGAGCGATCAGGCCGCCCAGATTACTGCCGCCGCCGGCGCAGCCGATGACGATGTCGGGCTTTACATCATACTTATCCAGCGCTGCTTTTGCCTCCAGACCGATGATGCTCTGATGCAGCAGCACATGGTTCAGCACACTGCCCAGCACATAACGGTAACCGGGATTCTTTTTGGCTACTTCCACCGCTTCGGAAATGGCACAGCCCAGACTTCCGGAAGTTTCGGGCATCATTTCCAGGATCTTACGGCCTACCTCGGTGGTGTCCGAGGGAGAAGGCGTCACCTGTGCGCCATAGGTCTGCATGACCGCCTTGCGGTGGGGCTTCAGCTTGGCAGAGCCCTTGACCATGTACACCTGCACGCCCAGGCCGAAATAGCCGCCTGCCATAGCCAGCGCAGTACCCCACTGACCGGCACCGGTCTCGGTGGTCACATCGGTCAGACCCTGCTTCTTAGCATAATAAGCCTGAGGCACAGCGGAGTTCAGCTTGTGGCTGCCGCTGGTATTGGAGCCTTCGTACTTGTAATAAATCTCTGCGGGAGTGTCCAGCAGACGCTCTAAGTTATATGCGCGCACCACGGGAGAGGGACGCACCATGCGGTAAAAATCCCAAACCTCCTGGGGGATGGGGATAAACCGATCGGTGGTGTTCAGTTCCTGCTCCACAGCCTCGTCACAGAACACCTGCTTCAGGGTCTCCTTGGTGATGGGCTGTTTGGTTTCGGGATCCAGCATGGGAGGCAGATCGGGCACAATGGCGCCCAGGTTCATCCATGCACGGGGCATTTCGTCTTCTTCCAAAAAAATCTTGTAGGGGATAGTCTCTTTGCTCATGGTTTTTCGCTCCTTTTTCGGACGGGGAAAATAAAAAACGCCCCGTCCCATGATCTTTCATAGGACAAGAGCGATGCTCCTGCGGTGCCACCTATTTTCGTCTTTCGACGCACTCCTTGGCGTGCCAACACACGCCCACCGTGATAACGCCCGGTTCGCGTCTGACCTACCCTTTCGGCTCAGCCAGCCCTCAAAAGTCCATTCACCAAAGTTCCCGCTGCCGCGATCACACCCTCCGCAGCTCTCTGAAGCCTTCTGCTTTGGCTACTACTCTTTCTCATCGGTTTTTTATATGATATCATGATGATAGTCCGATTTTTTCTGTTTGTCAAGCCTTTTTGCAAAAGCAATGCCCTCTGCGTTTCATCATCGCAGAGGGCATGTTTTCTTTTTTATGCTGCAGGTGCAAGCTGTGCCTGCGCCCGTGCCAGCGCCTGCTCCCATACGGTCTGCTCCGGCCATCCGGTGGTGTCGAAACAATCCCGGATACAGCGGCAGTAATAATCCAGCTTGGGGATCAGGTTGGGTCTGTCCACAAAGGACCATTCCCAGCCATTCATGGCATATTCCAGCACCCTGGCCCGATCCTCGGTGGGCATGGTCATGGCATAGTCGTCCACAAACCAGTTCAGATACTGACCCCAGTTCTCCGGCAGCATCTGATAGTTGTAAGAGTACGAGAAACCTTCCGGCTGCAGTTCCAGCCAACCGTCCTCGCTGTAAAGTGCGCCTTCCCGATAAACGGAATCCCAACTCAGCTTGCGGTCAATAATGTGAGAGATCTCATGATAATAGGTGCCGACATAGCTGGCTTTTACATCCACCACCATCAGGTAGTGATCGCCTTTTTCCTGGGTGAATGCTGCAAAGGAGGTAAATGCCGCATTTTCCGGCCAATCCTTTCGCCGCAGTCCGCCAATCAGCTCGATGCGGACAGTATCCAGTTTGCTGTAAAGCAGCTGATCAAAGAATCCCTGGGGGTAACTGCTCAGGGACTGCTCCAGCAGATCCAAGGCGGTGGCCAGCTGTGCCGTATCCACAGCAGCATCACCAAGGAACTCGTCATAATCCAGCGCGCACTGCTCTGCAATGCGAATGTCTACACCAAAGCGTTCTGCCAATTGCTGCGCCCGCTGGTACAGATGTGCTTCTGCAGTATGGGGCTTGGTTTCTTCCCGGTACTCCTCCAGCTCCAGATCGCTGCCGGAGACCGCAACCTTGGGATCCCAAAACAGAAGCCGGGATGTATCATTGTCCCGGGCGGTGGTGATAAAGTATCCGCCCCAGCTTTCACACCAGGCGATCTTTCCACCCATCTGCACCCATTCGCCTCCGGGCAGCTGCAGCATCGATACCAGCTTTCCGTCCCAACTGTACAGGGCAGGGTTTCTGTTTTCCATATCATGGGTATACAGCAATCCAGTCTCCGGCAGAATCTCCATTCGGTTTCCGTAAAACAACGTGGTATGATGCTGTGTTCCCACAAGGAGATGCTTTTTCTCCCACTGATTGTTGTCGTTGACCAGATACTTATCTCCGTGCCGCGCCACCCAGCCGATGCTGACCGGCAGAGTAATAGGTTCTACCACTCCCGTCTGCAGGTTCAGCACCGCATAACGGAATTTCTGAGTGACAGCATCCAGATAGGACATGGTCAGCTCGCCGTTACCCAGGTCCAGCAGCGACGGTTCTTTTCCGTCCATGACCGGGGTGCGGATCTTGCTGCTCAGATCAATCCGGCTGAAGCCTCTTTCCCACTGCAGTTCATACAGTGTCTTAAAGTCCGGGCTTAAAATCCAATCGCCCCAGTCCCCGTCCAGCTCATAACATTCCAGTTCCTGCAGCGCGGTATCCAGAATTTTGACCCAGCCGTCGCCGGAATCGCAGAGGCCGACGCGGTCACCCTGTACCTGCACGCGCACATAACCGCCGGTTTCCAGAGCTTTCTCCACAAGCAGTTCTCCGGTCTTCAGGTCGGTGAGCCGCAGATACATCCGGGCTGTTCCGTTCTCACGGTACAAGTATTCCACAATCAGCAGGTTCTTCCCCACCATGTACAGGTTGGGGTGATCCATGCGTCCCAGATCAATCTTATCAATGTGCCAAAGGTTTCCTGCCGTTCCCACCGGTACCGCCGTTTCCAGCAGTGTTGGCGTGGTATCAACGGGCGGATCCGGGGGCACATCGGGACTTCCCGGTTCCTGCGGCTTTGTGCAGCCGCAAAGTACCACCAGCAGCGCCAAAAGTATCCATAGCCGTTTCATATAGACATCTCCCTCCTTGGGATTTCTGCTCTCTGTATTTTAGCATACATGTTGACAATTCGCAAATACCCGGCAGCATATGCTGCCGGGTATGCTGTTTTTGTTTACTGCCACTGGGCCTGGTACAGCTCCCGATAGAAGCCACCCTTGGCCATCAGTTCTTCATGTGTGCCGCTTTCCACCACATTGCCGTCCCGCACCACCAGAATGCAATCGGCGTTGCGCACGGTGCTGAGGCGGTGTGCCACCACAAAGCAGGTCTTGTTTTCCATCAGCTTCCGCATGGCCTGCTGCACCAAAATCTCGGTACGGGTGTCCACATTGGAAGTTGCCTCGTCCAAAATCAGCATGGGTGTTTCCATCAGCATGGCACGGGCAATGGTAAGCAGCTGCTTCTGCCCCTTGGAGATATTAGCCGCGTCATCGGTAAGCAGCGTGTCATAACCCTTGGGCAGCCGCTCGATAAAGCCGTGGATCTTGGCCGCCTTGGCAGCCGCAATGACTTCTTCTCTGCTGGTCTCCGGTCTGCCGTAGGCAATGTTGTCGTAAATGGTACCGTAAAACAGCCAGGTGTCCTGCAGCACCATGGAGTATGCCTTGCGCAGGCTGTCCCGGGTCAGGGTCAGCACCGGCTTGCCATCCACCCGGATCTCACCGCTGTTTGGGTCATAAAACCGCATCAGCAGATTGATCAGCGTGGTCTTGCCCGCGCCGGTGGGGCCCACGATGGCGATCAGCTGGCCGGGCTTGGTGTGCAGGTTAAAGTTCTGCAGCACCGGCTTGCCTTCTTCATAGCCAAAATGAATATTTTCCAGTTCCACTTCGCCTTTGGGTGCTTCCAGCATACCGGCATCGGGTGCATCTGCCACCTCAGGCTCTTCGTCCAGAATGCGGAACACACGCTCCGCCGCCGCAATGGCACTCTGCAAATCGCCCCAGATCTCAGCGATCTCATGAATGGGACCCGAGAACTTGCGGCTGTACAGCACAAAAGAAGAAATATTGCCCACGCTGATGCCGCCGCCGATGTAAATGGCAGCGCCCAGTACGGAAATAAAGGACAGAGACAGATTGTTGATGAAGTTTACCGAGGGACCCATGCCGGCCTGATGATACTCCGCCTGATAATAGGCTTCTGCCGCCGCATAGTTCTCACGGTCAAAGTCCTCCACCGTCTTTTTCTCCCGGCAATATGCCTTCAGCGTCTTTTGCCCGGACACCATTTCCTCCACAAAGCCGTTTAAGTCACCCTGCTTTTTGGAACGCAGGCGGTACAGCTTGTGCGTGCGCTTGGTGATATACCGTGTAATAAAGATACTCAGAGGCACGGTAAAGAAGAAAATCCCCACCATCGTGGGCGCGATGCGCAGCATCATGGTCAAAGAACCCACAATGGTAATTCCACTGGCCAGCACCTGGATCAGGTCGCTGGACAGAGAGGTATTGATGGTATCGATATCATAGGAAATACGGCTGATGATATCGCCGGTGGGATGCGTGTCAAAAAATTTCACCGGCAGGGAGACCAGTCTGCGGAACATATCCCGCCGCATCCGATAGGTGATCTTGCGGGACACGGCGATCATCAGTACATTCAGTCCGTAGGTCATGACCGCCGACAGCAGATAAAAGAGCAGCATCAGCTTGGCATAATGAAACGCCACGCCAAAATCCACCTTGCCGGGGCCGATCTCAATGGCATCGATGGCCGCACCGGACAGATACGGTCCCAGCAACGCCAGACCGTTAGAGCCCAGGGTCAGAAGCAGTGCCAGCAAAATCAGCCATTTTTCCTGCCACAGATAAACGCCCATCCGTAAAAGAGTACTTTTTCTGCTGTTCATGCCTGCACCTCCCCCATCTGGGTCTCTGCGATCTCACGGTACAGTTCGCAGGAGTCCATCAGTTCCTGGTGGGTGCCAAAGCCCAGCATTTTGCCTTCCTCCAGCACTAGGATCTGGTCGCAGTGCATCACCGAGCTGACACGCTGGGCGATGACCACCGTGGTGGTCTCGCCATAGTTCTCGGCCAACTTGTTCCTCAGAGCAGCATCGGTACGGTAGTCCAGTGCGCTGCTGCTGTCGTCCAGAATCAAGATCTCCGGATGCCCCGCCAGGGCGCGGGAGATCAAAAGCCGCTGTTTTTGTCCGCCGGAATAGTTGGCGCCGCGGGATTCTACCCAAGCATCCAGGCCGCCGGCATGTTCAATAAAATCGGCAGCCTGCGCGTCACGAATGGCACGATCCACTTCTTCCAGATCGATCTGCCGTCCCAGCTTGATGTTGCCGCCAATGGTGTCGCGGAACAACGTGTCATGCTGGAACACCACGCCAAAGCGCTGACGCAGTACTTCCTTGTCCATACTGCGCACATCCTGTCCGTGAATGCGTACCGCGCCGGCATTTACATCGTAAAAACGCATCATCAGCGCCGCAATAGTACTTTTGCCTGCGCCGGTGGGTCCGATAATACCAAGCCGCTGTCCGCGCTTTAAGCTAAAGTGAATGTCGCTGAGATGTTCTTTGTTTCCGTTGTAAGAGAAGGTCACATGGTCAAACTCCAGATGCTTCTCCCGGTCGCCCTCCGGCATTTCCATCTGCTGCAGCTCGCTTTTGGCATCCATGACCCGCTGGATACGCTGGGCAGAAGCCAGCGCCTTGGCATACATGGTCACCACGCGGTTGATAGACAGCACGGCGTTGAGAATAATGGTAAAGTAGGTCAAAAAGGCGGTGATGGTACCCACGCCGGTGGCGCCGGCATTCACCCGATACGCGCCTACGACCACCACCAGAACAAGGCCGGTGTTCAGCATCAGGTTCATGGCAGGTTTGGTAATGGCCATGGTGCTGTTAGCGCGGTTTTCATCCCGCATGATCTGCCGGTTGATCTCTTCAAAGCGCTCTTTTTCCGCCTCGGTGCGGGACAATGCCTTGATGACACGCACGCCCTCGGCATTTTCACGCACCACACGCACCATATGATCCACCGACCGCTGCAGCTGCCCGAACTGGGGCACGCTGCGTCGGGAGATATAGACCACCACCACTGCCATCAGCGGTAGCATGCAAAGCAGTACGGTAGCCAGTACTGCATCCAATGTATAAGTGACCAGAATACCGCCCAGCACCAGAATGGGCGCACGCACACCGATGCGCTGCATCATACCCACCATACGGTAGACATAATAGCTGTCGGTGCTCATGCGTGCGATCAGGGACGGAATGGTAAGCTCGTCCACCTGCCGATTGGACAAAAACGAGATCTTTTCAAACAGATCGTGCCGCAGGCTGGTAACGGTATCCCGGGCAACAGCAGAGGCCTTTCGGTTGGCCACCACATTACACAGCAGTGCCAGAATGGAGCAAATGACCATCAGTCCGCCCCAAAGCAGCACCATCTTCATGTCTTTTGTGGGTGCCACCACATCGATCACATGGGCCAGAATCAGCGGCAGCAGCAGATCCATCACCGTGCCAAATAGCTTGATGGCCAGACCAAGGCTCATCCGCTTGAAATACGGCCGCAGGTATTTGATAATCAGCTGCATTTACCGCCATCCTCCTTCTTATGAAGGTTCTTGCCGCAGCAGCGCTGATACAGCATATCCAGCGTCTCCCGGAACTTCTGCTCCTCCTCGGGGCTCAGTTCTTCCAGCAGCCAGTCGTAAAACACCGTCTGCTGCGTCACCGCCCGCTCATGAATGGCGCGGGCTGCCTCGGTGGGCACGATACGCTTGATGCGGCCGTCCCGGGGATCGGGTTCCCGGCACACCAGCTGCTTTTCCTCCAGCATATCCACCAGCCGGGATGCAGCACCCTTGTCAATGCCCATATCCTCCGCCAGCTCCCGCTGGCTCATAGCCTTATGAAATGCTAAATGCCGCAAAGCCTGCACTTCGGCAGGGCTAAGCCCCGTGTCTTCCATGACACGGTTCAAATCACTGCGCAGAGCCCGCTGAATACGGCTGAAGCATACATGAATTGGTTTCATATCCTTCACCTCTCGGTTTCTGGGCATAAATACCCTTATACCTATGCTACCATAAATTAGTTGACGTTGCAACCATAATTCCACATTTCCCCGACAGATTGCAAAAGCACCGCAGCGGCTGCATACCACTGCGGTGCTTGATAAAATGATACTGTTTCAGCGACAAAGGTATGTGCCCAATGCCACAGAGCCCAACTTGCTTTTCACGCTGTCGGAACGGGACACCAGCACCACCGGACATTTCGCTCCGGCAATGAGTCCTGCGCCCGTGCATTCCGGGGCAAAGGCCCATGCCGCCTTGTACAAAGCATCCCCTGCCTCGTAATTGGCCATCAGCAGAATATCGGCCTGTCCGCCGCCGGGAGCCGTATATCCCTTTCTTTCGCAGGAAAAGGGGCTGACCGCCAGATCCAGCGCCACCGGACCGTACACCTCCATATTGTAGGCGCTCCAGTCCATTTTGCTAAGGGCATCGGCATCCACCGTAGAGGGAATCTTGGGGTTCACCACCTCTGCCCCCGTCAGACAAGCGGCATAGATCTTTTCATAGCCCAGTTTCCGCAGCAGTTCTGCGCTGTTTTTCAGAATCTGGGTTTTCTGGGCCAAATCGGGCGTGGGGATCATGCCGCCGTCGGTCATCAGCAGCAGTTTGGGGTACAAAGGCGTTTCAAACAGCATCATATGATTCATCATTTGCCCGGTGACAAGGCCGCCGTCCTTCTTCAGTACCGCGCGCAGCAGCGTTGCCGTGCCCAAATAGCCCTTCATCAGAAAATCCGCCTCACCGCCGGCAGCCAGTGCCACCGCCTTGGCCGCGCAGTCCGCATCGCTGCCGCCCTCCACAATGGGATACTCCGCCGGATCTTCTCCCAGCTCTCGCAGGATGGCGGTGATTTCGCTTGTATGTCCCACATAAACAGGGGTTGCAATGCCCATCTTCCGGGCGGTAACCGTGGCTTCCAGTACACTCCGCTCATGGGCCGCCGCCACAGAAACCACACGAGCGGGACAGTTCTGCGCCGCGGTAATCAATGCATCAATGCTTTTGATGGCCATACCATCGCTCCTTCTTAAAAGCTTTTTTCTATGTTTATCCTACGATGCCGGGCGGTCTTTGTCAAGGCAGCAGAAAAACACCTGTCAATCCCCATTCCACCCATTGTCGACAAAGCCGAACCAACGGTAGATTGCACTTCCTCTGCCTCTATGCTACACTAAAGCCACAGAAAGGAGGCGAGGTTATGACCCAGCATACCCTTGGCAGTGCCATAACCGCCCTGCGGAAGCAAAAAGGCATGACCCAACAGGAGCTTGCCGATTATATGGGCGTCAGCGACAAAGCTGTCAGCAAACGCAAAAAGCGCACCGCCGCAGCGGTGCGCTTTGTTTTGCTTGTTTGTCAGATCTTACAGAGCAGCCTTTGCCTTCTCCACCAGAGCGGTGAAAGCAGCGGGATCTGCGATGGCGATCTCGGACAGCATCTTGCGGTTCAGCTCGATGCCAGCCTTCTTCAGACCGTTCATGAAACGGCTGTAGTTGATGTCGTTCTGCTTGCAGGCAGCGGAAATACGGGAGATCCACAGCTTGCGGAAGTCACGCTTCTTCAGCTTACGGCCGACATAAGCGTAACGCAGAGACTTCATAACCTGCTGGTTTGCTACCTTAAAGTGGTTCTTTTTATTGCCCCAGTAGCCCTTGGCCAGCTTGATTACTTTCTTTCTTCTTTTACGGGTCATCATTGCGCCCTTAACTCTTGCCATGTTAGAAGCCTCCTTTTATTTGTAGGGGACCAGACGCTTCAGCGTCGGTGCGAGGGTGGAACCGGCGTACTGAGCCTTGCGCAGGTGACGCATACGCTTGGTGCTCTTGCAGCCCTTGATATCGTGGCGGCGGTTCATGCTGCTCATCTTGATCTTACCGGTCTTGGTGACGGTAACACGCTTCTTAGCGCCGGAATGGGTTTTGATTTTCGGCATTGTTGCTGCTCCTTCCATTAAAAAAGCACTTGGCTTATTTTGACTTACTTATTCTTTACGGGTGCCAAAAACATCAGCATCTGGCGGCCCTCCAGCTTGGCGGGCTTTTCTACGGTGCCAAACTCGGCGCAGGCTTCTGCAAAGCGCTGCATCACGCCGAGACCGATGTCGGTGTGGGCCATCTCACGGCCGCGGAAGCGGATGGAGGCCTTGACCTTGTCGCCGGAAGTTAAGAACTTCTGGGCGCTCTTGACACGGACTTCAAAGTCATGCACGTCGATCTTGGCAGACAGACGGACTTCCTTGATATCCACGATCTTCTGATTCTTTCGAGCTTCTTTTTCTTTCTTGGCCTGTTCAAAACGGAACTTGCCGTAATCCATGACGCGGCACACAGGGGGCTCGGCCTTGGGTGCGATCTTTACCAGGTCCAGGCCGCGCTCAGCTGCCTTGTCCAGGGCTGCCTGGATACCGACGATGCCAAGCTGGCTGCCGTCGCTGTCGATCAGGCGAACTTCTTTGTCACGGATCTCTTCATTGATCTGATGCTCCAGAGTGCTAATAGTGAGACACCTCCCGGAAAAATTAAAAAACGGACAGCAGTTGCCGTCCGAACACACACTTCTCCCCCTGTCGCGGGAAAGATTTCATGTTAACCTCTTCTGAATCATGGAGGTGAGGACGGTGGCCTGCTTTGTTTTACCTCAAGTAGTATATCAGCTTTTCCCGCATCTGTCAATGGGTTTTTTAGAAAATTTCTGGTGGAATTTTTCTTTCGCTTTCCCGTGTTCCGACAAAAAGAGGAATTGCATTTTACTAGCCGCTCGTGTATAATAACAATAACAAAACAAACACATTCCGTCAAGGAGGAAGATACAAATGGCAGAAGAATACGGCAAGAATTTTCTGGTTCTCACCGATGAGGATGGCAAGGATTTCGAAGTAGAGCACCTGGATACCGTGGAGTACAACAATCAGGTCTATGCCGCCTTTATCCCCGCCAGCATGTCTCTGGAAGACAGCTACGAGCTGATCATCATGAAGATCGAACTGGCAGATGATGGCGAAGAATACCTGGTCACGCTGGAAGACGAGGACGAAGAAGCCGAGCTGTTCCAGATCTTCAGCGAGCGTCTGGAAGAAACCTTTGAAGAAGGCGAAGACGAAGAATAAAACCGAATCACACAGCTCCGCAGTGCGGGGCGCAGAGTTTTTATTTAACCTACAAAGTGTTGAAAGGGATTGCGGGTCCGTGCCCCGAGGGCAGACCTCCCCGTAAGGGACGTTGGGAGCCGTTTAAAGGCATGGCAGCGAACCCACCTGCGAGAGCGGGTTATTTAACACCTCTGTGTCCCGCTCTGCGGAGTTGTTCTGTCAAAACCGAAACAGAAAAACAACAGTAAGGAAGTGGCATCTATGGCCAAGCAAGTCTGGAGTCCCGGCACTATGCTGGCACCCCTGCCTCCCGCGCTGGTCACCTGCGGCCAGGGAGAAGATATCAACGTGCTCACCATCGGCTGGACCGGCATTCTGTGCACCAAGCCGCCTAAAACCTATATTTCCGTCCGCCCCGAGCGGCATTCCCATCACCTGCTGGAGCAGTACGGCTGCTTCACCATCAACCTGCCCACCGCATCCATGGTGCGCAAGGTAGACCTGTGCGGTGTGCGCAGCGGTAAGGATTGCAATAAGTTCGAGCTTTGTGACCTTGCCACCGAACCCGGCACCGTAGTCTCCTGCCCTTCTTTGGCAGAAAGCCCCGTCAACATCGAATGCCGCATCACCGGCAAGCAGTCTTTGGGCAGCCACGATATGTTTGTGGCTGACATCGTTGCCGTCACCGTAGATGAACGCTATGTGGACAAGCAGGGCAAGCTGCACATCGACAAATGCGATCTGCTGTGCTATGCCCACGGCACTTACTTTACCCTGGGTGATCCTGTGGGCACCTTTGGCTTTTCCGTGCGTAAAAAACTGGCAAAGCAACCCCGCAGAAAACCCTCCGTGAAAAAGGAGCATAAATAACATGGAACTGAAGATCCGTCATGCCACACTGTCCGACCTGGATGCCGTTAACGCAGTAGAAGCCGCCACCTTCCCCCCTGCCGAAGCCTGTACCTACGAAACCTTCCGTTACCGCCTCACCGCTTATCCCGAGCGCTTTTTGGTGGCCGAGCTGGATGGCAAAATCGTAGGCATCATCAACGGCTGCACCACCGACAAGCCCCTGATCTGCGACGAGCTGTTTGAAGCCGCCGGTCACGATCCCAAGGGTGCCAATCAGATGATCTTTGGTCTGGGTGTTTTGCCGGAATACCAGCATCAGGGCATTGCCGGCAAACTGATTAACGCACTGGTAGAACTGGTGCGCAAGGAAGGCCGCAAGACGGTGGTCCTCACCTGCAAAGAGCACCTGATCCACTATTACAGCCGGTTCGGCTTTGAAAACCGCGGTGTTTCCGAAAGCGTCCACGGCGGCGCCGTCTGGTACGACATGGTACTGGAGCTGTAAGCATCCATTTCATCAAAAATCACAAAAGTCCGAGGGCTTTCCGCCCCCGGACTTTTCAAATTTCAATATTTCCCGCGTAAAAGATTTCGGCTTTTTCTTTATTCGGCAAAATTTACCGCCATGTAAAGTTTGGTAAACTGTGTGTTATCAAATCCGCCTTTTTTCGCGTTTTTCCCCCATTTTAACCGTTTTTTCATCCATGCGAAAATTTAATCACTTAGTTTTTGCAAGGGTTTTGCACATTTTCCACAGAGTTTTCCACATCGGAGCCGGCTGTTTTTTCATAACAAACAGTAATCCCTGCTTTACAAAAGCGCCTCCCGATCCAGAGTTCGATACTGGATGGCCTCGGCCACATGGGTTTGGTCAATCTGACGGGAGCCCTCCAGATCTGCTATGGTACGCGCCACCTTCAGGATCCGGTCATAGCTGCGGGCAGACAGACCCAGTCGGTCAAATGCCTGCTGCAGCAGCACCTGCGCGCCTTCCGTCACCGGGCACATCTCTGCCATCATGCCGGGCTGCAGCTGGGAGTTGGAATATATGCCGCTGCCTGCATATCGCTGCTGCTGGATGCGGCGAGCCGCATTGACCCGCTCGCGCACCGCCTCCGAGCTTTCTGCCGGACGGCGATTCCGCAGACTTTCATAGGGCACCGAAGGCACACTGATATGCAGATCGATGCGATCCAGCAGCGGCCCGGAGATCCGCTTGCGATAGGCACGGACACTCTGGTCTGTACAGGTGCAACGCCCCGAAGGATCGCCGAAATAGCCGCATTTACAGGGATTCATGGCACAAACCAGCATAAAGCTGCTGGGATAGGTGCAGCTGCCGATGGCACGGGAAATAGTGATGGTACCGTCCTCCAAAGGCTGCCGCAAAATCTCCAGGGCATCCCGCTGGAACTCCGGCAGCTCGTCCAGAAAGAGCACGCCGTTGTGCGCCAGTGAAATCTCACCGGGATGCAGCCGACTGCCGCCGCCGGCAAGGCCTACCGTGGACACGGTATGATGCGGATTGCGGAAGGGTCTGGTGGTCAGCATGGGGGTCTTGGGATTCAGCATTCCCGCCACCGAAAAGATCTTGGTGGACTCCAGTGCCTCCTCCTCCGTCATATCCGGCAAAATGGAGGGCAACCGTTTGGCAAGCATGCTCTTACCACTGCCGGGCGGGCCCAGAAGCAGTACGTTATGCGAGCCGGCCGCCGCGATCTCCAGCGCCCTCTTCACACTCTCCTGCCCTACCACATCGGCCATATCCAGTCCTTCCGGATCACAGCTGGCGTATACAAAGGGCTCTTGGGGCACAATGGCTTCTTCCCCCTTCAGATGCCGGATCAGCTGGGGCACATCCTGCACCGGATATACCGTCAGACCGGATACCACGGCAGCTTCCTTTCCGTTTTCCTCCGGCACAAAGATCTGTCTGGCTCCGCTGTCACGGGCGGCAATGGCCATGGGCAGCACACCGCTGGCGGGACACAGCTTGCCGCTTAGGGAAAGCTCACCCACAAAGCAGGCACTGCTTTCCATTTCCTCCGGCAGTTCCAGCTGTTTGCTGGCAACCAGAATGCTCAGCAGAATGGGCAGGTCATAAATAGGGCCTTCTTTCCGCAGCTCACCGGGTGCCAGGTTCACCGTAATGCGCCGCATGGGAAACTCAAAGCCGCAGTTTTTGAGAGCAGAATGCACCCGTTCCCGGGACTCCTTGACCGCAGCATCCGGCAAGCCTACCACATCAAACCGGGGCAGGCCGCCGTTCAGGTCACACTCGCAGAAAACCTGCTGTCCATGGATGCCCACAATACCGCAGGAACGCACGCTTGCTACCATCTTTCTTCCCCCTTTTACCGCGCAACATTCACGCCGCCCGACTTCTTTTATTAAGGTCATTATAGCACATTTCAGCGCTTTGCCATCCCTTTTTTTCACACTTTTCGGAAAAAGTGCAAAATCACGGGAAAGTTTTAAAATATTTGGCAAAATCTCTACACTTAATTTGTATAAAAGAGGTTTACATCTGTGATATTTCTTGTTAAAATATAGATGTCGTGGTATGCAAGTACCGCGGTCATCCGGTTTTGATACTACTTAAATAGAATAAGGAGGAAATTCCAAAATGGTAGTAAGAAAAATGAAATCCATGGATGGTAACAACGCTGCCGCACATGTATCCTATGCATTTACGGAAGTCGCTGCTATCTTCCCCATCACTCCCTCCAGCCCCATGGCTGACTTTGTCGACCAGTGGTCCGCTAACGGTCTGAAGAACGTCTTCGGCACCCAGGTCAAGGTTGTCGAGATGCAGTCCGAAGCCGGTGCTGCCGGTGCTGTGCACGGTTCTCTGGGCGCTGGCGCTCTGACCACCACCTACACCGCATCTCAGGGTCTGCTGCTGATGATCCCCAACATGTACAAGATCGCCGCAGAGCAGCTGCCCTCCGTCTTCCATGTTTCCGCTCGTACCATCTCCACCCATGCTCTGAACATCTTCGGTGACCATTCCGACGTTATGGCTTGCCGTCAGACCGGCTTTGCCATGCTGGCCGAGACCAACGTCCAGGAAGTCATGGACCTGTCCCCCGTCGCCCACCTGGCCGCCATCAAGGGCCGCGTGCCCTTCCTGAACTTCTTCGACGGCTTCCGCACCTCTCACGAACTGCAGAAGATCGAAGTTCTGGACTACGAAGACCTGGGCAAGCTGATGGACTGGGACGCAGTGCAGAAGTTCCGTGACCACGCACTGTCCACCGAACATCCCTCCATCCGTTCCACCGTTCAGAACGGCGACACCTTCTTCCAGCACCGCGAAGCATGCAACTCCGCATACGACGCTCTGCCCGAAATCGTAGAAGGCTACATGAACGAAATCAACAAGCTCACCGGCCGCAACTACCAGCTGTTTAACTACTACGGCGCACCCGATGCTGACCGTGTTGTAGTTGCAATGGGCTCCGTTTGCGAAACTCTGGAAGAAGTTGTGGACTACCTGAACGCACAGGGCGAAAAGGTCGGTATGATCAAGGTTCACCTGTACCGTCCCTTCTCCATGAAGCACCTGCTGGCAGCTCTGCCCGCAAGCGCAAAGTGCATCACCGTTCTGGACCGCACCAAGGAACCCGGCTCTCTGGGCGAACCTCTGTATCTGGACGTTTGCGCAGCACTGATTGAAAACGGCTTCAGCGGCAAGGTTCTGGCAGGCCGTTACGGTCTGGCATCCAAGGACACCACCCCCGCTGAGATGAAGGCTGTTTACGACAACATGAGCGGCGCACAGAAGAACCACTTCACCGTGGGCATCGAAGACGACGTTACCTTCCTGTCCCTGCCCGTTGGCGAAAACATCGTTACCGCAGGCAAGACCATCATCTCCTGCAAGTTCTGGGGTCTGGGCTCCGACGGTACCGTTGGTGCAAACAAGAACTCCATCAAGATCATCGGCGACAACACCGACCA
>JAZTYK010000032.1:0-99849 GCA_045636925.1 Oscillospiraceae bacterium
CGCCCAGCAGATCGCCCGCCTTATCCAGGGTGATCTTGGCCTTGACGCCATCCACGATTTTCTCGATCACGTCGTCAGGCAGATCCACACCCAGGAGCTTTTCCACAGCCTTGATGGGATCCTTTTTGAATTCTGCCTGCAGTTCAGGGTCCTTCTGGATTTTCTCCACCAGTTCCTGAATCTTTGCCTTGATATCCATACTGTGATTACTCCTCGATGATCTGGGCATCCACGGCGTTCTTCTTGACAGACTCCACGCCGTTGACACAGCTTGCCATAGCCACATAGCCCTCGCTGACTGCGATGACCTGACCGTTGGTGGCCTTCAGACGGAAACGGAACTCACCAGCCTTGTCAGTATAGACTTCAAACTTAGGATGACGCTGAGCTTCATAACCTTCAACGGTCTGATTCTCAACATTTGCTACAGGAGCATTCTTCTGTACGCTTGCAAGACCCTTGCGGCAGGCTGCCTCAGAGGAATAAACCTCAGAAGTTGCGATAACCTCTCCATTACCGGCTTTCAGGTCGAACTTGACACCAGTGTTTACTTTACGAATTACAAACTTGCCCATTGTTATTCCTCCTATACATGCATTAATTACGCAAAATCTTGCGCAGTGCTTTGATGTTAGCATACAACATTTTGCTTATGATTGCAAGGATTTTGTCAGAAAAAATCAAAGAATTATGTTTATAAGCCTTGAATTATCTCTTCCAGCTTGTACAAAAAGTTCTCTTCTCCAATTGTATTCATCTTAAAAAATACTGCCTGGCTGCCACCGGAAGTAATGGCAGAAAGATGCACTGGACCGTTATTTGCTTGGAACAGCGTGATGGTCAAACTGACTCGATTCCCACCTAAATAACTGTAACGCTCATAAACCAATACTTTGCAGCGTGCGTTCTCAACCACGAACTCGCTGCTGTCCTCCAATGTCAAAGAGTAACTGCTTTTTCGGAGGCCATGATCAATCGTTTCAACAGTCTCCTCAAAAGAGGTCTGTAAAACTCGTTCTAATTTTGCCATGTCATCACACTCCCTCTTTCTTCTATTAACCATAACATGCCATAATCAATTCCACATGAAAAGAAAACGACGAGAGCGCTCGCTCTCGCCGTTTGTATAAATCATTATTCTGCAGTGTAGTTATCGAAATAACCTTGAATATAGACAATGGGGGTACCCTTGTCGCCGGAACCGGAAGTCAGGTCGCAGAGAGAGCCGATCAAATCAGTCAGTCTGCGAGGAGTCGTACCCTCAGACACCATCTGACCCACCAGATCGCCATCTTTCTTCTGGATTTCCTTTTTAATGGCATCACGCAAGGCTTCGCCGCTCAGATCGGCAAAGTCATTATCGGCCAAATACTTCAGTTTCAGCTCGTTGGGGGTTCCCTCAAGACCTGCAGTATATGCAGGAGAAACTACGGGGTCTGCCAGTTCCCAAATCTTGCCCACAGGATCCTTGAATGCACCGTCGCCGTAAACCATGACTTCCACACACTTACCGGTTTCTTTCAGAATCTTAGCCTGAATTGCTTCCACCAAATCCTGACAGTCACGGGGGAACAGTTTCACAGTGTCCTCGGTTGCCTTGTTAGTGCCCAACAGACCGAACCGTGCATTATAGCCGCTGCCATTAATCGAGGCAGTCATGATTTCATCCATACCAAAGACACGCTCGGCACCGGCAGCCTTCAGGATACGCTTGGTACGCTTGCGAGTATGAATGTCACAGCACAGTACATTCTTGGTATAGTTGAGAATTGCGCGTGCATCATTTGCAAAGATGATCTCAGCTTCTGCACCACTCTCTTCAATCAGCTGCTGATAATATGCAACGTAGTCCATACCGGTAAAAGGATGCTTGGTGTAGCCAAACAGTTCGCGGTATTTTTCCAAAGTCAGCACATCGCGATAGGGATTTACACCCTTTTCATCCATTACATCTACATCGATCAAGTGATTGCCCACTTCATCAGAAGGATAAGACAGCATCAAAACAACCTTTTTTGCGCCCTTTGCAATACCACGCAGGCAAATTGCAAAACGATTACGGCTCAGAATGGGGAAAATGACACCAATCGTCTCACCGCCCAGCTTTTCACGAACATCGGTAGCAATGTCATCCACGCTGGCATAGTTTCCCTGGGCACGAGCTACGATGGCTTCGGTCATGGCAACGACATCACGGTCACGAATCTCAAAACCTTCCTGACGAGATGCCTCCAGAACAGACTCTGTTACGATTTGGACCAAGTCATCATTGGCACGGATGATAGGCGCACGGATACCTCTAGAAACAGTACCGACCATACGACTCATTCGAATCACTCCCAAATATATAAATTCTGCGGTGTATGCAAAATTGCTCACATCACACCCTATAGTATAGCACTATTCGCACTATTTGTAAAACCATTTTTTAAATTTTTTGCAATTTCTTCGAAAAAAATCACGATTATTTATTTATGTTTTATTTTCTTTTTAGACTTCTTTCGGCACGGTATGACGAAGTGGATCCCATTTCCCTCTTGCATAATAAATCAGATAGAGCAAGCATACGGTCATGTTATTGGCAATCATACATGCCCAGGCAGATACCAGTCCCATGCCCAGAAGTTGTGTGCAAACAAACGTGCCAACAATACGTACACACCACATACCTAAAACACCGTATACAAAGGGAATTACGGTGTTTCCAAGCCCCTGGAGCATGCCTTCCAAAATAATAGAAACGCCGTAGAATGGTTCCGAAATCGCCACCATGCGTAACACAATCACACCCAATCCTATTACCGCGGCACTCTTGGAAAAAATACCCATAAGACCCGGCGCAAATGCGAAAAGCAGGCCGCCGGAAATTGCCATCAGTAACAGAACCACAACAATGCTGATCTTTAACAGGTCACGCAGTCTCTGGCGATCTCCTGCGCCCAAAGCATTGCCCGCCAATGTGGCAGCTGCTGTCTGCATTCCCCAGCCGGGAATATAAAATGCAGACTCAACCGTGTTCGCAATTGCGTGTGCCGCAGTCGCCACTCCACCAAGTGAATTGATCATGGCTGCAAAGGCCACAAAGCCCAAGGATGTACCAAAACGTTGAAGTACATTTGGGACTGCAATCTGCAGGCACGGATGCAATACGTTCCATTCCAGACGCAAGGGCAACCCCCGAGGCGAAACAGACGGATGCTGCCAAAGGGCGATTGTTGTTAAGACGCCTCCTACCACAAATGAAATCGCGCTGGCGGCCGCAGCACCTACAACACCCCATCCCGCGCCAAATATTAAAATGGAAACATCGCCCAAAACTACTTCTCTGCTTGGGTAGATGAATAAAAAGTTCAGAACGATGTTGATGATGTTTACCAAAACACCCACCCGCATCGGCGTTTTAGTATCACCCACCGCACGCAATAAGCTGCTAAAAACCAGACTCGCTGTTCGCGGAATCATTGGCAGGTACAATACAAAGAAATAAGAAGATGCCATAGATTGAATCTGCGGATCCACTTGCATCCAACGGGGAACAAATGGACTGACAGCAGCCAATAAAACAGTAAATACCGAACCGATTATCAACACCAGAAGCACTGCCTGTGCCGCAGAATGAGAAGCTACTTCCCTGTTACCCGCTCCGCATGCTCGAGCAACGTATGCCAAAAATCCGATTCCCAAAGCAGAGATACTGCTGATGACCAGCCAACCCACAGTTCCGGTACAGCCAACCGCAGCGGTTGCATCTGTTCCCAATGCACCTACCATTGCCGTATCAATATATTGCACCGCCGTTTGGAACAACTGCTCCAACATAGTTGGCCATGCTAAGGAAAACAACACCGGAAGCATATGCATCGGTAATTTTAATGTTATGCGCTTTATCATACCATACCTCACATGACATCCTCACAATATATGTTCATTATATCACACAAGTAAGCTGATTTCTACTAGAACGAAATTTTCATGATACAAAAAGCCCGGACAGCAGATGCTGTCCGGGTGAACATACGATAATTTGTTAGCCTTCAAAACCGATGAGCATGCCGCCGTATTCTGCGTAAAAGCTACACAGTGCACTACACTTGCCAATAATAACGTTAGCATTGGGGAACTTATCCATAATAGCCTGTTTCAAATCTTCTGCTGCAGAGGGGTTAAAGCAATGATGAATGCGAACTTTACCGCCACAGTAACCCATTGCCTCCAAATGCTTCATAAGCTCGGGCACTACCTTTTTCTCGCCTCTGGCTTTACCAGTCGGCTGCAGCGTTCCCTGGTCACTTGCCTTGCCAATCAAACGAAGGCCCAACATGCCTGCCAGTTTTGCAACTGCGCCGGGAACACGGCCATTATTGGCCAAATTATGCAAAGATTCCAAAGAAAACACCAAATGGGTCTTGGATAAGTATTCCTTTGCCTGAGAAACAACCTCAGAAAAGCTCAGTCCTGCCTGCAGCAAAGTCTGCACTCTTTCCGCAAGCAGTGTCATTTCAGGACCTGCAGACAAAGTGTCAAAGACATGAATCTTTCCCTGAGGATGCTGCTCTTGCCAAGTTTCGGCCGCTACAAATGCAGCATTATAGCTTCCGGACAAGTTGCTGGTGATGGTAATACAATACACTTCATCAGTATCACCAAAAGCCTCCAAATAATCACCTACACTGGGACATGCCGTACTTGCCTTTCCCTTGTATTCACGAAGGAACTCTACCATCCCACGCACATCTGCAGTAGCGGTATCTACATACTCACGGTCTTCAACAGTAATTTTCAAAGGCGCACATGAAAAGTTGGCTCCTTCCATTGTGTACAAATCGCCTGCCGAGTCCATTACAATTTTATATCCCATAGTTCCCTCCACATCTTTGGTCCATCCATGTTTCTACACATACTATATCAGCTTTGAAATATCCCGTCAAGAGTTTTAGAAAACCCGATTGACATTTTTTGCAGTTTTCGCTACAATACAGCTATGGATATGGAAACAAAACGCCGTACGGCAGAAACGCTCCATCAATTCCGCATGCCTCGTTATGCTGAATTACCCAACATGGGGTTGTATTTGGAGCAAACAACAAAATATATTAACACATGTCTGGCACCGCTTGGCTGTTTGGAAATCACCCCGTCTATGGTCAGTAATTATGTAAAAAAGGGACTGCTTCCAAACCCAATTAAAAAGCAGTACTATGCCGAACATATTGCATACTTGTTCTTTGTCGCAATTGCAAAGAACATGCTGAGTATGGAAGACATTGGTTTGTTTATTAAAATGCAGCAAAACTCCTACGACAGTCAGACTGCATATAACTATCTTTGCGACGAAATGGAAAACATTATTTTTTACATTTTCGGACTCAAGGATACGTTGGAACAACTAGGCACTACGCAATCCATGGAAAAAGATATGCTGGGCAGTCTGGTGTTCTCTGCAGCAAATGTCATTTATATGCACGTTTGCATGGAAGAATTGAAATCCAACTTTCTGAAACCCAAAGATGAATAACAGTTTAATATTCTGATCTTGACAAGTTTTAATCGTTTTTTCTTGTAAAGTTATAATTCTTTACACTTATTTGTTTATATAACAAAAGACTGCACTGAATATTCAGTGCAGTCTTTTGTGTTATGTGTCAAGAAGTATTTTCACAATCTGTTCCGATGCCGTTCCATCACCGTACGGATTATGTGCATGTGCCATTTTCTGATACATTTGGCTATCTGTTAACAACTCCTGGCAGGCGTTAAATATCACTTGTTCGTCTGTACCCACCAGTTTCAATGTGCCGGCAGCAACGCCTTCAGGACGTTCAGTAACTTCACGCATCACCAGGACCGGTTTACCAAGTGCAGGAGCCTCTTCTTGTATGCCACCACTATCAGTAAGCACAAAGTATGCTCTTGCCATAAAGTTATGGAAATCCAGCACGTCCAAAGGTTGAATGATATGTATGCGCTCATGATTCCCTAATTCTTCCTGGGCTACCTTGCGCACTGTCGGATTCATATGAACCGGATAAATCACTTTCACATCTGGATATCGCTCAACAATCCGGCGCACTGCGCGGAACATCCGATGCATAGGCTCTCCCAGATTTTCTCTGCGATGTGCCGTTAATAGTATCAATCGGGAACCCGTTGCCCAATCCAGTTCATCATGTCTGTATTCATCACAAACTGTTGTTTTCAATGCATCAATTGCCGTATTGCCTGTAACGTAAATCTTATCTGCAGGTTTACCTTCGCGAAGCAGGTTGTCCCGGCTATTGCAAGTGGGGGCAAAGAAATATCGGCTCATCATGTCTACGGCCTGACGATTCATCTCTTCCGGATAAGGTGCTGTCAAATCGTAGGTACGCAAACCAGCTTCAACATGACCAACAGAAATATTCCGATAAAAACAAGCTAAAGCCGTGGCAAAAGTTGTAGTCGTGTCACCATGAACTAAAACCAGATCCGGTTTCTCCGCGTCCAAAATCGGATTTAAGCCTTGCAAAACTCTGGTTGTTATGTCAGCAAGTGTCTGCTGCGGCTGCATCACCGACAAATCATAATCCGGTGTTAATTGAAATACATCCAGCACCTGCTGTAACATCTGTTTGTGCTGTCCTGTGACACATACAACGGTCTGCACCTCAGCAGATTTTTTTTGAAGAGCGTCTACCAAGGGGCACATTTTAATTGCTTCTGGCCGTGTCCCAAACACAATCATTATTTTTTTCATATATGCCCCTCCCCTCTGTTTCATGCTTATATGCTTGATTTGCATTATAGCATATTCTGAAAACCTGGTCAATCGAAACCTTCCACATCTCTTATAGCGAAGAAAAACGGCTCCTGTAGGAGCCGTTTCATCATTTATTCTTCAGAATTCTTCGGTTTTCTCGCTTTCCGTTCTTCAAGCAAAATATGATTGAATACGCCACCCATAATCAGTATGACACCTGTAATCCAAAGCCAAAGCATCAGAACCATGATAGTGCTTAATGATCCGTAAAGCAAGGAATACCCTTCCATATTTGCAATATAATATGAAAATGCCAAAGTCGCTGCAAACCACAAACTCAGTGCAAAAATTGCGCCCGGTAAAACTTGGCACATGCGGTATTCACCGCTGCCCACCATATAGTAGTAAAACCACAACAGCAAAAGCATACAAGCCGGAACCAAAAACAAGCGCAACATAGCCCAAAGCTGAAGAAACCACTGGGGGATATACAGATATTTTCCGATGTCGCTAAGCAAATTTCCGCTGATAATCATAATAAATAAGAAAATAAATACCGCAACCATCAGCAAAAGGCAAAAAGCTAACACGCCCAAATAATGCAGCAGACCACCGTGTGGCAGCTGGTACACAGATAATAGAGATCCCGTTAGGGAGTCAACAGCTCGAAACAGCATGAATACCGTTAAAATTAAGCCGGCATACAACAATACTTCTGACTGTAATGCCCCTATATAGTTCATGTATTCTGTGAATAATGCTACGATCTCCTGCGGCAATACAATATTCAATTTATCCAATAATGCGGCCGGTGAAAAGTGCAGCATACTGAGTGCCGCATTCAAAAAAATCAAAAGCGGAAATAGCGAAAAAATCAAATAATATGCAAGAGCTGCAGCCGATTTTCCGACATTATCCGAAAAATAACGGCTAAACATCTTGCGAATTACTGTTATCGGCAAGCTATTGGTGATGGACTCCATAGCGCCCCTCCCCCATTACAACAATTCTTCAGTTTCAGTATAGCACATTTTTTCAAAATTACAAAACAATTTGCAAAAAAGTAAAACCAGAGGGACATCATGTGATGTCCCTCTGGCGTATGTCAGAAATTATTCTTCTTCTTCTTCCTGCTTATGCAGTTCAATAATCTTGGCCTGAACATCAGCGGGAGTTGCCTCGTAGCGCTCAAACTTCAGAGAGAAAGAACCACGGCCCTGAGTCATGGAACGCAGGGTAATGGCGTAGTCAGATACTTCACTCATAGGAACTTCAGCTTCAACCAACTGGTTGCCGTCTTCCTGAGGAGTCATACCCATGATACGGCCACGACGCTTGTTCATATCGCCGATGATATCACCCATGTTCAGATCAGGAACCAGGATCTTGATGCTGCCGATAGGCTCCAGAACCACGGGGCTTGCCTGAGGAATACCAGCCTTATATGCCAGACGGGCAGCCATCTTAAAGGACAGTTCGTTAGAGTCAACGTCATGATACTTACCGTCCATCAGAGTGGCCTTCAGACCAACCATGGGGAAGCCGGCCAGAACACCGTGCTCCATAGCTTCGCGGATACCCTTTTCAACAGCAGGATGGAAGTTCTTGGGCACGCTGCCACCAAAGATCTGCTCTTCGAAGATGTAATCAGCTTCCTGAGTGGGTTCAAAGTTCATCTTGACGTTACCATACTGACCATGACCACCGGACTGCTTCTTGTGGTTACCTTCGATCATGGTGACCTTCTTGCGGATGGTCTCACGGTAAGCAACCTTGGGTGCGCTCAGTTCAACTTCAACGCCGAACTTGCTCTTCAGCTTGGAGCACAGAACATCCAGATGAATATCACCGGCACCGGAGATGACCATCTGCTTGGTCTCTACGTTGTTGACAACGGTAAATGCGGGATCTTCGTCACGCAGCTTGGCCAGACCGGCAGCAATCTTTTCTTCGTTGCCCTTGACCTTGGGAGAAATAGCCTGGCTATAGCAAGGCTCATTGTACTCGATACCGTCCAGAGTAACTTCAGCACCGGCAGCGCACAGGCTGTCGCCGGTAATGGTAGCATTCAGCTTTGCCACTGCACCGATATCACCGCAGCTGATTTCCTTAACTTCGATGTTCTTCTTGCCCTTAACGATGTACAGGTGACCCAGCTTTTCAGTATTACCGGTACGAGAATTGACCAGAGTCATATCGGGAGTCAGCTTGCCGTTCATAACCTTGAAATAAGAGAAGCGGCCATACTGGTCAGCAACAGTCTTAAAGACGAACAGAACGGTCTTACCGTTGGGATCATAGCGCAGTTCAACCTCTTCGCCGTCTTCATTGACGCCGTGCTCCACACGCACCTCGTTGGGAGCGGGAGCAAAGTCCATGATAGTACGCAGCAGCTGCATGGTGCCGAAGCCGGTAAATGCAGAACCGCAGACGACGGGAACAACATCACCGCTCAGGAAGCCCTTATGCAGGCCCTGACGCAGTTCTTCATCCGTAAAGGGCTCACCCTCGAAGTACTTCTCCATCAGTTCTTCGTCGGCAACAGCAACGCTCTCCATCAGAGCATCACGCAGGCGCTCAACCTTAGCCTTCTTGTTCTCAGGCACGGGATAGTCAACCAGCTTGCCGTTTTCAACCTTAAATACCTTCTGAACTACCAGATTGATAACGCCTTCAGCCTTGCCGGCCTCATCAAACAGAGGAATAACAAAGGGAGTAACAGCCTTACCGAACTTGCCGCGCAGGCTTTCGTAAGCATTGTCAAAAGTAGCGTGCTCTTCATCGATCTTGGAAATATAGAAGATACTGGGCAGCTTGCGGGCCTGAGCAGCCTTCCATGCCTTTTCAGTACCGACCATGCAGCCATTCTTTGCAGAAGCAACGATGATGCCGCAGTCAGCAACGCGCAGAGCCTGTGCTACTTCGCCTTCAAAGTCAAAGTAACCGGGGGTGTCGATGATATTGATAACATGGCCTTCGAAATCGATAGGAGCCAGAGAGGTACCGATGGAGCACTGACGCTTGACTTCTTCGGGATCATAGTCCATCACAGTGTTGCCTTCAGCAACCTTGCCCAGACGGTCAGTGCCGCCGGTGATATACAGCAGGCTCTCTGCCAGAGAGGTCTTACCTTCTCCGCCATGACCTAATAAACAGACGTTTCTGATTTTCTCAATGGGGTATGCCATAATTCTTCTCTCCTTAAACCTGTGAATGGCAAGCGCATTCGCACTTACTCTTATATCATAGCATAAAAAAGAAAAAAACACCATATTGGAAATGTGCACAAATCCAAATGGTGTTTTTCGTCAAATTGCACAAGTATTCAAGGGCTTAAATTTGAGCCCCCGTGATTGTACGTACCCATGTCGGCAGACTGCAAAGGGTTGTATAAAGCAATGCATGCAAAGGTGTTGCTGCTTCTGCTCCCTTAAAAATCAGCAAATACATTGCAGAAACACCCAACACTGCCGATGCAACCGCTAAAATCAAATTGAATCGGGTGATTGAACTTAATCGACGGGCTCCAAGGAGGGCCTCAGCAAAGGGTAACATGCCATCACGGGCCAACAACGCCATCGGCTCCTCGTCAGCTGCAAAATCACCCTCAGATCCATAGATACGTTCGTTTAAATCAGGGTAATCTGTCGAATCATGCTTCAGTTCAAAGGCTTCTTCAATGGTGTCATGATCGGTAAGAAAATTCAGCACATCCAAAACGGGACGAATTCCCGCCTGCTGCAGCAAGGTGAATGCATGATACACCTGGGACTGCGGTTCAGAGTGCACTGAGAACAATCCTGCAAATCGATTGTCTATGGCGACAAACACACCTCGGCGAACTTTACGCCCCTCGGTCACGGGAATACCAAATCGGTTTAAGAACATCATTGTACCAACCAATACCGTATGGCCTTCCACCTCAGCTACAATGCCGCCACTTTCATAGAATTTTTGTTGCTGCACCTTGGCCGGGAACAAGTACTGTTCTCTCGCAAAATCAGAAAAGGCTTTTCCGATACCGCCTCCCATAAATACCATGACACCGGCCGTATAACTGACGACTGTTGGCATGTCAAAGGGCTCAACAACCTTCATTCCGGTAATTTTCATGCTACCCATGGGGTAAATATCGCTATCACTGAGAATTGCAAACCCGGTCTTACTCATCTTTTGCGCGCACTGGCCGTTTACCAATACGCAGCCGGAAGCAAACAATTGCTTTCCGATCTTTCTGGCAGCTGGTGCCGAAGCCAAAATCATGCCTCCGGACACACCAACCGAACTAAGTGCCGCTAAATACCAGGGCAGCATCATCCAGTTCTGTTTCTGGTAGGCTGTGGTAATACCAAGAATCACTACCAATGTGATCAGCAGCGGTGCAAACCACAAAGATGCCTCTTCGGTGCGGTCTGCTCTTGCCATAGCCGCAAAGTCCGGTTCTGCACCATCGTGACTTTTGACCGCGACCTGATTGCCTACATAATCACTGCACACTTTAATGCCGGCAGGCATAGCGCCCATCATTGCCGCCTTAAAACTGCGACGAATGGTAATCATGCGATTTCTCTTTTGTCTCAGTGCAAAGAAACAACTGATACTTGCCAAAGCGCAAAAACTGTTTCCACCGGAATACTCCGGCAGTACAATGCACCAAATTCCATGCGTTATGGCTGTAACACACTGAAAAAATACCAAGCTATCCAAACTTGGGCGCAACATCAAAAGCCGACGGAAACCGGTCCATTGTGTTTCCCAGCTTAGAGCCATACAAAGCAACAGGCAAACGCACACCGCAATATTCGGCAGGCGTGCATCCGGCAATACAGGCATTGGAACATACCCTGCATCATGCATCATGCAATATAGTACAATCGCCAAGGGCGGCAGCATTAAAAGCAATCGGGGCATTGTGCGTCCAACTTTTTTCTTCAGGTACTTGGCCGCGTCCGCAGGATCCTCCCGATAATACCGGATACAGTCATAAGTATCCCGCAGTTTTGGCAACGCTTCCTTCTTTTCTGCAGGACTTTCCGGTTCCTGCAAATGTCCATCGCGCGAAACTGTTTCCTTCAGTTGCTTCTTTTTCTTCGGTTTTCGTCGTTTTCGTCGTTTCTCCGGAAACACCTTAACGTCTGAATCGTCTACTTCCTGCACCGATTCTTCTTCCTCAGTCTCTGTCAGTTCATCTTTCCACTGGGCAAAGGCTTCGGTTTTCCATATGCCGGTACCGGATTTAGAGGACGCACCCGTCTTCTGTTCTCCGTTTGAGGACGTATGTTCTTTCTTTACTTCGTTGATGATATCATCCAAAGAAAGAATATTGTCCTGATCTTGTTTGCGTTCCACAGGGTCCCCCTTGGTTATCCTCGCTGACGGCAAACCTCACATAGCAACACGGCGGCAGCATTGGAGGCATTCAAAGAATTGATTTTTCCCTTTTGGGGAATACTGATGATTCCATCTACGGTATCCCGAACCAATTTGCTGACACCGCTTCCTTCTGAACCAATAACCAGTGCGCAAGGCATCGTCAAATTGGTATCCCAAAGATTCTGTCCGTTCATATCAGCAGCAAAAACAAACAGGCCTTTTTTCTGCAGTTCCAAAATCGCAGTTTGCATATTTGCACACTTGGCAACAGGCAGATACTCCAAAGCGCCGGCGGCAGCTTTTGCACAAGCCGCATTTAAACCGGCACTTCTGTGCCGGGGAACTACAACACCGTGTGCACCCATTACTTCGGCACTTCGAATAATCGCGCCCAGATTATGCGGATCCGTGATACCGTCACACAATACAACCAGCGGATCTTCGCCACGGCTTGCAGCAAGCTCCAGAATATCGTCAATTGTCTTGTATTCTGCGGCGGCACACTGAGCCATCATACCTTGATGCGACCCGGTGATCGTCATTTTATCCAGCTTGCGGCGGTCGCACCACTGCACAGCAATACCAGCTTCCTTGGCCATAGCAAGAATCTGCTGGACACCTTGAACACCCTCCGCCAAAAAGATTTTGTCCATGGGGCGGCCGCTGCGGAGTGCTTCTGTAATTGCATTGCGACCCTCAATCAGCGTAGACTCCTCCGGTACCACGGGTGCATCCATGCTCTCCATTGCAGCAAATGCACTGCGGGGGGCCTTTGCCGGCCGCTGCGGACGTCGGTGGAAATCCTGCGGCTTTCTGCCGGGGCGTTTCTCATCATGCTTCATATAAAAACACTCCTGTTCGTGTCATAATTCTTCATTTCGACATAGTTTGATAGTTTAGTATACCACATTCTTCGCCTTATGAAAAGAGAAACGGGAGATTTTTCTCCCGCTTTTGTATTTAAATTTAAGAATATATGTTTAAGAACAGACTTTCATTCTATCGTCGCGTTTCTTGGCTACCGATCCATGTGTCATGTAACAACTGCGCTCCTGCCTGCGCATGCGACTCCTCAATGATCATCGAAATCATTCGATCGCCGGAAGTGATATATGGAACAGGAATCCCATTCTCCGCCAGTATTTCGGCCGCCTGTGCCGCTGCGCCAAGCGGATCACGAAGGTCTCTGCCAACCAGCGAAAGCTTCACCATTTGACTGGAAACAGTAGCCTCACGGAACAACCCACAAATCTTTTTCAGGGTGCAGTAGATATTCTCCCGCTCTTCGATTGGAGCAGAAAAACACACCTGGTCACCTTGCGAAAGCAAAATCACATCGGTACGTATATCCGCGTTATGCAGCGCCGACAATACTTGTGCGCTCTTACTGACCCCATCCAGCGTAACAACACAAATAGGCTTATCTTTCACCACTCCACTGACATATCGCTCTAAAGGTGACTTACTCACTTGTGTCCCCTCCCTATCCAAAAAACTGCTGCATACCTGCAGCGGAACTCCATACGTTTTCGCAAGTTCAACTGCTCTTGGATGCAGAACCTTTGCGCCCAAGGCAGCCATGGCCTCCATAGTCGAATACGAGATTTGCTCATAACAACAGGCATCTGGGATCAGTCTAGGATCTGCAGAATATACGCCTTCCACGTCAGTATATATGCGGCAAATATCTGCCCTCAGTGCGGCCGCCAAAGCCACCGCAGAAGTATCCGATCCACCCCTGCCTAAAGTCGTAATATCTCCCTGGTCATTCACGCCTTGAAAGCCGGCAACGATCACGATCTTACCATCATCCAGCGCGCTATGAATACGCTCCTCATCCACCGCAAGAATTCCCGCGTCACCATGACAGCTGTCTGTATGAATCCCTGCTTGCCACCCACAAAGTGAGCATGCCGGGCAACCACGCTTTTGTAATTCCATAGCGAGCAGCGCCATGGATATCTGCTCTCCGGCCGCCAAAAGCACATCTTGCTCACGGCCACTGGGCTGATTCGCAATTTCTTTTCCTTTTGCAATTAACCAATCGGTAGTATTCCCCTGTGCGGATACCACCACCACCACCTGTGCCCCTTGTTCCCTTTGCACAAGGATGCGGCGGGCAGCCTCTGCCACTCGCTCTGCATCTGCCAGAGAGGTCCCCCCAAACTTCATTATAATCAACATGGTGCTTCCTCCAGTTCTATATGAACAACATAACCCTCTTACTAATACAGTATATCTCCGCAAGCCCGTTTCGGTGATTATATTGCATCTTCCGTTGTAATCCTTTTAAGCTTTACAGTCTTTGCAAATCAATGGTTTTATTTGCTTTCACAATATTTCTTCTATGGTCTTGGAACTTGTTGGTTTTTGTGTTATCATAGAACCACTAGGTGTTAAATCATCCCCTCAGAAATAGGGTTTATCCCCCAAATGGAGTGATAGCATGAAATTGATTTCTTGGAACGTAAATGGTCTGCGCGCCTGTATGGGCAAAGGCTTTCCCGACTTTTTTACCGAAAGCAATCCCGATTGTCTCTGTCTGCAGGAAACAAAACTGCAGCCGGAGCAAATCTCGCTGGACACGCCCGGCTATCATCAGTATTGGAACAGTGCCGTGAAAAAAGGTTACTCCGGTACTGCCGTTTTTTCCAAACAGCAACCCCTTTCGGTCACTTATGGCATTGGTATCCCTGAGCATGATCAGGAAGGTCGTGTCATCACCTGTGAATATCCCTTCTTCTATCTGGTCACCGTTTACACGCCCAATTCTCAGCGCGGACTCACACGACTCGACTACCGTATGGAATGGGAAGATTCTTTCCGCGATTATCTTCTCTCTCTGGATGCCAAAAAGCCCGTTGTTGTATGCGGCGATTTGAATGTTGCCCATCGCGAAATTGATCTGAAGAATCCTAAAAGCAATACCCAGAACGCAGGCTTTACTCCCCAGGAACGAGAGAAAATGACGCAGCTTTTAGAAAGCGGCTTCACCGATAGCTTCCGTTTTGTGCACGGAGACGTTACCGGTGTTTACAGTTGGTGGTCTTATATGTACCATGCCCGCGAAAACAATGCTGGCTGGCGTATTGACTATTTTTTGGTGTCCCGCCGTTTGGAAGCTGCCATTACCGGTGCCGAAATCCTCACGCAGGTAATGGGCAGTGACCACTGCCCTGTTGTTTTGGAACTGGATGAAACCAAACTGGAAGACGCGAATTAACAACAAGTTCATAAATATGTATTGCATTCTAATCTGATTTGCGATATTATGTTTAATAGACAGTATTATTAGCTTCGTCAGTGAGGGATGCATGATGAAACACGAGCGAAGAAAACGGATAAAATTAAAAGACCGGGTACTGCCCGACTATACCCGCGGCGAAGAAATCTTTAATATGGTCACCCACATTGTGGGCGGTGGCCTGGGCGTGGTCATTCTGGTGCTTTGCGTTGTGTTTTCTGCAATTCACAGAGATCCTTGGGCTGTGGTGGGCAGCGCAATTTACGGCACATGCATGATCACGTTGTACACCATGTCCAGCATTTATCATGGCCTGCATCCGCAAAAAGCACCCACTTCCAAGCGGGTAATGCAAATATTGGATCACTGTACGATCTATTTTCTCATTGCCGGCACATATACCCCGATTCTTTTTACAGACATTCGAGAAAAATCTCCCCTTTGGTGTTGGATCCTCTTTGGCATTGTTTGGGGCTGCACTGCATTGGCCACTACTCTGACCGCGATTGATTTGAAAAAATATTCCGCCTTTTCCATGGTCTGCTATCTGGCAATGGGTTGGTGCATCGTTTTAGCATTGGATACGGCCATTGCCGCCATTCCCCTGCCCGGTTTACTGTGGATTTTAGCCGGCGGCATTGCCTATACCATCGGTGCCGTGCTCTTTGGTCTGGGGCGAAAGATCCACTATATGCACTCGGTCTTTCACATCTTCGTTGTCTTGGGCAGTCTGTTCCAATTCTTCGGGATCTTCTTTTATGTCATCTGATACAAGTCAAAGGCCTGCCTTTCAGTTGAAAGGCAGGCCTTTTTTCAATTTTGAGCATTTCTGTCCGGTTTAATAGTAAGGCACAGGTTCGCCATTCAGAGAAAGCACGATGTTTCCGTCTTTGACAGAAATGTCATAACGCACCTCACCGTCTGCACTCTCCCGATAGAAAATCAGCCGCACCACGCCATCCTCGCATTCTGCAAAAGTAACCGGCGCGCCGCCCAGCGGAAGTTGGAAGGTGTTGCAATACTCCCGCTGCGTCTGCCCCTGTTCTGCCGCGGCAAAAACCACAGTAAACAGGGCACATCAGACGTAATCCAACCAGGGCCCACATCACCACACGAATGGCACTGGGTGCATGCCGCAGTACAAGTCGCAATAAAATCACTGCCAGCATCAGCCAGCTGGCGGTAATACTCATATTCAGAATCTTCAGGAATACGCTCTCCATGCTCATCCCTCCTCATACTCTGCCACAATACGCCGCAGCTGTGCTACCTCATCTTCTGTTAAACTCTTTCTTGCAGTAAAGGCCGCCAAAAACGTCGGCAAAGACCCGGAAAAGGTTTCTTCTACAAATCGCTCACTTTGCAGGGAATAAAACTCCTGTTTCGATATCATCGAAGTCACAATCCCTTTTTTATTCTGAAAAATCCCTTTATCGCAAAGACGCTTCAAAACAGTATAGGTGGTAGACTTTTTCCAGCAAAGTACTTCGTCACTGCGTTTTGCAAGCTCAGCAGAAGAAATCGGTTCGTTTTCCCAAATCAAATCAGCAAATTTCGACTCAACTGCTCCCATTTGATACGCACTCATGCAATGCCCTCCTTTTATTCTACACTTTGTAGACCACCTTTATTCTACATCGCGTAGACCTCTCTGTCACGAATCTCAAATAAATGTTTACAAATTATTATATTACAAACGGAGTGCCGCACCTATTGCGGCACGCCGTTTCTCATCATTTATGTGCTGATTCCTGTTCTTCCAGGTTCTTTTTTGCTGTGGACAGCATCAGCTTGATGCGGTTCAGCTGATTTACTTCGCTGGCACCGGGATCATAGTCTACCGCCACGATGTTTGCCTTGGAGTACTGCTTCTTCAGCGCCTTAATCACGCCCTTGCCCACCACGTGATTGGGCAGGCAGGCAAAGGGCTGGATGCACACGATATTGGGCGCACCGGTCAAAATCAGTTCCACCATTTCACCGGTGAGGAACCAACCTTCACCGTACTGGTTTCCAATCGACAAGAACGGCTTTGCCAGTTCTGCCACCTTTTCGATTGGCATCGGTGCTTCAAAGCGCTTGCTCTTTTCCAGCGCGTCCAGTGCAGGCTTTCGCAGCGCGCGTATTGCTGCAACACCGGCCTTCGCTACCGCAGCAGACTTCCAGGATTTACCCAAAAACTCATGCTGATACTCACCGTTGAACAGACTATAGTTCATAAAGTCCATCAAATCAGGTACCACGGCTTCAGCGCCCTCTTTTTCCAGCAGGTCCACCAGATGATTGTTGGCAAGCGGCATGTACTTGACCAAGATCTCGCCTACCACACCGACTCTCGGCTTTCTCAGACCTTCATGAATGGGCAGTGTATCAAATGCCTCTACCAATGCATGACAAACCTTTTTATAAGTCCATTTGCTCTTGGGATCAATCAGCGACTCTACGCAGATTTTCTGCCACTGTTTATGCAACGCATTCGCAGAACCCGGGAATCTCTCATAAGGACGTACCCGGTACAAGCAACGCATGAACAAATCACCGTACACGATACAGCGTGCCGCGTCCAACAGCAACTTCGGCGGTAACTGGAAGCCTTCATTCTTTTCCATGCCGTTGGCATTGAGCGAAATTACCGGAATGTGAGAATACCCCACCTTATCCAGTGCGCGGCGAATAAATCCCACGTAGTTACTGGCGCGGCAACATCCACCGGTCTGTGTCATAATGATTGCCAAACGATCAGTATCATAGCGGCCGGACAGCACCGCCTCCATGACTTGTCCCACCACGGTGATGGATGGGAAACAGGCATCATTGTTTACAAACTTCAAACCCATGTCAATGGCGCTGCGATTGTCATTATCCAACACCGCCGCATGAAACCCGTAATGTTTGACAACCGGCTCCAGCAAATCGAAATGAATGGGACTCATCTGGGGTGCCAGAATGGTATACCCGGCATCATGCATGGCCTTGGTGTATTCGGTACGTCGATAGGCTACTTTTCCTTCTTTACGCACAACACCCTGTTCTTGCCGCTGATTCATCGCCGCTAACAGACTACGGATACGGATACGCGCGGCACCAAGATTATTTACCTCGTCAATCTTCAGCACGGTGTACAGCTTATTGCTGTTTTCCATGATTTCATTCACCTGGTCAGTAGTAACCGCATCCAGTCCGCAGCCAAAGGAATTGAGCTGAATCAGTTCAAGATCCTCACGCTGAGCTACAAACTCTGCAGCGGTATACAAGCGAGAGTGATACACCCACTGATCGTTGGCACGCAAGGGTCGCACAGGATTAAAGTTTACCGGTACGCTGTCTTCGGTAAAAACAGTCAGACCATAAGAGGCGATCATTTCAGGGATGCCGTGATTGATCTCCGGATCGATGTGGTAGGGACGTCCCACCAATACAATGCCCTTACCCCCCTGTTCTTCCATTTTCTGTAGCAGACGCTTACCTACGGCACGCACATCGGCTTTTGCCTGTTGTTGTTCGATCCATGCCTTTTGTACAGCAGCCTTGACCTGTGCTGCAGAAATTCCCCATTCCTCGGCACACAGCCGTACCAAGCGTTCTGTTGCGGTTTCCTGATTTGTAAATGCAATGAACGGACGAATGTACCGTACATCCCCATCCGCAATTGCCTCAACATTATTCTTCAGGTTTTCGGGATAAGAAACTACGATAGGACAGTTGTAATGATTTTGCGCATCGGGCGTTTCTTTCTTTTCAAAGAAAACACAGGGATGGAAAATCGTCTGCACACCCTGCCGTACCAACCATTCCACATGACCATGTGCCAGTTTTGCAGGATAGCATTCAGACTCCGAAGGAATGGATTCCATGCCCAGTTCATAAATCTTACGGTCAGACAAAGGTGATAGAACAACCTTGAAGCCCAGTTCACGGAAAAGCGTTGCCCAGAAGGGATAGTTTTCATATATATTCAGCACGCGGGGAATTCCAATGGTGCCGCGGCTGGGATTTTCCAGCGGCGCATAATCAAACATCCGCTTTAACTTATATTCCACCATGTTCGGTGCTTTTTGCACACCGGTTCCTCCGGCACCCCGCTCACAACGATTGCCGGTAATATGACGCCGTCCACCGGGAAATCCGTTGATCGTTAGCATGCAGTTGTTGGAACAACCGCCGCAGCGAGTCGTATTGGTGGTATATGTAAGCGAAACCATCTCTTCCAGGGGCAGCATCGTGCTCTTCTGGCCGTGATACCGGTTCTTGGCAAGCAGTGCGGCACCAAAAGCACCCATGATGCCGGAAATATCCGGGCAAATTGCTTGTACGCCGGCAATGCGCTCAAACGCCCGCAACACAGCTTTGTTATAGAACGTACCGCCTTGTACAACAATGTGGCTGCCAAGTTCTCTGGCATCTGCCAGCTTAATCACCTTAAACAGTGCGTTTTTAATGACAGAATATGCAAGGCCCGCGGAAATATCCGAAACTAGCGCGCCTTCCTTTTGAGCCTGCTTTACGTTGGAGTTCATAAACACCGTACATCTGGTGCCCAGATCTACGGGATTTTGTGCAAATAACGCCTCCTTTGCAAAATCCGGTGCAGTGTAACCCAAAGAAGTTGCAAAGTTTTCAATAAATGATCCGCAGCCGGAGGAGCACGCCTCATTCAGCATGATATTGTCTACCGCGCCGTGTTTCAGCTTGATACATTTCATGTCCTGACCGCCGATATCCAGCACACAGTCTACGTCTTCATCAAAGAAAGACGCGGCGGTACAGTGAGCAATGGTCTCAACTTCGCCTTCATCCAAGGCAAATGCGGTTTTCAAGAGTGCTTCGCCATAACCGGTGGAGCAAGACCGTACAATATGCGCATCTGCGGGCAATTTCTCTTTCAGTTGGCGAATCGCCTCCTGTGCCGCTTTGATGGGATTTCCTTGGTTGTTGGCATAAAAGCTAAAGAGCAACTGGCCATGATCACCGATCAATGCCATTTTTGTGGTGGTACTGCCTGCATCAAGGCCAAGATAACAGTCGCCCTGATAAGATTCCAACTCCGCTTTCTCCACAACAGCACTGCTGTGCCGTATACAAAAAGCATCATATTCCTCTTGCGACGTAAACAACGGCTCCAACCGCTTGATTTCAAAATCCATGGCCACACCCTGATCCAGAGTATAGATCAGTTCATCAACAGGTTTATGCGGCTCTTCCACTGCCTCCATTGCAGCGCCCATGGCTGCAAATAAATGCGAATTTTGGGGATCCACCGTTGTCTCTGGTGTCAGATTTAACGTACGAATAAATGCCTTTTTCAATTCGGGTAAAAAGTGCAGAGGTCCGCCCAAGAAGGCTACACACCCACGGATCGGCTTACCACAAGCCAAACCGGAAATTGTCTGATTCACCACAGCTTGGAAAATGGATGCCGCAAGATCACTTTTTGCCGCTCCTTCATTGATCAGCGGTTGAATATCTGTCTTTGCAAACACGCCGCACCGGGCAGCAATGGGATAAATCTGGGTATAGTTTGCTGCCTCTGCGTTCAGTCCTGATGCATCTGTCTGCAGCAGTGCCGCCATCTGATCAATAAAAGAGCCTGTGCCACCGGCGCAAATACCGTTCATCCGTTCTTCCAAACCACCCTGGAAGTAAATGATCTTTGCGTCTTCGCCACCCAATTCAATAGCAACATCGGTTTGCGGAGCTACATGCTTCAGTGCGGTTGCAACTGCAACTACTTCCTGCACAAAGCCGATACCCAATGCTTTTCCCAAATTAATAGAGCCCGAGCCCGTAATTTTTGCCTGCAACACAAAATCGCCCAGTTTCTCCCGGGCTTCTTTTAACAGATCCGCCAAAGTTTCTTGAGTGTGAGCACAGTGGCGCCGATATTCGCCAAAGCATATTTGATTGTTTTCGTTTATAATTACCAACTTTACAGTTGTAGAGCCAATATCAATGCCTGCCTTATACTGTTTCATAGGATCCACCTCAATCAAATCGAACGGAACATGCCATTTATAAGCTATAATATTTACCTAAGAACAACTATAGAACTAATCGCCACTCATTTTTTGAACAAATTGTAAACGAGTTCTAAATTTTGCTTTTTTTCGGCTAAGACTTGGCTAAAATTTCGCAAAAAAGCGGTGATGCAAAGCAATGCATCACCGCTTTCAATATTCAATTAATACTGCGTGTTCTCTTCTTCTTTGGCATATTGTGCGCCAAATTTCGCAAGATTCTCACGGATCAATTTCTGCTGCCGCTTTTTCCAACGACCGGGAGCAGTCACTTTTACCAGCACCAGAATCAAAGCAAAAACACCAACAGCTGCAAAGCTGACAACCGGATAATCCTGCAAAAAGCACATGACCGGTGCCAACAAAGAAAGCTTGGACCGAACAGCGATCACATCTCCGGTAATTTTACCGTCGACCAATTTTACAAAGTTTCCGGAAACCTCTGCAACACCTTGATAGGCATCCAAACTGGGCAAATATACCACGGAACCCGTCTGCGGAGCAGTCTCCCGATCCAAGAGTAAAAACTCACCGCGGCAAATACCATCGGTCAAGCTGTTGTCACCAACCAAATGAATGCCATACCGCAGATCAAACGGCCGGAACTTGGTAATGCCTGCCGAAACACAGCAGCAAAATACCAGCAGTAAGCTAAGTAATATCAATAAAACCACTACAATTGGTTTGACTCGTTTCTTGGCTTCCATGATGCACCTCCCAATAATTTCATTTTATCATACCAACCACAGTTTGGCAAATGAAATCGTGCTTCCAAGACCTATCCGTTATTCAAACAGCTGTTTTAGGGATTCTGTAAAAGGTGGACGGGCAATTCCTTTTTCGGTAATGATGCCGGCAATCAAACTGTGATCCGTTACATCGAATGCAGGGTTATAAGCTTTACAGCCCGCAGGGGCCATAGGCTTCTGATACCACATGGAGCGAATTTCATCTCCGTCACGCTCTTCAATGGGAATATCCGCACCGGTGGCGGCACTCAAATCAATGGTGGTCGTAGGACCGCAGACATAAAACGGAATTCCATAGTGTTTGGCCAAAATTGCAACACCCGAGGTGCCGATTTTATTGGCAGTATCACCATTCGCAGCCACTCGGTCGCAACCAACCAAACAGGCCTGTACCCATCCGTTCTTCATGACCATAGACGCCATATTATCACAGATCAAGGTCACATCAACCCCTGCACGGTGCAGCTCAAAGGCGGTCAATCTGGCGCCCTGCAACAGCGGACGGGTCTCATCCGCAAAGACACGGAAGTTATATCCCTTCTCCTGTCCCAAAAGAATAGGACCCAATGCTGTTCCATATCTGGATGTAGCGATAGGGCCGGCATTGCAGTGAGTTAAAATGCCATCTCCCGGCTGCAGCAGAGACAAACCATAAGCACTGATGTTTTCATTTTGTGCAATGTCTTCCTGATGAATGGCCAGTGCTTCTTCCCGCAAGGCTTCCACCACTGCGGACACCGGTAAATGCGCATTTGCCTTGGCGCATGTGTCCATTCGGTTCAGCGCCCAAAATAAGTTAACAGCTGTGGGGCGAGACGTTGCCAGATAGTCACGGATCTCCTTCCACCGGGCATAAAAATCGGCAAAGCACGCAGCATCTTTCAGTTGTTTTGCGCCCAGATATGCGCCATATGCGGCAGCAATACCAATGGCAGGTGCACCACGCACCTGCAAACTGCGAATGGCTTGCCAAATCTCTTCCATCGTCTTCAGACTGCGGTACTCCACGTTACCCGGCAGCAATGTCTGATCCAAAATCACCAGTGCACTTGCAGCATCATCAAGTCGATTCGGTTCTAAGTATTCCATAGGTTCACCTCAAACTTAATCTGCAACCATTGTGACCCATTTCCGAAAAAAAATCAAGTAGGGGTTTGTCATTTTCCCCGATCTGTGGTAGAATTAAATGCAATCCCATTGAATGATAAAGGAGTTATCCTATGGCACTTGGTTTTATTCGTGACGAAGCCGATTTGAAATATCTGATTCTCTTTTCCCTGCGCTTTTTTCCCTACGCCATTACCGAAGCAGACCTGCTGGAAGCTGTATTTGTAGACGAAGCATTCGGATACTTTGAGTTTTCTCAGGCCTTTGCTGATTTGCAACAGGATCAGTTTGTCAGCTGTCTGGAAAGCAATGGCGAGAAACAGTATCTGCTGACACCCTCCGGCAGCGAGATCATTGCCGAAATGGCCTCCTCCCTGCCTCGCAGCGTTCGCGACCGGGCAGAGCAGGCAGCATTGCGCATCATTGCAAAAGCGCGCCGTGATGCTTCTATCCAAGCCTCTCATCGGGAAAATGCAGACGGAACTTTTACCGTTGATCTTGCCGTGCTGGATGGCGAAAAGCAGCAGTTTTCACTATCACTGATGGTCTACACCGCCAGACAGTGCGCTTTGATTGAGCAAAACTTCCGGCAGCACGCCGAAAGTATCTATGCCCAGGTATTGTCTACCGTTTCCACCGTACCTGATTCTGATGAGTAAAAACCAATCTGTATATTTCAACTTTGAAGGGAGTTTTTTCCATGCAAGCTACTGATATTCAAAACATCGTTGTTGCCGGTGCCGGTACGATGGGTGCTTCTATGGCACAGATTTTTGCCAAATACGGCTGCAATGTTATCCTGTATGACATTGCCGAAGCCGCTTTGGAACGCGGCAAAAAGCTGGTACAGATGAACCAAATCAGTCAAATTGCTTCCGGTGACCTCACTGCTGAAGAATCTGCTGAGATTCAGTCCCGCTTGCGTTTCACACTGGATAAATCCTGTTTTACCGCCTGTGACATGGTAGTAGAATCTGTTCTTGAAAATTTGGAGATCAAGCAGAAGTTCTGGGAAGAAGTATCCCAGATTGCCCGGCCCGATTGTATTTTAGCCACCAACACTTCCGGTCTGTCTATCACTAAGATTTGCGAGCGTGTGGTAGGTCCCGAGCGTTTCTGCGGCATGCATTGGTTCAACCCCTCTCACATCGTCCCTCTGATCGAGGTCATCAGTGGTGACAAGACCGATCCTTCTACTGCAGATGTAGTTTTTGCCTTCTCCCAGCGCATTGGCAAAAAACCCATTTATGTCAAGAAAGACGCCCTTGGTTTCATCGCCAACCGCCTGCAGGCCGCCATTCTTCGCGAAGCACTGTACATCAAAGAACAGGGTATCGGCGATTTTTCCGACATTGACGGCGCCATGAAATATGGACTCGGCTTCCGTTATGCCTGCCTGGGCCCCTTTGAAGTGGTTGACCAGGGTGGTCTGGATATCCATCACCATATCGCCACCTATCTGTGGGAAGATCTTGCCGATGACAAGTATCCTTCCGGTCTGTTCGAGGACATTTACCAGGCCGGCAATTACGGCGTAAAGACCGGTGCCGGTTTCTATGACTACAGTGATGGAAAAGCCGACGCCGCCATCAAGAATCGCGATGCCATGTATCTGGCCATGGCCAAAGCAAAAATCACCGACATCACCGGCGAATAATGATACAATTCAAAAGCACCTTGGACAGATCCAAGGTGCTTTTTATTTTCAAGCAATATACCTTACAGCCATTTGCATATCTGATTCTGAACCACAACCGCTATCAGTAACAACCCACACAGAATCCCCATAAATGCCGCTGATGTCTGTGCATTCCTTCCGCGCTTTCCGGGGCGCAGATACATAGACATTCCCTGCCGAAATGCAACCAGCACACACAGCAGTGACACAACAGAGAACAATCCCCATTCGATGCAGCAGCGCAAGTATGTATGGATTGCACCGCCGTTACACTGCCACACTACCCAACCACTGGTAAGCAGGCCTTTCAATGGCAACAGTAAAAGCGGCAGCAGCGGATAAACCCGCATCCATGATAGCAGAAGCGCCAATACAATTGTCATACCATCCATGCATGCACAAATCTTCAGCCATACTTCTGCTGTAGCCATTGGCACTGAAATGCCCTTTGCCAAATAGCAGCCTATAGCAGCACCCAGCAAGTACAGGCACAGCAACAAAATGATGCCAGCCGGAGATACATCTTCTCCAACGTGTGCATACTGATACCCTGGTTTATTTCCTCTTAATTTCATGACTCATCACCAGTACATCCTATGCACGGCTCGTCCGGGATATGACAGACCTACTGTTTCTTCATTTGCCGCAAAAACAGGAACACCGCAGCGATCAGCGCGGCTCCGGCATATCCCAGCACCCACCAAATGTGCGGAAACACGTCAGTCAAATTCCCCGCAAGCACAGCTCGCTCCATTTCAACGGCGTGAACAAATGGAAACAAGTATGCAATCTTCCGAAACACACCGCCCACAAGATCCAGATCAAACCAAATGCCGGAAACCCAAGCGGAAAGGTTGGTCAGCAGCGCGCCGCAAACACCACCCACCTGCTTATCGTTCAATACACTTCCGCAAAGAAGCCCCAAGGCGATGTAGAGAATCGAAATAGGAACGATAAACACTACAGCATATAAAATATTCACCGTAACATCAAGCCCAAGCATGATGGCAGCAAGGTAGCAAACGATGCTTTGTGCAACTGCAATCGGCATAATCGGAAGCGTGTAACCGAGAATAAAATCTGTCGAAGTAAGGGGCGTGGTATATAGGCGCTGGAGCAAGGAACTGCCTCGATCCTTCGCAATCACAGTAGCCGAAAAAAGTGTCATAAATGACAGACCAAACACCGTAATACCCGGTGTCAGATGCTGAATCTCAAACAACGCGACGGGAACATTCGCCTGTATGGCGCTAAGCAAAACGATCAGGACAAGGGGAAACCCAAGTCCAAAAGCCAGATTGATGGAATCCCGAAGGATTTCTTTTGTATTTCTACCGGCAAACGTCAGCATTCTCATTTTGCCACCCCTTTCACAATGCGTACAAAGGCCTGATCAAAGTTGTCCGTTCCTGCCGCTTCCTTGATTTGTTCCACAGTATCACAGATCAAAAGTTTGCCATCTTTCATAATCGCAATACGGTCAGAAAGTTCCTCGGCCTCTTCCATGTAATGTGTTGTCAGAACGATCGTAACCTTCCCTTTGAGAGAACGAATCAAATCCCACAGATCACTGCGGGCCAGCACATCTAACCCAAGAGTGGGCTCATCGAGGAACAAAATCTCCGGCTCGCTGATCAGCGCCATGGCAATACTCAATCTGCGTTGCCAACCGCCGGAGAGTTTCCCGGCTTTTTTCTTGATTACCGTTTCCAGACCCAACAGTTCTGTCAGCTCTTCAATTTTCGCAGCTCGCTTTCCCTTTGCAAAGCCGTGAACACCGCACATGAGTTCAAGATTTTCATAAACAGACAGACCCGGCGCAACCGCAGTTTCCTGGGGTGAAACAGCAATCATTGCTTTTACCGCAGCGGGATCTTTGCAAATGCTTTTCCCATTCAAAAAAGCATCGCCGCTTGTAGGCTTGGTCAGGCAGGACAGCATCCTGATGACGGTGGTTTTTCCCGCGCCGTTGACACCCAGCAAAGAAAACAATTCTCCCCTGTGAACGGAAAGACTCAGGGAATTTACTGCAACCACATCCTGATACAGTTTGGTGAGCGCTTCCATTCTGATTGCGTCCATCATTTATCACTCCATCTTCACGCAACATAATGTCATAATGATATCATTATCATATCATCCAAGAAGAGAAATGTCAACAGACAACAAAAACCCCCGGCTTTTAAGCCGGGGGCTAATGGATTTAGGGAAATCAGATGGTATTGCTGGAGCCCAGCACGTCACGAATCTTGTGCTGCACGATGTCACGGATGGCATTGCGGCCGTCGGTGAGATACTGGCGAGGATCGAAGTGATCGGGATGCTCTACCATGTGCTTACGGATGGCAGCAGTCATGCACAGACGCAGGTCAGAGTCAATGTTGATCTTACAAACCGCCATCTTGGCAGCCTGGCGCAGCATCTCCTCGGGAATGCCGATGGCATCGGGCATCTTACCACCGTACTGATTGACCATCTGCACGTACTCCTGGGGCACAGAAGAGCTGCCGTGCAGCACAATGGGGAATCCTTCGATGCGGCGCTGAATTTCTTCCAGAATGTCAAAGCGCAGCTGAGGCTTCTGACCGGGCTTGAACTTATAAGCACCGTGGCTTGTACCGATGGCAATAGCCAGGCTGTCTACACCGGTGCGGGTCACAAACTCCTCTACCTGAGCGGGATCGGTGAACATAGCATCGGCAGCGGACACATTCACATCGTCCTCGATGCCGGCCAGCTTGCCCAGCTCACCCTCTACGGTAACGCCGCGGGCATGGGCATACTCTACCACCTGCTTGGTCAGAGCAATATTGTCTTCAAAGCTGTACTTGGAACCGTCGATCATGACAGAGCTGAAGCCGCCGTCAATGCAGGACTTGCAGATCTCAAAGTTCTCGCCGTGATCAAGATGCAGAGCAATGGGCAGGCCGGTCTCTTCGATGGCAGCCTCCACCAGCTTTACCAGATAACCATGCTTGGCATACTTTCTGGCACCGGCAGATACCTGCAGGATCAGGGGAGATTTCTCCAGCATGGCCGCTTCGGTAATGCCTTGGATGATCTCCATATTATTGACGTTGAAGGCACCGATGGCATATCCGCCTTTATAGGCCTTTTCAAACATTTCTTTTGTTGTAACCAGTGGCATTGGAACTTCCTCCTGTCATTTGATTACTTTTATCATACCACTATTCAGGGGTCTTGTGCAACCATGTTTTTCACTTTTCCCGTCGCTTTTTCACGGCTCTCCTGTAAAACCGATTGTCAAGGCTAACAAGCTATGTTATAATATTCGTGTATGCTGCAAAGCAATGAATCAACAATATTATTTGACAATATGGAGGAAGAACTTATGTCTTTGAAAGGTGCCTGCATTTTCGGCCAGTCCGGCGGTCCCACTTCCGTCATCAACGCCAGTGCCTACGGTGTATTCAAGGAAGCACTGGAAAGCGACTGTATCACTCGCGTTTTGGGCGCTGCACACGGCATTAAGGGTGTTCTGAAAGAAGAACTGTATGATATTTCTCTGGAAGACCCCGCCGAGCTGGAGCTGCTGAAGTCCACCCCCTCCTCTGCTTTGGGCTCCTGCCGCTATAAGCTGAAGGATGCCTCTGTGGATGATACCGATTACAAGCGTATTCTGGAAGTCTTTCAGAAATACGATGTCCGCTATTTCTTCTATAATGGCGGCAATGACTCCATGGATACCTGCAACAAGATCTCCAAGTACCTGCTGGCTCAGGGCTATGAGTGCCGTGTTATCGGTGTACCCAAGACCATCGACAACGACCTGTTCGGCACCGACCATTGCCCCGGTTTTGGCAGCGCCGCAAAATATATTGCCACCTCTATTATGGAGGTTTACCGTGATGCCCACGTTTACGATTATGGCAGCATCACTGTGATTGAGTGCATGGGCCGTAACGCCGGTTGGCTCACTGCCGCTGCTTCTCTGGCCAATATCAGCGGTCAGGGTCCCGATTTGATTTACCTGCCCGAAACCGTATTTTCTCTGGATCGTTTTGTGGAAGATGTTAAGCGCTGCTACGAAGAAAAGGGCGGCTGCATCGTTGCTGTTTCCGAAGGTGTTCACGATGAGAACGGCACTTTCATTGCCGAATACGCCAGTAAGGCTGCCGGCGCCACCGATGCATTCGGTCACAAACAGATGGGCGGCGCCGCTGCATTTCTGGCTGCCGAGCTGAATACCCGTCTGGGTGTTAAGACCCGTGGTCTGGAGTTCTCTCTGCTGCAGCGTTGCGGTGCCCATGTAGCCAGTAAGACCGATGTGGAAGAAGCCGTGCTGATGGGGCGCGAAGCCGTAAAGGCCGCCGTTTCCGGCATTACCGACAAGATGGTTGCCATTCAGCGCGAAGAAGGCTGCGATGAGTACCACCCCTCTGTCAAGCTGGTAGATCTGACTGTGACCGCCAACACAGAGCACAAGTTCCCCCTGGAGTGGATCACCAACAATGGCACCGGCATCTCCCCCGAGTTTACCAAGTACGCTTTGCCCTTGATCCAGGGTCAGCCCGATTATCAGTGGGAGAACGGTCTGCCCCGTTTTGCCCAGTTAAAGAAGGTTTTGGTCAAGTAAGTTCATTCCAACATAAAAGCCGTGCAGGCATACTGCACGGCTTTTTCTGTTTTAAAGTTGTTGCAGACGCTGCAGCGCATGGTCCAGCTTGTGCTGGGGCACCTTTCCTCTGGCATGCTCCAACACCCGCCCCAGCGACATTCCCATCCCCATCCGCATCATCAGGGGATTACGTACGATTTGTGGAAACTCCTGCTGCAAAATCGCTCTTGCCTTGGGATCGCTCCACAACTCCGACATCATGATTCGACCATTTCGCAGATCCATGTACCATCACCTCAGCACATTTTATGCATCGGCAACGGTTTCTGTGTCTCAGTTCATGATTGAATGTCTTTCTTGCAATATTTCCAATATCCGCTTCCGATTCCCGCTACCATGAACAAAAAACCCAGTCCCAGCAAAAGAAGATCCAGTTCTCCTTTGCTGACGATTTCTGCGCCGTCACAATAGGCAAAGGGCGTGATATAATTCAGAAATTCTGCCGGCTCTGCAATGTTGCTGATAAGGTTGGCAAAATACAGCATTACGGCAATACCTAAACCTGCACCCAGACTGCCGCTTCGCAAAAAAGCGGAAATGCCAAAACAAATGCCACCCAGTTCAAGCTGCAGGCAAAAATATGCCAGATGCATCAGGTTAAGTTCTTTCCAAGGAATTGTTTCTCCAATCAGCCCCATTGACCCGATTGAAAGCAGATATACCACCAGGTTCATGATAACAATTTGGATCATCACAGCCACCAGTTTCTGGGTCAGCACGGAAACCCGGCTGATGGGATGTGTCAGCAAAAACTCAGCAGTCTTATCTTTTTCTTCCTTACTCAGAATGCCCGCTGCGCAAATCGCAGCATAAAAAGCACCGCCCAAACCTAAAACATTTCCGCATTCAATGGCATAAAATCCCACCAACGTACCAAAGTTCAGCTGATCCATACCGAACGCATCACTGAACGCACCCATGGAACCAAACATATCACCGATGTTTTCCATTTCGCCCTTCATTTCGGGGAATAGAAACACACAAACCGTCAGTAAAAAGCCAACGGCCCCGGTCCAGATCAGCAAGGCAGTACGACCTTGGCGCAATTCATGTTTAACAAGCGTCATACTTCCTCTGCCCCCTTCTGATAATAGTGCAAGAATACTTCCTCTAAATCAGGTTCAGAAACCGACAGATCTTCTACCTGACCTTCGGCCAGCCGCTGCAGTAATGCATGCATTTGACCGCTGTAAAGAAAGCTGATAGCACCTTCTCCAGCCTTTCGGTCACGGATACCCACTAAACCGCCAAGGTCTGCCTGGCCACGCACCGTGACCCGCTTGGCATTGGTACTGGCCAATGCCTCCACCCGGTCGCAGGCAATCAGCCGTCCCGCCCGCAGAATCGCCGCGCGTGTACAATAGCGCTGAATCTCTGCCAGCACATGGCTGGAAAGAAACACGGTAGTTCCCTGCCGATTCCGTTCCTGCAGGATATCGAACAGTTCCCGCTGCATCAGCGGATCCAGTCCGCTGGTGGGCTCATCTAAAATCAGAAGTTCCGGACTGTGCTGCAAGGCACAAAGGATGCCCACCTTTTTCCGGTTGCCGAAGGACAGTGTTTCTACCTTTCTATTGGGATCCAACTGTAAACGTTGGCACAACTCGAATGCTTCTCTGGTGCAATCTACACCACGCAAATCTGCCGAAAGTTTCAGTACCTCTCGCACCTTCATACCGGTATAAAATACCGTTTCTGAAGGTAGGTATCCTACCCGACGCAAGATTTCTTCCCGATTGGATAAATCCAGTCCCAACAAAGCGGCACTGCCACTGGTTGGTGAGATCAAACCAAGCAAGGTACGGATGGTGGTGCTTTTTCCGGCGCCGTTAGGGCCGATGTAGCCAAAGAACTCACCCTGTTCCACCTGTAGATTCAGTTGCTCGATGCCCCTGGTTTTCCCGTAATACTTTGTCAGCCCACAGGCTTCGATGGCGTTCATCGCCTCACTCCTTTCGGAATATGGTGCTAATCTCTCCTATTGCACCCAGTATATCATATCAGGGTGTTGATATCTACCCCATACAAATAGAAAAGCCGCACGAAATCTTTCCCGTGCGGCAAGTATTTCTTATCGATTCTGTTCCTTCAGTGCCTGCAAAAACTGTACGCGGGACTGCTTGACTTCTGCCAGACTCTGACCCAAAGCATCTTCGGTGCGCTTCATGGCATCGTCGCAATATTCGCCGGCTACACGCATGATCTCACGCGCGCGCTGTTCTGCAGCAGCAATCATTTCCGAAGCCTTTTTTCTGGCTTCCTGGGTCACTTCGTGCTCGCTGACGCGTTGACGGGCAAACTCTTCTGCCTGCTTTCGCATATTCTCAGCTTCTTTCTTGCCGGTTTCCAAAATCTCATTACGCTTGCTGACGATCTCGCGTGCCATCTTCAGATCACCGGGAAGATTTGCGCGGATCTCATCCAGCACATCCAGCACCTTTTCGCGCTCCAATACGCAGCGATCGGCACCCAGAGGCATGGACCAGGCATCCTCTATCATTTCGTATAATGTGTTGATCAGTTCATCAATGGGGGTTCCTGCCATAATCCCGCACTCCTTCCTTATTTTTCAAGTTGAAGCCGCATCAGTCGTTTTGCCAAAGGCGTCACCATACCGTCTACCGACTCTCCGGCACGCAAACGGCGCTTGACTTCGCTAGAACTGATGTGAGCATATTTTTCATCTGCAAAAAACATAAGTGTTTCGCATTCCGGTAAATATGTCTTGTTAAAGTTGGCCTGTACCAATTCATATTCGGCATCTTTTCCGTTTCGAATTCCTTTGATAATGGCACACGCACCAACATTGCGCAGATAATCCACTTGCATACCAGGCCAAAAGTCTGCTCGTACATTGGGCAAATGTGCCACGGCATCTGCCATGATTTCGACCTTTTGCTCATTGGTCAGCAAATAGGTCTTTTCTTCGTTGATCATGGCCACCACCAACACTTCGTCAAAAAGCTTGGCGGCGCGTTCCACAATATCTACATGTCCGGCGGTAATAGGATCAAAACTACCGGTTACTACTGCTGTTTTCATAGTGTTCCTTTCGTGACCACCGTCAAACAGATTCTGCCGTAGCGGTAGGTCTTGGTCACCTGATAAGGCGGCGGCAGCGTATCCAATTGATCTTCAGCCGCACTTTCACATAACATTATACCACCCTGCCGTAAAATGTCAATTCTGCAGATCTCGGCCAAGGCACGATTCAACAGTTGACCACCGTAAGGTGGATCCAGAAATATCAGGTCGAAGCTTTCCTTTTTCTGCCGTCCCAAAAAACTGATGGCATCACCCGCTACCAGTCTGCACACCTGTTCCAGTTTGCAGGTGCGAATATTTTCCGCAACAATCTGCTGTGCTTTCCGGTCATTTTCTACAATAGTCACTGCTGCAGCACCACGGGAAGCCGCTTCCAAACCCAACTGTCCGCTTCCTCCAAACAGATCCAGTACCTGTCTGCCTTCAATATCATATTGAATCACATTGAACATGGCCTGCTTGACTTTGTCTGCCGTAGGTCGCGTATGCATACCGTCCAGCGTGCGTAAGTTTCTGCCACGGGCAATTCCGGTTATAATTCTCATGCTTGTTTCTCCTTGAAATACGCTACAATCGCCTGTGCTACCGGACGCGGAACAACCGCTGCCAGCATCTCTTCATCAGCCTGTGCAATCGCGCGCATCGTGCCAAAAGCTTTCATAAGCTGTTTGCGGCGGGTTTCTCCCACTCCGGGGATCTTCTCCAACTGAGATTGCCTTGCCTGTCGGCTGCGCAGAGACCGGTGAAACTCCACCGCAAACCGGTGGGTTTCCTCTTGAATGCGACCAATCAGACTGAACAGTGCCGGTGTTGCCGCGATTCCGATTTCCCTGCCGGTATCGTCCACCAAGGCACGGGTACGATGATGGTCATCCTTTACCATGCCGTAAATGGGGATCGTAACACCCCTGGCATCCAACTGCGCTTTGGCCACACGCACCTGACCCACACCGCCATCCATCAGAAACAGATCTGGCAAGGGCAAAAAGCTTTCATCACCAGCCAACGCGCGATCCAGTCGACGTCCGATGACCTCGGCCATGGCGCCGTAATCATCGCCACCCTCTACCGTCTTGATCTTGAACTTTTTATATGCACGTTTCAACGGCTTACCCTGCTGGAATACCGTCATGGATGCTACCGGCTGATCGCCTGCGGTATTGGAAATGTCAAATGCCTCCATTCGCTGAGGCGGCATATCCAACTCCAGCACTTCAGCCAGCAGATTCAGGGACTTTCCGCGATGTTGATCTGCAATCTCTGCTTCCTGCAGCTCCATTTTGGCATTTTCCAATGCCAAATCCATCTGACGCCGCTTTTCACCACGCTGCGGAACTGTAATCCGACACTTCCCGCCACGAATGGCCGAAAGATACTCTTCCACTGCCTGTTGGCTCTCGATTTCCTGGGAAATACAAATTTCGCGAGGGGCCCAACAGTGCTGTCCGTACATCTGCTTGATACAGCTTTCCAGTACATCCGCAGCATCTTCTTGCTGTACCGCTTCAAAAAAGCGCTTGGTACGATCCAGCAGCACACCGCCACTGTAAGACAATCGAATCAAGACACCTCTGCTGCCTCTGCAGGCAAATGCTAAAATATCCGTATCCGCACCACCGCTGACAATGGTAACATTATTGCGGCGCAACTGGCCCAAAGCCTTCAGCCGATCCCGACAGGCTGCTGCCTGTTCAAACTCCAGGTTCTCGGCATAGGTCTCCATCTGTGTGGTCAGCTGTGCTTCCAGGTCTGCGGTTTTTCCCTCAAGCACCAATACCGCCTGTTCGATGCGTTTGCGGTATTCTTCTTCGCTGATTGTTCCTTGACAGATACCGCAGCATTTTCCAAGCTGGTACCGCAGACACGGACGGTCTTTTCCAAAGTCCTGCGGAAAGCGTTTTCCGCAAGTGGGCAAGCCAAAGGTTTCTGTCAAAAGGCGAACGGCAAGATTGGCTGTTCCTCTGCCCCCATACGGACCAAAGTAACGTGCTCCGTCCTGTTCGCGCTTAGAAGCTACAGAGAATCCGCCGTACGGCTCTGGGGCCAACCGCAAAAAAGGATACCCCTTGTCGTCTTTCAGCAAAATGTTATATTTGGGTTTGTAACGCTTGATCAGTGTGTTTTCCAAAAGCAAAGCATCCAGCTCGGTTTTGGCAAAAATTGTTTCAAACCAATCGATCTGTGATACAAGCTTGCGGGTTTTCACCGTATGGGAAGCCAAATCTGCGAAATACTGACTGACACGATTGCGCAAGGACTTGGCTTTACCCACATAGATTACAGTTCCAGCCTTATCGTGCATCAGATACACACCGGGCTCTGCGGGTAATCGATGTGCTTTCTCTTTTAACTCTTCCAGTGTCACCGGTATGCCTCCTTTCGCAGAATTGAGAAAATGCGCCGCTTCATCAGCGGCGCATTTTATGGGTTTACTGGTAATTATTCGCCGAAGTTCTCAGCAATCAAAGCGCACAGAGCATTGACAGCTTCAACCTCATCGGGGCCTTCAGCAGAAATGGTGATGGTGCTGCCCTTGGTAATGCCCAGGGACAGTACGCCCAGCAAGCTCTTGGCATTCACCTTGCGTTCTTCCTTTTCCACCATCATGGTGCTGCGGAATTCGTTTGCCTTCTGAATAAAGAAGGTTGCGGGTCTTGCATACAGACCGACCTGATTGGTCACGGTGATGTCTTTGGAAAACATAAGCTCCCTCTTTCGTAACGTTTATAGTGTTCCTGTATATATAGTTTACCAAATATTTTTCTCCTTGGCAACTATTTTTGTGGCATTTTATTTGTCTAAAATGTCAAAAACGACGGCTTCATTAAAAAGAATTTCGTTAAAATGATAACCCAACCAAATGGAAAAGGATGGGAAAAAAGGTTGCGGGGATTAAATTGGCCACATTGAACTTCTTAATACCCAACAGTGAAAAGCCCAGCAGCACCAGAATTGCGTTACCCACCAGACCCATTTGTGTAACTACTATACCGGCTAAACTTCCACCTGCCACGTAGGCGATGCCGGTAATGGTTCCTTGATATACCAACACAGAAAAAGCACTGAGCAGTACGCTAGGGCCGTAAATCGCCGCAAAAATCGTACCGGTGACACAGTCCAGCAGTGCCTTGGTGTACAACATGGACGGATCGCCCAGCACCGCATCGTTGATACTGCCGATGATGGCCATGGCGCCGGAACAGAATAAAATGGTAGTTTCCGCAAAACCGTTTCCGGTATGATCGCCTCCACCCATTTTATTCTTAATCCAATCCCCCGCTTTGTCAAACATTCGGTCAATCCGAATCAATTCTCCAACGATTCCACCTATAACCAGGCTTAGCAGCATGATCATAATATAATTAGATCCCAGCGTGCCATCCGTTGCTGCAGTGACACTGGCTGTGATGACGCCGGTTATACCGATAATGAACACACCGGTGCCTGCCGCTGTAAAAATTGTGTTTTGAAAACGTTCTGGAATTCCCTTTTTCAGCAATAGTCCCAAGCCGCCACCTACCAGACAACCGGCAGCGTTGACCAGGGTTCCAATTCCAATCATGAATATTTGCCTTCTTTCTCTACGCGTACGCTCGGAAAATAATTATTTCTTCATGGTGACCACGGTAACACCGTTTTCACCTTCGCCATACACACCCAAGCGGTGAGAACGCACCTGCGGATGACTCTTCAGGTGTGCCTGCACACGCTGGCGCAGTACACCGGTACCCTTTCCGTGAATAATGGTGACCGTTTCCAACCGAAGTCTGGTGGCATTATCTAAAAAGCGATCCAGCTCCATAATTGCCTCATCACCACTTTGACCACGCAGATCCAGTTCCATACCTCCACGGGCAGAAGGTGCGGCCATCTTGGTAGACACCGGCTGCTTCTGTGGCTTTGCTTTGGGCGTTTCCAGACTCAGCAGCTGCAGTTCTTCTTTCTTCACCGTGATTTTCAAGATGCCGGCCTGCACCGTCAGCTTGCCGTCCTTGTCCGGCAGACTCAGCACAGTAGCTTTTGTACGTGTGGCAACGATTTCCACACTGTCGCCCACCTTCAGTTCTCTGGGAAGCGGCATCGGCTTTCGCTCAGCGCGCTCCGCCATATTCTGCTTTTCAGCGGCAGACAGCTCTCCGCGCCAGATGGCACGTGCGGCGGCCAGATTGGCATCCTTGCCATCTGCAGCTTCTTGTTTGATTCGCTTTGCGTCAGTCAACACTTTTTCACTGACGGCGCGTGCATTGTTGATAATCTCCTGCGCCTTCAGCTTTGCCTCCAACACCAGTTTTTCACGCTCTCGCTCCAAGCTGTCCAAACGACTCTGCGCCTTATTTCTGGCTTCCTCCGCGTCCCGCATGGCACGGTCTGCATTGGCCAGTTTGCTTTCCAGATTCTGCCGTTTTTCTTCCAGCTTGACAATCACGTCTTCAAACTGACGGTTTTGATTGTCAATGCTTTGAGATGCCTGGCTGATAATACTTTCATCCAAACCAAGTCTGCGAGAAATCGCAAACGCATTGGATTTGCCGGGAACACCAAATACCAGTCTGTAGGTAGGCTGCAGGGTCTGTACATCAAACTCGCAGGATGCATTTTCTACACCTGGCGTTTCCAACGCGTAAATCTTGAGTTCTGCATAATGCGTAGTTGCCGCAACCGTGCTGCCCTGCTTACGCAAACGTTCGATGATGGCTACCGCCAGCGCAGCGCCTTCTACCGGGTCTGTACCGGCGCCCAACTCGTCCATCAACACCAACGTTTGGTCATCGGCACACTCCAAAATCTCCACGATGTTTTTCATGTGAGAGGAGAAAGTGGACAGACTCTGCTCGATGCTTTGCTCGTCACCAATGTCTGCAAGCACCTGGCGATATACCACCACCGTGCTCTCATCACCTGCCGGGATATGCAAGCCGCACTGTGCCATCAGTGTCAACAAACCCAAGGTCTTGATACTCACCGTCTTACCGCCGGTATTGGGACCGGTGATGATCACTGTGTCGGGATCACCGCCCACGGTAAATCCAATGGACACTGCCTTTTCCCGATCCAGCAGCGGATGGCGGGCACGCACCAGGCGGGTAGTTCCCCGCTCTAACAGTTTGGGACGTACCGCGCGCATCTTATATGCCAATTTGCCGCGGGCAAAGAAAAAGTCAAGCTGACACAAAAGTTCAAAGTCACGACGAATGGTACCGGAAAACTGCGCTGTTTCTGCAGAGAGTTCTGCCAGAATGCGCTCAATTTCTGCCTGTTCTTTTCCGCCAAGTACACGAATGTTGTTATTCAGCTCCACAACTGCACTGGGCTCCATAAACAGTGTGGCACCGCTGGAGCTGGTATCATGGACCAGGCCGGGAAAACTACCCCGGTATTCTGCCTTAACCGGCACAACAAAACGGCCGTTTCTCTGGGTAATGATGCTGTCCTGCAGCATTTTCTGATAGGTAACAGAAGAAATGGTGCGGTTCAGCACCTCACGCACCTTGGCAGAAGCCGTGCGAATCTGACGACGGATCTGATACAGCTCCGTGCTGGCATGATCGCTGATTTCTTCTTCAGACAAAATCGCGTTTTCGATCTTGTCCTCCAGATATTTGTTGCCGGTCAAACCGTCAAAATATGCATCCAGCGTTGTGGCATTGTCTTTTTGCTGATCTCGGTAAGCGCGCGTGCTCCTTGCAGCCTTCAGCATCGCCGCAACACGCAGAAGCTCAGCAGGATTTAAAAAGCCGCCTTTCTCTGCGCGCTCCAATGCTGCGGAAATATCCTGCAGGCCGTGGAAAGAGGGACTGCCCTGCAGTCCGATCAGCCGCACGGCATCTGCCGTCTGCTGCTGGCTTTCTTCACAAGCCCGAAGACTCTCCTCCGGTGCCAGATTCAGGCACAATTCCTTTGCCTGCTGGCTAACAGCCTCCTGCGCCAAAAGCTCCAGGACTTTTGGCAGTTCAAGAATGGCTCTTGATTTCTCATAACGTGTCATATGTATCTCCTACCATTAGGTATCCGCCAAAGTCCGGTAAAACTCCAGGGTGCGGAATCTACGCTCCAACCTGGCAAGCAAATAGGCTTCACAGGCCTGTTCCAGCAAGACTTTTGACCGTCCTTCAGCTTCAAATGAAAAGAGTTTCTTCAAATCACAGTTTAAAATGTATTGTGCCGCTTCCAACGCTTGGGCATCCAACGGCAAGCCTCGTTCTCCCATCTGCGGTGCACAGCCACGGCAGCATAAAACACCTGCCTGCGGTGCCAAAATCGGCTCCGGGGTAATACATCCACACACCGAGCATCCATCCGCTAAGTCGGGAGCATAACCTGCCAGTGCGCAGTATCGAAGTTCAAACGCTACCTTGATGCGCCATCTCGGATACAGTCCCTTAGCCAAGGCATACAAGCTGTTCAGCGCCAATCGCAACACCGGAGGATTCCCCTGCCCTTGTTCTTCTTCACAGCCCAAAACTTCGGCAAGATAAGAGGCCAGTGCCAAAGTATCGATTTTTTTGTCAATACCGGTAAACTGCTCCAGAATCGAAGCCTCGTTCAGCTGAAATCTGCCATTGTGGACAAAGAGTGTCATTTCGCTGTACGCAAAGAGCTGGGAAGCCGCTGCAATGCGACTTCCCTTCCGTCTTGCTCCCCGCGCGGATACGGTAAGCTTGCCGTATTCACCGGTGAGCACTGTCAGAATCTTATCAGCCTCTTTATAGTCAACGCTGCGGATGACCAGGCCCCTTACGATCTGAAACATGCTCTCTCGCTTCGACTCCCTTGTAGTAATTATAGGCCTGCACCAATCCGGTCCGAATAAACAATTCCCATGCACGCTGCTTCATGCGATCACCTCGCATTTAGCATCTTCACTTATCACTGTCTTTAACCGGGGAAAAAACTGGTGCAGATTCCTGCTTATTCCTGTTCGTATCCAAAGTTGCGGATGAGGGCAGGATTATTACGCCACTCTTCCTTTACCTTGACCCACAACTGCAAATAGACCTTGGCATCCAGCATTTCTTCGCATTCCCGTCTTGCTGCCGCACCGATTTTCTTCAGCATGGCTCCGCCTTTTCCAATGATGATGCCCTTGTGGGTCTTGCGCTCACAGTAAATCACGGCAGAAACATCCATGATACCGTTTTCGCGTTCTTTATACTGTTCAATCTCAATGGCAACACCGTGAGGTACTTCTTTATCCAGATTCTCCAGCAGTTTTTCACGGATCAGTTCTGCCACCAGCTGGCGTTCAGGCTGATCAGAGATCATGTCGTCGGGGAACAACTGGGGAGATTCGAAGCATAACTTCTTCAGCTCCTCGGTCAGCTGAGGCAATCCGTCACCGGTCAGCGCGCTGACGGGGACCACAGCTTCGAAGTCGTGTGCCTGGGTGTATACCGCAATGGTTTCCAGCAGGCTTTCCTTGTCCTTCAGCATATCTACCTTGTTGATAACCAGCACAGCAGGCATACCGAACTCCTTGATCTGATCCAGAAGCATCTGCTCGGGAATGCCGATACGGGGCACAGGCTCCACCACCAGCATCACAGTATCCACATCTGCAACGGTGTCACGAATGACCTTTACCATAAAGTCACCCAGACGATTCTTGGGCTTATGCAGGCCGGGCGTATCCAAGAAGATCAGCTGATGTTCCTCCAGATTACACACGCCGGTGATTCGGGTACGGGTTGTCTGAGGTTTATCCGAAACAATGGCCACCTTGGCGCCGCACAGGGCATTGGTCAGGGTCGATTTTCCCGCATTGGGGCGACCTACCACACAAAATACGCCTACTTTATCAATCATTGCGCTTCTCCTTCTTCCTCTCTGACCAGTCCCAGCTTTGCCAGAATCGCTTCTTCTTCAGCTCGCATAGCAACCTTTTCTGCGGCTTCATCCACATGATCATAACCCAGCAGATGCAGCATACTGTGCACCGTCAGATATGCACATTCCCGTGCAAAGCTGTGTCCAAACTCCCGTGCCTGGGCGCGTGCGCGTTCTGCAGAAATAATCATATCGCCCAAAGGCAAAAGGCCGGTGCCCGGATCGATCATTCTTCCGGGAGGTGTCTGCGGCACGCTCTGATAAAAATCTCCCATGGGGAAGCTGAGTACATCGGTTGCCTTGTCAATATTCCGGTACTCCCGGTTGTATTCCCGGATTCCTTCGTCATCGGTAACGGTAATATCTACCGATGCACTGAAGGGATAATCAAAATGGTAAAAGGCCGCTTTCGCACTGATGCGGATCAGACGGATAGCCAGATCGTCCCGGATGCCGTCTACATTAACCTTTAGTCTTGCCATACTGATTGCCTCCCTTTTTCTTTGCCTGCCGCTGTTCATCGCGCTTTTCATAAGCCATGATGATGCGGCTCACCAGTTCGTGGCGGACCACATCCCGATGATCCAAATGGCAAATACCGATATCTTCAATGCCCTGTACCACATTCATGGCATCCTTCAGACCACTGAACTTGCCATCGGGCAGGTCGATCTGGGTCACGTCACCGGTAATAACTGCCTTGGAATTAAAGCCGATACGGGTCAGGAACATCTTCATCTGTGCGGGTGTGGTATACTGTGCCTCATCCAGAATGATAAAGGCATCGTCCAAGGTGCGGCCGCGCATGTATGCCAAAGGCGCAACCTCGATGTTGCCTCGCTCCAGATAGCGCTGATAAGCTTCTGCGCCCAACATATCAAACAAAGCATCGTACAGCGGACGCAGATACGGATCCACCTTATTCTGCAGGTCACCGGGCAAAAAGCCCAGCTTTTCGCCGGCTTCTACCGCAGGACGGGTAAGAATAATGCGGTTGATGGCTTTTTCACGGAACGCTGCTACCGCACATGCCACAGCCAGATAAGTCTTGCCGGTACCGGCAGGACCGATGCCAAGAGTCACGATGTTGTTTTGAATGGCATCTACATAGTTCTGCTGACCAACTGTTTTTGCCTTTACCTGACGGCCGCGGGTGGTAACACAAATGACATCCTTTCCCATTTGTGCAATCTGCTGCTCCTGACCGTCACGTACCAGACTCACAACATAATTCACATTCTGCTGGGTGATCTGCTCACCACGGGCAGCCAGCTGCAGCAGTGCTTCTACCGCAGCTTTTGCGCGCATCACAGCCTCCACATCACCGACCACCTTCAGTTCGGTGTCCCGGTTCACAATGGAAACGCCGTATTCCCGTTCCAGCAGCTTGATATTTTCATCAAAAGAGCCGAAGAGATTGATTACATGCTCTACGCGCTCTACATTAACGATCTGTTCCACTTAACAATTCCTCCTCCAGGGGTGCCATTATCCCAACGGTCTCAATGGTTTCCAGCTCCAGTATTCCCACATACGCACCATTTTCCTCTTCCATGCGAAAGCTGCTGCGCTGCACCTGCGCCGTAGGATAGGATGCAGCATAGCTCGCTTCCATCCGTTGCTGCAAGGCTTCACTCAAAGCAACCACATCGATTTCAGCCGGTGCTGTACTGTTTTCATACTGGACTTCTGTGACAAGTTTCAAATCAAACTGAAAATCTTTCCGTAGCACCAGAGACCTTGTTTCTAATATCTTATCATAACATGTATAGGCATCTTTTTCAATGAAATTCAACGGAATTTTGCAGTTGCCCAGCACCAAATATCGCCTTTCTTGTCTGGTCCCGGTGCGGGTATGCAGGAACGCATCACCGGGTACTGCTGTTCGAATCACCCTTCTGGTCAGGATATCTGCCTCCGCCATCGCATGAACTTTAGTAACACCGCCTTGCGCATCCTGAATGATCCCGCTGGCCATGCGCGTGCCTTTTGTTACCACATCTCCAACCTTTACCAGTGCTTTTCCCTGCAACACCCGCAATTCCTGAATGATTCCGGTGCCATCCGCCACCACATCACAAGGCTCTGCCAAGGCTTCCAAATCCGGCGTGGGTGCACGTTCCGTTACTTTAATTTCTGCATGTGTTCCATGAACATTGACCACCAGATACGATAGCTTATCGGTATCCAACAGCACGTCATTGCGCAGTAAGTCACCATCTATGCTACGTACCCGTGTGCCAAAACGAAGACCATGTTCCGCAAGCAATTCCATCACTTCCCTCTGGCTTACATGCTGACACCCGGTTACAGAAATAGACCAGACAAATCCCGAAAGATACCAGACCCCCAGCATGCAAACCATGCCTGCGATCCACAGTGCTTTTCGCCGCATGAGCTTGTTTGCAGCAAAAGGGATTCCTTTCTTTTTTAAGATCCGCAGCCGCGACATGGTGTGCTTTGCATGGGTACGAAGACGAAAATAGTCTGCCGCACTGACCCAGGCAGTAAAGCAATCCGCACTGATATGCCTGCTGTCCCACAATCCGATACCCGCCTGCGCACAGCTGGATAAAAACCGTTCCGGCCATCCACCGGTAATTTCAATTTGTACCGTTCCTCGCAAAGCATCATACAGCATGGCTTCCTCCTCAGTTTAGCAACTCTATACTGGCAACGACACCGCTAAAACGCAAATCTTGATCGCTCATCGCCGTCAACGTCATACCGCTTCCAATGACACGAACACTCCCACCTTTTACCGCCACACAAATCTGCTCTTCTGTATATTCCAAAATTCCGCAGTGTCCCTGTATTTCCACCTCACCACCATCCAGCACCAGTCTGGGCATTCCAGTAAGTACGCTTTGCGGTAAATCCAATTCCTCTGCCGCACGGCGAACCGCTTGCCGCCAGGTCTTATACAACGCTTTGGCTCCCATGGTCATACCTCCGTTGCAAGAAAAATATAGTTTTGTTAGAAATATATCCTACAGAAAGGAGGCATATGCCCTTGGAGTTTTTTGCGGAACGACGCACTGACCGGGTCAAGCAGGAATCTGACGCATCTTGGCCCCAACGCCTTTCTGCCGGACTGATCGGTTTGCTTGCCATCGGTCTCACCGGATTTCGCACCCCGTGTGCCGCTGCAGTCACACGCGGACTCTCTCTTTGTGCCACGACACTGCTTCCCGCCCTTTTCCCTTTTTTCGTCCTCAGCGGACTGGTGATTGAATCAGGAATTGCGCAGCGTGCCGGCAGGATATTTGCGCCCCTTATGAATCGACTGTTTCATTTGCCCGGCTGCGGTGCATCCGTATTCTTGCTCGGTGCCCTTGGCGGTTATCCTACCGGTGCTCGAGCTGTTGTGCAGCTGTACCAAAAGCGCATGTGTACCAAAGAAGAGGCACAGCGAATGCTGTCACTCTGCAACAACTGCGGCCCCGGCTTTTTTCTGGGCATTGTAGGAGGCAACCTGCTTGGTAATACCCGTGACGGTTTGATATTGTGGCTAATCCACCTTTTTTCTGCGTTAGCAGTCGCATGTCTTTGCCGTAAACATGCTTGTGCAGACAATTCTACGCTGCCGGTATGTCCCAGTATGCCGTTACCGCATGCCCTGGTCAAAGCCATAACCGGTGCGATGCAAAGCACGCTGGGCGTATGCGGCTTTGTCCTTTTCTTTTCGGTATTACTGTCTTTGATGCAGGAAACGGGGATTCTTTCTGTTGCATCCCGCGTGATTTGTCTGTTTGGATTTGATCCATCCTTTGGAGATGCGGTGGCTTCCGGCCTTCTTGAGATTTCCTGCGGGCTCGCAGCCTTAACAAAAAGTCTTGCCTCACGCTGCAGCAAAGGTGCTGCAGCTGCATTCCTGTTGGGGTTTGGCGGATGCAGTGTTATATTTCAAACCATGCAGCAAACAGAGATGAGTGACTTGTCCCTTTCCTCTGCCCTCATGCACAAGTTTTTGCAGGCAATGATTTCCGCTTTCCTTAGTTATCTGTATCTCTCCCTTATGTATAGCCGTATACCATATGGTGTGCATCTTTCAAACACGCAAATTATAGGATTGGGCGCGGTTTGTTTTCTGCTTTTTTCTATCGCCACTCTTGTCAAAGGCAGGAAAAGCCGTTATAATGCAAATAGGAATCGGTAAGAAAAGGTGGCGAGTTACATGATTTACGATAAAGAGATTGACCGTGTCTGTGCCTTTTGCCAGCAGGGCCAAGAGCTGACAGAAGATTTAATCCTTTGCCGCCGTTACGGACCTGTAACACCGGAATATTCCTGCCGCAAGTTTCAATACGACCCGCTACTACGCAAACCTTCTCTGCGAGAGCTTCCCAAGTCCCGTGTGAAGGCCGAAGACTTCAAACTTTGAATTACTGATGCCACACTTTTGACACAAGTCAAAGGTGTGGCATTTTTCTTTCGCAATTTCAGACCAAATTGCTATTTATTTCTTCGACAAATTGTGGTATAATTAGCAATTAGTTAACAGATAAATTATTTTAGGGATGAAAGATACAGAAGGTGTGAATATGGCAAAAGATAAAGCTTTACAGCAGCAGCATCGTCGACAAATGATGCTCAATGATCCGATTTCCAGAGTCATTCCCAAAATGGCAATTCCCACCATTGTTGCCTTTTTGATCAACTCTATTTATAGTCTGGCTGACACCTACTTTGTCAGTTCTCTTGGCACACAGGCCACCGCCGCTGTCAGTGTCAACGCTTCTTTGGACCAGCTGATCATGATGGCAGGTTCTATGCTTGCCATTGGTGCAAACAGCTATATTGCACGTCTGCTGGGTCAGAACAATGACAAAAAGGCCAGCCAGGTACTTTCCACCGCTTTCTTCCTGGCACTTGGTTTGGGTTCTGCGGTTATGATCTTCGGTCTTACCTTTATGACCCCCATGGTTCGTCTGCTGGGCGCGACCCCCACCTGTGAGCAGTTTTCCATTGACTATGCAACCTACGTGCTGTTTGCAGCCCCCTTTATGGCTTCCAGCTTTGTCATGAACCAGTGTCTGCGTTCCGAAGGCAGCGCCACCCTGTCCATGATTGGAATGGGCTTCGGCGGCATTCTCAACTGCATTCTTGATCCCATTTTTATAATTGAGCTGGGCATGGGTGTTGCCGGTGCATCTCTTGCCACCGCCATTTCCAAGGTGGTTAGCTTCGCCATTTTGATTTATCCTTATCTGACCCGCCGCAGCCTGTTGCACCTGTCCATCCGCTGCTTTAATTTCTGCCGTGATATCATCAGCGAGATCGTGAAGATCGGCTCCTCCTCCATGTTCCGCTCCGGTCTGTCGGTGGTAGCCAGCATTTTGCTCAACGATCTGGCAGGCAATATCTCCGACTCTGTCCTGGCCGGCATCGGTGTCTGCACCAAGATCATGATGTTCCCCTTCAGCATCATTTTGGGCTTCGGTTCCGGATTCCAGCCGGTGGCCGGCTTTAACTGGGGTGCCAAGCGATTTGACCGGGTCAGGGAAAGTCTCAGTTTCTCTGCAAAAGTCGCGTTGTTGGGCTCCGGTGTCATGGCTGCCATTCTGATTCTATTTGCAAAGCCCATCATCATTGTCTTTGCCGGCACTGATCCTGAAATGATTGAGATCGGTCGATTGGCGATTATCCTGCAGAGTATCGCCCTTCCCATTCATGCCTGGGTGGCTGTGATCAATATGTTCTGCTCCGGTCTGGGCAATGGACGTGGCGCATTCCTGCTGGCCACCGCCAGACAGGGCAGCTGCTTCCTGCCTATCTTGTTCCCCCTGGCCTATCTGTTTGAGGCTTACGGTATGGCCTCAGTTCAGGCTCTGGCCGATGTGCTGACTCTGGCCCTCGCCATTCCCATCGCCATCGCCATGAAGAAAAAGGTCGACTATGCCGAACATCAGCAGTTGGTGGAAGTTGAAGGCAACATTCCCCACTAACCCCAATAAAAACACTAAACCGGACGGGTCTCCCCGTCCGGTATTTTGATGTAATTTATTTCTTGATGTAAATGGTGCCTTCAATGCGCGTAATGGTATAATTACCACTACGATCAGTCTGTCCGGCGGGGAACTTATTCAGCACGCAGCTGCCGTGCAGATAATACAACCCATATCGGCCGGTTTTGTCGGTATTGGTTTCAACGGTTCGCATGGTATCAGTGGTATTGATTTTATAGCTGTACGAGCCATCTACTTGAACGATTTCACCTAAGGCAAACTCACCGGTGCCAGGGTCTGCCGTATATTTTTGGTAAATTCTATTGTCATATTCATAAGCAACCGCTACCGAAGAAAGATCACCGTTGATCTGATACTCTTTTTTAGACAACAGCCACTGAAGAATATTAGCACTTTCTACCTCGCCAAACGCGTTTTTATTAAAGCAGATTTCATAAAAATCTTCAAAATAGCTGCTCCAGTTGTCCATGGTAAGGGTGACAACTTGATAATCCGCACCGCGCAAGAAGTAATCTCGAAAATGAGTATACGGGTAAGACTCGCCCTCTTTCCAAACGCCTAAATCCATTCTATATGCGCCATCCTTCTGGTACAGCTGACACCGGAAACGCAGTCTGGTTTCATTTGAAATATCAATGACCGTAACAGTCGTGTTTTTAGACTTGTCTTCTATTTGTTCAACAAACTTCCAGGTTAAGGATTCCCCTGCAATGGTACAAGTATAATCCTGTTCAAATACGGCAGCAGATCGATAGGCCTCGTTCATCTCTTGATTGGGATGCCATTCTCCACACAAGATTTGAAGGGTCCCACTGTAATCAGGCTGATCTTGGTTGGAGGAACCAGAATTGCCTGAAGAATCAGAGCTTCCGTCATTGCCGGAACTGTTGTTATTGCCAGAAGAACCTGAGCTTTGATTATCATTTTGATTGTCGCTTTCCTCATCGGGCAACAGGCGATCCAGTTCTTGATGTGCCCCCTGGCGATCCCCGTCTTCAATATACTGGATCAAGTCACTGTACTTTCCGTATCCATCCTTGCCACATGCCACAAGCGTAAGGCAAGCGATCAGCACCAAAACTAACAAAATAGCTTTCTTCATATTGCAAGATCTCCTTTATGAATCCTTGGTTTTTTATTGATTATATTACAATGATGCGTGTATTTCAATTCTTCTCCATAAAAAACAATTTTGGCACTAATGAACCGTTTTTTATAAAAATAAAAAAGCACAGCAGCTTTTACAAACCACCGTGCTGATTGGTGCGGGTAACAGGAGTCGAACCTGCACGGTTGCCCACCGGAACCTAAATCCGGCGCGTCTGCCAATTCCGCCATACCCGCGTATTTCATTCAAACAGATAAATTTTAACACACCTAGTGATATAAGTCAATATTGGTTATTTTATTTATTTGTGTTATAATGTATATGTTATCTATATAATATTAAATAATATTTTTTATATACACCTCTGCTTGTTGCAGTGGTAGACAGGAGGTAACTCATGGATTTATTTGCAACATTAGGTCCTGCTTGTGGCAGGAAGGATATTCTGTGCGCCATGTTTCGTGCAGGTATGACCGGTATTCGTTACAACCTTGCGCACGGTACTTTGGCTGACGCCGAACCCTGGATCAAGCTTTATTTTGATGCTGCAAAAGAGTGCGGTGTAGAAAATCCCCGTTTACTCATTGATCTGCAAGGCCCCGGTCTGCGCATTCACAAAGGTGGTGCTGCCATTCAGCTGCGCCAAGGTTCTGTACTGCATCTGGAACGTGACCTGCAGGCTCCTCAAGTCCTTATTGACAATGCCGAGCCCGGTGATTTGATCAGCATTGCCGACGGTGCCTTTGAACTTGAAGTCCAGTCCTATGCCCAAGCCAAAGTAATTCGTGGGGGTCGTTTGCTGCCCGGTAAAAACGTCTGCATCGTAGGCAAAGAATTGGACTCTCCTCCTCTGACCCCCGGCGATATGGAAGCGCTGAAAACAGCCAAACGCGTTGGCGTCACCGATATCATGCTGTCCTTTGTCCGGTCGGCCAATGACCTGCGCAATTTGCATCAGGTTATGGACGATTTAGGCATCGGCGACATGAAGATTTATGCAAAAATAGAGACGTTGGAAGGCCTTTCTTCTATTGCTTCCATGTATGATCTGGCCGATGTGTTTCTGCTCGCAAGAGGCGACCTGGGCAATCGGTTGCCGCTATGGCATCTCCCCCGTGTACAGAAGCGTATGGCCGCAAAGCTGCAGGCAGCAAACAAGCCTTTCGCCGTAGCTACCCAGCTGTTGAGCACCATGGAAAACAACCGAATCCCTACCCGCGCTGAAGTAAATGATGTGTTTAACGCGGTATTGGATGGAGCCGACGGTCTGTTCCTGACCGGCGAGACCGCTGTTGGTGCTTATCCTGCCGAAGCCATGGATACCTTATCCCGCACCGCACATGATGCACAGGACTTTTTATCCTATCAAAACTGGCTGGCCAAACGCAACGCGCAACAAGGAAAATAAGCAAATTGCCCAATAATTTTTCTGCATAAAGGAGAATTTTTCAGTTCTCTTTCCATGGACAAACTATTGACATTCCCTGCCGAAATCTGTATCATTGAACTAATATATTAATTTAGAATTTGGGGTGGAAATTATGGTAAATGAGCGCTACGAAGAAAAGTTCTACAAAAAAGGAATTACCTTTGACGATGTCCTGCTGATTCCCGCAGAAAGCGATGTCACGCCGGACATGATTGACCTGAGCACCAACCTGACACCTACCATTAAGCTGAACATTCCTCTGATGAGTGCTGCCATGGATACCGTTACCGATTCCAACATGGCTATCGCTATGGCGCGTGAAGGCGGTATCGGCATTATCCATAAGAGCATGAGCATCGAGCAGCAGGCTGACAGCGTGGATCGTGTAAAGCGTTCTGAAAACGGCGTTATCCATAGTCCCTTCTTCCTGTCCCCTCAGCATACCCTGCAGGATGCCGACCGTCTGATGGCCAAGTACCGCATTTCCGGTGTGCCTATCTGCGAAAACGGCCGTCTGGTTGGTATTATCACCAACCGTGACCTGAAGTTCCAGGAAGATTATTCCCAGCTGTGCGGCACTGTGATGACTAAGGAAAACCTGATCACCGCTCCCGTAAACACCACCCTTCCTGAGGCCAAGCGTATTTTGGCCGCCCATAAGATTGAAAAGCTGCCCCTGGTGGATGACAACTTTGCACTGAAGGGTCTGATCACCATCAAGGACATCGAAAAGGCTGTTAAGTATCCCAACACTGCCCGTGACAAGCAGGGTCGTCTGCTGTGCGGTGCTGCTTTGGGCATTACCAAGGATGTTCTGGAGCGTGCTTCTGCTCTGATTGGTGCAGGCGTTGACGTTCTGGTTCTGGACTCTGCCCACGGCCATTCCAAGAACATCATGGATTGCGTCCGTAAGATTAAGGCTCAGTTCCCCAACATTCCTCTGATTGCTGGTAACATTGCTACCACCGAAGCTGCCAAGGCTCTGATTGATGCCGGTGTTGACACCGTCAAGGTCGGTATCGGCCCCGGTTCTATCTGCACCACCCGTGTAGTTGCCGGTATCGGTGTTCCCCAGATCACTGCCATCTATGACGTTGCTTGCGAAGCTCAGAAGCACGGCGTTTGCGTCATCGCAGACGGCGGTATCAAGTACAGCGGCGATATCGTCAAGGCCATTGCCGCCGGCGGCGATGTAGTCATGGTTGGTTCTCTGCTGGCAGGCTGCGAAGAAAGCCCCGGCGAAAGCGAGATCTATCAGGGCCGTCAGTTCAAGGTCTACCGCGGCATGGGTTCTATCGGCGCTATGAACAGTGGCAGCAGCGACCGTTACTTCCAGTCCGGCACTAAGAAGTATGTACCCGAAGGTGTCGAAGGCCGCGTTCCTTACAAGGGACCTGTCAGCGATACCATTTTCCAGCTGATGGGCGGTCTGCGTTCCGGTATGGGTTACTGCGGTGCTCCCACCATCCGCGACCTGCAGGAAAAGGGTCAGTTCGTCACCATCACCGGTGCCGGTCTGAAGGAAAGCCATCCTCACGATATCTATATCACCAAGGAAGCTCCCAACTATTCCGCACATCCTCAGGTCTAATCCTTTCCAACAAACACATGACAGCCGCTCCGTTTGGAGCGGCTGTCTTTCTAAGGAGTAAAGGTATGAAGCATTACACAGATATTCTCTTTGATCTGGACGGTACGCTCACTGATTCTTCCGGTGGCATCACCGATTGCTTCCGCAGAGCCATGACAGCCTTCGGTTATCCCTGCCCTTCTGCAGAAGAGCTTAAAGGCCAGATCATTGGACCTCCCATTGAGGCCTCTATGCTACATTACGGCGTTGCGGAAGAAACTGTAGAAGCCATGACAAAGGAGTTCCGGGTACACTACAATGACCACGGCTGGTGCAACAACCGTGTCTATGATGGTATTCCCGAATTGTTGAAGCGGCTGTATGACGGCGGTTTTCGCTTGAGTCTGGCAACTTCCAAACCCGAACATTTTGCCAAACGTATTATGGAGCATTTTGACCTGGCCCAGTATTTCTACGGCATCCACGGTGCGCTGCCCCATAAAGATATCAATGCGAAAGAAGCCGTTATGGCCAATGCTCTGGCAGATTTGCCCGAAAATGCAGTTTGTCTGATGGTAGGTGATCGAAAGCATGATATGGAAGGTGCTGCCTATCATGGTTTGGATGCGGCCGGCGTGCTCTTTGGGTTTGGCAGCCGGGAGGAGCTTGCGGCCTTCTCCCCTGTTTTCCTGGCAGAAACCCCGACAGAACTGGGCGACTGGCTGCTGGAGAAAGTAGAATGCAGATAACCCCTCATAGCCCACAATTTGTTCAAAAAGGTAAAACAAATGAAATTAGTATTTTTAATAGGTAACGCTGCTGTCGGCAAAATGACGGTCGGGCAAGAGTTAATGAAACTCACAGGACTAAAACTATTCCACAATCATATGACCATTGAGCCCGTAATAGAGATCTTTGGCCAATTTGACGGAAAAGTGATCCAAAGACTGCGCCATGTTATTTTCGAGGAATTTGCAAAATCGGATTATTATGGAATGATTTTCACATATATGTGGGCTTTTGACCAACAATCTGACTGGGATTACATCGAATATGTAAAAAGCATTTTCAAACCCTACAATACAGAGTTTTATTATGTAGAGCTCGTTGCTTCCCAAGAAATTAGATTAAAGCGCAATGCCACTGAAAACCGCTTACGAAATAAAGCTTCCAAAAGGAATGTCGAAGTGTCCAATCAAAGGCTTATCCGTGATGATTCCAAATATCGGCTTGAAAGTTTTGATGGCGAAATTCCCTTTGACAATTATGCGAAAATTGATAATTCTATCCTACCGCCCGATGAAGTTGCCAGAATCATCAAAGATCGATTCAATTTATAGAACTCTTTCAAGCGCAAAAAACTGATCACAAAAACGGCAATTTCGATCACGATTTTGCAAAAACAGATCACAAGATGACACAAAAGCACCCCGAAATCTTTCGATTTCGAGGTGCTTTTTCAGTTCTATTACGTTTTACAGAGTGGCAACCACAGCGGCGCAGCGGGGGCACAGAGCGGTCTCGCTGTCCACTTCAGGATGGTAGCACCAGCAACGCTGGCACTTTTCGCCCTTGGCGGCAGTGACCTCAACGGTCAAGCCGGGCAGAGCAGTGCCCTTGCCAACGGTAGCGTCAGCAGCGGCTTCGCCCTCGGCGATATCACAGCCGGAGACAATGAACAGTTCAGCCAGGTTCATGCCGGAGATCTTGTCCAGGGCTTCCTTGGAAGCGGCATCGCCGGCAAACAGGGTGACATGAGCCTCCAGGGACTTACCGATTTTCTTGGCAGCACGGGCGGTCTCCAAGACGTTGTTCACATCGCCACGGATAGCAACCAGCTGATCCCACTTAGCCAGTTCGTCAGCAGACAAAGCGTACTCGGTGTAGGGCTTGGACATTTCGTTCAGCACAACGTTACGGGCATCGTCTTCTGCACGATGAGGCATGGACAGCCAGATTTCGTCGCAGGTGAAAGCCAGAATAGGTGCAAACATCTTGGTCATAGCATCCAGAATCATAAAGACAGCGGTCTGAGCGCTGCGGCGCTGCAGGCTATCCTTGGCTTCGCAGTACATGCGATCTTTGATGATGTCCAGATACAGAGAGGACAGTTCGATGACGCAGAAGTCGTTGATCTCATGGGAAACCACATGGAACTCGTAGTTGGCATAGGCAGCCATGACGGTTTCGATCAGCTGGTTCAGCTTGGTCACAGCCCAACGATCCAGCTCCAGCATCTCGCCGGGACCCACCAGGTTATTGGGGTCAAAACCGTCCAGGTTGCCCAGCAGGAAGCGGGCAGTGTTGCGGAACTTCAGGTAGCTCTGGCTGAGCTGCTTGAAGATATTGTCAGAGCAACGAACGTCTGCATGATAGTCGGAAGAACCGGCCCACAGGCGCAGCAGGTCTGCGCCGTACTTCTCGATGGTCTCGGCAGGATCAACACCGTTGCCCAAAGACTTGTGCATGGCACGGCCATCACCGTCAACAGTCCAGCCGTGGGTGACGCACTCCTTAAAGGGAGCGCCCATGCCCATAGCACCGACAGCGGTCAGCAGAGAGCTCTGGAACCAACCGCGATACTGATCCAGACCTTCCATATACATGGTGGCGGGCCAGAAGCCCTGATCGCGCTTCATGGCAGCAACATGGGTAGAACCGGAGTCGAACCAACCGTCCAGGGTATCCTCTTCCTTGATGAAGTGCTTACCGCCGCAATGGGGGCAAGTGAAGCTCTCGGGCAGGATTTCGGAGGCATCCTTGATGAACCAGGCGTTGGAGCCTTCGGCTTCGAAGAGCTTAGCGATAACATCAATGGACTCGTCGGTCACAACGGGCTTGCCGCAATCTTCGCAATAGAATACGGGAATCGGCAGGCCCCACTTGCGCTGACGGGAAATACACCAGTCGGCACGCTCGCGGATCATTGCCTTCATGCGATCGATACCCCAGCCGGGAACCCAGCGAACTTCATCACAAGCAACAACAGCTTCCTCTTTGAAAGCATCTACAGAGCAGAACCACTGAGGAGTAGCACGGAAGATAATGGGATTCTTGCAGCGCCAGCAGTGAGGATAGCTATGGACGATATCTTCGGAAGCGAACAGGGTGCCGTCCTTCTTCATGTCCTCCAGAATGACAGGATTGGAGTCATCCACGAACATACCGGCGTACTTGCCGGCATAATCGGTGTGACAACCGCGGTCATCAACAGGAACAACCATTTCCATACCGTAACGACGGCAGGTCTGGTAGTCGTCAGCACCGAAGCCGGGAGCGGTATGAACGCAGCCGGTACCGGAATCCATGGTAACATAATCAGCCAGCAGCAGGCGGCTGGTCTTATCCAGGAAGGGATGCTGTGCCAGCATGTTCTCGAAGAAGGAACCGGGATGGACTTCTACGATCTCGTAGCTTTCAAAGCCGCCAACCTTCATGACCTTCTCTACCAGAGCTTCAGCCATGATATAGACTTCGCCGTTTTCTGCCTTTACCAGGGCATAAGACTCAGAGGGATGCAGCGCAATGGCCAGGTTGCCGGGCAGAGTCCAGATGGTGGTGGTCCAGATGACGAAGTGCAGCTTGCTGTGGTCGATGTGACCCAGCTTACCCAGATCGTCCTTCATGGCAAACTTGACGTAAACAGTGGTACAGGGATCGTCCTTGTAATCGATTTCGGCTTCTGCCAGAGCGGTCTCATCCTTGGGGCACCAGTAGACGGGCTTTAGACCCTTGTAGATGTAGCCCTTCTTATACATTGCGCCAAAGACGCGAACTTCTTCAGCCTCGAAGCCGGGATCCATGGTCTTATAGGGATTCTCCCAATCACCCAGAACACCCATGCGCTTGAAACCTTCACGCTGGATGTCTACATAACGATCTGCGAACTCATAACAGGCGGTGCGGAACTCGGCCACATTCATGGCCTTATGGTTCAGCTTGTTCTGCTTGATAATGGCAGATTCAATGGGCATACCGTGGTTGTCCCAACCGGGAATATAGGGGGTATAGTAGCCATTCATGGCATAGTAACGGGTGATGAAGTCCTTGATGGACTTATTCAGCGCATGACCCATATGCAGGTTGCCGTTGGAGAAGGGCGGGCCGTCGTGCAAATTAAACAGAGGCTTGCCTTCGTTCTTCTTCAGCAGCTCGTGATAGAGATCCATTGCGTACCAATTCTCCAGCATGCCGGGTTCCCGCTTGGGCAGACCTGCACGCATGGGAAACTCGGTTTTGGGCATGAGGAGCGTGTCCTTGTAATCCTTGACCATTTGTCTTTATCTCCTAAAGTTATTGATTCTCGTCGTCTTGGTAATCCTTGCCGAAACGCAGATCACTGAAATTAAAGCGGGGCTTGGGAGTCTGTGCAGTGTCGCCGTAAATCTTTGCGGTGTCACTTTCCTCATCCTTGCTGCTGCGGCGGGCAAACAGATCATCTGCCTTGCCGCCCAGATCAATGACACGGGTGTCACCAAACTCGACAGCTGCCATGATCTCAGGACCGTCATCTTCATCAGCAGCCGCCACATCCTCGGCCATCAGCAAGGCAGCGATCTCGTCCACGGTGTCTTCAGTGGTGTGGGCTTCAGTGACCTTCTCTTCTTCTACAGCCTGTTCAGGTTCTGCAACAATTTCGGGCTGAGCCACTTCTTCCTGCTGTACAGGAACAGATTCGATGGCAGGTTCTTCGCAGGGTGCGGCAACGATGGTGTCCAGCACCTCGATGTTACGGTTCAGCAGCTGCTTGATTTTGTCAGCATAGGATGCGGTTTCAGCCTTCATCTGGGCCAGACGCTGCTGCTCCTGCACGATACGCACTTCGATATCGCCGCAGCGGCGGTCAGCCTCGGCACGGGCATTTGCCAAAATCGCTTCGGCTTCGGTGCGGGCTTCTTCCAGCGTCTTCTCTGCAGAAACCTGTGCAGTGTACAGAGCCTTGCGCATCTGTTCGTCCACAGCACGGTACTCGTCGATCTTTTCTACCAGCACGCGCATCTTAGCCTTCAGCGCAGCATTTTCTTTATACAAATCACTGTAATCGGCCAAAACCACATCGAGAAAATCGTCGATTTGGCTCATGTCATAGCCGCCGAACACAGCTTTTTCAAACTTTTTATTCTGAATTTCCTGAGGTGTCAGCATTCTCTTTATCCCCCTAAAATTTAAGATTAAGGCCTGCGGGCTACGCCGGCCTTAATAAAGTTATCCAATCATGCTTCCTAAAATACTTAACGTCAAGTATGCCGCCAAAAAGGAGAAATCCAAGGGGAATCCGTCCAAAAAGGGGATCATGCTTAACAGGGTACGGAACGGCTGGACAATTGGATCTATCAGCATGACAAGCGTCTGATAAAGCCGATTGTACCGCATTTGCGGTATCCAGGAAAGCAGCGCAGTGACCAACATCAAAGTCTGCAAAAACGAAATGAGGAGCCGCGCTGTTTGCAACACAAGGCTATACACAAGCTGGTCCTTTCTCAGTGCTTAGATGTACAGACCGTTGTTTTCCAGCTCGTCGATCAGATCGCCCATGATATCTACATTGTAGGGCGTGATGATAAAGGTGCTGTTGGCAACCTTCTTAATCTTACCATCCTGGGCATAGGTCACACCGCTGAGGAAGTCTACCATACGGCGGGCAACATCCTTGTTGGTCTGCTCCAGGTTCAGCACAACAGTGCGGCGCTCACGCAGATGGTCTGCCACATCAGCAGCCTGCTCGAACTTTTCAGGCTTGACCAGCACAACAGAAAGCTGGGTCTTGGCATTGATGTTTACAACCTTGTTGTTAGAGCTGCGGCGGAAGTCGGTGATGGAAACACCAGCATCGCTCTCAGCCTTTGCGGGACGCTTTTCGGGGGTGAACTCCTCCAGCTCGTCCTCAAAATCATCTTCATCGCCTTTGGCCCAGCGCTTCAGGTCGTCCATAAAACTCATATCCGTTTGCTCCTTTCGAATTTATGCTTGTTTCATCTGCAGATGTCTGATTATATCACATCTGCGCGCATGCAATTTTTTCATCAGGCTTAGGCTGCAGCAGCCAAAGCCTATGGGCATAAAGCCACATATATATTATCTTATTTTTTCTGCTTTCTGTCAATAAATAGTTTGTATAATCTTTTGAAATACCAAGGTTTTTCTTCGTTTTTTATCCTTTTTATGCCTATATTATTTCATGACTTGGCCATCGGTAAGATTCTTGGCTCCAATGATCATTTTATCGTACTGATACAGACCATCAGCAGGGCGTCCCGCAGCGGGAACCAGATAATAGTCACTGGTCTGATAGACCCATTCCACCGGCTTGAACTTAGCTACAGAGCCGTCAAGACAGTAGACGCCCCACTGACCATCGACCTGACGCAGTGCCTGTTTGGGCACCTGAATGCCGGTGTATGTGTTCAGTACAAACTGGATATCTTCGCAACGCGCAGAAAGATATTTGGCATTCATATCACCGCTCTTTAAGATTACCAGTGCCTGGTTCCCCTCTGTGCGAATGCTCTCGATACTCATATGAATCCGTGTGTCACTGATTTTTGGGAATCGAACCGGAATGCTGGTGCGATTTCGCAGGGCTTCTGCGGTATCATGATCCACCACGGCCGCATAATACCAGACGAAATCCCGAACCACACTGCCCACAGCGCCACCTGCCGAAGAATCGGCAGCAGCATTTTTCACCTCGGAAACCGTTAAGGTGGCCAAGGACGCAACTGTAAACTGCGTTTCAAAGCCATCAGAGCTTTTCAGGAAATATCCTGCTTGGGGTGCAGTTACCGCTTTGCTTTTTCCGCTAAGCTGGGACTTTGCTTCCTTCAGATCTGCCTCTACCTGTGCGATTTGTGCCTTCAGCACAGCATTATTGCCGTCACTGCTGCCGCGGCTGATTACCAGCTGGTTCAGTGAGGCATACAGCTTGGACAACTCGGATGTGTTTCCGTTATCCATTTCTGTTGCAATCTGTTGCAGAACAGTGTAAATCATGCTGTCCAGCTTCAGACTATCCATACCGCTGGTCAGGTTGGCGTAGGTATCCTGCAATGCTTTCAGCTGATACTCCAGCTCCTGACAGGTTTGAAAAGTCTGCGCCGCGGATTCTGTGTTAAAGAACAAAGCCACCTGCTGTCCCTTGGATACGCGCTCACCATTTTCAACCAGATATTTGGCAGAGCTGCCACCCTTGCCGGTGACCAGAATCTGGTCACGAACAAAAATACCGGTTGCATCGGCGGTTTCCTCTACTGTGGTGACAAAGGCTTCTTGCGTGCGAATGGATCTGCCCATGTTTCCAAACAGCTGATAGCCCAAATACAGGGCAAAGAGCGCAAGAAACACACCACCCACAATACGCAGGGGGTTGGGTTTCTTTTTTGCTTTTCGTTTGTTGCGTTCCGGTTTGGAACTGTTTCGTGTCTGAGACATAGACGCTCCTTCCGGGAGCACCGACGCCCTTGCCTTTAACTGCGCTCCTCGGCAGTTTCGGGTAAGGTCGGCACGCTCCGTTGGGGCACGATGGTGGACACCGCATGCTTGTAGATCAGGTGCTGTCGCCCCTCAAACCAAAGCAAAATGGTATAGCCGTCAAAGGCCCCGACTGTCCCCCGCTGCTGAAATCCGTTGGTAAGAAAAACCGTCAGGGGGATTCGTTCTTTTCGTACGTAATTGAGAAAACTATCCTGCAGATTGTGCTTGATTTCCATTTGGAATGCCTCTTTTCTTTGTATTTTGACATTCCGATTATAAACCCTTCTCCTGCAAGAAATTTGTCGCAATGCGGAAGACTTCTGCTTCTGATGCGGATTGATTGTAAGTGATCCAGTGGACCCGTTCATCACGCTGGAACCAGGTAAGCTGGCGTTTGGCATAATTGCGGGATTTTTGCCGGATCAGGTCGGCAGCCTCTGCCAAGGTAGCTTCGCCGCGGAAATAATCCAGCATTTCCTTGTAGCCAATGGCTTGCGCTGCCGTACCCACCAAGTCGCCGCTTTCCAGCAGCCGGCGTGCTTCCTGCTCCAGTCCGGCTTCCAGCATCTTTGTGACACGTCGGTTAATGCGGTCATAAAGAATCTGCCTGGGTTCGGTGCGCAGACCGATCATCACCGCATCGTACTTGGGCGGCAACGCTGCCGTCCTGGCATTATGCTCGGTGATGGTAATGCCGGTTTGCAGGTAAACCTCCATGGCGCGGATAATGCGCTTTTTATCATGAAGATGCAGGCGCGCTGCGCTGTCGGGGTCAAAGGCCGCAAGACGGGATAGCATTGCTTCTCCGCCCCGGGCATCCCATTCTTCTTCCAGCTTGGCACGCAAACCGCTGTCTACGCCGCTTTCCAAAAAACCGCCACCCCGGATCAGTGCATCGATATACAAGCCTGTACCGCCACAGAGAATGGGTAATTTGCCACGGGAAAGAATATCTTCTACGCAAGCGGTAGCTTCCTGCTCATAGCGAGAGACCGAATAGCTTTCGCCGGGATCAGCCACGTCCAGCATATGATGCTTGACGCCACGCATTTCTTCTTCTGTGGGTTTTGCAGTTCCGATATTCAGTTTGCGGTATATCTGCATGGAGTCGGCAGAAACCACCTCGCCATTAAACCGCAAAGCCAATTCCACTGCCAGTGCGGTCTTTCCTGAAGCGGTGGGGCCTACCACTGCTGCAATTCGCTTCATGGCTGCACCCGCTTAAACATTTTTTCCAGTTCGTAACGGCTAAGGTAGACTACCGCAGGCCGCCCATGGGGACAGTTGCGAACGGTTTCGTCTGCCAGCACCTGCTTTGCAAAGCGAACAAGCTCGGCCTCTCCGGTAAAGTGTCCAGCCTTTACAGCTGCTTTGCATGCGATGCTCTTGCGGAGTTCGTCCAGAACCTGGCTCTCTGCTTTGCGTCCTTCGCGCAGCTGCTGGGCAACCTGTGCCAACAGGAAAGGTGTTTCTTCCATGTCCAGATAAACCGGGATCTCGCGAACCAACAGCCCACCAAGACCACCGTCCTCCACCTGGAATCCCAGGATTGCCAGCAGTTCTCCGGATGCCAGCAGCGCATCTTTTTCCTCGCTGCTGAGGCTGACCGCCAAAGGAGAAAGCAAGATTTGACCGGGCTGGGGCTCGTCCTGCTGACACAGCTTGTCATAGAGGATTTTTTCATGGGCGGCATGTTTGTCGATCAGCCAGATGCCATCCTTGTCCTCAGCCATGATATAGGTGCGGAAGGCTTCACCGATGACCCGCACCTCTGGTTCTTCTGCCGGCGTGGTTGCTTTTTCCGGAACGGACTTTATGTCTTGTGCAGGAGACTCTTTTGCCACAGGGAGCATCAGTTCCCGCACAGGGATATCTTCAAAGACAGGAGTATGTGCAATCTCCAACCGCGGCCGTTCTTCTGCCGTCTGCAAGGGCTTTCGGCTGGCTTCGTATTTCATTGCCGGCCGTTCTGCCACCTTGCTGTAGCTTTGTGTGTGACCTTCGGGGAAGGTATAAGCAGGACGAGAAGGTGTATAAGCTCTGGTGGTTATGCTGCGGTTTTCTTCTGCAGGCTTTTCTTCTGCAGACATCATCGCATTGGTATCCAGACGCTGCTGCTGCACCGTTACATTGTCTTCTGCCGGACGTGCCGCCCGACGCATGGATTCCAGCTCTTGCAAGGATTCCAGTGCCGTACAAACAGCATGGTAAACCGCGGAAAACACCTCGCGCTCACGGGCAAACTTTACTTCCAGCTTGGCGGGATGTACATTCACATCCAGAGCCGCCGGACTCATGTACAGGTTCAGGAAACAAACCGGGAAACGACCCACGGTAACTTTGCCCTTAAACGCTTCTTCCAGCGCGGCGGACAGCAATCTGCTGCGAATGCAGCGGCCATTGATATAAAAATGCTGATAATTTCGATTGGGACGATTCAGTACAGGACGAGCCACAAAGCCACTGAGGCGGATCTCACCGTGATCACCCATGACCGTCACCAAAGACTCTGCCAGATCCTTACCGTAAATGGCATAGATGGCATCCTGCATTTTTCCCTTTCCGGGTGTTGCAAAGATTTCTTTTCCCTCTTTGATGAAGGTGAAAGCAACCTCAGGATGGGCAATGGCCTGCTGTACCACCGCCTGTTCAACATATGCGCCCTCGGTGCTGTCCTTTTTCAAGAACTTGGCACGGGCAGGAATGTTGTAAAACAGTTCGCGCACCACCACAGTGGTGCCCAGTGGGCAGCCGGTCTCGTGAAAGGCAGTCTCCTCCCCTGCTTCGATGGAATACTGCACGCCTGTATCACTGTCGGGGGTACAGGTGAACAGATCTACCTTGGCCACCGATGCTACCGATGCCAGCGCCTCGCCGCGGAAGCCCAAAGTACGGATGCACATCAGGTCTTCTTCAGTATGCAGCTTGCTGGTGGCATGGCGCTTGAATGCCAGGGGTACATCTTCATAAGAAATGCCGTGACCGTCATCGGTAACGCGCAGATATGCCACACCACCGCTTTTGATTTCTACCGTAATGCGATGGCTGCCGGCATCAATGGCGTTTTCTACCAGTTCCTTGGCAACTGATGCCGGACGCTCGACTACCTCACCGGCGGCGATCATATTGGCCAGTTGTTGGGATAATTGATGTATTTTGGCCATAGGTTACTCCAATCTGCCGCGTACGCGGCAAAAGAATGTATCAACGTTAGCACTCTTTGGCCTGCTTGTGCAGTTCAAAGAGCAGATTCATGGCTTCAATGGGTGTCAGAACCTCAGGCTCCAGCTTGCGCAGGCGCTCGATCAGGTCACTGCCTGCCATGCTGCCCAGGGACAGTTGCAGGGTCTCGGGCTCTTCTTCCTCGGGCAGCTGCTGGTTTTGGGCTACCGGCAGCACCGAAGGCTTGCGCTCGATTTCTGTCAATACGGCTTTAGCACGCTTTACCACCTTATCAGGCAGACCGGCCAACTTGGCGACCTCGATACCATAGCTGTCATTGGCACCACCGGGAACGATCTTTTTGATAAAGATAATATCCTCGCCGCGCTTTTTTACCACGATGTTGTAATTCTTTACGCCGTCTACCACACCTTCCAGTGCACACAGCTCGTGGTAGTGAGTGGCAAAGAGGGTTTTCGCGCCCAGATGCTTTTTGTCAGCCACATATTCCAGCACTGCACGGGCAATGGACATACCGTCAAAGGTAGATGTGCCGCGGCCGATTTCATCCAAAATCAGCAGGCTGCGGGAGGTGGCATATTTCAGAATATCCGCCACTTCATTCATCTCTACCATGAAGGTAGAACGGCCGGCAAACAGATCATCGGAAGCACCCACACGGGTAAAGACCCGATCACACACGCCAATGTGGGCCTCGTTGGCGGGCACAAAGCTGCCAATCTGCGCCATGATGGTGATCAGTGCCACCTGTCGCATGAAGGTAGACTTACCTGCCATATTAGGGCCGGTGATCACATAAACACGGTTGTCACCGCAATCCATTTCGGTATCATTAGGCACAAAGAGGCTGCCTTCCAGCACACGCTCTACCACAGGATGCCGTCCGCCGCGAATCTGCAGACGATCGCTGTCGTCCACAAAGGGCATGGCGTAATGATTCTTTCTGGCGGCCTTGGCCAGAGAACACAATGCATCTAGCTGTGCTACGGCGTGGGAGGTCGCTTGAATGCGGCTTACCTGACCTGCAATGGCTTCACGCACCTGGGTAAACAGCTGATATTCCAAGGCGGTGAGCCGCTCGCTGGCGGACAGCACTTCCCCTTCCAGCTCTTTCAGTTCGGGGGTAATATAACGCTCACAGCCGGTAAGGGTCTGCTTGCGGATATATGTGTCCGGCACCTGTGCGGTATAAGACTTGGTAACCTCGATGTAATAGCCAAAAACCTTGTTGTAGCCTACCTTCAGTTTGGGAATACCGGTACGCTCGCGCTCGCCGCGCTCGATCTCTGCCAGACGGGCGGTGCCACCGCCCAAAAGTTCACGCAAACGGTCTGCCTGGGCATCAAAGCCTTCACGGATCATGCCACCTTCACGTACGGAGAAAGGCGGTTCTTCTACGATGGCACGGTCAATGAGCTCGCCAATGTCAGACAGGTCGTCCATCTCGGTCAGCAGTCGCTGCAGGAGGGGTGCCTGCATCTCCTGCAGTTTCTCACGCAGAAGTGGAAGCTGCGTGCAGACCTGATGCAAAGAACGCAGGTCGCGGCAATTGGCACTGCCATAAACAATGCGGCCAATGATGCGTTCGATGTCGTAGATCTTGCTCATTGCCATCGCCAGCTCGTCACGTACCAGATCATTGTCCACCAGTTCTGCCACCGCATTCTGTCGGCTTTGGATCTGAGGCACGCTGCGCAAGGGACGCTCCAGCCACTGCTTCAGCAGACGGGCACCCATGGCGGTCTTGGTGTGATCCAGCACCCACAGCAAAGAGCCACGCTTTTCTCCGGTGCGGAGGGACGTGGTCAGTTCCAGATTGCGGCGGGCAGTATAGTCCAGCTCCATATACTGGCTGCGGCCATAGGCCTCCAGCGCGCGGATATGGGCAAGGTCACTCTTTTGATTTTCCCGGAGGTACTGCATCAGTGCGCCGGCAGCCAGCTGCAGCAGTTCCCCTTCCGGCAGATCGTCCTGGAGGGCAAACTGCTGTTTTGCGGCATCCAATGCGCTGTGGACGGCGAAGAAATGATCGCGGCCCTGGACCAGATAACAATCCAGGCGATTCTTTGCAAACTCCAGAATCTCGCTGCACGCTGCTGCGCCCTGAGACAGCAGCACCTCGGCAGGAGAAAACCGGGCCAGCTCGTTGACCAGTTCGGCACCGGCTTCGGCAGCAGTGGTCTGAGTGGCAAAACATTCGCCGGTAGACACATCGCAGAAGCAGATGCCGCCGCCCCGGCTGTCCATATAGATAGCGGCGATGAAGTTGTTGCTCTCTTCCTGGAGCATGGAGGTTTCCATCACGGTGCCGGGGGTGATCATGCGAATGACTTCACGCTTGACCAGCCCCTTGGCGGTGGCAGGATCCTCCATCTGCTCGCAGATGGCCACCTTGTAGCCCTTGGCAATCAGTCGGGCAATATAACCCTCGGCGCTGTGGGAGGGTACGCCGCACATGGGCGCACGCTCTTCCTGTCCGCAATCACGACCGGTGAGGGTAAGTTCCAGTTCTCTGGACACCGTTTTGGCATCATCAAAGAACATTTCATAAAAATCACCCAGACGGTACATCAGAACAGCATCCTGATGCTGCTCTTTCATGTCCAGATATTGCTGCATCATGGGAGTAAAGCCTCCCTGTGCCTGCGGTTTCTTTTCCCGTGCCATGCTTACTTCACCTTTCCAAACAATGCCCATGTGCTGCGGCGATCAATCTCTACCGGCAGGCACTGGCCTACAAGACCTTCCGGGCCTTTGACATGCACCAGCTTGAAACCCTCTGTTCTGCCGGTGTAGGTATAGTTTTCATCTTCACTGTAGCCGTCCAGCAGAACGGGCAGGGTCTTGCCCACATAGGGGTCATTCTTTTCCCGGGAGATGGTGTTTTGCAGATCCAGCAGACGATCAAACCAAACCTGCTTTTCCTGACGGGAAACAGGATCGGGCATCTCGGCCGCTTTCGTACCCTTGCGGGGAGAATAAATGAAGGTAAACAGCGAGTCGTAACGCACCTCTCGCAGCAGAGACAGAGTTTCTTCAAACTCCTCCTCGGTCTCACCGGGGAAGCCCACGATGATATCGCTGGTAATGGTCAGATCCGGCATTACACTGCGGGCATAGTGCACCAGCTCTAAATACTGCTGGCGGGTGTAGTGACGGTTCATTTCCTTCAGTACCCGGTTATTGCCGGCCTGTACCGGCAGATGGATGCTGTTGCACACCTTTTCGCAACGTGCCATCACATCAAAAAGACGAGGCGATGCATCCTTGGGATGACTGGTCATAAAGCGCACCCGGAAGTCGCCGGGAATGGCATTGATATTCTCCAGCAACGTGGCAAAATCCGGCGCATCGGGTAAATCTTTGCCGTAGGAGTTTACATTCTGTCCCAGCAAGGTGATATCTTTATACCCCTCTGCAACCAGCTGTTTGAAGTCAGTGAGTACTGCTTCCATGGTACGGCTGCGCTCACGGCCACGGACATGGGGCACGATGCAGTAGGTGCAGAAATTGTTGCAGCCATACATGATGGAAAGCCATGCGTTGGGTCCTTCCTTACGGATGGGACGAATGCCCTCGGGCACAACACCCCACTGGTCGCCCTCCAGATCAAAGACTCGCTTGCCGCCGCGGAGACGACGGTTCATCAGTTCGGGCAGACGGCAAAGCGCATGAGTGCCGAAGACCAGGTCCACGCCGGGATAGCTTGCTTTCAGCTTGTCCGCAATATGCTGCTGCTGCGCCATGCAGCCGCAGACGGCGATCATGATGCCGGGATTCTGCTTTTTCAGATGGGTCACTTCACCCACATTGCCAAAGACACGCTGCTCAGCATGTTCGCGAATCGCACAAGTATTGAAGAGGACAAAGTCTGCCTTTTCCACCTGATCGGTAAAGCCGTAGCCCATGTCTACCAGCATGCCGCGGATCAGTTCGGTATCTGCCTCATTCTGCTGGCAGCCAAAAGTTACGGGGCATGCCAAGGGCTGGCGTCCGTATTTTTTCAGCAGCAGGTCCCGATTATAAGCGGAAAACATCTGCTGACGAGCCAGTTCCTCCGGCGAAATCACTTTACTTTTCTGGTTCATAGGTGTCCTTGTCCCCTTGTTTGCATAGTAATCCAAATTATCAATTTATTATAGCATAATCAAGACATTTTCTCAACAAAAAACTACAGATTTGATTGTAAAAAAAGAAAGAACTGCCCAATGTTTTTTCATTGGACAGCAGATAAAGTTTATTCAAAAATAATGACCTCATCGGTACAGGTAAACCCACCCAATTTCAGCCCGGTGGCATCCAGTGCAGCTTTAAGTCCCGCGTTGGCCGAGGTGATGAGTTCACCGGGAATGGCAGACACTTTGATGTTGTGTTCATTCAGCGACAGGCTTTTGGGAACCAGCACCACCAGTCCCCCCTGCTCCGGCTGGGTCAGCTGCAGCAAGCACTCTGCCGAAAGTGTTTTGGGCAGCAAGCGCAGGAATATTTTTTCTTTCAGCGAAAGCTTCATGCCCGCTTTTTCCAGATACTTCACCAGTTCGCTGCGATTGACTTCCAGCTCCAGTTCGATGGTACAATCCGGCTCAATATCTGCCTCTAATGCAGATACCGGAAAGTTTTCGGGCAGCGCCTGCAGCAAAGTCTGCTGCAATGCCATTTCTGTCAAGGTAAGGCTGCCGGTATGGCCGGTGTTTTGATCCTTTGGCGGCTCAGTTTTGTCTTCGCTTTCATTGTCCTGCAGCTGCGGCGGCAGGATGGTGTCACGCATGGTGGGCGTGTGCGGATACGCCCGCTGCAAAAGTGGCTTTCCGATAATCATGCTGATCAGCAGAATCAGACAGACGACAAAGCAGGCAATCATCACGCCTACATACAGTTTTTCCATGGTTTGCTGTTTCATGGTAAGATCCCTCCCCGCTTTACTGTATGCAGAGAATGGGCAAAACAGAAGTCATGCTGTCATTTTTACAGAGAGAAAAACGGGAGAGGTCTTGCCTCTCCCGCAGAATTAAAACTCGTTATACACAAAGCTGACGCTTTCGCCATCAGAAATGAGATACATCCCGATGAGCAGTGCGATGACCAGCGCATAATACGCCATCCGCAGGACGAAAGAGTCCGACAGCTTATTTGAGATTTCCGTGATAAAAGTTGCTAAGCGCTTCATCAAACTTCAACCATCCATTCCATCCCAGATGCATCACATCACACAGGAAATATTCGTCATACTCGCCGGAAGTCAGATCACACATGGTGACATTGTCATACTGACTTGTAATCTCCCGGACGTTTTCATAATAATCCTGCCGACGGTCGGTGCTGAACTGGGTATAATCACTCCATGTACCGTGCAGCGGGACATGGACAAACAGGATCTCCAGATCCTTCTCTTTGCACACATCCAGCAGCAGACGCAGATCGTCATATTCCTCAGAAACGGAGTAGGACAAATTCTTTTCTTTGCCTTCCTGCAGTTTCAGCTTGCTGCCGATGTAGCGGTTGTAATAATCCTTCAGCATGCCAAAGTCATTGTTATCAGTCATAGGCTTGGCGACCGCTGTGGCAGTTACCTGCTCAGCGACCCAATCAATGACACTTTTATCGCCGGCATCATTGCTGCTTGCGTCACCCTTGCTGTGCAGCAGTGCAGCAGCATCAGCAAGATCACGCAGGGTCAGCAGATAATTTTGCAGTGCGTAGCAAGGCTTCAGCAAAGTCAGCGCCACATCGGTGATGAAGCTGCCGCTGTTGTACAAACGGGCATAGAGCAGCACATCTTCATAGCCACCATAGCTGCCAAACTTTTCTTTATATTCTTCCAGCAGTTCCTCGGTGCGCTGGCTCAGACGTGCCTTGACACTGTCACTGACAGAAGAATCTCCCATAATGGTAAGAAAATGCTGCTTGGAGAAATTGGCCAGGAACATATCGGGGGTAATGCCCTCTTTGACATAGCTTTGCGGCGAAGTAATCAGTACCACCTTTTTCCCTGCAAGGGCATCGCCGGAGGCAGCTACACTGAGGGCATGGATAATGCTCTGACAAGATCCGCGACCTACGATGTTCACCTGGAAACCGTCACGCTTATCCGCAAAGAAGTTCACCGGATGGGTAGAAATATCCAGGGTGCGCAGCTCACTGGAGCCGTAAATGATGATATTATCCTCCCGCTGCGCCGAAGCCTTCAGCAGTTCCAGACCGTACAGCTTTTCGTTGTAGTTGTCATCGCCCAGATTGTCGGTATATTCCGGCATGGTAGCGCGGAGCACCGCGCCTGCACCCCACAGGATCAAGGTAACCAGGGCCAACAGCAACGCTGCGGCCCGCAATGTTTTCTTCCACATGACAGCTTACAGTCTCTCCAGTACGTATGCAACCAGCTTGTCGGGAGTGGAGATGACGCTGCGCTCCACCTCGGTGGGATCCAGCTTGACACCAAAGATTTCTTCCAGCTCTACAAAGAGAGAAATCACGCCAAAGGAGTCCAGCAGGCCCTCCTCGAACAGTTCCATATCCCCTTCCAGATCCTGGGGCTCTGCACCGCAGATTTCACACAGGGCTTCGATGATTTTTGCTTCTTCGTTCATCATGGACATCTCCTTTATCAGAATATCCTGCCGGAGAAGACCAGCAGGCCAAAGCTAATGATATGGAAGGTAATCAGCACCAGAACAGGTTCCCACAGGGGATCCTTCTTCAGCTTTTTAAACCGCTTCCATTTATTATCCAACACATCGTTCAGGCACATCAAAAGACCGTGATATGCGCCGTAGAACAGATACCGGGCATCCAGACCGTGCCATACGCCCATGGTCATCATGGTGAGCACATAGCCAATGTAAGAGCCGGTGTGGCGATCCTTAAACCACTTTTTCCGCAGAGACTCCCGCACAAAACGGGTATAAACATAATCTCGCAGCCAAGTGGACAATGAAATATGCCAACGCGCCCAAAAGTCCTTCAGATCGTGGCTGAGGAAGGGCATGTTGAAGTTTTCGGGCATACGCACGCCGAGAATGTAGCCGGCACCGATCGCCATTTTGCTGTAACCCGCAAAGTTAAAGAATAAAAACAGGGTGTAGCCATACATATATCCCCAGTTGCCCAGGAATGTTTCGGGCAGCACTGCCAGCACGTACTGCTGCAGCAGACCTGCAATGACGAAATTATACAGCGCACCGGTAAAAAGCCGACGCACGCCGCCCCGCAGACTTTCCCAGTATTCTTCCCGGGTCTGCACAGAATTGACATCGCCCAAAAAGCGGCGATATCGATCTACCGGACCGGAAGATACCGAGGGGAAAAACAGCAAAAAGTATGTAAAGTCTAAAAGCTTTACTTCTATTGTAAATCCGTCTCGGATCTCGATCAGCAGCTGTACAGCACGGAAGGTCATGTAAGACACGCCCAAGAACTCAAGGGGTAAACCCAGCAGGCTGTTCAGCTTTGCCAGAATAATGGGACTGACCGACAAAAGTACAAACAGACCCAGCAGATACGGCAGCACCTTTTCGCTGGCTTTCTGCTTGATCAGCATAAAGATCTTGATGAGCAATAATTGCAGCAGATAAAAGCCCACGATAAAGGCTGCTTTTCCCGGTGTGGAAAACACCATGGCGGTAAAAGCCAGGGTCACGGCAAAACCATACCACTTAAGCTTTTTCCCCATGAGCCCCAGCACCGCTGCAGGAATCAGCAGCAGCACCAGTACATAAAAAAACAAAAATCCGCTAAACAGGTTCATGAAATCTTCTCCGTACTCCCTTATTTCAGTTCCAGGGCAAGCTGCTTGCGGTCAACCTTGCCATTGGTATTGATGGGAAAACTATCACGCAGAACAATCTTGCGAGGGATCATGTAGGAAGGCAGGTACTGCTTTAGTTCTTCCTTGATGGCAAGACCGGTTTTCAGAGGACTGAGTTCGCTCTTCTTTTGCAGCATCACAAAGGCTACCAGATGATCGATCTTTTCGCCCTTGCTGACAGGCAGCACCACGGCACGAGCCACATTGGTGACGCGCATCATATTGTTCTCGATATCTTCCAGTTCGATACGGAAACCGTTGAGCTTTACCTGGAAATCGATACGACCGCAGAAGTAATAATACTCGCCCAGTCGATATACAGCGTCACCGGTACGGTAGCCGCGTTTGGTTACGCCATCACAGTCCATGGTAAAGAACCGCTGTGCTGTCAGATCGGGACAACCAAAATAACCGGCAGACACGTTGTCACTGATGATCAACAGTTCACCGGTCTCTCCTTCCGGCAGTTCTTTGCCAGCTTCATCCACGATGGCAAAGCGCACTTCGGGCAGAGGAACGCCAATGGGGATGGGACGGGTATCCTCCAGCATGGCAGGTGTCACAGCCATGGCTGTGACCAAAACGGTAGCCTCGGTGGGTCCATAGGTGTTTACCACTGTTCTTCCGGGGAACCGGGTAAAGAGCGTTTCGGTCAGCTTGTGCGTCAGCACTTCACCGCAAAAGATAAAGCGCTCAAGCCGGGGCATCAGCCCCTCGTTCAGACGTTCGGAGGCCACACACAGTTCTGCAAAGGAAGGTGTGGATACCCACAAAGCAATTTGAGAACTGCCCAGCTTTTCGTACAGTTCGGGCAGGTTTTCCATCATGCCCTTGTCAATGGTATACAGGGTCTTACCCAGTGCCATACCCATATAGACCGACACGACGGAAACGTCAAAGGAATAGGAAATCTGATTCATGATCACCTGGCCCTTGGCTTCTGCCACCCAACCGGCAAACTCACGATACAGATTGTCCAGATTTGCCTTGCTGATGGGCACGCCCTTGGGTTTTCCGGTGCTGCCGGAGGTGAACAAAATATAGCAGGGATCTTCATCCTTCACCCAGTTTGACGCATCGGGCTTTTGCCCCGCATATTGCGCAAACATCTGTTGTACAGCAGCAGTATCCGCACGCTGCTTGTAAAGGTCTGCAGGGATCTCGCCACCGGCGCAAACATCTGCCAAGTCAATGAACAGTTTCGGTTTTACGGTATCCAAAATATCTCGCACGCGATCTGCAGGCACGGTGATATCCACCGGCACGTAAGCACGTCCGGCCTTTAGCGCGCCATACATACAGGGCAGCATCTCGGTCTGCTTGTGGCCGTAGATCACCACCGGAGTTTGGTCTACACTTCCGAAATGCTCCAGCAGAAAGGCTGCAACCGCATCGGAATATGCGTCCATCTGAGCAAAGGTCAGCTGCTCTTCGCGGTTAATCAGTGCCACACGGTCTGTTTTGGCGTATTCAGCAAGTTTTTCCAGGATAAACATTCCGGATCCTCCATTTTATCCTCAGGGACAGGCAGGATATTGAGTTGTGTCCCACTTATGATGCGCAGTCATCTCCGCATCGGTCTTCATAAAGCTGAGGAACGTATCGCCTTGATGATTTTTTCCGTACAAACCATCAAAATGATAATAACGTCCTTCGTATTCCATAATGACCCAAGCATGCTCGCCCCAGGTCTGATTCTTCGTATCCCAGCGTTCACCGGACACCAAAATTGGCTGGTAAGCAGGATCCAAGCGCTTAAACAACAGTGCTACAGTGGTTGCGTAATGCTCGCAGCTGGCACGGCGGTATTTGAGGAAGTACTCCGTCAGTTCGATCTGCAGGGCATCGGTATAGCCCTGAGAAAGATCGACGGACACAGCACGATAACGGAAGTTATCTGCCACCCATTTGTACACAGCGCGAAGCTGATCCAGTTTGCTTTCCTCGGCATTGGTAACAATGTCGATGATTTCTTTCAGATCTGCATCCAGGCTGTCAACACCTGTGGTAGTTCCCACTGCCGCAGAAGGCTTATCTGTATTACCTGGATCGGTATCGTTTTCGGAATCATTTCCTGTACCGGTGCTGTCACCGCTGCCGGTGCCGTCACCACTGCCGGTACCATCGCTACTGCCGGTGCTGTCACCGCTGCCGGTGCCGCCACCACTGCCGGTACCGTCACCGCTGCCGGTACTGTCACCGTTGCCGGTGCCGTCGCCATTTCCAGTGCCGTCGCCGCTGCCGGTACTGTCACCGTTTCCAGTGCCGTCGCCATTTCCGGTGCCGTCGCTGGTTCCATTGCCGTCTCCATTAACAGGAATATCATCATCGTTGCCGGGAACTTCAGCAGGTGCACAGGCAACCAGGCCCAGCAGCAGGCTGCATGCGATCAGCAGCGCCAGCAGGCTTATGCACTTTTTGCCCATGGCAATTTCCCCTTTCGTTATTCAGCGCTCTTTCCTACGATACCAAAGCTGATGACCTTGTCATTGTCCATGACAAAATACAGCATGGGCTCGGTGGTGTCAGCTGCATTGTTGGTTTTGTTATAATACAGCAGTGCGCCGTCTTCCAGATACTTTTCGCCGTATGCCTTAATGACATCTTCACGGCTGCTGCCAATCTTAATCCCCTTATGGGTTGCATAGTTGCCGCCCAGAACTTCTACTTCCAGCACATAGTCCTTGTCTCCATCGGGATAGGTGTAGATGCTGAAGTTGTCATACGTATAAATCTTGTCCAGACCGTCATAAGCACAGCTGATGGACTCGGAATACTCGTAATCATCACCCAGCTTATCCAGATATTGCTTGACATGGGTATTGCCCTTGATGGTGACATTTTCAATGGTCAGCGAGAACATATCTTTTTCTTCGCTTCCACCACCGCAAGCAGTCGCAAACAGCACTGTCATCAGTGCCAGAACCAGCAGCATTGCAATTTTTGTGTACTTCATATGATGTTGACCGATGACGAAGATCGGCCTGCCTCCTATTCATGTAATTTGTTACAACAAGGCACAATACGCCTATAATATTCTATCTTAATAAAGATACCATGAAACCATGTTTTTTTCAAGAGTTTTCAATAAGAACCCATCTTTTCCCCATAGAAAGTTTTGGGAGCTTTTCCAAAAACAAGCACCGCTCCCCATAAGAGGAACGGTGCGGTTTGTTATTCTCGGAACTGGTACCGATAAAGTGCTGCGTACATGCCGTTTTTCTCCAGCAGCGCATCGTGACTCCCCCGCTCTTGAATGCCGTCACGGGTGATAACGATGATTTCATCTGCCTTTTTAATGGTGGAGAGTCGATGCGCGACCACCAATACGGTGCGGCCCTTGCCCAGCTGCTCCAGCGATTCCTGAATCAGCATCTCAGTGGCATTGTCCAGAGCGGAAGTTGCCTCGTCCAGAATCAGAATGGGCGGATTCTTGAGGAACACACGCGCGATGGAAATACGCTGTTTCTGTCCGCCGGACAGCTTGATGCCGCGCTCGCCCACCTGCGTGTCATAGCCTTGCTCCAACGTCATGATATAGTCGTGGATATTTGCCTTCTTGGCAGCTTCGATAATGGCTTCGTCGCTGGCACCCAGATCACCGTAGGCAATGTTCTCGCGAATAGTGCCGTCAAAGAGGAATACATCCTGTGCTACCATACCAATGTTCTTGCGCAGTGCGCTGCGCTTGAGACCGGTGAGGTCCATGCCATCAATGGTGATTTTACCGCCGTCCAGTTCATAGAACCGGGGAATCAAATGGCATAAGGTTGTTTTACCGCCGCCACTGGGACCCACAAGGGCCACAGTCTTACCTGCGGGGATCTCCAGCGATACACGGTCGATGACCTGTCGCTTTCCGTCCGCCTCATCACTGTTATCATAGCGGAAAGAAACATCTTCGAACCGGATATGACCGGAAAGAATGCCGGGATCCACAGCATCAATGGCTTCTTCCTCTGCCGGTTGCTGCATAATCTCGCGGAAGCGGGAGAAACCGGTCATGCCATCCTGCAGCTGCTCCAGCAGGGACGCCAGACGATTCACAGGCTTGAGGAAAATATTAATGTACAGCAAATACGCAGCAAAGTCACCGGCATCGATATGCTCATAGAAGAAGAACAGTCCGCCGGCTACCAGCACCACCAGATACAGCATATCGGAAAAGAGCTGCATACCGGAATGGAAAATACCCATGGACTTATAGGCACGGGCACGGGCTGCAACATAGCCTTTGTTTGCCTCGTTGAACTTGGCCGTTTCGTATTCTCCGGCAGTATAAGCACGGGAAACACGGACACCGGACACGGCGGTTTCTACATTTGCATTGACCTTACCGGTCTCGACTCTGGTATCACGGAATGCTTTGGTCATCATGCCACGGGTCTTGACCGCAAAGAGGATCATCACCGGCAGCACCAGAAATACGATGATGGTCAGATACAGATTAATGTTGCCCAGCATGATAAACGCACCAACCAGCGTGATGGTGGAGATCAGCAGATCCTCGGGGCCATGATGGGCCAGCTCGGAGACATTCTGCAGATCGTTGATCATACGGGACATAATGACACCGGTCTTGTTTTCGTCAAAGAAGGCAAACGGTAATTTTTGCAGGCGGGTAAACATATCCCGGCGCATATCGGCCTGCATCCGCACACCGACAATATGCCCCCAATACTGCACGACAAAGTTCAGACAAGCCTTGACTACATAGATCAGCAACATCACCACAGACCATGTAACCAGCAGCCGCAGCTGCTTGTTGGGAACATAGACATTGATGATGTTTCGGGCAATAATGGGATAAAACAGATCACAAATCGCCACCAAAAGACCGCAGAACATATCCAGTGCAAAAAGCTTGCGGTGGGGACGGTAGTAAGAAATGAATTGACGGAACATAGAACCACCTTTCTGCCGATGGCAAACGCACCGACAACCATGATTATACAGGATTCCATAGAAAATGACAAGGGTTTCCAGACTTATAACTATGCAGTATGCTTATTATGAAGCAAAAAAGCCGGCAAACGCCGGCTTTTTTCAGGATGCAGAAACAGTCAGCTGCTCCAACCTTGCACCGCTGTGAAACCGGGCACAAAGATGGTCTGTACAGCGCTGGTAACAGCGAAAGGTTCGCTTTGCCTGTTCTGCATCACCATACACCTTCCAACAGCCGATACATTTGCAGTTTGCACCGCCATGGCGAATAAATCCACGGACATCCTCCGGCGGATAACTGAGAAACAACCCGATCTCGTGGGGAAACTCCGTGGTTTCCTTTAAGCGCCGGGCAAGTTCTGCCACGCAGTAGCTTTCCGTCAGACAGGAATAGCCTGCCTCTTTCAGAATAGACTGTACTTCTTCCCTGCTCAGATCGGCCGTCAAACCGGCTGGCCGATACACATAGATGCGTACACGGCCTTTGGTATAACCCATGGGCAGCACACGCAGACCCTTTGGCACCAAAACACGATTCCACGCACGAATACAGTTTGCAACCTGTGCTTTGCTGTCATAAGGCCAGGTAAAGAGATTTCCTGTCTTAAGTCCGGCCAGCGTTGGTGCGCAATAATGAACCAGCAATTCTTCAGACATCCTTCCATCTCCTCTCCAGGCAGCCCCGCTCTTTTCATAATATATTACGTCTTGTAGTTAGCTTCCGCTAACTCTCGTCCATTAAATTAGTTAGCCGCAGCTAACTTCCGTAATATCATAACTTGACAGCTGCCTGTTGTCAAGAGTATTTGCAGAAAAAACAGGCAAATACGCGGAAAAAATTGCAGCACAAAGGCCCCGGAATAGCTTCCGGGGCCTTTGAAGGATGACATGAATCAATTATTTGGGCTTTTTGATCTTGTTCAGTTTGGCGTTCAGATCCAGCAGATCTTCCTTGGTGAACTTCATATCCATCATGCCGCCAATCAAAGTAAAGAGGCGCAGAACGGTAAAGCCGCCCATCATAGCCATCATATCGGGACCAACTTCAAAGCCGGCAGCCTTGATCTTGCCGCCTTCGCCCTTCTTGCCGCCCATGAACTTGGCAGCCAGGCCCATGAAGATCAGCTTGCCCTGGACAGTGGCGATGACATCGCTCATCTTGTCGTTCAGGGACAGATAGCCCTCTCTGGTTTCGATATCAAACCAGTTGAGGATGGCACCCTTCTCCTTCAGGCGATAGCTCTCGTCAAAGGTCTCAACCTTGCAGATGACACCTTCATCCTTGTAGTCGCCGGCCACAGCTACCAGCTTGGTCTCGCCGGCATTGGGCACATCGAAATAGAAGAAGTGATCGGCAGCCTGCTTCTTGCCCAGGGACACACCGTTGGCAAGGAGCTCAACCTCGGGCAGATTGGAGTAAACGGTGACCTTGGTCACATCCTCCACGCGGTTGACATAGCGCTTGCCGCAGAGATGCACGAAGGGATCATCGCTGAGCCATGCCTTGTAAGCATAGAAGGAGTCCTTCTTGTAGGTGCGATCAAAGGTGACCAGGCCCTTGTGGTTCTGGCCGTTCTCGCCGCCTTCGGCACGGGCATCGGCACCAAAGTCAAACATATTCCACACATGGGTGGCCCACAGGTACTTGCGGGTGAAGAGCTGCTTGATCAGTTCCTCGTGATAATAGGCCTGATATTCTTCGGTATAGTCACCCTGGACAGGGGTGGAGGTGTGCCAGTTCAGCGCCTCGCAACCGTACTCAGAGCAGCCGATGGGGATGTTGGGATTGGCCTTGTGGAACTTATCAAACCAGGGGCCGTTCATGGTAGTCTCGCCGCCATACCAGCCGAAATAGTGGTTGTAAGAAACCACATCGGGGATCTGCAGGTAGGGATCATCCATCTTACACATGGAAACAGCAGCAATGGTGGTCAGACGGGTCTTGTCCATCTCATGGCACAGATCGTTCAGAATGTGATGGTTCTCCAGCAAGTCATCATCAGAGCCGCCGATGCCGATCTCGTTGGACAGACCCCAAACTACGATGGAAGGATGGTTGTAGTTCTGAACCACCAATTCCTTCATCTGAGAGATGGTGTTTTGACGGCCACCGGGCATATGCTTGGAGATATAGGGGATTTCTGCCCAAACCACCATACCACGCTCATCGCACAGGTCATAGAACTTCTGATCGTGCTGATAGTGCGCCAGACGAATGGTGGTGGCGCCCACTTCGCAAATCAGATCCATATCTTCCACATGATGCTCCAGCGTCAGGGCATTACCTACGCCCCAACGATCCTGATGGCGGGAAACACCGCGGAGAGGATATTCCTCACCGTTCAGAATAAAGCCGCGCTCGGGGTCGATCTGGAAGGTACGGCAGCCGAAACGTGCGGAAACGGCATCCACCACTTCTCCATTTTCCAGCAGTTCAACCTTGGCGGTGTACAGATAAGGATCCTTGCGTCCGTGCCACAGATGCACGTCCTTGATCTCCAGTTGCACCTTGGTATCGGCAACTTCTGCCTTGGCAACTTCACAGCCGCAGGCAGCGTAAATGGTATAGCGCAAGGTCTGACCAAACTTGCTGTCAGTCAGCCAAGTCTCGATGGTGACCTTGGCATCCTTGCCGCAAACTTCAGGGGTCACGGCCACACCGGTGCCGCCATAATAGCTCAAGTCGAAATGAGACTGAGGCACACAGATAATGTTGACGTCACGATACAGACCACCGTAGAAGGTAAAGTCGGCCATCTGGGGATATACCGTCTCATTGGCAGCATTGTCCACAGCGATCACAAACAGATTCTGCATCTGCAGTTCCTCGGTGATTTCCACACGCCAGGTGGAATAACCGCCGTCATGGTGTGCCAGATGCTTGCCGTTTAAGTATACATCGGCAGAAGAATTGGCACCCTGCAGCTCCAGATAATAGCGGTCGGCCTGGGGCAGATCCATCTTATCCAGGCTTTTTGCATAATAGCTGGTGCCGCGATAATAATCGTTGCCGCCGTCCTGGCCATCGATGGCGTTCCAGGAATGGGGCAGATTGACCCAATTCCAATCATTGGGCAAAGCAGCAGGCACGGCATCTGCCTGCTTGGTAAATGCCCATTTTGCATTAAAATTATAAACAGTGCGCATGGATTTTTGCCTCCTAAAAGAATGTCGCTTTCATTGTTAAGATGCCTGGCAGATTATGCAGGCTGCCGGGCACCGTTACAGACTGTAATTAATTGATTTTTGAGGCGTTGCAGCGTCAGAATCAGGAAGCCTTGCGGGCAGCCAGTTCTTCGTTCATCTGTGCCAGGGTCTTCTTGTCCAGATTGTAAATCACAGCCAGACCAATGAACTGGAGTACAGCACTGAACAGATACAGACCTGCAACCAGCCAGCACATATTCTGTGCAGTCTCTGCAGTCTGACCGATGGTACCGCTGCTGGAGACATAGCCCAGAGCGCCCATGATCAGCAGTACGACGGAGGGACCAACGCCCTGTGCCAGCTTACGGAAGAAGGAGTGCAGGGAGTATACAGTGCCCTCTTCACGTCTGCCAAACTTCCACTCATTGTAATCGATGGCATCGCCCATCATAGCCCAGGACACGCAGGTGTAAACACCCATGCCAACGCCAAAGACTACCAGACCGGCCATGTAGACCATCAGAGCAGCATCCTTGCCTACCATGGGGAACACCAGCATGATCAGACCGCCAATAATAGATACAACGGTACCGAACACGGAAGCTTCCTTCTTACCAAACTTCTTGACGATCTTGGTGATGAAGGGCATAAACAGGAGCATGGGCAGGAAACCGATCATCTGCACCACACCGGACAGCTCAGCCATACCAAAATAAGTAGCAAACATGATGGCGTTTGCGGTACCGGCAGACTGCATACCCAGGAACATACCCATAGCGGCCAGCGTTGCGCCAACTGCGGGACGGTTCTTCATAAAGTTCTTAAATGCCTGGAGCACGTTGAACTTTTCGCTTTCATTGGTCTTGACAGCATTTTCGTCTACACGGACGGTAATGTTCTTCAGCATGAACATAAATGCAATGAAGCCCAGCACGCCCATCAGCAGAGCTGCATAGAACACGCGATCACCCAGCAGGATCTGAGCCTTTTCACCGGTCAGGGGGCTCAGCATTACTTCGCCCATCTCATAGGGCTTGCCGGTGAGGGGATTATTATGGAAGACACCTTCCATGTTGGGGATCAGGCCGGAGCCGTCATAAGTAACCTTCTGCCAAATGATCATGGGCAGAACAATGCCGGGAATCATGCCGCCGACCATGGAGCCGATGGAGCGCCAGGTGGATAGCTGTGCACGCTCACCAACATCATCCGTGACCACCGACAGCATAGAGCCGTAAGGCACGTTTGCTACAGTGTAGAAAGCGTCCCAGATTACATAGCCCACAATAAACAGCATGGCCTTTGCCACAGTACCTGCATTGGGGAAGGGCAGGAAGACGGCAGCACCGCCAACCAGCAGACCGCAGGCACCAACAAAAATGTACTGCTTAAACTTACCATGCTTGTAAGCACGCTTATCCTTATCGATCATCGTACCGATCATGGGATCGTTCACTGCATCCCAGATCTGTACAAGCAGCAACAGTGCGGACAGCAATCCGGTTTCCATCATCATGAATACCAGCCAGAAGGTCTGAACCGTTCCCTTCAGGGAGAAACTCATGTTGCAGCCGAAATCACCGGCGGCATAAGCGACTTTGTCGCGCATGCCAAACTTTCGATAGCCCTTTTCATCCAGGGCGGGGGCTTTCTTTGCCATGGGGATTCCTCTTTTCTTTTTCTTTTTCTGTGGATATACAAGGATATCAATTTACAGTTAACATCATACTACCATATATTGTGAATAAAAGTCAATGAAAGCAGACAATATTGTGGCTATTTTTATATGTTTCTCTGTCTTTTCTGTTTTTAAATAGCAGCATGGTTTTCACAGGAAAACTTGCGCAAACAGGAACTTTCTGTTATATTAAGTAATTAGGAAATACATGGGAGGGATGTGTGCAGATGGAAAATTTAATTTTATTGAATGACCGTCTCATTCGTCGGTTCTGTTTTTGGGTTTCGGTAGGGCTTCTTGTTGCCGCAGCCGCAGCCTGTACCATTTATGGAGAATGGCAGGTTTTGTTCGCGCCGTTGTTCCGTATCATCACCTCCCCCGCCAAGCTGCTTACCGACTACTATGCCTTGGGCGGTTTGGGTTGCGCACTGCTGAATGCCGGATTGTGCGGCATGGCAGTTTGGATTGTCTTGTGTATGCTTCGGAATACCGTTGCCAGTTCTTCTGTGCTTGCCGGATATTTTCTGGTAATTGCGCATGGCTTTTACGGTTTGAACATTCTGAACATCTGGCCCTGCTTTTTGGGAGTATTACTGTATGCCAAGGTACGCAAACTACCTTTTGGCCCGATTTTTCCCATTGCCCTGTTTGCTACAGCTTTGGCCCCTTTTATCAGCGAGCTTCTTTTCCGCTACACCACCCCCGACACATTTGATCCCAGCGCACCGCAGACGACCCTTCTGGGCGTAGTTCTGTCCGTGATTATGGCTGTGATTGCCGGCTTTTTGGTTCCCGCAATGATTCCCGGTGTGCGCGCCATGCATAAAGGGTATAACCTTTACAACGCAGGAATTACCATCGGTCTGCTTGGTTTTTTCCTGGAATGTCTGCTTTACCCCATTATGGGACGCACAGTACCCGATGCTCTTACCGGAGAAAACCCCGTTTATACTGCCAACGGCGGTGCCTTCAATGCCTTTTCCGTGACAGCTTTTGTCCTGTTCTTTGCCCTGTGTCTTTTTGAGGGTTGGCGGCTCAACGGTCACAGTTTCCATGGATATGGTGAGCTTCTGGCTTCTGACGGACACAATGATGATTTTGCGCATCAACACGGCATGCCTCTTTGTCTGATCAATTTGGGATTCCATGGACTCTCCGTACTGGCATATATGTCTGTCATGATTGCGCTTACTGACGGTGTCGGCTTTACCGGGCCTACCTGCGGCGCACTGCTGGCCGCACTGAGCTTTTTCGCTGTGGGGCAGCATCCCCGGATCGTGTGGCCGATTTTTGCCGGTTACGGTTTACTTTTCGCAGTCGCCAGCGCCATTGGTGCCATAGGAGGCTTTGACCCCGGCTGGACACTTTCCAGCCAGGCCTATCTCAACGGACTTGCCTTTGCAACCGGCTTGTGCCCCATTGCCGGAAAGTTTGGCTGGAAGAGCGGTGTGCTGGCAGGTGCGATCTGCGCCGCCATGTGCTCTTCTACCAGTGTGATTCACGGAGGCTTTGTACTGTATAACGGTGGCTTTACCGCCGGTATCACCTGCTTTATTCTTGTGCCCATTTTGGAGCACTACTGCAAGAATAAAGAAACTGCCGACATATAACCGGTTTTTGATCCAAAAAACGCTTGCTTTTTCCTGCCCCCTATGCTATATTAGTATAGCAAGTTTTCCCATGCGGTCATGGCGGAATCGGCAGACGCGCAAGCTTGAGGTGCTTGTGGGAGTAATCCTGTGGGGGTTCAAGTCCCCCTGACCGCACCAAATAAGGTTGATAGTTTTGATACCATTGGTATTGAAACTATCAACCTTATTCTTTTGCCGATAATCCTTGCAGAACAGGGGTTTTCGGCTTTTTCCATTTTAGGGTTAGTTTCATTGTGGGTGTTCAGCGGTTTATTTTCACGCTTTTGGACACCCATTTTTGTTTGTCCGATATTCACACTGAAACTATTCCTCGGAGAAAAGTTTCAGCGTGACAGGAATAGTTTCATTGTCAGAAGAAAAGTTTCAGAGTGGGCAAAGGCTCTACGGTAACCTGGTTGTGGTTACTGTAGAGCCTTTTTTCGTTCATCAAACTACATATCCAACAGGAATCGAAATCAGTGTATAAAAAACTCCTCACTACCAACACAATGGCAGTAAGGAATTTTTTGTCACTCGAGTTGCAACTTGAGACTTATAATTTTCTGTTCAATCGTTTTTATAATTTGCAGAAACACTTCATCGGATTGTCCTGTTGGATCATCCAGCCCCCAATCCTCACGATAGGAACAGGGCAGGAACGGACACTGTACATTACATCCCATGGTGATTACCACATCCACCTCTGGAATATCGGACAGGAGTTTGCTGTACTGGGTTTTCTCCATATCGATGTCGTGTACCTGCTTCATCAGACGAACTGCATCCTGATTGATCTGCGGTTTGGTTTCTGTACCGGCAGAGTAACTTTCAAACACATCAGAAGCCAACTTCTTTCCAAGGGCTTCTGCAATCTGGCTGCGGCAGGAATTGTGGACACAGATAAAGGCCACTTTCTTCATTTCAGCAGTTTCTCAACTTCCGCAGTTTTCAGTACCTTGCCAAAGGCAACCACCTTATCGTTGACCACGATGGCAGGCATGGACATCACACCATATTCCATAATCTTTTCCATATCGGTAATATACTCCACTTCGATATCAAGGCCGAGGTTGCTGACAGCTTTTTTGGCATACTCATACTGCTCGTGGCAGGACTTACAGCCTGCGCCCAGAACCTTAATGCAGCAGATACCTTCCACGGGGGCGCCGCAGCAGCAAGAGGTAGTCGCATCCGCCTGGGGTGCGGAACCACAGCAGCAGGAAGCAGTTTCCTCTACTTTGGTTTCAGTGCTGCCACAACAGCAAGCAGGCGCTTTCTTTTCTTCTTTCTTCTTACCGAAATTAAACAGTGCCATAGTTAAATTCCTCCTAATTGAATATTTTTTAGATAATTACGGGAGCAATCGCATTGAAGAAGTAACCAACGATGATAATACCAAGAGTACAAATAGCAATAAAGATACCCAGTAGCTTCGGTTTCACAGCCTTTCGCAGCATGATCATAGAAGGTATAGATAGTGTGGTTACACCCATCATAAAAGACAGGACAACACCCAGAAGTGCGCCCTTGGCAAGCAGTGCTTCAGCAATAGGAATCGTACCGAAAATATCTGCATACATAGGAACGCCCGCAACTGTAGCGAAAATAACGCCGAAAGGATTATTGCCGCCCAACAGTCTGACAATAAATTCTTCCGGAATCCAGTTGTGGATGATGGCACCAATACCAACACCAACCAAAACATAGGGGAACACTTTCTTTGCGGTTTCTACGACCTGTTCCCAAGCATATTGGATGCGGTCATTGAAATGCAGCTCATCCTGTGGCATATCGATTGCCTTGCCTTTGCGGATATATTCCTCTACCTGACTTTCCAGATGCAGTTTCTCAATGAGTGTACCGCCTGCCACGGCAATTACCAGACCAAGTACCACATAGATTACCGCTACTCTCCAACCAAAGATACTCATAAGCAGCACAAGACTTCCCAAATCCACCATTGGGGAAGAGATCAGGAAAGAGAATGTAACGCCCAAAGGCAGGCCTGCGCTGGTAAAGCCGATGAACAGCGGAATGGACGAACATGAACAGAACGGTGTTACTGTTCCCAAAAGAGCAGCCACACAATTTGCACCAATGCCATGGAATCGTCCCAGAATCTTCTTTGTTCTCTCGGGCGGGAAGTAGCTCTGAATATAAGAGATTAAAAGGATCAGGAATCCTAATAACACCATGATTTTGATAGTGTCATAGAAGAAAAACTGGATGCTTCTTCCTATACGACTCGCCGGATCAAGCCCGATTGCTTCCACGATGCTGCCGATCAAGCGGTTCAGCCATTGCATACCCAAGACTTCTGTCTGAAAGAAATCCCAGGCAGTTTTGAATGTTTCCATAAAAAGCCCCTTTCATATTCATATATTCAAAGGTGTCGATATGTTGTTTTTAAGAGAAGCCACCTTTTCAGATGGCTCACTTCTCTTTGTCTAAGCAACAGGTTTTTTCTGATTGACTTTGTGTATCAAGCATTAACTGCTGTTTCAGTAAGGCTACGGCTCTATCAGCACCTTCGGAGTCAATGGAGTAATGTACCCACTTGCCTTCTTTTCTGCCTTGAACAACACCGGCATCACACAGGATCTTCATATGATGCGAAAGCGTAGACTGTGTAATATGCAAATCATCCAACAGCACACAAGCACATTTCTCACCGCTACGAAGCAGCGCTAAAATACGCAGACGATTCTCGTCACAAAATGCCTTAAACACTTTTGCATTTTCAACATATTCAGATGCCACGTGGTTCACCTCACATTCAAGTTTATCGATCTGTTATTATTATATTCCTCAAATCGAAGTTTGTCAATATGTCCCCATGTTTTTTTGGTTTCACTTTCCGTTCTATGGTTTCATTTTTGAGTGAAACCAAATGAAACCATTTGAAACCGTATCATTTTTATCAACTGTTGCCAAAAGGCAGTGCCCATTGGGCGCTGCCTTTTTTACTTCAGTTGACAACGCAGCGAATATCCATTATACTAAGAATGCAAACTGCATAACGGACAGTTCGTGACCATCCTGTCCTTAAACAAAACTACGGGCTTGGCTGATTCTGATCAGCCTGTTTGCGACGCGGTCACACCGGGTCGCTTTTTTTGCCCTCAAAACGGAGGAAACTTTATGAATGAATTACTGCTGATCGGCTCTGTGGTGCTGATCTACGGCGCAGCACTGGTCGCTTATCGAATCTTTGGCAAAGTCGGTCTGTATGCCTTCAGTGCCATTGCCACCATTCTGGCCAATATTGAGGTGCTGCTTCTGATTGAGGCCTTTGGCATGGAGCAGACACTGGGCAATGTGCTTTTTGCCGTGACATTTCTGATCACCGACATTCTCAGCGAAAATGAAGGCAGAAAAGATGCTGCCAAGGCGGTTTCTCTGGGAGTTTTTGCCTCGGTCATGATGTTTCTCATCACCCAATACTGGTTTTTGTATACCCCTGCAGGCAGCGACTGGGCCAGAGAGCCTATTTTCGCCATCTTCTCTACCACGCCCCGCATGATGCTGGCCAGTATGCTGGGCTATATCATTTCGCAAACCTTTGATGTATGGCTGTATCATAAATGGTGGGACTTTACTACCAAGCGATTTGGGGACGCGCACCGTTTTCTGTGGTTGCGGAACAATGGCTCCACCCTCATCTCCCAGATTGTCAACACTGTAGTCTTTACCCTCACAGCCTTTGCCGGACGCTATTCTACCTCCCTGATGCTGAGCATCATGGCTTCCAGTTATATGATTTATATCTTCACCAGCCTGCTGGATACCCCCATTGTATATCTGGCACGAAAATTGAAAGAATCGGGAAAGATTCCCGGATAAGCAAAAAGCGCCTGCAGCAGGATACAAAACCTGCCGCAGGCGCCTTTTACGTTATATGCGTTTTTAATCCGCGTAGTCGATGATCACTTTTTTGCAGTTTCTGCAGCGCGATTGGTTACTGATCTCTGGCTTCCTGCGCCAGAATGATCTCTTTGTAATAATCTACTGCACCGGGAAGGCATCCGGTCTCGATGTTTTCATTGAGGCCGTGCATGCCAGCCATCTGCTCCGGGCCGTAATTCACGGGGCTGAACCGCACGCAGCTGTCACACACTTCACCGTAAAACCGGGCATCAGTACCGCCGGTCACCACATAAGGCAGCACGCCAACTCCGGGGAAGCACTTGCCAATGGTGGCCTGCGTAATCGCAAAAGCCTCACCCTTTAAGTCCAAGGAAGCAGAGGGATAGCCGCGATAAATCACTTCAGTCTCAAGGCCATATTTTTGGGCCAGATCCGAGATGAGTTCCAAACTCTCATCGGTACTCTGATGCGGAATGAATCGCAGGTTGGCACACACACTGGCTTCCTGCGGCAATACGTTATAGCCGGCAGAACCCTGCTGCATGGTAAAAGCAATGGTGGTCTGCAGCATAGCTGCCGCCTGCCCGCTGATTATTGGCATAACCTTTTTCAGCAGTGGACGGAACAACCACAAATTACACATGACCAGTCGCAGAGCAAAACTGTCGGAATAAGGTGCAATTCGGCTGAACATGGCATTGACTGCAGGAGAAAAGGACACCTTGAAGGGAGTCTTCTTCTCTACTCTGCTGATAAACTTGGCCAGACGGGGAATCGGGGTGTTTTTACCGGGAGCACTGGCATGACCGCCGGTACTGTGGGCAACAAAGCGTACATCACCATATCCCTTTTCAAAAATGCCAACAGCGGCAAAATGACCCTTCACACCGGCCACAGGATTTTGGACGATACTGCCGCCTTCGTCACATAACATAAAGAGTTTGACACCATGCTCTTTCAGCCAACCGGCCAGCTTGGGTGCGCCGCTTCCACCGATCTCCTCGGTACAGCTGCTCGCCAAATAAATATCACAAGCAGGCTGATACCCTTTGCTCATCATTTCTTCAGCAGCCTGCAAAAAGGCCATGAGGCTGCATTTTGTATCAGCAGATCCGCGACCCCAGACCTTTCCCTCGGCAATGGTACCGGAAAAGGGTGGGTACTTCCAATCACCATTTGCTTCTACCACATCCATGTGGCTCATCAGCAGAATAGGGTCTTTGTCTAACTTACCTTGCCATTTCAGCAGCAGATTGCCATCGATTTCTATCTTTTCACAGACAGCAAACACTTTGGGAAACAGTTCTTCCAGCAGAACATGAAAGGCACGGAACTTTGAAATATCCGGATCTGCGCGATCGGAGATGGTTTCCATCTGTACCATTTTCGAGAGTTTTTGCGCATAGGCATCGATTCGCGCGGTGTCATTTGAAAGGATGTATTCGGTCTTTTTTCTGGGCAACAGCAGCGTGCGCACCACTGCCACAAGCAGACAAAGTACCAGAATGCCCAGCAGGCACAGTAAAAGCATCCAAAACAGATCCATCTTTTATGCCTCCTTTTTCTTTTCTGCCCCACTGCCTTCCTTACAGAACAGCAGCCAGGCATGGGCAATGGCGATAGCACCGCTGAGCAGCATCAGAAATCCCACGCTGGAGATCAGTCCGGGCAGACAGATAAACAACACCGTCATAACAATCAGCGGAATTGCCACCAGTTTTTTGCCCCGGCGGAAATATTTGTAGGCCATGGCGCCAAACAACGCAGGTACCACATGGTTAAAGGCAGGCTGCAAAGCGGGCGCTTCCAGAATTGGCCGAAGGGGAATCATCAGAAAAACACCAATGGCGATCACCGCGGTCGTAACAAGGGAAGATGTTGCAATAGACAGGGTGGAAACGATTTCATTCTCCGACGTTCCGGCTTCTGTACCAACGATATCACGGGCATTCAGTGCGCAGGGAATCTTCATGTTGATCAGATTTCCGGTAATAAAGCCCAGATAACTTCCGCCCGCACCCAGCATGGGGGTGTAGATCAAAAACTCCACAATGCAGCTGGGGATATAGACAATGGCGATCTGCGCCAGACCTTTACCAAATGCACCGAAATCAGGCATGGCATCCAAAGAAAGGCCCATGGCAAAAGGCGCGGTCAGAAGCAGTGCAATACCGATCAGCAGACCAATGCGGCCAAAAAGATGGGTGCGCTGCTGATACCGCTGAATATACTGTTCTTTTTCCTGCATATTCATAAGTGCGCCTCCTTAAAAGACCATGCCGCAAACCACGGCGGCAGCCATACCTACCAGCATACTTCCCGCAATTGAGAAGTTGTCCAGCCAGGCCATCTTCTTTTTCTCAGCAAAAAAGGTGAAGCCAGCCATAGCAAGGGCGGAAAACACCAGCGTCACAAGCTGCAGATACTGTCCGGTAATGACTAGACCTCCCTTCTGCAACTGTACCAGTTGGCCGATATAGCTGCCAATATAAGCAGTGATCAAACCAATGAACATGGCAGTCATGGCGTCGTCACCAAAGCTGCGGCCACCGCTCTGCTTGCCGCTGCTGCGCTGCAACTTGTTGCAGTAGCGCTTTCCAAACACAGCCATGCAAACCACGCCCCAAATAATGCCTACTGTCATCAGTAATGCGATCGTGGTAAATGCCTGCAGAGTCATTTCGTCCACACTCAGACCGGAGAGACCGATGCTTTTGGCGGCAATATCTGCCACACTGGTTTCATAATGCAGTGCACCCACCACCGACAGCCGCAGCCAGGGCAGCGGAATTCCCAGTGTGCCAGACAAGGCAATGACGCCCAACAGAATGCTGATACTGGGCAGCACCGAAAACGTTACGCTGGAAGTGACCGCGCGTTTCAGTTTTACCGGATCCATGCCAATGGCAACACCAGCACGATATGCACGCACCATAAAAAACAGGCTGAAGCCCATCACAAACAGAATGATAACACCACTGATCAGATATAACGGCGTACTGCTCAGCTGATCTAAAATACCCATGCCGCTACCTCTTTTCTCGTATGATTGCTTATTGTTGACCGCTGACGGTCTCACCCGTCCAGTCCAGAATACCGCCAAACTCCAGCACATTGGTATATCCCAGCTTTGCGAGTTTTGCAGCTGCCCGTTTGCTGCGGTTGCCGCTGCGGCAATAAACAAGGATCATCTGTGCTTTATCCGGCAGTTCTGCCGGGGCATCTGCGCCAATGGTTTCATTGGGAATGCAGATGGCGCCGGGGATATGAGCTGTACGGTATTCTTCCAGCGTTCGTACATCCAGCAGGATATAGTCTGTATCAGAGTTCATGATCTCCATGGCTTTTTTCATGGAGATCTGCTGATATGCAGCGTCTCCCCTGCTTTGGGCGGTGCATCCGGTGAGCAATAGTGCGAAAACCAAAGAAATTAATTTATTACGTTTCATATCATTCCTCATTCCTTTCTGCCAATGGGGCAACCCTTGGCAAACCAGCCAAAGGTCAAAGGCCATACACAAACTGAGAAAAGCACAATCAGGAAATACCGAGGTGCGGTTGCCGCAATGTGACCGGCAAACAGCAGGTTCAGTACCGGCTTCAGCCCGCTCTTAAGACCCAGCACCAAAATTAAACCGATAGCGGTTTTTACGGTTTGTGCCCATAGCGGCCCTTTGACATCAAAACGGATGTATTTTCTTTCCAAAGGACATGCCACCAGCATACCCAGGGAACAGCCAAGCAACAGCCAGGCGTTTTTTACACCAGACTCCAAATTGTGGGCATCAATATCCGCAGGCCAGTTGTTGAAATAGACGAAGCACAGGTACACCACTGAGCACGCCAGCAACAGGCCGATCATACCATACAGATAGGCAGGCTTTTCGTCGCTCTTCTGAAATACTGGATAAAATACCAGCACCATAATCCCGCCCAACACCAAGGACACGCCTACATCAGCAGGCGTATGTACACCCAGATACATCCGGGACAAGCCTACCAAAAGTGTCAGCACGATCAGCGCTGCCTGCATCCAACGGCACTTTACAAAACGCGCCGGCGCACCCAGGGCTGCTGTGGCGCTTTGTGTATGTCCACTGGGAAAAGAATACCCGTCTGCGGCTGCGCGGGCAGACTCTACAATGGTAAAATTGGGATCTTTTACCCAGGGTCTGGGAACACGGCAAATCAGTTTCAGAAACTGATTCAGTACAGTTCCCAACAAGCCAACGGTTAACATAAAATAGCCATTGCGTTTGCTGGCACACCAAAACACAACAATGGACAATGCCAGAAAAAGTGTTTCCTCTCCAAACAATGTGATGAGGGAGAAAAACTTATCCAGTGCGGGAGTTCGAAAACCCTCTAGCCAATACAGAACCTGCATCAAATCGCCTCCATTTGGAATGATTCTAGTATTATCTTATCACAAGCACATCTGCTTCGCAACGAAATGTCATGCAAAAAAACGAGGGCAAACGCCCTCGTTTTTATCCTTATTTACTTCGTTCGTCACGACGGAAGAGAAAGTTGCCCTCTGTTTGCAGCCGATGGGCATTTTCACGCAAAAATCGCTGGAGTTGCTTTTTATGGTGGCATAGTTTTTCCTGACACTGGGCACAGGAAAGGCAAGCATTCGTGTTTTCAGAAAAACGCTCCGGATGCCGGCGCAGCATAATCTCCCATTTTAAGAGCAGGGCCAAAGAAAGCAGTACCAGGGTCTGGGCATACCCGTTTCGCACAAAGATCAAAGGAGTAAACATCATGGCAAAGTCCCAGTTGTAGATGCGGCAGGTTGCACAACAGCGGTTCTTCATAAACCAAGTCTGGAAGGGGCAAAAGAACAAAATGCAGATCATGTCGCAAACAGAGTAAGCCAGCGCGATCAGTAACATAATGCCGGCATCAAAAATACCCGCAAAGTAGAGTGCGCCAAAGATTGCATTTAGACCCACCCAGGCAATCAATACCGCCGCGGTACGCTTCCAGGATTGCAGCCGCACCTCTTCCCGACCGGTAGGCTTATAGTTTTTTGCAAACTGTTTTTGGCAGCCCATGCTTTCGATGCCGGAGGGGAAAAAGCGCAATACCATTTCTACAGCAAAAAGGATCCAGATCGCGCTGAGCAGCAACGAATTGCGTTCAAATCCGCCAAAGAGTTCACCGGTATGTTTGACTCGGTTATAGATATATACCACCGCTGCCGACAAAAACAAAAGAGATCGGAAAATCAGCTTCCAGTAGTGCAGCATAAATGTTTTGGACCAGCGCAATTTATTTTTCATAACAAGAATATTCCCCTATTCTCTATTTGTGCTGTAAGCTATACAGAAAATATACTAAGTATAGTATACAATAAATCATGCTGCGCCGCCATTCTTTTTTTGTAAATTTTCTGTATTGAAACATAAAAAACCGCCCCGGTTGGGGCGGTTTTTTATGTAGTATTTTAACTATAGATTAGACAGCAACTTTCTTGCCGACAATGCTCTTCAGAACGAACATGGTGCCGAGCATCAGAGCAACAGCGATGACGAGGCAGATGATAACATTCTGAATGAAACCAGCGATCAGGTAAGCCACGAAGGAAACAGCGGCGCAGGTCAGAGCATAAGGCAGCTGGGTGTTAACGTGGTTGATGTGATCACACTGACCACCGGCAGATGCCATGATGGTGGTATCGGAGATGGGGCTGCAGTGGTCGCCGCAAACAGCGCCGGCCAAGCAAGCAGCGATACCCATGGTCTGGATGGGGCTGCCGAACTCGGGGAATACAGCCATAACGATGGGGATCAGAATACCGAAAGTACCCCAAGAAGTACCGGTAGCGAAGGCAATGCCGACTGCCAGCACGAAGATAACGGCGGGCAGAATGCCAGCCAGGCTCTCAGCAGAGCCGCTGACTACTGCGTCGATGTAGTCGGTAGCGCCCAGGGAGTCGGTCATGCTCTTCAGGGTCCAAGCCAGAGCCAGGATCAGGATGGCGGGAACCATGGCCTTGAAGCCTTCGGGGATGCAGTCCATAGCTTCCTTGAAGGACAGGCTGCGACGGATCAGGTAGTAAACGATGGTGAACAGCAGGCCAACGAAAGAGCCATACATCAGACCAACGGAAGCATCGCAGTTTGCGAAAGCATCTACGAAGCTCTCGCCATCGAAGAAGCCGCCGGTGTAGACCATGGCGATGACGCAGCACAGAACCAGAACGACCACGGGCAGGATCAGATCCAGAACCTTAGCCTTGGGATATGCAGTCTCATCAAAGGGTTCGTCGTTCTGACGCTTGCCCTCGGTGAACAGGTCGTCATGCAGACGAGCATTCTGCTCATGCTTCTTCATGGGGCCGAAGTCGAAGTCCATAACGACCAGGCAGACCATCATCAGCAGAGTCAGCAGTGCGTAGTAGTTGTAGGGGATGGTGCTGACGAACAGAGCGATACCGCTTACGTTAGCATCAGCGGGAACGAAGCCGGCAACTGCAGCAGCCCAAGAGGAGATGGGAGCAATGATACAAACGGGAGCAGCGGTAGCGTCGATCAGGTAGGACAGCTTAGCACGGGAGATCTTGTGCTTGTCGGTCAGAGGACGCATAACGGAGCCAACGGTCAGGCAGTTGAAGTAGTCGTCAACGAAGATCAGGCAGCCCAGACCCATGGTGCACAGGGAAGCTGCAGCGCGGGACTTGATCTTCTTACCGGCCCAACGGCCGAAAGCGGTGGAGCCGCCGGACTTGTTCAGCAGAGCAACGATTGCGCCCAGGAACACGTCGAAGATCAGAATACCCATGTTCCAGGGATCGGTCAGGGTACCGGAGATGGTTTCAACCTCGCCGTAAGAACCGGCAAAGCCGTCAACAAAGATGTGCTCCATAGCACCCAGCAGGTTACCCTGGCTGTACAGCAGTGCGCCAACGGCGATACCGATGAACAGAGAGGAGTAAACTTCCTTGGTGATCAGAGCCAGGCCGATGGCCACAACGGGGGGAAGCAGGGCCCAAATGGTGCCGACGAAAGGATGTCCGTCAGAACCGTCTGCTGCAGATGCAACGACAGTAATAGCCATCACAACTGCGACTACCAGCATAATAGCCAGCAGCATACGAGTTTTGTTCGTGCGTTTCATGAGTCTACGCTCCTTTACGAATAGATTATGGCTAAATTATATCAAATTGTTTCATGTTTGTAAATGAACCTTTTCGGGTTTTGAGTGGTCAATCCACACAAATTTATTCCTTAAATTCTGTGCAGTGTGCACAAAAATATAGGCATATTTACATTTTTCAAAACAAAAAGAGCCCTGTCTTCATGCAAAGTGTAGACAAGGCTCTTACAAATATATTAATTTGTCCGCGTATCGCTTACAGATTTTTGAAATCTGCTACACGCTGTTCCAGGTCTTCTGCACCATAAACCGAAGATCCCGCAACCAGCACCGTTGCACCGGCCGCAATCAGATTGGGAGCATTGTCCAGATTGACACCGCCATCCACTTCGATCTCACAGGTCAAGCCGCGACGCTCCAGTTCTTCTTTGATGGCGCGGATTTTGGGCAGACAGCCGGGCATAAACTTCTGTCCGCCAAAGCCGGGTTCTACACTCATAACCAGCACCATATCACAAAGTTCCAAATAAGGAAATACTGCCTCGGCAGGCGTATTGGGCTTGATGGTAAGCGCGCTCTTCTTCCCTGCCTGACGTACACGCCGCAGCATGTCCGCCATATCGCCTTCGGCTTCCACATGAATATTCACCAGATCTGCTCCAGCCTTCATGAAGGCATCGATGTACTTTTCCGGCTGCGAGATCATAAGATGCACATCCAAAAATCCGTCGCAACACTGGCGAAGCGCCTTGACCACCGGCACACCAATAGAGATGTTTGGAACGAAATGACCATCCATTACATCTACATGCACCCAATCTGCACCCGCATCCAAAATGCGCTGCACGTCACGCTGAAGATTTGCAAAATCTGCAGATAAAATCGACGGAGCCAACTTTGCCATACTTATTCCTCCCGGTCAATCATAAAAGTTCAAATAATGGCAGGACAAGCCATTGCTCGTGCACAGCCGGTGCACCAAACATGCCCCAAACCGCATAAGATAATGCCATCGGCGGGTCTCTGCACTGCGCAGGCTTTGCCGTTTTTATAGGGGAGCCATCGGCAGATGGCTCCCCATCTGATTTTATTATACAGATTTTTTTGAGAAAAGAAAGCAAATTGTAAAACTTTTTCCCATATGCACGAAAATTGCCGATGCTGGCAGAAACATCGTTTCATGTTTTTTCGGCATGCACAAACAATATAATAGTAAGAAAGGAGGCACGAATGAATCAATTTCAAAAAAAATTGTTTTTGCAAAGAACAACCCGCGCTATCTGCAGTTTTCTTGCGGCAATTGCATTTATATTGGTGATCCTTCCGGTGGAAAACACCGAGCTTCCTGCCAGTGCTGTTGTCCCGGACGTAAGCGTGCACGAACAAGCTGCGGCGGATCTGTGTCAGATTGACGTCAGCACGCAGTTGATTCCATTGGGGCGTACCACCGGGATCAAACTGTATTCCAAAGGCACCATGCTGGTAGGATTTTCTGATTTGGACTGCTGCGGATACTCCCCCGCCAAAAAAGCAGGTTTGCAGGAGGGTGATATTATTCTGGCACTAAACGGCAACGAAATCAGCTGTAACGAAGACCTTGTGGATGCACTGAAAGCACTGGACTCCTCTACCGTTACCTTGACTGTTCTGCGAAACAAGGACACACGCGAAACCAGAGTACGCGCTGTCTATGATGAGGTGCTGGGATATTACCGTATCGGTGCCTGGATCCGGGACAGCATTGCCGGCATTGGCACCATCAGTTTTGTCGATCCCAAGACCGGTGCATTTGGCGCTTTGGGACATGGCATTTGTGACGTGGATACCGGCGATCTGATTTTGCTGGACCGGGGCAGTGTGATGGAAAGCATTGTTACCGATGTCATTCCCGGAAAGTCGGGCACGCCCGGTCAGCTTACCGGACAGTATAACTTGAAAGAAGATCAGGGCGTTTTGGTCAAGAACACCGATGTTGGTATTTTTGGCAAGTTGGAAAACGAGCGGCTGTATAATGCCCGTGATGCACTTCCGGTTGCTGCATCAGATGAAATAAAGACCGGGCACGCTTATATTATTTCCAACATCAGCGGCACCGAATGCGAAGAATACGACATTCGAGTTGTAAAAGTATTTAATGACAAAGAAAACCAGCGGGATATGCTGATCGAAGTCACCGATCCCGATCTGCTGAAGGTCACCGGAGGCATCGTGCAGGGCATGAGCGGGAGTCCGATTATTCAGGACGGCAAGATCATAGGCGCTGTGACCCATGTGCTGGTGAATGATCCCACCCGGGGTTACGGCATTTTTATGGAGGACATGCTGCAGGCAGCAGGATAAACTTTTTGGCAGGGGCAATTTGCTCCTGTCATTTTCTTTCTGCTCCTGATATAATAAACCTGCAACTTCAAGTTGCACAAATGCAAAATCAGGTTGGTAGTGTTTCCTTCTACATCATCTTAAAATAAAGGCGTCAAAGGAGGTGCTCGTATGCGTTTTTCAGAAAATCTAAAACAAATCAGAAAAGAACATCATTTATCACAGGAAGAACTTGCTGAATTGCTGGATGTCAGCCGCCAGGCTGTGTCCAAGTGGGAGCAAGATCAGGGATACCCGGAAGTAGAAAAACTATTGTTGCTTTCCCGCAAACTAAATGTTTCGCTGGATGCGCTCATGTCCACTGAGATTATCTGCCGCTCTGGAGCAGGCGATAAAACGATAACAGGCTCAATTGTAATTACATCTCCCAATGAGAATGTGATTGCAACCTGTTATAAAGTCATCGCATCCGGAAAGATGCGAGGTGGTAAAAAGTCCCCTCAATATGCACTGTTCGGGGTCGGCAGAGGCGGTTCGAACTTTTGGGGTGAACCGACTACATTCTTGGGATGGTATTCCCATCAGGAACAGATCTCAAAAGAAATTGAAGAGATTCACACGGCCATTTCTCAAGGGATTCCAACCTATACATTGCAATTCAGCGCAAAAACACAGCGTGGCTGGGCGAGTGTAAAAATCATTGAAGAATGAATTTTTTTTGCCCCTAATGACAATCACGCATGAGCGGCAGTCCCATCATTCAGAACGGCAAACTCATCGGCGCTGTGACCCATGTGCTGGTGAATGATCCCACCCGGGGTTACGGCATTTTTATGGAGGACATGCTGCAGGCAGCAAGTTAAAGGAGAAAGACCATGGATTTCAATCAGCTTCCCATCGGATTTGGCATGGCATTGGTGATGAATCAATCGGCTATGAATATCTATACCGCCATGACCGAACAACAGAAACAGGAGATTCTCGCCAGAGCCCATAACGCCCGCAGCCGGTGGGAAATGCAACAAATCGTAAACAGCATCGCAAAATAACATGGGGCAGGGGCGCTTTGCCTCTGTCTTTTTTTGTCAATCATGTTATAATGAAGACAACCCATCAGACAAGCAGGAGGGTTATCTAATGCATTACCATCTGCGAAAAGCCATCGCCGCCGACTTTGATTCGATCAATCATCTGTTCCAGGAAATGCTGCAAAGCATATACAAAACCGAATCAGCGCAGGGCTATGCCCCCGGTGCACTGGACTATTATTTTTCCGGCGGCGAAGATTGGATCTGCGTAGCGGAAGCAAAGGGCACTGTCATCGGCTTTCTCGCCATTGAGGTGCATCGAGGGGATCCCGATTATTTATACTATGACGACTGCTGTGTCAGTGCGTCCTGCCGAAACAAAGGCATCGGCTCTGCGCTGATGGATGCCGCCGAAGCTTATGGCGCAAGCATCGGCGTTTCCTCCGCAGTCCTGCATGTGGAAGCAAGCAACAAAGCAGCACAAAGATTGTATGAGCGGCATGGCTTTACCATCCTGCGGGAAGATGGCTGCCGGCTGTGCATGCATAAGAAATTCACAAGATAACAAATTGGTGTCAGGATCTTACCCTTTACAGATCGCAGGAAGGAGTGTTCCCCTATGAAGCTTTATGATATTTCGCAGGAAGTGTTTTCCTGTTCTGTTTATCCCGGCGACCCCGCACCGGAGCAGAATTCCCTGTGTCGTATCACGAACGGCGACTTGTATAATCTCACTGCCTTTCAGATGTGTGCTCACAACGGCACGCATTTGGACGCGCCCTTTCATTTTTATGCAGAGGGCAAAACTATAGAGCAGCTTGCATTGGAGGCATGCATCGGCGTTTGCTTTGTGGTAGAGCATTCCGGTGAATTAACCGGGACTGATGCCGCCTCCCTGCTGGAACTCGCACGGCAAGCACACCCAGAGGCAGCCGACCGCATTTTGGTAAAAGGTGATATTCTTGTCACAGAAGATGCCGCTCGGGTCTTTGCCGACGCCGGCATTCTGCTGCTGGGCGTGGAATCGCAAAGCGTGGGTCCGGAGGACGCGCCCATGGCGGTACACAAAATCCTGTTGGGTGCGGAAGTCGTGCTGTTGGAGGGGCTACGGCTGGATGCCGTTTCATCGGGCAGTTACCTGCTGAGTGCCGCGCCACTGAACCTTGCCGGTTGTGACGGTGCCCCCTGCCGCGCTGCGCTGATAGAGCTGCCGCTTTCCTTGTAACGTAAAAACATCGTGTGCATCAGGCACACGATGTTTTATTTATGTTTCGTTATTTCCCAGCTGCCAGAATGCCACGGCACTGGCCGCCGCCACATTCAAGGAATCTACCCCATGACTCATGGGAATCTTGACGGTATAATCGCAGTCATGAACTGTGCTGCCTGCCAAGCCGTCACCTTCGGTACCCAATACGATCGCAAGTTTCTCCTCTGCTTGCAGGCGGGGATCCCGTATAGAGATACTATCATCCGTGAGTGCCATGGCTGCTGTTTTAAAACCAAGTTCCTTTAATGGTGACAGATCTGATGCGGCATATCCCTTTCCCGATGCCGTCAAATATGCCCAAGGCACCTGAAACACCGTCCCCATGCTGACACGAATGGCACGGCGATACAAAGGATCGCTGCAAGCGGGTGTCAACAGGACTGCATCCATGTTCAGCGCCGCTGCCGAGCGGAAGATTGCGCCCACATTGGTAGGATTCATGACATTTTCCAGCACTGCTACACGTTTGGCATTCCTGCATATTTCTTCTATGCTTTTGGGTGCAGGACGACGCATGGCACACAGCATACCGCGAGTCAGTTGAAATCCGGTAAGCTGGGTCAGCACAGAAAACGGCGCCGTATATACCGGAATATCACCGCAATGTTCTACCACCTCCAGCGTTTCACCGGTCAATGCCTTGTCTTCTGTCAGGACGGACAAGGGGATATATCCGGCATTTAGCGCACGCTGAATGACTTTGGGACTTTCTGCAATAAACACGCCTTCTTCAGGCTTCTCCCGGTTCAGCAGCTGGTTTTCGGTCAGCCGGGCATAAACATCCAGCTCCGGTGCAGAAAAATCGGTGATCGTGATCAAATTGCGCATAGATTCTCTCCCAACAGCAGTTTTTTACATTATACGATATTTCTTCTCAAATGGCAAATCCCATCTGCCGGTGCCGTTTTGCTTGGGAAAATGTAAACTTATTGGAAACATACTGTTTTTTTGAGAAAACTATTTGTTTCCATAAAAAATCATGTTATACTATAATGTGGTAGATTATATATGTTCTATTATGCAGGAGGTTTAACCAGTATGAATAAAACTGCTGCTACAGTCGCGATTCTTACTGACTCAAACTGTGACTTAAAGCAAGAATATTTTGACCAATATCCCCTGTTTAAATTGCCGCTGATCATCAATGATGGATCGCGCTCTTATCGGGATGAGATTGACATCACCGTAGAAGAAGTTCATGCCCGGCAAAAAACGGAGAACTTCAAGACCAGTCTGCCCCGTATGGATGACATCGAGGCCACCCTTGCCAAGATTAAGGCTGCCGGCTACCAGCAGGTCATCGTGCTGATTTTGTCTGATGCCTTGTCCAGCGCTTCGAATCTTTTGCGTTTGACTGCGCAGGGGTACGACGGATTGGATATCCGGGTCTTTAACTCCAAGTCCGGCAGCATCGGTGTTGGCGCCATTGCGCTGCATGCGGCAAAATATGCCGCTGAAGGCGTTCCTTTTGAAGAGCTTCTGGAACTGGTGCCTCAGCTGATTGACGGAGACAAGGTCTTTTTTGCCATCAACACCATGGAATATCTGCAGCGCGGCGGCCGCATCGGCCGTGCCACCGCAGTGATGGGCGGACTTTTGGATATCAAACCCATTCTGACCTTTGACAGTGACGGCGTGATTGCCACTGCCGCCAAGATCCGCGGCCGCAAGGCAATTCAACCCAATCTGGTTAAGCTGATCACCGATCATGTTGCACAACGCCCCGGTTGCCCTTATGACCTGTTGGTCTGCGATGGCGGCGCACCGGAGGAAGCAGATGCACTGGAGGCAGAACTCCGCGCAGCCCTGCCCGATATCCGCCAAGTACTTCGCGGCACGTTGTCCGCCACCCTGACGGTGCATTTGGGACCGTACATGTTGGGCGCAGGCATTCAGTTTTTGCCCGAAAAACAGTAATCCTCTCGGAAGGAAACAGAAAGATATAATATGATAAGTCTGAAAAAACTCTTTGAACCCACAGATATGACTGCGGGAACCCCCTGGAAGAGCATCGTTATGTTTTCCGTCCCCATGCTCATCGGCAATATTGCCCAGCAGCTTTACAACACAGTGGACAGCATCGTGGTAGGCCATTATGTAGGTGACAACGCCCTTGCATCCGTTGGCAGCGCCGCGCCTCTGCTGAACCTGCTGCTTGTTTTGTTTGTGGGTATTTCTGCCGGTGTTGGCATCATGGTTGCCCAATATTTTGGTGCCAAAGCCCGGGAGGAGCTGTCCCATACCATCGGCACCTGCATCACACTGACCGCTTTGGTTTCCCTTGTGCTGATGGTCGTATCGCCCTTCATCATCAAGCCGCTTCTGAAGCTGCTGAATACGCCTGCTTCGATATTAAATGACTGTGCCGGCTATCTGACCATTTTGATGGTAGGCATTGCAGGCATGGCGTTCTACAATATCCTCGGCGGTGTTCTTCGCGGTATGGGCGATTCTTTTTCTGCCCTGCTTTATCTGCTGATTGCCACCGTGCTGAACATCGGTCTGGATCTGCTGTTTGTAGCAGTATTCCACATGGGTGTTGCCGGCGTTGCTTTGGCAACTGCCATTGCACAGTTTATTTCTGCGATTTTCTGTCTTAGAAAGCTCATGCGGATGCGGGAGCTGTTTGATTTGAACAAGGAACAACTGCGGATGAGCCGCCAACACATCGCCCGCATCGTGAAGCTGGGTCTTCCCTCCGGTATCACACAGGCAATTTTCTCTTCTGCTATGATCCTTGTGCAGTCCTTGACCAATAGTTTTGGTGAGATGTTTATTGCCGCAAACGTCATCGTCATGCGTGTGGATGGCTTTGCCATGATGCCCAACATGTCCTTTGGCATGGCGATGACCACCTATACCGGGCAAAATGTTGGTGCACGAAAACTTGACAGAGTAAAGCTAGGCGCCAAGCAGGGCACGCTGATTGCCGTGGGCTGTTCTGCCGCAATCACCGGTGTCATTCTGCTGTTCGGCAAATATCTGATGGGCATTTTTACCGATACCACCGAACTGGTGCAGCTGAGCGTATATGTCATGCGCATTCTGGCTGTTGGCTACATTGCCATGGCGGTAACGCAGTCCCTTTCCGGCGTTATGCGCGGTGCCGGTGATACGGTTACTCCCATGTGGGTCTCTATGTGTACCACCGTGCTGATTCGCGTTCCTCTGGCATATGCCATTTCTTTCCTCACCAGAAGCCCTGAGAATCCGGTAGGCCTGTTTGAGTGTATCCCGGTATCGCTGTTGGTTTCCTGGTGCATGGGTGCTATTTTGACCACCTTCTTCTTTATCCGCGGTCGGTGGCAGCGAAAAATTATAATGTAATAATAAAACCGCCTTGCCCCGGCACGGCTGTTTTCTTTTGGGCGGTTTAGAAGCCTTTTGCTTTTCCCTGCCCCGATTCGTTTTTGTGCAATGAGGCAAAATCGTCTCGTATTTGACTTTTAATCAGGGTCTTGCGCAGTAAACCTGCACAAAATTGTGGATTTCTTCTTTTTTTGCAAAAATAGTCCTTTATTTTTTATGTGAATTGTAGTAAAATGCATATGTTGGAAATGCCATTCACACAGTATAAAATATATGGAGGATGATGGTTATGAAAAAATTATATCAGGGTAAGACCAAGGATGTTTACGAACTGGAAAACGGCAACGTACTGCTGAAGTTCAAAGACGATTGCACCGGCAAAGACGGTGTATTTGATCCCGGCGAAAACAGTGTTGGCCTTACAATCGAAGGCATAGGCAAAGCCAATCTCCGCACATCTGTATATTATTTCGATCTTCTCCACAAAGCAGGCATCAAAACACACTTTGTAGATGCAAACATCGATGATGTTACCATGGAAGTTCTCCCCGGCACAGTGTTTGGTCACGGCTTAGAGGTTATCTGCCGTCTTGTTGCAACAGGCAGCTTCATC
>JAZTYK010000033.1:0-16395 GCA_045636925.1 Oscillospiraceae bacterium
AGAGATGTACGTGCAGCAATGTATTTAGTCGACTGATACTAATAGGCCGAGGGCTTGACCTATATCAGATTATAGGCAACCTCAACGAAGTTCCTTTTCAATGTCTTATCTCTTTCAGTTTTCAATGTGCTGGTAAACAATTTAGTAGGTGTTGATTACGGTGAGGGTCCACCCGTTCCCATCTCGAACACGGTAGTTAAGCTCACAGGTGCCGACAATACTTGGCTGGCGACGGCCTGGGAAGATAGGTTGACGCCTACACAAAAAAGACTTGCTTCGGCAAGTCTTTTTTGTTATTTCTTTCTGTAAACATTGGGGAGACATATCTTTTCAATTGCCGGGAGTTATGATATAATATTTTAGTACGAAGATTTATAAGAGATACAGGAAATCTGGCTTTGCGAAAGGAAGCTTTGCATATGAATGAGAAGAATCAGAATGAACAGATCAGCCGCGTGATCCGCCTGCTGTCCGGATGTGAGATGGAAGAAGCACTGGCGTTGGTCTGGGAAGGTTTCTCTGATTTTCAGGCAGAGGGATGCAGCGAGGAAACCATTGACGAGTTTTGGTCTTCGATTGACCAGGAATATATGATTCAGCAGTATGGCGACGGCACCATTCGTTTTTGGGGTGCGTTTGAAGATGATTTCATGGTGGGTGTTTGCGCCATCCGTGAAATGCGACAGGTAGAGCTGCTGTATGTAGATGCCCAGTATCATCGCCTTGGCATTGGTACCAGCTTGCTGAAAAAAGCTGTCATGGATACCAAAGAAATCGCGCTGGATATGGATCGTATCAGCGTCAACGCATCTCCCTATTCGGTTCCCTTCTTTAAAGCAATGGGTTTTGAAGAAGTGGGTAAACTGCAAGAAATCGATGGACTGAAGTTCCAGCATATGACGGTGCAGGGACTGTGGGTCTGATACCTATCACATAAAATGTGGCACAGGAGGTGCACAGATTGGATCAGCAGAAATTAGCAAAGATGGCAAAAATTAAATGGGGCTGGATCGCCGTTACCTTTATCTTTGGTGCTTGGCCGATCGGTGTCGCCATGATCGTGCTGAAAATTTTGGGTGAGCAGGCGGAAGAAGAGATAAAAAAGGAACGCATCCTGAAAGAGCAAAAAGGCTTTTGGGATACTACCCTTATGGAAGATTTTCCGTTCCAGGATGTAAAGGCACGTCCGGTCAATGAAAAGAAGTCTGATGGCACCACCCAATGGCAAGGCAGCAGTTACCGCAGCACTGGTAAGAAAAGTGCCACTGTCCCCGGCACTGCAAATGCCCGAAAGCAGACAGAAGCCGGCACGATTTATTATGAAAGCCAGGCAAATCAAGTCCTGTTGAAGCTGTTGAACCCGAAAAAAGGCAAGGGGTTGCAGATCGCCGGTGGAGTTTTGCTTGCATTGGCCTGTTTTGGAGGGACCATGAATCTCCTTTCGAGCCTGACTTATGACAGGCTTCTGGAGGGATTGATGGGCATGGTTGCCATGGGCTTTACCCTTGGCTTGCCCGGTCTGGCTATGTTGGTAACCGGCACAAACAAGCGTAAGCGAAATGCTCGCTGCCGCAATCATCTGGCGATGATTGGCAGGCGCCGCACGGTATCGCTGGACGAAATTGATGCAGCATCTCCCGGTAATTTTAAAACGGTTTGCAAAGATCTGGAGTGGATGTTGGGGCAGGGATTCTTCCCCGGTGCTTATCTGGATATGGGGCGCAGAGTCTTTACCTATCCCGGCGAGCAAGCCCCGGTACAGGAAGAAAAGCCGAAAACACCCCGTGCTACCAGAGATTCCAAGGGGCGCAAGGTGTATCCGGAAGAACAGACGATCCGTCAGCTGGACGACCGGATACAGGATGCTTATGTATCGCAGCGAATCCAGCGGCTGGCACAGTTGACCCATCAGATTTTTGCTTATGTAGAGGAAAACCCCGAAAAAGAGCACAAGACACGGCAGTTTAAAAACCATTATCTTCCCAAGACCATCAATATTCTGGAAGCCTATGCTCGCATGGAGCGGCAGAATGTGTCCGGGTCCAATATTCGGGGAGCTATGGAAGACGTAGAACAAATTATGGATAAACTGGTTGCCGGATTTGAAAAGCAACTGGATGCTTTGTTTGACAGCGAAGCGATGGATGTTTCTACAGATGTTAATGTGCTGGAGAGTATGATGAATATGGAAGGCCTGGGAGGCCTGGATCCCTTTGGCAGCGCAGCCAATCAGAAAAAGGAACAGACCAAATAAGAGAAGTTGAAAGGGTTGATCTTATGGATTGTGCTTGTTGTAAGCAGTATGTACAGATTTTGAATGAAGAACTGGTTCCTGCCATGGGTTGCACCGAGCCCATTGCGGTTGCTTACGCTGCAGCAAAAGCCCGTGAAGTGCTGGGCTGCATGCCTGAAAAAACCTTGGTAGAGGTCAGCGGCAATATCATCAAAAATGTAAAAAGCGTCATCGTGCCTCATACCGGCGGTTTGTACGGCATTGAGGCTGCCACAGCAGCCGGCATTGTTGCCGGCAAGGCTGAGAAAGAGCTGGAGGTCATCTCTGAAGTATCTCCCGCCCAGGTGCAGGAGATTGGCGCATATCTGAAAACAGCAAGCATTCAGGTGGCACACGCCGCAACCGGCAAAGTGTTTGATATTATCATTACCATGGAAGGCGAAGGTCATCGCGCAAAGGTGCGCATTGTAGATCGTCACACCAATTTAGTCACCGTTATGAAGGATGACACCTATTTGGTCAATGAACCGGTGGATACGGCAGCGCCGGCAGCAAAAAAGACCGATCGCAGCATTTTGTCCCTGCGGGGCATCGTGGAGTTTGCCAACACCTGTGATCTGCGTGAGGTGCAGGATCTGCTGGATAAGCAAATATCCAGTAATATGGCTATCGCAGAAGAAGGGCTTAAGGGCAGATACGGCGCCAACATTGGCCGTGTCATGCTGATGGGTGGGCAGGACATCCGTACCAAGGTGCGTGCCTGGGCGGCGGCAGGATCCGATGCCCGCATGAATGGCTGTGAAATGCCGGTGTACATCAACAGCGGCAGCGGCAATCAGGGCATTACGGTTTCCGTTCCCGTGGTGGTATTTGGACGCGAGAGCGGTCACAGCCAAGAGGATATCTATCGTGCACTGCTGGTGTCTAATCTGGTGGCTATCCATATCAAGACCGGTATTGGTACATTGTCTGCTTATTGCGGTGCGGTCAGCGCCGGCGTTGCAGCAGGTTGTGCCATCGCATATCTGGATAGTGGTACTTATGAAGCGGTAGCACAGACCTTGATCAACGCCATTGCCATTGACAGCGGCTTGATTTGCGACGGTGCAAAGGCTTCTTGCGCAGCCAAGATCGCATCCAGTGTGGACTCCGGCCTGCTGGGTTATGAGATGTACAAGCAGGGCAATAACTTCCGCGGCGGCGATGGCATTCTGCAGGATGATGTGGAGGCAACCATTCGCAATGTGGGCAGTCTGGCTCGAAACGGCATGGTAGGCACCGATCAAGAGATCATCCGTATCATGGTGGAAGGTCAGTAATGAATCAGAAAGAAATGCAGATTCGTAAAGCAACGGCAGAGGATATCCCTGCCATTGCTGAGATTTATGAAGAAATTCATGATGAAGAAGAAGCCGGCCGGGTAACCAGTGGCTGGATCCGGGGTGTATATCCCACCAAAGCCACGGCAGAGGCAGCGGTGGCCGCTGGCGAATGCTTCGTGCTGGAGCTGGCGGGCAAAGTAGTGGCCTGCGGACGGATCAATCAAGTGCAGCAGCCGGAGTATTACAAGGTAAACTGGCTGCATGCGGCCACCGATGAACAGGTCATGGTGCTGCATACGCTGGTGGTATCACCTGGCGCAGCGGGACGCGGCTGCGGCAAGGGATTTGCGGCTTTTTATGAGGATTATGCACGGCAGCATGGCTGCACCTGCCTGCGAATCGATACCAATGAGAGAAATGTCAAGGCCAGAAGATTGTATCAAGGTTTGGGATACCGTGAGGCGGGCACTGTGCCTTGCGTCTTTAATGGGATTCCGGGTGTCAATCTGGTGTGCTTGGAAAAAGCTTTATAAAAAGATCCCCTCGGTTTTACCCGAGGGGATCTTTTTATGTGAGCAAGTTTTGAGAACGGGGATCATATGGTTTGTTTGAGAAAGAAGTTGCAACCCTCATTCCGAATAAAATTGTGGAATAAAAATTCCTTCGTCTTTTAAGCCGTTGATCACACGATAATAACTTGCAGATGAGCAACGAAATAAATAGCGCAGGTGCATTTCCCCCGGAAGCACAATCGCATTCATGCTTGGAATGTGTTCTGTTGCGGCCCGGTAAAGTCTATTGCAAGTGCGGCAATTTGTTTGTTCATGTCATCACTCCGGTTGCATGCAGGATTGCGGGCCGATTTGGCGGTTTTACGCTTACGCGCCGGGGAAATCATCGTCAGTATCGGTAAAATAATCGCTTAGACAGTGGGGGGAGAAAACGCCGCGGTCGGTGACCACACCGGTGACAAGGTGCCCCGGTGTGCGGTCAAAAGCAGGGTACAGCCCCTGCACGCCCGGCAGGGTGGTGGGAATACCGCGGAACTCCAGCAAGGCATTGCCGTCCCGCTGTTCGATGGGAACATCTTTTCCAGACTTGTGCTTGCGGTCGGGCGCACCGGTGACAAAATAAGGCACACCGGCTTCCTTGGCACAAAGGGCGATTTGATAGGTGCCTACTTTGTTGATCACCGTTCCATCCATGCAAATTGCATCGGCGGCAGAAGTGAACAAATCGATTTTACCCTCACACAGCAAAAGACCGGGCATATTGTCACTGATGACCCACACCGGGCAACCCTGCTGCTGCGCTACCGAGGCGGTGAGGCGCGCACCCTGCAGGAAGGGGCGGGTCTCGGGACAAATCATCTGTAGGTCAATGCCTCGGCTTTGGGCTTCGCGGATAAAAAGACCCACCACCGTTTCAGCAAAGCATTGCGTCAGAAGGGTGCACTTTTGGGGCATTTGATCCACCAAGAAAGCGGCGCACTTGGCAATGTTGCGGTAGCGACGCTCCATCAGTTCCAGTGCAAAGGCTTCCATAGCGGGCACCAGAGGTTTTCCGGCAGCCAGCGCGGCTTCAGCGGTTTGTAATGCCACGCTGGTAATAGCCTCCATTCGAACGGCCGTGGTGGGGCGGGCGTGAGACAGCGTGTAGGCTGCGCGGCGCAAATAGGACATGGGGTCGGCGCTATTGCGACACTCCCACGCGGCAAGGGTCATGCCGTGGGCAGCGGCATAATAAGGACCGGCACTTTGCGTCACCATATCAGCAATGGCCTGGGCAACTTCGGTATGGCTGGTACAGACCGCATAGCGAATTTCAGTAGGATAGACCCTGCGATCCAGAATGCGAACTTTGCCAGAATCAAACCAGGCAACATGTTCAAATTGTAAAAGCTGCGCCAAGCCATGGTCAGCACGGTAAGCAGGCATCATAGCACCGCCTTTCGGGAGATTTTCTTATCATTATCATACCCGCAACGGAAAGATAGGGCAATAGAAAAATAATAAAATACAAAGAATTCAAAGAAAAAGGCGGAACTTTTGAAAAACAGAAGCGTCTAAAATGGTAAAAGGGTGTAAAATCACAGTTTGGATGGCGGTATGGTTGACTTTATGAGTGGTTTGATGTAAACTACATAAGATAAGTTGTATATCGCAGACAGATAAAAACAGACAGAAAAATAAAATTGTGAGGCGAAGTATGGGTAATAATCAAAAAGGAAAGTACAGCGCAGATAACCCCGAAACCCCCAAGAAAAAAATGAAACGGAAGCAAAAAGCGCTGATTGCGCTGTGCACCGTCCTCGTGGTTTTGGTTTTGGGTGTTTGGTTTGTATATGAAAACACGCTGGGTGCCATTGATCGCATTGACGAAGATAAAATCGAATTTGTTGATCCGGACGATCAGGACAAGTTTGATGATGATGATACGGATGGTGATGGCACGACCGATGGCAGCGGCACGACTGACGGTAGTGGCAGTGGCTCTACCGATGGCAGCGGCACGACTGACGGCAGCGGCAGTGGATCTACGGATGGCTCCGGCAGCAGCCAACCTACTCAGACTGTTATCAATTGGCCTACGATTCCTAAGATCAACAGCGAGGGTGTTATTAAGATCCTGCTGATTGGCGCAGACGTTTGGAAAGACGGAAGCCGCGGTCGATCTGACGTAATCATGCTGGCTACGTTGGATGAAAAGACTGGCGCGTTGTCGCTGACCTCCTTCCAGCGCGACACCTATGTGCAGATTCCCGGTTATAAAGACAACCGTATCAACGCATCTTATGCCTTTGGCGGCACCAAGCTGCTGAAGCAGGTGCTGGAGTTGAACTTTGGTATCACGGTAGATGGCGTTGTAGTAATCAACTTTACCAAGTTTGAAAAATTGATCGATGCTCTGGGCGGTGTTGAAATCAGCCTGACAGCCAAAGAAGTTACCTACTTGAACAACATGGGTGCTTCTATGGTAGAGGGTAAGAATACCCTGAACGGCAGATGGGCACTGGAATATTCCCGTATTCGCCAGATTGACTCTGACTTTGCTCGCACCAACCGTCAGCGTACTGTGATGAACGCCATTTTCCAGGCCTATAAGGATATTTCCATCAGCGAGATTCCCGGCATGCTGAGTGTTGTGCTGCCTATGGTATCCACCGATATGAGCGACAGCAAGATTATCAGCTATGCCACCAAGGTGTTGACCGCCGGCACCAGCACCATCAACGGATTCTCTGTTCCCTTCAAGGGCGCATACAAGTCTCAGACGATTGAGAAAAAGGCAGTGTTGGTACCCGATCTGGAGAAGTGCCACGAAGCACTGAAGAACTTTATCCACGGCCAGCCCTACAATCCCTGATTTCACAATACTGACATAAGAAAAGACCGAAGGCGAAAGCCTTCGGTCTTTTATGTTTGTTTGGATTAGCCGATGCAGTCCTTCATGATGCGCAGAGCATTGCCGCTGCAGATCTTGTCGATCTGATCGTCGGAGAAGTGCTTGCTCATAGCATCCACCAGAAGAGGCATGCCAGCATAGTTCTTCATCTCCAGGGGGTTGTCGATGCCGTCAAAGTCAGAGCCCATGGCAACGGTTTCGATACCGGCCTTGTCAGCGATGTAGACCATGTGACGGACGATGTCGTCGATCTTGGTCAGCTCGCCATCACCATGCAGGAAGGCGCTGTAGAAGTTGACACCGCAGATGCCGCCCTTTTCAGCCAGTGCACGCAGCTGCTCGTCGGTCAGGTTGCGGCGATGGTTGCGCAGAGCGCGGGCGCAGGAGTGAGAAGCCATAAAGGGCTTGTTGCTGTGCTTGATCACATCCCAAAAACCGCCCTCGGACAGGTGAGAGGTGTCGATGATGATGCCCAGCTCGTTCATACGCTGAACGGCCTCAATACCAAAGGGCTTCAGACCCAGCATATGCTCCTGGGGATCATCCTTGCAGGGGAAGCCGATGCAGTTTTCGTAGTTCCAGGTCAGACCGATCATACGGACGCCCTTCTGATAGAACTCATCCACGCGTTCGATCTTACCATCCAGCGCAACACCGTCTTCAATGGTCAGCACGCCGCTCATCTTGCCGGCGGCCTGGTTGGCCAGAATGTCAGCCACACTGCGGGCGGGAGCGATCAGATCCGCGTTAGCGGCCATTTCCTTGTAGAACAGGTCAGCGACAGAGTTAAAGTAGTCATAGGGAGCCTGGGTAGCACCGTGACGCTTGGCGGAATCATTGGTGGGAATAAAGATGGCGAACATCTGAGCCAGAGCATGACCGTCCTTCATCTTATTCAGGTCGATGTGGCCGATGCTTTCGCGCAGTTTGCGATTGCTCAGGTAGCATTCCATCAGCGTATCACAATGCAGGTCAAAGATCTTCATATTGCAAACCTCCTAAAATGTAACTGTGCCTAAAAAATCTATGGCAAAAGGGCAGAGCGTGTGCCGCTGCCCTTTTGTTGCGTATTGTTAGCAGAGAATTTCCTTCAGTGCATCCACCTTGTCCAGACGCTCCCAGGGCAGATCCAGATCGGGACGGCCCATGTGACCGTAAGCAGCGGTCTGCTGGTAGATGGGGGCGCGCAGGCCCAGATTTTCAATCATGGCAGCAGGACGCATGTCGAACAGCTCGATGACAGCCTTTGCCAGCTTTTCGTCATCAAACTTGCCGGTGCCGAAGCTGTCAACCAGCACGGACACGGGCTGTGCAACGCCGATGGCATAGGCCAGCTGCAGCTCGCAGCGGTCGGCCAGACCGGCGGCAACGATATTCTTGGCGATGTAACGTGCCATGTAAGCGCCGGTACGGTCTACCTTGGTGGGATCCTTACCGGAGAAAGCACCGCCACCGTGACGGGCATAGCCGCCGTAGGTGTCGACGATGATCTTACGGCCAGTGAGACCACTGTCGCCCTGAGGACCGCCAATAACGAAACGGCCGGTGGGGTTTACATAGAACTTGGTCTGCTCGTCCAGCAGACGCTTGGGCAGAGAAGTCTTGATGACTTCTTCGATGACGGCCTCGCGCACCTGCTCCAGAGAAGCGCTTTCCAGATGCTGGGTAGAGATAACCACAGTGCCGATGCGGGCAGGCTTGCCGTTCTCGTCGTACTCGATGGTCACCTGGCTCTTACCGTCGGGCAGGAAGAAAGGCACAGTGCCGTTCTTGCGCACCTCGGTGAGCTTGCGGGTCAGCTCGTGGGCAAAGGTGATGGGAGCGGGCATCAGTTCCTTGGTTTCGTTGCAGGCGAAGCCGAACATCATGCCCTGGTCACCGGCACCGATCAGGTCGTAAGCATCGCGGCCGCCTTCGCGGTTTTCCACAGCGTTGTTAACACCCATGGCGATGTCGGGGCTCTGCTCGTCGATAGCGGTAAGTACAGCGCAGGTCTTGTAGTCAAAGCTGTTGCCGGAGCCGTCATAGCCGATCTTCTTGACGGTTTCGCGGACAATGGAGGGGACATCCACACGGGCAGTGGTGGAGATTTCGCCCATGACCATTACCATACCGGTGGTGGCGCAGGTCTCACAAGCCACGTGGGCATTGGGATCTTGAGTCAGAATGGCGTCCAGCACGCCGTCAGAAATCTGGTCACAAACTTTGTCGGGATGACCTTCGGTAACGCTTTCGGAAGTAAACAGTTTTTTGTTGTACATGATAGCACCTCTTTCATAGATTTAGCGGATGAAAGAAAAGAAAAAGACTCCCGAAAAGGAGTCTTTGGCGTTTTTAATCCGACACTCCTTATCGATGTTAGCGGAACCACCTTGGCTTACGGTCAGGTTGGCGTGCGGTCATTGAGCTAACTCTCTACCGCAACTCTGGATAATGGGTCTGTTCAGTTTTTCATACCGATTAAGCAGTATAACATAAGTGCGATAGAATTGCAAGGGGTATTGGGTGGGAAAAAGACGGAAATTGACGATTCGCTGATCATTTTTGAAAAAGGTCAGCCATCTGCGCAAGAAGCCGCCTTTGCTCTGTCAGCAAATTCCAAACCCCGTCTTCGCTGAGGACGCCGCGGGGCAGATCCTGAGGGAGGCGTCCGGCCTCGTCATCGGCATAATCGGCGCGCCAGTCGGGGGAATCGTAGTAGGCGATCAGTTTCTTGAACTGCGGCTGTAGGGCGTCGTAGTCCTCCAACGCGCCGGACAGCCGGGCAAGGGAGGCAGAGGCCTCCTGAAAGATCGTTTCCATTTCGCAGATGCGGTCGATTTGTTCCATAGAGGTCTCCTTTTTGGGGGATAAGATTATGCCCGATCCAGGGTGGCGATGGTTTCAATATTCGCCGTGCGGGGGAACATGTCAAACGCGTGCACATCGGTAAGCTTGTAGCCACCGGCAGCCAACAGCTTGGCATCCCGGGCAAGGGTCTCGCACTCGCAGGATACATACACGATGCGCTTGGGATTCATCTTGAGAATGGCGGCAATGGCGGTTTCGTCCATGCCTTTGCGGGGCGGGTCGCAGACGATCACATCGGGCGCAAAGCCTTGCGCTGCAAGGTGCTCGGCGGTCTGTCCTGCATCGCCGCAGAAGAACCGGGTGTTTTCAATGCCGTTGCGGGCGGCGTTGACTTTTGCATCTTCAATGGCGGCGGGCACGATCTCGGCGCCGATGACCGTCTTGCACTGTCGGGCCAGGGCCAGGGTAATGGTACCAATGCCGCAGTACAGATCCAATGCCACGGTGTTTTCGCCCAAATCTGCTTTGTTTACAGCATAAGCATACAGTTGCTGGGTCTGGGCATGGTTCACTTGATAGAAAGACAGAGGGGACAGGCGGAAGGAAGCGCCCATCAGGTCGTCTTCCAGTCGATCTTCGCCCCAAAGGGTACGGCAGGTGTCGCCTAAAATTACGTTATCCCGACGGGTATTGATGTTCAGCACCAAACCGCACAGGTCGGGGCAGGCGGCGCGGAGGCGGGACAGCAGATCATCGGTAGCGGGGATGGCATCCTTGGTCACCACCAGTGCCAGATGCAGGCCGGCCTTGCCGGTGCGTGCATAGATGTGCCGAAGCAGGCCTTTGCCGATGGTTTCGTCATAGGGCTGTACGCCATGCTCCCATGCCCAGTCGCAGACAGCTTTGGCTGCAGTACAGGCGCGGGTATCCTGAATGTCACAGGTTTCCAGCGGAATCAGATCATGGCTTCGGCTGCGGTAAAAGCCCCAGGTAAGTTTGCCGTCGATCATGCCAACAGGGAACTGTGCCTTGTTGCGGTAGCCGCTTTGTTCAGGTGAGCCGGTGATGTCCGGCTCGGGCAGGTCAAAACCACCGATGCGCTTCATGGCATCCCATACCCGACGCTGCTTTTGCCATAGTTCTTCTTCATAGGTGATATGGCGAAAATCGCAGCCGCCGCATTTGGGGAAGGCCGGGCAGTCGGCAGGAATTCGATGGACAGAAGGAGAAAGCACCTCTTCCAACCGGCCGAAGCCATAATTCTTCAGCACCTTGACTAAGCGAATGCGGCACAAATCGCCCCGGGCGGTGCCGGGGACAAAGACCGCCATGCCATCAATATGGGTGACACCGGCGCCTTGTGCGGTGTAGCCTTCGATGACAGCGGTATGCAGTTGATTTTTCATCAGGGGCATAGGAACGCTCCTTTGCATAGAAATCGGGCGACCCGGATCAAGGGGTCGCCCGGGCAGAAATCAGCAGCTGGCAAGATAATTATAGCGGAACTCGGGATTCTCGGGCAGACCGGCCTCGCGGGCAGCCAGCATGGCAGCGCCGCAAACGGCAGGTACACCATTGTTTACCCAAGTGACCGGCTGGGTCATCATGGACTTCATCAGTTCAAAATACACCGGCTGACCGGTCAGCAGACCACCGGCGGGTGCAAGCTTGGCATCGTTACCCAAGCGCATGGCCATATGATCGGCCAAATGTGCCAGGCATCCGGCATTGTGCCGCAGGATCTCCAGCGCCACAGCATCACCGGCCTGGGCACATTCCAGTACCACCGGTGCAAAGCTGGGAGCCAGGTTCACGTTGGCGTACAACTGGCGGATGGCAGAGTGGGGATCCTCGCCCAGACGTTCGATATACTTTTCAGTCAGCATGGTTTTGGGACCGATGCCGTAATAATCCTCCAAAACAGCGGTCCAGCCGTCGCGACCCAGGTGGAAGCCGGATCCACCGGCATCCAGCAGATAGCCCCATCCGCCCAGCTGATTCATCTTGCCGCCTTTGCGGAAGAGACCAACCACACCGGTGCCGGCAATCAGCACGCCGCCGTCGGCATTGCTCAGTGCGGCCTGCAGGGGAGACATGGTGTCGCTGCACAGGTACAGCTTTTTGCAGTTCGGCAGCAGCTGCTGCAGGAACAGCTCGGTCTTGGGAATATGGTCGCCGGTAGTAATGCCGGCAGCGGTGAGGCACAGGCACTCGATGGCAGCATCAAAACCGCCATGCTTTGCCAAAAGCTGTCCGAGACCTTCTTTCAGCAGAGACTGAAAGGTACTAAGGCCTACCATGTTGGGGTTGCAGCCTTTGCCATGGTAGCTGGATACCACAGTGCCGTCGGGATTGCAAAGGGCCAGGCGACAGCTTGTACCGCCAAAGTCAATGCCAATCAGCTTCATTACGCATCTTCCCCTTTCAGCAGGTCTGCTGCGGCGCGAATATTGCCCTCGCAGGCATCCAGTGCACGGGTGCAGGCTTCTTCATCACGGCCGGTGAGCTGGCCAATCATGCGGATGGCACGAGCCCGCAGCTTCGCATTGGTGGGACGCATATGTACCATCAGATTTTCATAGACCTTGCCGGTCTTGATCATCACACCGGTGGTCAGCATGTTCAGCACCAGCTTGGTAGCGGTGCCGGATTTCATACGGGTAGAGCCGGTGACCACTTCGGGTCCCACGATGGGGGTGATGCAAATGTCGCCGTAGGCATCCAGCTTGGCACCTGCGTTGCAGGTGAGGGATACGGTGACTGCACCCTGCTTGCGGGCATAGTCCAACGTGCCGATGACATAAGCTGCACCGCCGGCAGCAGAAATGCCAACCACCACGTCTTTGTCGCAGACCTGCAGTTCTTCCATGGCAGCCTGTCCGGCTTCAAAGCTATCCTCAGCGCCTTCGATGGCATGGCGCAGGGCATAATCGCCGCCGGCGATGACACCAACAACCAGGTTGGGGTCAGTGCCGTAGGTAGGGGGACACTCAGAAGCATCCAGCACGCCCAGACGGCCGGAAGTGCCGCAGCCGGTGTAGATCAAACGTCCACCCTTATTAAATGCCTCGGTGATGGCATCAACGGCTTTGGCGATATTGGGAACTTCTTTTTCAACAGCCAGAGGAACCAGCTTGTCCTCTTCGTTGATGCACCGCATCATGTCCTCGGTGGACATGGTGTCGATGTGCATCGAGCGAGGGTTGCGGCCTTCGGTAGTGAGACGGGCATAGTCTAATTTGCGCTGTTCCATACTTATTCCTCTCCTATAAACTCTTGAATGAGTGCATGTTTGGGTACCAGTGCGGGGTCAATGGGGGAAATCTGCCGCAGCATGGGGACGATATCCTCCACATCGCAGTCTTCGGCAAAGGTGCGGTCGACTTCGGCCATGCCGGCCAGAACATCATTGCGGTATACCGCAAGTTCATAGGGCACAAAGGTGTCCATCTGAATATCGGCATAATGCTTGTTGGGCAGGATGTACAGACGTTCGCCGCGGTTGACGCTGCGCAGGCGGTCAATGGTATCGGTAAAGCTTTGACCGCGGTGGCGCTTGTCACGGAGAAGACGGCGCATCACACGGATGCGGGAGGGATGCAGCACATACCCGGCGCTGTCCTGCACACGGGTGCGGACGCTGATGTAGATTTTGGTGGACATACCATGGGCGGCACCCACTACATCGGGATTCAGGGCATGAATGCCTTCCATAATGACCCGCTCGCCGGGCTTCCGGTGGAAGGGGATAGTCACATCGCCGCGACGCTCATTGACAAAGTCAAAGGTGGGCATTTCGATGGGCTCGCAGTTGATGATCTTTTGCAAATGGTCGCTGAGCAGGTCGGCATCCAGCAACAGAGGGGATTCCAAATCAATTTTTCCCTCTTCATCCATGGGGTAGGACTTGTCGGCAGGGCGATAATAGTAATTATCCATGCTCAGCACATGGGTCTCATGACCGTGGGTATCCAGATAATGCTCGATCCGGTGTGCCGTGGTGGTCTTGCCGCAGCCGGAACCGCCGGACAGTAGCACCAGAGGCTTTTCTTCGCCGGCGGCCAAAATGGTTTCTGCGGCGGCCTCGATCATGGCATCATATTCAGCATCGCACTTTGCGATAAACGCAGCGGCATTGACCGAAGCATCATTCATTTCTTTGATGGAGTAATAATGCATGGGAAGGCTCCTTTCGTAAGGGATGGGGAAGGGGTCGGTTATTTGTTGTAAAGATGCACGTCCAGCTGGTTAAAGGGAATGGCAATGCCGCTCTGGTCCAGGGCAAACTTGATCAGCTCCAGCAGATTGCTGCGGACCTCCCAGTAATCACCGGAATCGCACCAGGCACGCACCATGATCTCTACGGAGTGGGCATTCAGATTCCAGGTGCGGATAAAGGGATCGGCCTCGATGCGGGTTTCCTTAAGCACAGCGTCGGTAATGACTTTCTTGGCCTTTTCCAGGCTGCAGTCATATGGCACAGGGATGCTTAAGTCCACACGGCGGCGGGGTTCGCGGCTGTAATTGATGATGTTGGCAGAGGAGATGGTGCCGTTGGGCACATAAATGTGCTGGTTGTTTACGGTGTTGATCTGGGTGTGGATAAAGCCGATGTTGGCTACCGTGCCGGAGATATCACCGCTTTCAATATAATCACCGGTGACAAAGGGCTTGGAGGTCAGAATAAAGATGCCGCCGGCCACGTTGGCAAGGCTGTTCTGCATGGCCAGGCTGAAGGCTAAGCCCAAAGAACCGGCCAGGGTGATGACAGAGGTGGTAGAGAAGCCCAGATGATCTGCACAGCCCAGAATGAGAACAAAGGTCAGTGCGACGCGCGCGATGGTCAGCAACATATGCTCGACACTGGGATCCAGCGCATCGTTCCGGGCAAAGAACTTGCTGAGAAGTTTGACAATCACCTTAATGCAGCAAAAACCGATGATAAAGAAAAGCACGGTGCTCAGAAGATTGATAACCAGTTCACCGGTCAGAAAGTTTTTAATGTTATCCAGCATGGGGTGGGTTTCCTTTCTCTTTATGCGGCGCTGATATAGTATTATTTATAAAGGTGTAAAATGCCGCAGAATACAATGCCATTGTACCATAAAGAAAAAGATAGGGAAAGAGGGGATTTTATCATTTTTTTCGGAAAAACAGTTCTCGTAACCCCACCAAACATAAAAAGCTGCCAAAGATGCGTCGCAACAGACTGCCGGTCAGCAGACCCGCCAGCAAAGCACCCAGCAATGCGCAAAGAACACCCAAAAGCGCAGGCTTCCACAGCACGCGAACCGGAATGCGTTTTGCCCGCAAGTGCTGTATCAGCGCTGCCGGAGACACAGAAAGCGCATACAACAAATTGGTGCTTTGCGCCAAGCGTTGGGGCATGTGGGCAAAGCCGGTGAGGTACAGCATCAGCAGTGTGCCACCTCCCAGCCCTGAACCGGACAGCGCACCTGTGATTGCGCCCGCCAGCAGAGGAATCAGAAAGTCGCTCATTGCAGCACCATCCGGATCCCGCCCACCAGCAGAAGAATGCCAAAGATGCGCCGCAGCCAAAGTGCGCTGCATTTTTTCAGCAGGCGTCCGGCCAATAGGCCGCCCAGACAACCTCCAATCAGATAGGGCAGAGAAGCATGAAGATCCAAATGCCCTTGGAATCCATAGATTGCCACCGATACCGCTGAAAGTGGAAAAATCAAAAAGACAGAAGACGCCATGGCGGCTTTGGCTTCAAATCCGCATTTTCGAATCAGCAAAGGAACCAAAACCGATCCGCCACCGGCACCTAAAAGTCCATTGACACCGCCGGCCAAAGCGGTGGACAACCATAACCAGCGTCTTCTTTCTGCGTCTAAAGAGGATTGTTCCATCCTATGCACACCTGCTTTCCTGCGTGATATGTGGATCTCCATTATTTTCTGCAGACAGCATGGAAATATGAAAAGCGCCGCCAAAAGGCGACGCTTTGATGTGTATATAATATATGTATATCGTATGTGTATGGAGCATGTGTATACTGTATCAGTATATGTATGCTGTTACAGCATCTGGAAGAAACTCAGCAGCAGTTTTACACCATAGAACACGATGATGCAGCCACAGACGATGTTGATGCCCCGCAGGATACGGTCGGTGATCTTGCCGCGGAACAGGGAGATCGCAGCAGTGATGCCGTTGAACCACAGACAGGAGGCACTGACAAAACCAAGCACAAAGGGCAGACGCTCGGCGGCGGCCAGCGATGCCTGCGACGCACCCAACAGCATGGTACCGTCGATGATGGCCTGGGGGTTGAACCACGTCACCACGCAGGCAGAGGTAATGACCTTCCAGATGGGCAGGTTCACATTGGTGCTGGTGTCCATGGTGGCCTTGGAACGCAGCAGTCCGATTCCGATCCAGATGACGATGAGGCTGCCCACCGCCAGAATCACCTTCTGCAGCCAGGGCAGCGCCTGCATCAGGGCACCCACGCCCAGGAAACAGGCAAGGCCCAGGGTGATGTCAAAAAAGATGACGATCAGCGCCGTGAGGAAAACACGACCGCGTTTCTGGGTCAGAGCGGTGTTGATGACGAAGAGGTTCTGAAGGCCGATGGGTGCCACGTAGGCAAGACCCATGGTCAGACCCTGCAGATAAATA
>JAZTYK010000034.1:0-11727 GCA_045636925.1 Oscillospiraceae bacterium
GGTGCTGCATTTCGCCATCCACTTCCTTGCCGTAACGGACTCGGATAGGAGCGTGCAGGCCCACATTGCCATCAGCGTAAGCTGCGATGGCCTCGTTAACGCTGGAGTAGTTCAGCACAGGGCGGAACTTAGCGATTGCCTTACCCTCAGCGGCAGCAGCTTTGTTTGCAGCTACAAACTCGTCAGCATCCACCAGGGACTCTGCTACCAGACCGGTTTCGCCTGCATCGGTAACGAATACAGTCTCTGCGCCCTTCTCAGCCTTGCCCAGGCGGACATAGGTCAGGTAGTAAGCGCCCAGGATCATATCCTGCGTCGGCACGGTAACAGGCTTGCCGTCCTGAGGACGGAGCAGGTTATTAGCGGACAGCATCAGCATTCTTGCTTCTGCCTGAGCTTCTGCGGACAGCGGCACGTGAATAGCCATCTGGTCACCGTCGAAGTCAGCGTTAAATGCGGTACAGCAAAGAGGATGCAGCTTCAGTGCGCGGCCTTCCACCAGGATGGGCTCAAATGCCTGAATACCCAGACGGTGCAGCGTAGGCGCACGGTTCAGCATAACGGGATGATCCTTGATGATATCATCCAGTGCATCCCAAACCTCGGTCTTGGCGCGTTCTACCATCTTCTTTGCACTCTTGATATTGGTGGCAATGCCATCCTCTACCAGACGCTTCATGACGAAGGGTTTGAACAGTTCCAGCGCCATTTCCTTGGGCAGACCGCACTGATAAATCTTCAATTCGGGACCGACAACGATAACGCTACGGCCGGAATAGTCAACACGCTTACCCAGCAGGTTCTGACGGAAGCGGCCCTGCTTGCCTTTCAGCAGATCGGACAGGGACTTCAGGGGACGGTTGTTGGGACCGGTGACGGGACGACCGCGACGGCCGTTGTCAATCAGGGCATCCACTGCCTCCTGCAGCATACGCTTCTCGTTGCGAACGATGATATCGGGAGCGCCCAGCTCCAGCAGGCGCTTTAAGCGGTTATTACGGTTAATGACACGACGATACAGATCGTTCAGGTCACTGGTGGCAAAACGGCCACCGTCCAGCTGCACCATGGGGCGCAGTTCGGGGGGAATGACGGGAACAACGTCCAGAACCATCCACTCGGGCTTGTTACCGGAGATACGGAAGGCCTCGACGACCTCCAGACGCTTGGTGATGCGGACACGCTTCTGTCCGTTGGCGTCCTTCAGTTCGGCGCGCAGTTCTTCGGACAGGGCCTCCAGATCGATTTCAGCCAGCAGCTTTTTAACAGCTTCGGCACCCATCTCGGCCTGGAAATCATCCTCGTACTTTTCACGGAAATCCCGGTACTCCTTCTCGCTCAGCACCTGCTTCTTGATCAGGGGGGTATCACCGGGCTCGGTGACGATATAAGATGCGAAATACAGTACCTTTTCCAGCAGACGGGGGGACATATCCAGGATCAGACCCATACGGGAAGGAATGCCCTTGAAGTACCAGATGTGGGATACGGGAGCGGCCAGCTCGATGTGACCCATGCGCTCACGGCGCACCTTGGCCTTGGTAACCTCAACGCCGCAGCGATCACAGATCTTGCCCTTGAAACGGACCTTCTTATACTTGCCGCAGTGGCACTCCCAGTCCTTGGTAGGTCCAAAAATGCGCTCGCAGAACAGACCCTCGCGCTCGGGCTTCAGGGTGCGGTAGTTAATGGTCTCGGGCTTCTTTACTTCGCCGTAAGACCAACCTCTCATCATGTCGGGAGAAGCCAAACCGATTTTAATTGCTTCAAAAGTCATATCAGCCATATTACTCTTCTCCTCTCTTACATATCGGCAGTGCCGTCAGAATAGCTGTCTTCGGCCAGATCATCATATCCGGCATCAAAGTCATAGGTCTCTTCGGCGACAGCATCACCGTTTTCATCTTCGATACCAAAGCCGGCATTTCTGAAGTCCTGGGCACTGTTATCGCCGTAGGTCTCGTCACGCAGGATCTTTTCGAAGTTGTCGTCATCATCCTCGATGACCAGGTTGATTTCTTCCATGTTCTTATCCAGCACACGGATATCCAGACCCAGAGACTGCAGTTCCTTCACCAGAACCTTGAAAGACTCAGGCACACCGGGCTTGGGTACATTGTGACCCTTAACGATGGCTTCGTAGGTCTTCACGCGGCCCACGATATCGTCGGACTTGACGGTAAGGATCTCCTGCAGGGTGTAGGCTGCGCCGTAAGCCTCCAGGGCCCAAACTTCCATCTCACCGAAACGCTGACCGCCGAACTGTGCCTTACCACCCAAAGGCTGCTGGGTAACCAGGCTGTAGGGGCCGGTGGAACGTGCATGGATCTTGTCGTCGACCAGATGATGCAGCTTCAGGTAGTACATGTAACCCACGGTGACGGGGTTATCAAAGGGCTGGCCGGTACGTCCATCGTACAGAACGGTCTTGCCGTCTACGATCTTCAGGCGGCCTTCCTGACGCAGACCCTCACGGTATTCGAAGTTTGCCTTCTCTTCCTGGGTCAGTTCACGCAGGGACTTTTCGCCGGACTCTGCATCGGTGACTTCTTCATAAATACGCTTGCCCAGGATGCTGTCTTCCATGCACTCTTCGCGCATGACATCACGGCTGAGGCCGGCAGCGATCTGCAGGGCACGGATATCTTCTTCCTTGGCACCGTCGAATACAGGAGTTGCGATCTCGATGCCCAGGGCACGGGCGGCGTAACCCAGGTGGACTTCCAGAACCTGACCGATGTTCATACGGGAAGGAACGCCCAGGGGGTTCAGCACGATGTCCAGAGGACGGCCATCGGGCAGGAAGGGCATATCTTCCTGAGGCAGGATACGGGAAACAACACCCTTGTTACCGTGACGGCCTGCCATCTTGTCGCCCACAGAAATCTTACGCTTCTGGGCGATGTAGCAGCAAACCTTCATGTTAACGCCGGGGGTCAGCTCGTCGCCGTTGGCACGGGTAAAGACCTTGACATCAACGATAGTACCGCTCTCGCCGTGGGGTACACGCAGAGAGGTATCACGGACTTCACGTGCCTTTTCACCGAAGATGGCGCGCAGCAGGCGCTCTTCGGCAGTGAGTTCGGTCTCGCCCTTGGGAGTGACCTTACCCACCAGAATGTCGCCGCTGCGGACTTCGGCACCGATGCGGATGATACCGCGCTCGTCCAGATCGCGCAGGGCGTCTTCACCCACGTTGGGGATGTCACGGGTGATCTCCTCGGGACCCAGCTTGGTGTCACGGGATTCGATCTCGTACTCCTCAATGTGGATAGAGGTATAAACGTCTTCACGAACCAGACGCTCGTTCAGCAGAACGGCGTCTTCGTAGTTGTAACCTTCCCAGGTCATGAAGCCGATCAAAGCATTCTTGCCCAGAGCAATTTCGCCCTGGCTGGTAGCGGCGCCATCAGCAATGACATCGCCCTTTTCCACACGTTCACCCACGCTGACCACAGGACGCTGATTGACACAGGTGCCCTGGTTGGAACGCATGAACTTGATGAGCTTGTGGGTCTTTTCACCCAGCTCGTCGTAACGAACGGTGACGGAATCTGCAGACACACGGGTAACAGTACCGGAGCCCAGTGCCAGAGGCAGAGTGCCGGAGTCGACAGCAGCCTTGTATTCCATACCGGTTGCAACCACGGGAGCTTCGGTGACCATCAGAGGAACAGCCTGACGCTGCATGTTGGAGCCCATCAGGGCACGGTTTGCGTCGTCGTTCTCCAGGAAGGGAATGCTTGCGGTAGCAACGGAGACCATCATACGGGGAGAAACGTCCATCAGATCCACGCTGTTGCGCTCGACCTCGATGATTTCAGCCAGCTTACGGCAGGTTACGCGCTCTGCCTTGATGCGGCCGTTCTCATCCAGGGGCTCATTTGCCTGGGCGATGATGTACTGATCCTCTTCGTCAGCGGTCATATACTTGACTTCGTTGGTAACAACGCCGGTCTCCTTGTCGATGATGCGATAAGGAGCCTCGATGAAGCCGTAGTCATTGACACGGGCAAAGGTGGCCATGTAGGAGATCAGACCGATGTTGGGACCTTCGGGAGTCTCGATGGGGCACAGACGGCCGTAGTGGCTGTAGTGAACGTCACGGACTTCGAAGCTTGCACGGTCACGGGACAGACCGCCGGGGCCCAGAGCGGACATACGACGCTTGTGGGTCAGCTCGGCCAGGGGGTTGGTCTGATCCATGAACTGGCTCAGGGGGCTGGAACCAAAGAACTCTTTGATGGCAGCGGTAACGGGACGGATGTTGATCAGGCTCTGGGGGGTGACGGAATCCAGATCCTGGATGGTCATACGCTCGCGGATGACACGCTCCATACGGCTGAAGCCGATGCGGAACTGGTTCTGCAGCAGCTCGCCTACGCTGCGCAGGCGGCGGTTGCCCAGATGGTCAATGTCGTCCTGAGTGCCGATACCGTAGGTCAGGCAGTTCAGGTAGTTGATAGAAGCCAGGATATCGTTAGGAGTGATATGGTTGGGAACCAGATCCTGTGCATTGTCACGGATGGCATCCAGCAGCTCATCGCCCTGGTACTGCTCCATCAGCTTCTGCAGCAGGTCGAAGCATACACGCTCCTTGATACCCAGCGCAGCCTCGTCGCACTGTACGAAGTCCTGCAGGTGAACCATGCCGTTGGAGAAGACCTTGATTTCCTTGCCTTCAACCTCAACCCAAACTTCGTTGATGCCCAGCTTTTCGAACTTGTAGCCCAGTTCGCGGGTGATCTTGATGCCGGGTTCGGCAACCACTTCACCGGTCATGGGATCAATGACGGGACGAGCCAGCTTCTTGCCGGCCAGACGCTTGGACAGAGCCATCTTCTTGTTGAACTTATAACGGCCAACAGCAGACAGGTCATAGCGCTTGGGATCGAAGAACAGGTTGTTCAGCATGCTCTCGGCGGAATCCACCGTGGGGGGCTCGCCGGGACGCAGACGCTTGTAGATCTCGATCAGAGCTTCTTCACGGTTCTTGGCAGCGGTATCCTTGTCCAGAGTGGCCAGGATACGCTCGTCCTCACCAAAGAGTTCGCGGATCTCGGCATCGGTCTCAACGCCGATGGCACGGATCAGGCTGGTGACGGGGATCTTGCGGTTCTTGTCGATACGGACATAGAAAATGTCGTTGATGTCGGTCTCATACTCCAGCCATGCACCACGATAAGGGATGACGGTAGTGGTGTAGATGTTCTTTTCGGGACGGTCGGTATTGATACCGTAGTACATACCGGGGCTGCGGACGATCTGAGAAACGATGACGCGCTCTGCACCATTAATAATAAAGGTGCCGCTTTCGGTCATCAGCCGGAAATCTCCCATGACGATCTCCTGCTCTTTGATCTCTTCAGTCTCCTTGTTGCGCAGGCGGATACGGACACGCAGCGGTGCGGCGTAAGTGGCGTCGCGCTCCTTACACTCGGTCACACTGTACTTGGGGGTGTCTTCCAGGGTGAAATCCAAAAAGCTCAGTTCCAGATTTCCGGTGTAGTCGGTGATTACACCGACATCCTGGAACACACTGCGAAGACCTTCATCCAGGAACCACTGGTAGGACTTCTTCTGCACCTCAATGAGGTTGGGCATTTCCAGGATCTCATCGACTCTGGCGAAGCTTTTACGGATCTTTCTTCCGCAACGGATGTCTTTCATCGATTGCCTCACTCCATTTCCTTCGTTTTATCTGAATTACTTGATACACGTGGGTTCGTTGTTTGTTTTGAAGTCTTCCCTCTTGCCTTTTGCAGCGTTTTTTGCTACAATTCTCAAGAGATAGTACCCCAAATTACAACATAAATTCTCAGTTTTACATTGTAGCACTAAATTTGAGAATCGTCAAGCATAATTTGGAATAAATTTGTGCATTTTTGGAATTGACAAGCGGCGTGGAGAACCCACGCCGCTTTTTGTATATTTTCTCAAAGAGACCATATGTTGTTGTGACGCTAAGAGGTCCGCTCCCCTAACAAAAGGAGCGGACCTCTTTATGCCTTGGTTTTGTTTAAAACTGTTCTGCCAGAGTCTGGAAATAGTCTGCGCCATGGATCAGGGCACTGTCGTCAAAATCAAAGTTTGTGGAGTGAGCGGCAGGCGCGTCGCCGATGCCCATAAACACAAACAGGCCGGGCAGATAGCGCTGGTACCAAGAAAAGTCCTCGGCGCCCATACTGGGCTTGGGCATATGCCGGATGGGTGCAAGTTTGCCGACAGCCTCGTACAGATCCTCGGGGTTCCATACCGCAGGATAACCCTCGCCGATGTCAACCTTGACGGTACATCCGGTTTCTTCCTGTACATTGGCGCAGATGGCATAAATCTGCTCCCGCAGGGAGAAGTAAAGATCATCCTCATAAGCACGCAGTGTGCCCCGGATCTCGGTATACTCGGCCACAGCATTACCCACGGTACCGCTATGGAACTTGCCGATTTTGATGAGCCGCTTGGTATCCGGGGGCAGACGATGGTCCAGTGCCATAATGCGGCGGTGGATCTCCATGCCGGCAGCCATGGCATCCTTGCCCAGATAAGCTTCGGACACGTGGACAGACTGACCAAAAACATCAATCTTCATGCTGCTGGAGCGAATCATCATGGGTCCGGGGCAACTCCACAGGCTGCCCTTTTCCATACCGGCCCAAACGTGCAGACCAAAGATGGCACGGGCATTATATTCGGCAAACACACCGGACTCACAGATGTCCTTGGCGCCGCCTCCACTTTCTTCTGCCGGCTGGAACACCAGCAGCACATTATTTTTGCAAGTCTTCATGGCATCCAGACGGCGAGCCAGCTCCAGCAGAATGGCCATATGACCGTCGTGACCGCAGGCATGCATCTTGCCGGGATGGGTGGAAACATAGTCTGTGTCATTATCTTCCATCAGCGGCAACGCATCGGTATCACTGCGGAACGCGATGGTACTGTCAGATCCAAAGTCAAAGTAGGCGCACAGCGAGCTTTTTGCCGGTGAAAACACCTTGCAGCTTAATGGCGCAAGGCTATTCTGCAGATAAGCCAGCGTCTTGGGGGTATCTTTATCCAGTTCCGGGATGCGGTGCAGGGCCCGGCGGTCAAGGATGATTTGTTCCATGGAGAGGTCCTCCCTTTATAAGTTGGTTTGTTGATCTGTACCTTTAATATAATATATTGTTGCCGGAGTGTCAAACAGAGAAAAAGCACCGGCGGGTCCCCCCTGCCGGTGCTTTGCATCATTGTTACTTCTTTTTGCCAAAGAGGCTGCCCAGAGCTTTTTTGCCCAAGTCTTCCAGCTTATCCTCGATGACATCGTCCAGATCATCCAGCTTGATCTTTTTCTTGATGGCATCCACCAGCTTTTCGAGCTGCTCTTCGGGCAGCTTTACACCCAGCAGATCCTCTACGGTGTCGATGGGATCTTTTTTGAACTTGGCAGCGATCTTTTTGTCTCCTTTGATCTTTTCTACCAGATCTTCCAGCTTATCCATAATATCCATAAAGTGATTCTCCTTTATGCAATGGTATGTGATGGCTTATTTCTTTTCTTTCAGCAGATCGCGGATCTCAGACAGCAGAACTTCCTCGGCAGAGGGTGCGGGAGGTGCAGGTTCCTCGGCAGGAGTTTCTTCCTCTTCCTTCTTACCCATTTCGGCCAGACGGTTCAGGATGCGGACGATCCAGAACACCACCAGAGCCAGGATCAGGAAGTTGATGACAGCGGAAATGAAGTTGCCGTAGGTCAGGTAGTTCTGCACTTCACGAACCACTTCTTCGCCGGCTTCATTCACAATGGTCTCATAAGTAGGCTCTACCCAAGGCATACGGGGCAGGGCGAACTTGGCTTCGCTGAAATCAGCGCCGCCCAAGAAAATATTGACGACAGGCATGATCAGATCATTGGTCAGGCTTTTGGTGATGGTGGAGAATGCGCCGCCGATGATAGTACCAACTGCCAAAGCCATTGCATTGCCCTTAACAGCAAAGGTCTTAAAGTCTTCCAGCCAGGAGGGTTTCTTGATCTTGTTGCTCATTGTGTATTCCTTCTCTCTTTTGGTTTCCTTGGGCAAGAGTGCCCTTTTTTACATTATAAATGGAGCTGCGCCAAAAGTAAATATATTTTTACTACTGTCTCCAAAGGAAAATGTAGCTGAGTCCACTCTACTGCATTTTACAGGATTCACACAAGAGGATAACCGCTTTGTTGCATTTCTCAGAGAAAAGCTTAACCATACCACAAGGTAGTTGACTGGGACTTTCTATTTAATTATAATAAAGTACAACAAATAATGTCGATCATCGCGGTGAAACAACGAAGCAGGGTTTGAGTCTTCTTTTAATCACTTTTCTTTTGATTTCCGCTTCTCTCTACCCACACCGTACGGAAAAGCATATATCTCGAAGGCGGCAAATCGGCGAGCACGGTCGAGACTCATGCCGACAGCAGCAAGGAAGAATGCACATATTACCCCAATGGCAACCGCAAAAGGCGGGTAATCACTGACCGATACGGCAAGGTGGAAGCTTGGAACTATGCGGAAGACGGCAAATCGGGCAACGGCGTTTCGGATGCAGGTACTTATCATGAGACTTATCACAGCAACGGCAAAATCGCTATCCGGCGGTTTGACGCTGCATCAGGATCTCAGCTGAATTATTACTGGGAAGATCATCAATACGATGACAACGGAACTCTGCTTACCCACAGCAAGATGCAGACCAATGACACGCTGTGTGTATCCACCTATCATTCCGATGGAAGCCACACCACGGTATTCACCTATGCTGACGGCGGTGGCCACATCGAGTACTGGTACGGAAACAATCTGCTTGGCAGTCTGGATTCTGATGGCAGACTCCGGGAGGGTACAAGTCCCCAGCGCCGATTACAGCGGGCTTTTCGGCAGCACAAACGGACAAGGTTCGATTCGCATACGCGAGGCAGTAAAATATGCTCCCATTGTTCGACCGTTTTCTGTCCTTTCGATGATTCACACTTCTATAATTCTGGCAGTTTATAAACACTTGCTAATTTTCCAATTAAATGAATAGAAAGAGATAAAGAGATTTACTATGGCTTGGCTAGACAAACTACATCATCCCAAAGAACTGATAAAAACTTTCATAAAATGGGGTCTTCTTGGTGTTCTGATGGGTCTTTTGGGCGGTCTGATTGGCGCAGGTTTTCATCACGCCCTGCATTTTGTAACCCATGTGCGCGCTGAAAACAACTGGCTGATTTTTTTGTTGCCGGTGGGCGGCCTGTTTACCGTAATTCTGTACAGGCTGCTGAAATTGCAGAACAACCGGGGCACCAATGAAATCATCGATGCCACACTGGATGGACATCCGGTTTCTCCCGCAGTGTTTCCGGGCATTTTCTTAGCCTCGGTGGCCACCCATCTTTTCGGTGGCTCTGCAGGTCGGGAAGGTGCTGCACTGCAGCTGGGCGGTTCTGCCGCATCTTTACTTTCCAATCTTATCAAACTGAACACCGAAGAACGAAAAGTTATGGTAATGAGCGGTATGGCTGCCGTCTTTGCCGGCCTCTTTGGCACGCCCCTTACGGCAGCACTGTTCTGTATGGAATTTGAGTCCGTAGGCACGGTTTTCTCCCCTGCACTACTTCCCTGCTTTCTTGCAGCATTTGTGGCCAGTCAAGTAAGCCTGTGCTTCGGTGTGCATGCAGAGGGTGTTCTGCTGGAAGCTTCTTTGGGCATGGATCTGATCATCTTGGGCAAAATCGTGATTTTGGCTGTCGCAATCGCGGTTCTTGGCATCGCCATGTGCGCGCTCTTTCATAAGGCGGAGCATTTTGCACACCGCTATCTGCCCAATCCCTTTGTTCGCATTATCCTGGGCGGTACAATTATCATTACACTGACGTTGATCGTAGGGGATCACCGGTTCAACGGTGCCGGCATGGATATGGCGCTTTCTGCTGTAGCCGGAAATACCGACTGGTACAACTTCCTGTTAAAAATGATCTTCACCGCCGTAACGTTGGCCGCAGGCTTTAAAGGCGGCGAAATCGTGCCCACCTTCTGCGTCGGCGCTACGTTCGGGTGCCTGCTGGGTGGATTTTTGGGGCTTGATGCCAGTATTTGCGGCGCTTTAGGCCTGATCGGTCTCTTCTGCTGTGCCACCAATTCGCCCATTGCTTCTGTCATTCTAAGCATTGAAATGTTTGGCAGTGCCAATCTCTATCTCTTTGCTCTGGTATGTGTGATATGCTTTGTTCTCTCGGGCAACAGCGGCCTCTATGCCAGCCAGATTATTCAGTTCAACAAAGCTGATTTTAAAGAGAATCATTACGACCGCATAAAGTAAATACATATACAAAGGCACCCGGCAGAAAAATCTGCCGGGTGCCTTTGTATATGCCGGTAACAGCAAAAAAGCATTGTCTTGCTCATAAATATAACAGAGGGAACGGATTGTTCCGTTCCCTCTGTAAAGTCTAACGATTTCTTATTTGAAGTAACGCTCCAGCAGACCCTTCAGTGCCTTGCCATGGCGGGCCTCGTCACGAGCCATTTCGTGGACGGTGTCGTGGATGGCATCCAGACCATTCTTCTTGGCGCAGATGGCCAGATCGGTCTTACCCTGAGTTGCGCCGAACTCGCAATCCACACGCCAGGCCAGGTTTGCCTTGGTGTCAGCCTTCATGTTGGCTTCCAGATCTTCGCCCAGCAGCTCAGCGAACTTGGCAGCATGCTCGGCCTCCTCGTAAGCGGCCTTTTCCCAGTACAGGCCGATTTCGGGATAACCCTCGCGATGTGCGATGCGAGCCATGCACAGGTACATGCCGACTTCGCTGCACTCGCCCTGGAAGTTAGCCATCAGTTGCTCGAAAATGTACTTCTTATCTTCTTCGGAAATATCGGGATTGTTCTTGACGGTCTTGGCATAGATGCCGTATTCATGCTCGGCAGCCAGCTTCATCTCGCCCTTCTGCTCCACAAACTTGGAAGCGGGAACACGGCAGACGGGGCAGGTAAAATCAGCGGCCAGCTCTTCGGCAGTGTGGACATAACCGCAAACGCTGCAAACAAACTTCTTCATAAACGTTCCTCCAATATAAATATTATTTATTGCTTATTTTGAACGAACCGGGACATCTTGATGGAGTAAAACTCATCCTTCAGCCGACGGGTCATATCATTAAAAATATGGTGGAAGGCGCAGATGTTCTTGTCCCCTACACGGGTGCAATCGAAGTCACTGCTGAGGCAATGGTTCAACTCGAAGGGACCATCAATGCACTCGATAATGTGACCCATGGACAGTTCGCCGGGGTTCATTTCAAGCTTGTAACCACCATTCGCTCCCTTGGTAGAGGACACAATACCACCGGCACCAAGCTTATTCAGAATTTTCAGGGTGAAACGCAGGGTCACGCCGGTATGCTCTGCCAAAGTGCGGGCAGAAACCGTACCGCCGCTTTTCATCAGGTCGTAAACGATCCGAACCGCATAATCTGCTTCGTGGGTGATACGCATGGGGTAATTCCTCCTTTTGTTTACGGATTAAGTATACATTTTTTCTGCAGATTTGTCAATCTCTGTTCGCTTGTATTTTACGAAAGTTTTTTCAAAAAAGGGGTTGACATTTTCCCTTAAGATGGATATAATCAATCTTGCACTTGCGGATGTGGCGGAATTGGCAGACGCGCATGGTTCAGGTCCATGTGAAAGCAATTTCATGGGGGTTCAAGTCCCTTCATCCGCACCAAAT